>NZ_PTXN01000018.1 GCF_012726345.1 Marinomonas sp. UCMA 3892
GTGGACGTTAACGCCAACGGAGGCGTTGGATGAGGGTGGTTACAGCATCACGGCGACTTTCTCGTATACTGCGGCTGAGACCGCCGGCAACTACCCGCTGAATATCGTCGGCAGCGTCAGATGTGTAGAAGGGGCACGGTGTGACCGTGTCCATCGATGCGATGACGGACGACACAGGCTCATCCGACAGCGACTTCATCAGTAAAGACACGACGCCAGTGATCAGCGGCAAATACGACGCGGTCGATGGCGATGTGACGGTGACAGTGACCAACGCGGCGGGTAATGCCGTTGCGGGTACGTTGAGCACCGATGCGGCGAACGGCACGTGGACGTTCACGCCAACGAATGCGTTGGATGAAGGTGGTTACAGCATCACGGCGACGATCACGGATACAGCGGGTAATAGCGCGAGCGATACGCAGGCGATGACGATCGATACGACCATCGACAGCGATGGCGACGGTGTGACCGTGTCCATCGATGCGATGACGGACGACACAGGCTCATCCGACAGCGACTTCATCAGTAAAGACACGACGCCAGTGATCAGCGGCAAATACGACGCGGTCGATGGCGATGTGACGGTGACAGTGACCAACGCGGCGGGTAATGCCGTTGCGGGTACGTTGAGCACCGATGCGGCGAACGGCACGTGGACGTTCACGCCAACGAATGCGTTGGATGAAGGTGGTTACAGCATCACGGCGACGATCACGGATACAGCGGGTAATAGCGCGAGCGATACGCAGGCGATGACGATCGATACGACCATCGACAGCGATGGCGACGGTGTGACCGTGTCCATCGATGCGATGACGGACGACACAGGCTCATCCGACAGCGACTTCATCAGTAAAGACACGACGCCAGTGATCAGCGGCAAATACGACGCGGTCGATGGCGATGTGACGGTGACAGTGACCAACGCGGCGGGTAATGCCGTTGCGGGTACGTTGAGCACCGATGCGGCGAACGGCACGTGGACGTTCACGCCAACGAATGCGTTGGATGAAGGTGGTTACAGCATCACGGCGACGATCACGGATACAGCGGGTAATAGCGCGAGCGATACGCAGGCGATGACGATCGATACGACCATCGGCACGCCGACGATAGATCTTGTTGCTGAAAGTGATAGTGGTGATAGTGATTCAGATAATCTAACTAATAACACTACACCGACTTTCACTTTAGGTAATATCGATAGTGATGCAACATCTGTTCAGGTCTTTAAAGGCGCAACGTTATTAGGTGATGCCATTTTGGTTGGTGGTGTATGGACATTTACGGCTACAGCAGGTCAATTGGTAGAAGGTAGTAATGATCTAACTGTCAAAGTTACCGATAAAGCAGGCAATACTGCAATATCTGACTCACTTGATGTGACTTTAGATATTAGTGCAAGCGCGACTATAAGTATCGATACTATTGCTGGTGATGATGTGCTTACGGCTGTTGAAGCCGGTGGCCTTGTTACTATTACTGGTACTGTTGGTGGTGATGCTGCGATCGGAGATCAAGTAACGCTGAAGGTGAATGGGATAAGTGTTATTGGAACGGGCACAGTTACGGAATCAAGTACAGGAGAATTAGTCTATAGCATTATTGTAGATGGTAAAGACTTAGTGGGTAGTAATAATATCCAAGCAAGTGTTTCTGGTTCCGATGCGGCAGGTAATAATTTCAATGCTACATCAGACACTACTGATGGTCGCTATCAAGATAATTCAACTGTTTATGCTTCTATTGATGATAGTGGATTTGCTATAGAGGGAGATGATGCTGTTTTCACTGTCTCTTTAAGTCAAGCTTCTGCAGAGGATGTGCAGATTAAAGTTTCCACTGTTTTTGATACTGCTAGTGCTGCAGATATTGATGTTATGACAGCAAGTTATGTTGATGATAATAATGTGACTCATATTTTATCTATTAGCTCTGATGGCATTATTGATATCCCAGCCGGGGTGACAAAAGTTACTTTAAATGTTCCGACTATTGATGACAGTATTGTTGAAGGTAATGAAAAATTTTCGATAAAAGTAGAGGGAGTATCGGGAGTTTCTTCTGATGAAAGTGAAGCTACCACAACTATTATTGATAATGATCTTCCAACTCCAATTGTGACGATTACCACTGATAGTGATCCGGATGATGGTTTCATTAATAAAGATGAGCTTAATGGTTCAGAGACTATTGCAGTAAAAATTGCTTTACCAGAGGGTGTTAATACACATCAGACTATTGTAGTAACTGATGGTAATGAGTCCCATAATATTAAATTGGATGCGACTGCAATTGCTAATGGCTTTGTAACTTGCTCGTTCGACAATCCAGGTGAAGGGAATACGATTGCTGTAACAGCAACCTTGATTGATAAGTTTGGCAATGAGTCTGAAGCGTCTACAGATAGTGCTGTTGTAGACACTACAGCAACTTCTGCACCTATTATTAGTATTGTAGATGATGCGAACGATGATGGATTGATTAGCAAAGCTGAGTTAGGCAATGATGGAGTCCAAGTAAGTGTTACTGTGGATGGCAAAGAGCTGGAAGTAGGTGCAAATAGCTCGGTGGCATTAAGTATCACGAATAACGGTGTCGTTAGTGTTGTGTCTTTATCTCTAATGGCAAACGATGTTGGCTCTTATAAAGTTATCAGCTCAGACGAGAACGACACTCGTACTTACAGTTATAGTAATAACACGATTACATGGTCGGAAACTGTAGCAGAGGGAGCGAGTATTGATGTGATCGCAACGCAAATTGACAATGCTGGTAATGTGTCTGATGAGGGTAGAGATAGCGCGGTTGTAGATAATTTTACGTACACCGAAGCTGATACAGCTAATGGAATAGAGGACAATGTATTATCAGTGAATGCTGACAATGGCGTTTTATCTAATGATTCAGACCTGGATGGCGGGTTAACTGTCGCTTCTTTTACTGTTAACGGCGTGAGTTATGATGTTGATGCAACAACGCCTGTAGCTGTTGTTATTAAAGACGGTACTGGTGATGATGCAAAAGAGGTCGGTTCGTTAACGCTTCGTGCTGATGGCTCTTACGATTTTGCTCCTGCTACAAATTGGTCTGGTGACGTTCCAACTGTTATATATACAACGTCTACAGGCGAAAGTGCTGATTTGAATATTAATATCTCTCCAGTAGCTGATGCACCTAAGATTGAGCTTAAAATTACTGCTTTAGAATCGAATGATGAATCTAATGCTGGTGACATTACTCAAGTTAACGGTGGTAGTGGTCAGCCTGGTGGTTTTGATGTTCAGAATGGTCAAATTGTCAAAGTTGGTGATGGCGTTCGTGTGTGGTTGACTAAAGGTGATCCAGTACCGGAAATTGCAACCCCTGACTCTGAAAACCATGGCATAGTAAATTACTACGGCCCTAGTGATGTTAATGGCGATCGAGAGTACGCTGATGTATTTATTGTCCATTCTGGTAGTGGCTATTTACAAGATGGTAATTGGACGTCATTACATGCTGTAAATGGAACATCAGTACCTCAAAGTAGTGATGCAATGAAGGATTACATTTTCTTATCAGGTGATAGTTCAGATATAAACGTTAGTTACGGGTCTAATAATGGCAGCACCACAAACGTTAATACACTCGAGAGTATAAGTATTACAAAAGGAACCCAATCACTTATCAGTGGTGGTAACCGCATTGAGGGGATTATCCACGGGAATGGAACGCTCGATGGGCCAAATCAAGATGATACAACAATTGAAACAATAGCTACTAGCCAAGAGTTTTTGATTGATGTATCTGCTGAACTTACTGATACCGATGGTAGTGAAACACTTTCTGGGGTTACGCTAACAGGTATTCCTGATGGCATTGATGTCGAGCTTGTTGGAGCGCCTGAAGGTGTTGAGCTCAGTCATAATGGTAGTGAGTGGGTCATTAGCAATCCTGATGGTAAAGATCTAACAGATATTCAGTTGAAAATGACTGTGCCGCAAAATTCTGATGCTTTCACTATTACAGCAAAAGCTACGTCAACAGAAGGTGTTGGTGGTGATAGTGCTATTGGATCTGCTACAGCTAATTTTGTTGATACGGATACTGTTCCAGCTATTACTGTTGACGCTGGTACTCTCGCTAGCTTGGATGTATTGACGGATGATTCTGACCTTCGTACTGCTGATGAGTCTGTTTCTACTGTGGTTGATTTCTCATCGGCCTTTGATGTCGATTATGGCACCGATGGTCGTGGTGATGTGGCTTACGAAATCAAACTTGATGATTCTTCTACTAACACTGGGCTGACGGCATCTAGTTCGGGTGAGGCAATTAGTTTGTCATTGATTGACGGTAAATTAGTTGGCTTGACAGAAAGTGGAGTTAAAGTATTCGAAGTTACCCTTGATGCTGATGGCAAGGTCTCTATGACCCAATACGAGGCGGTGTCTCATCCTGATGGCACTCAAGATAATGAAGAAATTACGTTAGAAGGTTTGGGCGTTAAGCTGCAGGTAACGGCGACGGATGCAGATAGCAATACGTCGGACGCTGATGTTGCTACGACAGAAATAGATCTTGGTGCACATCTCAAATTTGCAGATGATGGCGTAAGTATTTTACAAAATGCTGTGCCAGATGGTGGCTACCAAGTGTCAACATCCGATATTACTAAGGTGGTGTTGGGAGATTTTGATTTTGCAAAAGGTTATTGGGGGTCTTCAAGAGATTACGATAGTAATAATGTTATTTCTGGTTCTCAGTATAAGGAGCAAGGTTTCACAGTAGAAGCACTTGGTTTTAATGTAGATGGTTCGGCATTGGTGTCCGCTGAGTTATACCAAACTGGTCGAGGGCTTTCTGTTAGTAGTCATAGTGCCAATTCTGGACTTGATGAGTTACCAGGTGAAATTTCATCCCGTGGTAACTTATCTGAAGAGCTTGTCTTTAAACTTGAGCCTGGACATCTAGCATTTGGAATGAATGCTCAATTAAGTTCTCTATATGTTAGTGGCACTAATGGTGATACTGAAAATGAGTTGGCTCAAGCCGTATTCTATAGAGACGGCGTTGTCATAGGTAAAACTGAGAATTTCGTTGCTAATTCTGGCGGTGGAGCAGGTTCAGTTACGACGAAATTGATCTCTGTACCGGGAGGTTTTGATGAGGTGCATTTTGTCGCTGTGGATAATGGTACTGGCTCATCAAGTGCTTCTAATAGCGATTTTGCTGTCCAGTCTATTTCTTTTATTGGGGCTGATTCAGCTCAACCTATCGCAAGTGCGACTGGACAAGTAGACGCTAGCTCAGCTGATGGTATTGGTGATTTCAAACTAACTGGTTTGGTCGATGATTTAGGTTATACCGTTACGCTTAGTGATGATGGCCATACGCTTAAGGCTGTAGATGAAGATAATAAACCTGTTTTCGAAATTAAAATGAGTGGGGAAACTGGTACATGGGATGTCCTACAGTATCAGGAGATGACTCAGGATATTCAATTTACTGTTAAGGCGGTCGACAACGATGGAGACAGTGCTACTACAGTGGTTAGTCTTGGAACAGAGCGAGTTAACTCCGCTCCTGAGCTAACGTTTGTAGATGGTTCTGATTCTGCTGTTATTTCCGAAGAAGGTTTAGCTGATGGTAATCCAGACACTGTTGGTGATTCTGATACCACTAATAATGTGACTGCTACTGGTACCTTTACTGTAAGTGATGTTGATAGTGACGATACATTAACTGTGTCACTTGTTGCTCCTACTGAAGTTATAAAATCTGGTGGTGTAACACTGGTTTGGACAACGGATAGTAGCGGTGATTTGGTCGCTAAAGCGGGTGATACTGAGATTATTCGTGTAGCTCTTACTGACACAGATGGCCAACATGGTTATGTAGTTACTCTGAGTGGTCCTGTTGATCATGCTGATGCAACGTCGGAGGATACAGCTAGTATCAACTTTGGTATTGCAGTGAACGATGGCACTGTCACGACAACAGAAAACGTGTCGGTTGTTATTGAAGATGATTCGCCTCTGTCTGTGGCGACTTCAGATACGATTGAGCTCAGGTCTACTGCGGTAACTAGTTTCTCTGTAGTTAGTATTGCAGGAGGTTTTGCTAGTAGCGTTTTTTCTGAAGGAGTGAACAGCACCAATGCAAATCAACTGGACGATGACGCTTTAATTGATCAACTTACTTGGACCGATAACAAAGGCGAATCGAATAAAACTTCATTAACATTAGCGGACTCTGATTCAAAACCAGATCTTGCTATTTCTGATGTATTTTCTGTGGGTACATTCACTCACGTTAATTCGCCGGTGAGCTCAAATTATAAGTCATTAGAGACTACTACGTTGACTTATAAATTAGTTGTTAACATCGCTGGGCAAGACAAGATCGTGACATTAACTGCTGATTTAGAGCATGACGCGACACCAAACTCCGATGCTTCCAGTGCAGATGTGGTTCGTTTGACTAATTTGTCATCTGTAAATGTAATGGTTGATGGAACGACATACACTGTATCTCTTGCTGGTTTCGTTGATAAATTAGGCAACATTAGTACGAATTTGTCCACGGAGGAGAATAAAACGAGTGTTACTGCTGTTGCGGCTAAAGTTGAAGTGTTGTCTGAAGGTTATGCAGCCATTTTGGGTAATGTAACCCTGAATTCTGATGTGGGTGCGGATGGTGGTGTTGTCGTTGCGACAACATTATCTAATGAAGATGGTACTTTGGTAATCAATGCTGATGGGTCTTATGAGTTTACTCCGAACAACTCGTTTGCTTTGGGTATTGAGTCTGGTCAAGCAGAAGTAACTACCTTTACTTACCAAGTTCGCGACGCGGATGGTGATGTTGTTAACAACGAGCTAACGATTACTGTTAATGCAGAGAACACGGCTCCGGTTGCCAAGGATGATGTGATATCTACGTTCTCTGGATTGAATGGGGAATACTACGGTACCAATTCACAGATTAATAATATTAGTGACTTTAGAGCGCTTGTTGGCAGTAAACAGCCAGATGCGACTTTTGAGGCTTCAAATATCGACTATCAAAAAGGCGACGGCGATGTTGCCAGAGGGACTAACTTACAGACTTTCTTAGGTGCTGATGCCAGTACGTTGAGTACGGACCCTGGCGACAATACGGATGGTGGTATTCATCTTCAAGGATATGTTTACTTAGAGGCTGGTACATATAACTTTAAAGTAACTGCAGATGATGGCTACCAGATAACAATTGATGGTAAAGCAGTAGCGACGGTTGATGGTATTCAATCAGAAAATACGACGACTCATCAATCTTTCACCGTTATTAAATCTGGCTATCATGCTATTGATATGATCTGGTGGGACCAAGGTGGTGCTTTTGTGTTCCAGCCTGAGTTGCGTATGGGTAATGGAGATTATTTTACACTTGATAGTTCGATTCTTCGAAATGGTACGACGGAAATTTTAAGTAGTGAAAATGGTCAATCTGTCATCATTGAACCTAGCGTATTATTGGCGAACGATACGGATGTCGATAATGACACTTTACAGATTACGTCAATTGACAATGTAGAAAACGGTTATGCGTACATCAATGCGGATGGTGATATTGTCTTCACCCCAGCTATTGGTTACAGCGGTCAAGCATCGTTTGGCTACACTGTTAGCGATGGTCATGGTAACTATGATAGCGCAACTGCCTCACTTCAGGTGAGTGGCGTCATGGCTGATCAAGCGACCGTAAGTGTAACTGTAACGGATATTTCAAAAGATACGTATGACACGTCTGCAGGGTTTGTGACAGATATTTCAGCTTCGTTGCAATTAAACCCAACTTATAACTTGAGCAAGTATAATGATTGGATCAATTTTGGTTCAAATAGCGATCAAGTATTTGTGCAAAATGATGTTTATGCTTCTCTTCAAACTAATGATGGGAATGACATCATTACTGTTGGGGGGGATATAGGTCACCTCTCGTCTAGTTATGGTTGGACCTACTATACGGAAGGTCATATTTCAACTGGAGCAGGTGACGACACCGTACTTATCGAGGGTAGTATCACGTCTGCTAATACTTTATCAGGCCAAAAGAACAGTACTGTTTTTCTAGATAGCGGTAATGATTTTCTTGCTGTCGGTCAAAATATGAGCGGACATATCGATGCGGGGAGTGGGAACGATACAGTCATCGTTGGCGGAAACGTCTATGGATCTATCGATCTCGGTTTGTGGGATGATATTGCTGTAGTTGGTGGTAGCGTGTTTGGTTATATTACTGGCGGATCTGGAAATGATTCTATTTGGTTACAGAGCTATACACTTCAAGATTGGAACAACAACAAAGACAATATCAAATATGATGTTGCTAACTTTGAAAATATCAAGTTCAAAGATGGAACGGTAATAGGCGATGGCAGTGCGTTTGTCTCTACACACGCTTACTCGGTTTCGGTTGATATTGCCAACTTGGCAGATGGAGAAAACGTTACTAGCGCTACCATCTTCGGTGTTCCAGAGGGTGCTAAATTGCAACACGACGGTATGGATCTAACTCCTAACTTAGATGGTAGCTACACAGTTGCTATTCAGTCAGGTGCAACCACTGTTGACAACTTGACGGTTGTTAGTGAGAGCGATGCAGATATTGCAGAGTTCGATTTGACTGCTACGTTGACGACAGACGGTGACAACAGTGGCATCGTCGGCTCTTCTGATAAAGATGATACAGTTGGCACTGGCGGTGATGACTTCTTAGTCGGTGGTATTGGAGAAGATACGTTACTTGGCGGAGCTGGCGATGATGTATTGTTTGGTGGTGATGACCAAGTGTCAGACACTCTGACTGGTGGGGATGGTAAAGATATCTTTATATTGAATGACACAACGGATGTTTTAAATATAGATATCATTACTGACTTTAATGCAGCTGAAGATGCGCTGGACTTGACCGACTTGCTGACAGGATTAGACGGAAGCCCAGGTAAAGATGCAGATGTTGATGCGGTTACTAAGTTCTTGAACGATAATGTTAAAGTAACAGATGGTCTTGTAGAAGTTGACGGCGAAAAAGTTGCCAATTTTGGTCCTGATTCCAATTTTGACTCAAATGGAATTAATGGTGTAACGACAGCTGACTCTATTAAAGTCATCTACAACGACCAAGAGTACAACATCAATATTGATGGCTAATCTTGCTCTGATATAGACCACTAAAAAGGCCGAATCGCTTTGCGATTCGGCCTTTTCGTTTCTGTCGCTTGTTCAGCTTTAAAAGCGATTATTCCAATTATTTAAAAACTACACGGCTAAGCCAATAGGGCAGCTGACGCCTGTGCCTGCGAGTCCACAATATCCGTTCGGGTTTTTGTGAAGGTACTGCTGGTGATACTCCTCGGCAAAATAGTAGGTATCGAGTGGTTCAATTTCTGTGGTGATCATGCCATGACCTGCGCTGATTAGCTCTTTTTGAAATGCTGCTTTGCTGGCTTCCACGATTGCCATATCTTTATCATTGGTTGCATAGATAACAGAGCGATATTGGCTGCCTATGTCGTTGCCTTGGCGCATGCCTTGGGTTGGATCATGGTTTTCCCAGAAAACCTTAAGTACGCCCTCTAACGAGATAATAGAGGTATCAAACACAACCTGTACGACTTCGCTATGTCCTGTTTGCCCAGAGCAAACTTCTTCATAGGTTGGGTTGGGTGTAAAGCCACCTGCATAGCCAACAGACGTGACGATAACACCGGGAGTATTCCATAGCTTGCGTTCGGCACCCCAGAAACATCCCATCCCAAGAATGATCTCGGATTCATTCGATTTTTCAGAGCGGACAAACGGTTCATTGTTAACTGCGTGTATACCAGAGATTTTTAAAGGTGTGCTTCTACCTGGAAGAGCATCGGCTTCAGCTGGGATTGCTGACTTTTTAAGAATTGCTTCAATATTGCTGGGCATGTGTGTCTCCTAACCTGTTGGTCGAAAATATCGGATGGCTACCTTTTACCTTGCGGTAGCGGAGGATACAAGTATTTAAGCTTCTCTATATCTAATAAGAGGCTAAGTCTGTTTTATAGAGTTAAATAATGAGGGAGAAAGATTTATTTTCAACTAATCCTATCTAGTTCTCTTGCAGTGCTTGACTCTTGGATTAATCTACCTATAATACGCACCTCGTTAGCAAGGGTTGAGCGAATTGGCTTAGCCAACAAGCATTGATGAATGGTTGTTGTTAACGATAATTAGTCGCGGGATGGAGCAGTCTGGTAGCTCGTCGGGCTCATAACCCGAAGGTCGTTGGTTCGAATCCGGCTCCCGCAACCATTTTAAAAATGGTGGTTGGTTCACTTTTTAATTAAGAAAAGGGTTCCAGCAAAAACTAATCAAACGAAATTGTTAGTGATTCTTGAAAGAATTAATTTGTCGCGGGATGGAGCAGTCTGGTAGCTCGTCGGGCTCATAACCCGAAGGTCGTTGGTTCGAATCCGGCTCCCGCAACCATATTTCAAGTAAGTCATTAAAAAGTAAGCTATGTCTATAGTTTAACTTGTCGCGGGATGGAGCAGTCTGGTAGCTCGTCGGGCTCATAACCCGAAGGTCGTTGGTTCGAATCCGGCTCCCGCAACCATATGTCAAGTAAGTCATTAAAAAGTAAGCTATGTCTATAGTTTAACTTGTCGCGGGATGGAGCAGTCTGGTAGCTCGTCGGGCTCATAACCCGAAGGTCGTTGGTTCGAATCCGGCTCCCGTAACCATATTTCAAGTAAGTCATTAAAAAGTAAGCTATGTCTATAGTTTAACTTGTCGCGGGATGGAGCAGTCTGGTAGCTCGTCGGGCTCAGCTTTTTACCCATTCGGCACAGCCGTTTGAAGGTCGTTGGTTCTTTTTTCTAAATTAAACAGCGGCTCCCGCAACCATATTAAAAAAGGTCGTTGGTTCGCTTTTAAATTAAGAAAAGTGGCTCCCGCAACCATTTTTCAAGTAAGTCATTAAAAAGTAAGCTATGTCTATAGTTTAACTTGTCGCGGGATGGAGCAGTCTGGTAGCTCGTCGGGCTCAGCTTTTTACCCACTCGGCACAGCCGTTCGAAGGTCGTTGGTTCATTTTTTAATCAAGAAAAGTGGCTCCCGCAACCATATTTCAAGTAAGTCATTAAAAAGTAAGCTATGTCTATAGTTTAACTTGTCGCGGGATGGAGCAGTCTGGTAGCTCGTCGGGCTCAGCTTTTTCCCATTCGGCACAGCCGTTCGAAGGTCGTTGGTTCTTTTTTCTAAATTAAACAGCGGCTCCCGCAACCATATTTCAAGTAAGTCATTAAAAAGTAAGCTATGTCTATAGTTTAACTTGTCGCGGGATGGAGCAGTCTGGTAGCTCGTCGGGCTCAGCTTTTTACCCACTCGGCACGGCCGTTCGAAGGTCGTTGGTTCTTTTTTCTAAATTAAACAGCGGCTCCCGCAACCATATTAAAAAAGGTCGTTGGTTCGCTTTTTAATCAAGAAAAGTGGCTCCCGCAACCATTTTTCAAGTAAGTCATTAAAAAGTAAGCTATGTCTATAGTTTAACTTGTCGCGGGATGGAGCCGTCTGGTAGCTCGTCGGGCTCAGCTTTTTCCCATTCGGCACAGCCGTTCGAAGGTCGTTGGTTCTTTTTTCTAAATTAAACAGCGGCTCCCGCAACCATTTCAATAAAGTTTAAAGATCAATTACCCTAAATCGTAGGTTCACTTTTAAGTTCAACCAAGTGCCTCCGCAACTATTTTAAAAATAGTTCTTTTCCTATCTCGCTTATGCATTCAGTTATTTTTATGTCTTTTTAGACTCATTTTTTTGATTGAAAAAATTCGATTTTTAATCGTAAGCTTTGTTCTCTAATTTATTTTTTCTTATATTTTTGCTCATGATTTTGTGCAGAGGTGTCTAGGAATTGATTTGTTTATAAATCTATTTGTAGTCGTTGATCTATTGGCGGTGGGCATGAGCTTTCGCGGACGATGAGCTGTGTGGGTAAGGTCATTTCTGGGTTTGGTTTTTTGCCTGATAATATGTCGAGTAATAACTTCATCGAAGTTTCACCGATCAATTGTCGTGGCTGATGAATCGTTGTTAATTCAGGCACGCAATACTCGCTCATTGCTAAGTTATCAAAGCCAATAACAGATAGTTCGCTGGGTACTGGAATGTTCATTTCTCTGGCTATTTTGAGCACGCCAATTGCTGCTTCGTCACTGTGGCAAACAATCGCTGATGGTTTGTTTGGTAGCGATAAGAGTTGTTTGCCAAGGTTGTAACCGGCGATGAATGAAAGATCACCTTCCATTATGTATTCATCCGTCACAGGGATTTTCCATTTTTTCATGGTTTCTGTGTGACCATTTACACGAGCATTGTAGACAGGGGTACTTCTTTTTCCTGTAATGCAGGCTATTTTGTAGTGCCCCATCATAATTAAATATTCAACGCCTTTTTTGGCGCTGTAGTGATTGTCTATGTGAACTGTTGGTACAGGAATGTCAGAAAAGTATTCACCAGCGATAACAATGGGGAGTTTTACTTCGCCAGCACTGTTAATAATCATAGATTCAGGTACGTTAGAAGAAAGAGATAATACGCCATCTACCTGCTTACTCTCGAATAGCTCAAAATAACTACGTAATCGTGAAGACTCATTACCTGCATCACCAATTAATAGTTTGTAACCATGCTTATGAGCGAGTGCTTCGATGCCATGAACAACGTCTGAAAAGAAGGTGCTGTCTATGTTAGGAAGAACAACAACAATAGTTTTCGACTCGCTTTTACGTAAGCTTCGGGCAAGTCCGTTTGGAGAATAGCCTACTTCTGAGGCGGCTTTTTCTACTTTTTGGCGAGTGGTAGGAGATACCATTTCTGGATTGGCTAATGCTCTAGATACTGTCGCAGTGGATACTCCAGCTAGCTTTGCTACATCTTTAACTGTGGCCATAAGAGTCCAAAAGCAAGAAGAAATAAAGAATAGTCGCGCCCAAATGCATAGCCTTTTAACGGTGAGTTTTTATGATTGCACATCTTACCAAACTCTCTGCCTATGCGCAGCGGCTATTCCTCAGGAAAATAGTGTTGCAAGGACTAAGTCATTAGCGCAAAAGCCCTAATGACTTAGTATTAATAAACCGCTTAGTAAGCAGCGTCTTTAAAGTAATAATCTGCAGCGTTTTCTTTCGTTACCAAGTCTGCGCCTAAAATGACGCGAGACGGTTCGTGGTATAAATAACCAAGTTTTTCGTGTTTGACGCCATGAACAGCAAGAGCAATGCCGGACGCAATCATAGATGGGCTATAAGTGACGGTTGCACGTACCATTTTATTTCCTGATTGAATCATCTCGATGATGTCTTTAGAGCCAGCGCCACCCAATACAGTTTTGATGTCTGTGCGGCCTGATTCTTCAATGGCTTTTAAAACACCTTTCAACATGTCGTCATCTTGGCACCATACCGCATCAATTTTAGGATGCTTCTGCAAGAAGTTTTCCATCACTGATAGCGCTTTTTGTGTAGACCAATCACCTGGTTGAGAATCAAGGATCTTGATATTTGGGTATCCAGCAATAACGTCGTTAAAAGCATCAACACGTTGCTTGTTGATAGGAATTTGTAGCCCTTCAATCACTACTACATTGCCCTTGCCAGACATTTCTTTAGCTAGCCATTGTGCACCTACACGACCTAGACCGGCGTTATCTCCAGCAATGAAGACATTTTGAGCAGGGTGGGCGAGTTCTCGGTCTACCACAACGGTGTAAATACCTTCGTCGTAGGCTTCTTCAATGACTTTTTGTAAGGTGGCTGGGTTATGAGGAAGGATAACCAAAGCATCAATGCCTTTGATCATTAAGTCTTCTACATCGCCCACTTGTTTTGAACCCGAGCTTGACGCAACAACGAAAAATTCGATGTCTTTTTCTTTTGCTTTTAAATCTGCCGATGCTTTATTTGCCCACCAAAGTAGCCCTGCAGTCCAACCGTGGTCTGCAGATGGCACACTTATACCAATTTTGTATTTTGCAGCGTAGCTTGTGCCAACAAAGGCAAACAGCATAGTAAACACTGCGATTAGTCTCATGATTTTATTTTTATACTTCATGGATACTCTCCGTTTTACATTGATTAAATAGTGAACAAAACGTCTGTTTTGCTCGGATTCTTGTTTTTCTTCTTATGGTTTGCATAGTAAGAAAAACCAAGCCTTTAACGGTCGCCCTTAAATTGCACTAAAACCGCAGTCAAAATAACGAGACCTTTAACCATGCCTTGTAGATAAGGCGAGATGCCCATTAAATTCAGCATGTTATTGATAATCCCTAAAATGATTGCACCGATGACGGTGCCCCAAATGGTGCCTTTACCGCCAGATAGAGCCGTGCCGCCAATAACAACCGCTGCAATCGCGTCTAGTTCATAAAACAACCCTGCATCGCCCGGGCTGACGGAATTTAAGCGCGATGCTAATAAAACAGCAGATATACCAACTGATACCCCAGCAATTAAAAAAGTTAGAAAATATACCCAGCGCACTTTAATAGCAGAATAAGAGGCTACTTTTGCGTTTGAGCCTACAGCGCAGACATGACGTCCAAATGCGCTGTGTTTTAATAAGATATGATAGGCAACAGCCAATAGTAGAAAGACCCAAACAGGGTAGGGAATGGCCCATAAGTAACCGCCACCAATATCCGCGAAATGTTGATTTTGAGAGACCATTTCCCCCGCATCACTGATATATAGTGTCATAGAGCGAAAAATGGACATGGTGGCGAGAGTGGCAATAAACGAAGCTACTTTACCACGTGTAATGACTAGCCCATTTATCGCACCAAATACACCACCTAGAGCGATGGCTGAGGAAACTGCCATTGCAACCGCCCACCAACCATCGCCAGCACCATTAATGATCATGATGGACAGTACGCCAACCAAAGCCACCATTGAGCCAACGGATAAATCGATTCCGCCGGCGATGATGACGAATGTCATACCCAAGGCAATAATGCCGGTATAGGAAACCTGTCTTAATACGTTGGTAATATTGCGCGGCATTAAAAAATGCTCGCTGGCAATGGACGAAAACAGAACTAATAAAAGCAATGCGATAAAGGGCGCGTAAGTTGCTATATCTAGTCGTTTTAGGCGTGTGATCATGGGCGATAATTCGAACATGGCCATAGTGAATCCTCGTGTATTCTTATTGTTTTTTGCACCTGTGCTTATGAGAAGCACGGCGTCGTTTATAAAGTTATTTTTAGTTATTAACAGATTTTCAACTTAGGCTTGAGCCATGGTTTTTAAACCTGCCGCGTAATACATGATCTCTTTTTCATTGATGGCATCTCCGGTGAGCTCTCCCATGATCTGACCGGATCTCATTACCATGACGCGATGTGATAAGCCCATGACTTCTTCCAGTTCTGACGAAATCACAATGATGGACACACCTTGTTCAGTCAGTGAGCGTATAAAGTGGTAGATCTCTTTTTTGGTATTCACGTCGATGCCGCGAGTTGGTTCATCCAAAATGAGGATGTTCGGGTGAGTGTCCATCCATTTTGATAAGTATACTTTTTGCTGGTTTCCACCACTTAAGTTGGCCAAGTTTGAATGTAAGGACGCTGCCTTTATGTCGAAGCGTTTAACGTATTCTCTCGCAACTTGATTCTCTTTCTTATGCTGAATAAGCCCTCTAACATAAGAGGAAAGCGAAATGAGGGTGATGTTCTTTGGTATATCAAAATTCATGATCAAGCCTTTACCTTGGCGATCTTCTGATAGGTAGGCTAGGTTGTAAGACACCGCATCTGCGATTGAATTGATTACTGCCTTTTTGCCATTTATTTCAATTTCACCGCTGTCTTTTTTACGCAGTCCCATTACCGCTTCGGCAGTCTCTGTTCGACCCGCGCCGATTAGGCCAGCAAAGCCAAGTACCTCGCCTTTTTTTAGGTCAAAATTGATGTCTTGTAACACCCCTTTGATTGATAGGTTACTTACTTTAAGTACGACTTCATCAGTATGTTCTGTACGCTGAGGATAGATTTGGTTTAATTCACGGCCCACCATTTTACGAGCCATGTCTTCTTCATCTATTTCTGCAACGTCATCCACACTAACGAGGTGGCCGTCACGTAAAATGGCCAAACGATCACAAAGTAGCTTCACTTCTTTTAGTTTGTGAGAGATGAATATAATGGTGACACCACGTTGTTTTAGTTTTTCCACCAAGCTGAAAAAGATATCCACTTCGTGATCAGTTAACACTGTCGTGGGCTCATCCATAATTAGGATACGTGATTCATTAACGAGCGCCTTGGCAATTTCTACCATTTGCTTTTGTGCCACACTAAGATGTTCTATTAATGCATCTGGGCTCAAGTCGGTTTCTAATTCTTTGAGAAGCTCACTGGCTCTGTCACGCATTACCGATTTATTGAGCAAAAAGCCCTTTTTGATTTCGTTGCCAAGAAAGATGTTTTCAAACACATTTAGGCTACTAATTAGGTTAAATTCTTGCGGTATCATGGCAATGCCTAGACGTTTTGCATCCGCGGTAGACTGGATTGATACCTCGGAACCATCGATCTTAATACTGCCCGATGTTTTGGTATAAATGCCGCTAATAATTTTGAGAAGGGTCGATTTCCCAGCGCCATTTTCTCCCAGCACACCGAGCACTTCACCAGCAAAAATATCCAGCGTGATTTTGTGTAAAACACGCACACCAGAGAATTCCTTAACAATGCCGCGAATTTGCATAATGGGGTCATTCATTTGCTTTGACTCCTAGTTACTGGTCATTGGCTTTGAGAGCGTGTTGTCTTCTAGAGAGTGCCATGTGCTGTTATTAGCAGATGATGCCAACACAGCTGTTATGAACTTCATTCCGTCAACACCATCATCAATACTAGGAATAAAACCCTGAACTGAACGCACATCAGCACCCGCTTCAATGGAATGAATCGCAGCAGCAATGTCGACGTATAGATTGGCAAAACCTTCTAAGTAACCTTCAGGATGACCTGCTGGAATTCGGGAAAGTCGGTTGGCTTCTTCACCAGCACCGTGTCCGGATCGAGTGATTTTTTGAGTAGGCTCACCAAACAATGAAAGCCATAATTCGTTAGGGGATTCTTGAGCCCATTCGATGCCTGCTTTTTCTCCATAAAGGCGAATTTTCAAACCATTTTCATTGCCAGGAGCAACTTGGCTAGACCACAACATGCCTTTTGCTCCACCATCAAAGCGCAGCATGGTATGAACGTTGTCATCCAAGCGGCGGCCATTAACAAAAGTCGTTAAGTCAGCAGATACCTGTTGAACTTTTTGCCCGGAAATAAAACAAGCTAGATTGAAAGCGTGGGTTCCAATGTCTCCTAAGCAACCAGCCAGACCAGATTTTTCTGGATCTGTGCGCCATTTTGCCTGTTTGTTATCTGTGTTTTCAGCTTGATCTGTTAGCCAATCTTGAGCGTATTCCACTTGAATAACGCGCAATTTCCCTAGTACGCCAGTATCAACCAAATGCTTGGCGTGCCTAACGAGAGGGTAGCCTGTGTAGTTATGAGTAAGGGCAAAAAATGCACCGGATTTTTCCACTAGGGCTTTTAATTCTAAGGCCTCGTTTAGATCTTTCGTTACGGGCTTATCACAAATGACGTGAATGCCTTGTTCTAGAAATGCTTTTGCCACAGGGTAGTGCATGTGATTTGGTGTGACGATAATCACCGCCTGAATACCATCTTTGCGCTGTTTCTCTTTTTCTGCCATAACAGAGAATGATGAGTAGGAGCGTTCTTGATCAATACCAAGCCGAAGTGCCGAAGCGAGAGCTCTATCAGAGTCAGAAGATAAAGCGCCAGCAACCAATTCAAAACCATCGTCAATACGAGTTGCAATGCGATGTACGGCACCAATGAAAGCGCCATCACCGCCGCCCACCATACCGATGCGGATACGTTTGTGAGTCATGTTGTTGTCCCTCTATTTCAAACCAAGAATGCGTCGATTAGTTTCGTTATCAATGCCACTGCTGGCGAAGTCATCAAAGGCGCGCTCAGTGACGCGGATTAAATGATCGTTGACAAACTTGACGCCTTCTTCGGCTCCGGCTTCTGGATGTTTCATACAGCATTCCCATTCGATTACAGCCCAACCGCCAAAATCATACTGAGTGAGTTTCGAAAAAATGCCTTTGAAGTCGACTTGCCCATCACCTAAAGAGCGAAAGCGTCCTGCACGGTCTATCCAGCTTTGATAGCCGCCATATACACCTTGTCTGCCAGTGGAATTAAATTCAGCGTCTTTTACATGGAACATCTTGATTCGTTCATGGTAAATGTCGATGAACTGCAAATAGTCGAGTTGTTGTAAAACGAAATGAGAGGGATCAAATAGAATATTAGCTCGTGGGTGATGATTGGTTGCCGCTAAGAATAAGTCGAATGTAACGCCGTCATGCAGGTCTTCCCCCGGATGAATCTCATAACAAACATTGACGCCGCAGCGGTCAAATTCATCCAGTATTGGAGTCCAACGATTGGCTAATTCTTCAAAGCCAGCTTCGACCAAGCCCGCAGGCCTTTGTGGCCAAGGATAAAGATAAGGCCAGAGTAGGGCGCCAGAAAAAGTGGCGTGATTTGTTAGTCCTAGATTTTTAGAAGCTTGTGCGGATTTAAATAGTTGATCAACTGCCCATTGTTGGCGGGCTTCGGGATTGCCTTTGACATGGTCTGGTGCAAAGCCATCGAACATATCATCGTAGGCGGGATGAACAGCGACTAATTGTCCTTGTAGGTGTGTAGATAGCTCTGTTACCACCATACCGTGTTTGGCGAGAGTGTCCTGAATATATTTGCAGTATTCAAGATCGGTTGCAGCTCTATCCAAATCAAACAGTCTTTGATCCCAAGTGGGTATTTGTACCCCCTTGACCCCAAGGTTTCCTGCCCATTCAATGATGTTTTCAAACGTATTAAATGGTGCGTCATCGCCTGCAAATTGAGCGAGAAAAAGAGCTGGACCTTGTAAGGCTTGCATAATAATAACCCCCATATTTATTTTTATTTGAGTGGTGTTTTATGTTTGTAATCGATTACATTTAAGTTCATAAAAAAAGACTTTTCAATGTATTTTGTAAAGTCTTTTTGAATTATTTGGCTTGAGTATAGTGATTTTAATGGTTAAGTAAATGGGTTTTAGCGACAAATTAGCGTGGTTTTACCTTGGTTGAGAGTTAACTGAATGAAATGCATTACAAAAATAAATGTTTTTGTGTTTGTCATATGAGATATTTTTATAAGAAAAAACCATTTACCAGCGAGCAGAGCAGCCACATAACAATAGCGTAGTGGGCGCTGTTAGCAACAATGGTTTTGGTAGGGATTTGATAGCGGCTAGTCATTAATAATCCCAGCCCCGTTAATCCGCTACTGCCTGCGGAAATAGCCCAAGCACTTAGAAACAAAAAGCCTAATTGTGTCGGATCTGGACTTAATGGAAGTAGCATAGGACTTGCTATGGCGATGCTCACAACAGGATGTATTCCGATAACACCGGCTGCAATCATGATGGCAAGAGTCAATGAAAAGAGTAGTGGACTAAATGTAAAGCTGTCTAAATTAAAAAACTGCGGATAGCTAAGAATAATTGCGCTAATGCCATTGGAAAAGATGCCGGCAGCGAGAAATAATGCAAACTGACTGCCGATTTGAGCCAGTTTGTGGTTCACAAAATGCGATAAGCTTTTCTTTCTTGATGGCGTGCGCATCAGCAGCATGGTTGCGCTTGGTGCTAATAGACAAATAAGTACCAGTATGCTGATATCAGGCCAAATGAAGTGAAAAAATATAACGCTAGAAGCCAAAAACATTGGAATGAAGAGACTTTCTTTGCGAATGGGGTAGCCGTTAAAGTCGCCTTTAGTGCGTTTAAAGGCTTCTATAGTGGAAAAAATGATAGCGACTAGTCCCATTGCAAGACCTGGAATAAGTGTCTTTTGCCATTGCATTCCTGGCGCATAAATTATGGCAACGCCCGTTGCTACGAAAAAAGGTGACCACCAAGCCGCCGCGGAAAAATTACGAGTCAATATAAACTGCTGTTCAGGCGTTAATTTTATTGCGCCTTTTATCCGATCTGCGAAGACTAGAATCACTGATAGATTAATCACTGCGCCTAATGCTTGCACGCCGAGCGCAGTGTTGAATATTGCGCTTAGCCCCTTTGGCAAAGGACGCTTTTCATCTGTTGAGCTGGTCAGGTCTAAAAAAGAAACAGCCACAAACATCGCCAGCATTGGCAAGTTAACCGCAAAAATCTGCTGCCAAGTCATCCATGTGCCTTTTGACCCTGCAAACAGTAACGCAGCTACTCCTATCATCATAAGCCAGGTAACTTGTCGCTTCGCACTTGGCGCTAAGGTATGCCACATGGCGATATTGGCTCCCCACGCTAGTAGGGTAGGTAATAACACAGGGGTCAAATGAGCAACTGACAATAGATAAAAAATCAATGTGCCGAGTACAAACCAGCCTGTGTATTTTTTGAGTAGATTCATTACGAACGAATTGTCCTTGCATTGTTGAGGCTTTCTTTTTCAGCGCGTGGGTGATCTAAGTAGCATTTAGATACGTTCTAAATAGTGATGCATCTATAAGTGATCGGCAAGAGGTTATGCGAGTCATCTATTTCCTGCCGAAGGAAGTTCTTTTTATCTACATGTACGTTTTTTTTGATTTCCAGCATAGGGAGGTTGTTTTTTATACTAAATGTTTGATTCTTCAGTGTATTGAGAGTATCTATGTTGCACATATATTAATCGGACGTATTTGAGTTGTAACTTTGTATGGATGACCTTCCATAACTTATAAAATGTCGTGTTGTATATTCATGGTGTATTTTCTGTGTTACTACCGTCAAGCAAGGAAAAGGCTAAGGCATGCAGTTTCTTTTAAGAAAATTGATTCGTTATTATAGACATAATGTCGACGAAAGTCTGAATATAGACGAAGGTTATCAACATAGTTACTTGGTAGGCTTTTTTAGCTTGATAATCTCCATTATTACCTTTTTTAGCGCAATAACTAGTTTTTTAAATCTGCTTTATAGCTTGGCGGTTAGTCTATTTTTAGTAAGTATTTTATTGCTGATAACATTTTATATATTAAAAACGTCTTCTTACCGTCATTATCATAATTGTTCCCGATTTATCGCTATTGTCGCCCTGTACATCTTATGTTTTTACTTGGTATGTGCCGGAGGGGTAAACAGTAGTGGACCTTTATGGATATACGTCATTCCTTCGATCACGTTTGCTTTTTTGGGTTTGAAGCAAGGTATTATTGCTAATGCAGCTTTCATTTTTATTGTATCGATTATGCTTTTTTTTCCGAACGATCAGATGTTGCTAACGACTTACTCATATGAATTTAAAACACGTTTGATATATGTCTTTTTGACGATTGTTACTCTTTCTGGATTGTATGAAGTGGCTCGTTATCGTTCTTTTATGCGACTAAAGACGATGAAGGATAAGTATGAGTATCAGGCTCAGTTCGATTATTTGACATTTTTACCAAACCGTCGAGGAATCCAAAAAATACTTAATAAAGATCAGCGGCAAAGAAAACATACTCATAAAGTATCGACTATTGCCATCTTGGATATTGATAAATTTAAAGTTATCAATGATGAATTTGGCCATGAAGTTGGTGATATGGTGCTTAAACATACAAGTAGAGTATTACGTGACTGTATTCGTTCGCAAGACTCATTAGCCCGTTGGGGAGGCGAAGAGTTTTTACTATTGCTTCCAGAAACGACAGAGCAAGAAGCTCTTGTGCTGTTGGAATCTATTCGAGAATGCGTAGAAGAAACACCTTTTGGGCATGGGAATATTAGTATTTTTATTACCTTGAGTGTTGGCTTGTGCGAAACGTCACCCGATGTCGATTTCAATGAAACCATTAAATTTTCTGATGTCAGTTTGTATCGAGCGAAACAGGCAGGACGAAATACAGTTTTTGCTTATACACCAGAGTGTTGAGATAGGCTCTTTAGTTGACACATATTAGTCGACACATACGTCATCTACTTGCCTTTTTATTTCGCAAAAAACAAGTAGCCTACATCAATATGTTTTAACCAAAACTTCTGAAGCTTTGCATCTCTCCATAGGGTATTCAACATTGAGATACTTGCGAATTAAATCAATATGCCAAATATGATTCATCCGTGTATTTTTTTCCTTAGATTAATCGAAAGCGTTCTGTCATCGCACGGCTGCACTTTTATGAAGCTGGGGAATGAAAAGAGTGATGCTTCTATAGATGAACAGCCATCTAAAGTCCTAAAATTGTTGTCACCGTGCTTTTTTTATTTAGCTTGGAGCGCTGTAAAAATGTGAGCCGTGGGAGCCGTGGGAAGCGATATACAAAAGTAATTAGTTTGCTAGCGGATCAATCAAAATAAACGCACACTCAATGTGCAAAAAAACATCAGCAAGAACAGTATGGTGCAAAAATGGCAAAAGTTACAAAAAGCGTAGAGAAAGTAAAATTAACCAGAGAGGAGATTCAAAACAATATCCTTCAGGCGGCTATTTATGAATTTAGTCGACATGGTTTTATTGGTGCGTCAACTCAGTCTATTGCTGAACGTGCTGGCCTTAGAAAATCTCAGTTACATTATTATATTGTAGATAAAGAAGACCTTTATAATCAGGTGCTTAGCAAGCTTTTTAGGTCTTGGGGACGACTTTCTGAATTGAAGGATGACAGTCAAACACCCGCGGAAATATTAAAGCATTACATCCATGTGAAATTACAGTTTGCTTTAAAGTATCCTGATTTATCGAGGGTATTTACGATGGAAATTTTATCTGGTGGTGAACGTTTAGCGCCATTTTGGCCAAGCGCTTTACATAACACTAAACTGAATTCTGAAGTAATTAATAATTGGGTGCAGCAAGGAAAAATACGATCTTTAGATGGTCGTTTATTGATGATGAATATTTGGGCGTTAACACAGTATTACGCAGATTACAGAATTCAAGCAGAGCTAGTCATGTCGGCTTCTTTGGACGAATCTGATCTTCAAGATTGTTTAATAGATGAAGTGACAACCCTTATTCTAAAAGGATGTGGGCTTTAATTATTAAGACCATTAAGCGCTTTTAGTACCCCTTCTTTTTTCATTTCCTATAAGATTATTTATGCAATGATTCATTAAGAATAATGAATATTGGCATATTAAATGCAAAGTTAGACCGATTGGACAAACCGGTTGGTTTATTATGAGATTAGATGAAAGAATAAAAGTTAGAGTAAGTTATCGTGAGTATTTAACGAAGGATATTGTGCTTTATAAGCTTGAGCCTTTAGAGGGTTTAAGCTTGCCTTCATTTTCTGCAGGCTCACACATTGAAGTGCATATCTCCGCACAATTTATACGCGCTTATTCACTCTGCAGTGACCCAGCTTTTGCTATGACTCATTACTGTATTGCGGTCAAGATTGAAGACACTGGCCGTGGTGGTTCTAAGTCAATGCATAACTCAGTGTTCGTGGGTGCTGAACTTAGCATTAGCCCACCAAAAAACTTTTTCCCATTGGCAGCTAGAGCCTCTCATCATTTATTAATAGCTGGTGGAATAGGTTTAACACCTCTGTTGTCGATGGCGTACAGCTTGCATGCTAAAGGTGAACCATTCACCTTGGTTGTCTGTGCTAGCAGCAGTGTAAAATTGCCATTCTTTGACATCTTGAATAACTCTCCTTGGCCTATCCATTACTTCTTAAATGGTCGTGAGTCTATTGATTTCACCACAATTTTGTCCTCGCTGCCCGATGATCCACATATATATTGTTGTGGGCCTGAGGGGTTGATGTCCATGGCTAAAAAGAACTGTGAAGTATTGGCGCGAGCACATTGGCATGAGGAAAGGTTCGCAGCAAAGACCAGAGAAACAAAAAGTAATCAGTTTGAGTTGTATCTGAGTGAAAGCGATCAGCGTGTTGTTGTTGAAGAAAACATGACCATGATGAGCGCGCTGCGAAATGTTGGCATCCATGTAGAAAGTGTTTGTGAACAGGGAATCTGTGGAAGCTGTCTGGTGAGATGGCGCGATGGTAACCCTATTCACCGTGATGAATGTCTGGAGCCTGAAGAGCGAGATGAATATGTCGCTTTGTGTTGTGCTGGATGCAACTCCTCTAGTCTTACTTTGGAGCTTTGATTATGGGACTGACAAAGAATCAATACCTTACTTATGCAAGACTGCCAAAGTGGCTTTTACCTTCAGGCTGGCCAATGGAGGGAATGGCACCTGCTTTGGCGACTATTCACATATTTGAGGGAAAGGT
Organism: Marinomonas sp. UCMA 3892; assembly: GCF_012726345.1. Taxonomy (GTDB): domain Bacteria; phylum Pseudomonadota; class Gammaproteobacteria; order Pseudomonadales; family Marinomonadaceae; genus Marinomonas. The sequence continues at coordinate 24,382 of NZ_PTXN01000018.1, forward strand.
TCATAGCGTAGTCCCTTCTGTGCAAGATGATTCTGGAACGAATTTGTCTGGGTGTCTCGTTTTACCTGGTTTGGTTGAAGCCCACGCACATTTAGATAAAACCTTTACTGTACATCGTTTAGGTGAGTTGCAGCCGGGCTTGTTAAATGCCATTCAGGCGATGAAATCGGATCAAAAGAATTGGACGTATGAAGATTTATTTAATCGAGCTGAACAAGCTTTAGAACAAGCTTATCGAAATGGTGTTGTATTTTTACGTACTCATGTGGATTGGGTGTCTGAACACACACCATTGGCATGGGAAGTATTCAGAGATTTAGCGAAAAAATGGCAGTCTCGTGTTCGTCTTCAAAGAGTGGCGCTTATTCCTCTTGGCTTGTTGAAAAATAAGGCATGGAGTCGGCAGATAGCTAACACCATTCGATTGTCTGATGACAGTCAAATGGGGGGCTTCATTCATAGTAGTAATTTTACTTACATTGGGGTAAAAAATTTAATTGAGGCGGCTTCCAACGAGAACTTGATTCTAGATCTTCATATTGATGAAGAACTCATTGATGAACCTAAAGGTTTACCCGCGCTGTTAGACATTTTGGATGGGCAGAGTTTTCATTCCAGAATCGTTTGTGGGCATGTCTGTGCCTTAAGCAGTGTAGACGAATCTGTAGCATTGACATTATTGGATCGAGTAGCAAAACATCCTATCACTTTAGTCACTCTTCCTGGGACAAATCTACTACTTCAAGACGCGAGAGCTGGAAGAACTCCCCGAAATCGAGGCCTAACGCTTGTTAATGAAGCAATGCAGCGAAACATTCCCACCATGGTTGCCACGGATAATGTTCAGGACGCTTTTTGTCCTTTAGGCGAATACGACCCAGTAAAAGCCCTTCAACTTGGAGTATACAGCGGGCATTTACAACATGCTTTTGATGTGTGGTCACAATCGATTTGTCGATTTGACTGGTTGAACAGTGCGACAGATAAAAATTTTAGTTTGGTAGGAAAAGAGGCTGACTTCGTCATTTTTGATACCAAGAACGTCTCAAGTTGGCCCAGTAATATTGCGCGATTAGTTATGCGAAAAGGTCAGTTCATAACCAATACATCCATTTTTCATAGTCGTTTTGATACCCATTTCAATGATCAAAATAAAGAGGTTAATGATGAAAGATAAAGCAGAATCAGCCGGTGGTGCGCCATTAGCAAAATATGCAGCCAGTAAGCGAGTAGGGGACTTTGTGTTTCTTTCCGGTGTGATTGCAGTTGATCCAAAAGCACAAATTATTGTGAATGGATTTGATGACATTCCAGCAGAAGCGGCCAATTTAATTGGTCGTACAGGTGAGTTTTCTACTGATTTTAAACAGGGTCCGATTTTGGCACAAAGCTGGTATGTGCTCAATGCGATTAATGAGCACATGATCCGCGAGGGAGGAAGCATCAAGGATGTATTCAAATTGGTTCAGTATTTTAAAAATCTAGATCATTTTCCTTATTACAGCCAAGTTCGTAAGCACTTTTTTTTGGATGAATTACCCATTTCTACCGTTGTTGAAGTGAGTGGCATGTTGCCAAGCAAAGAGATGTTGATCGAAGTAGAAGCTACGGCTTATTTACCCATTTAAAGAACGAAAGCTATATAGCTGGTTAATAAACAGAGGTGTCTTATGTTGCACGGATTTACTCCAAAAGAGCGTTTTTTACCCTATTTGAGTTGGGTTGATATAGACGCTTTGGAAGACAAAGAAAATATTGTGATTGTTTTACCAGTAGGGGCTATTGAACAGCACGGGCCGCATCTTCCATGTTCTGTCGATGCCACTGTTGCAGCAGGGGTGGCTGGAAAAGCGCTATCACTTTTACCTAATAATATCCCTGCTTACGGTATACCTCCCATTATCTATGGTAAGTCAGATGAGCACATTCATTTCCCTGGGACGATAACCTTGAATGGAGAGACGCTTCTGCACATGGTGCAAGAAATAGGAGAGTCTGTTTATCGTGCAGGGTTTAGAAAATTACTCATGGTCAATGCGCATGGCGGTCAGCCTCAACCTTTGGAAATGGCCGCTCGGGAGCTGCGCTTGCGTCATGGTGACTATATGGTAATTGCCCGTTCTGCATGGAGTGTGGCCCATGATAGTAGTTTCTTTTCAGATATAGAGAAGCAGCTGTCTATGCACGCAGGACACGGTGAGACTGCCATCATGATGGCTTTGGATCCAGACTCAGTGAAGATGGAAAGAGCTGAAGCAAGTTATCCGCCACCATTTCCATGTCCGACGCTAACCACTGGAAGACCTGCTGCGGCATGGGCTAGTTATGATTTTGGCCCTACTGGTGTGATTGGCGATCCTACTATGGCGACTTTGGAGCAGGGCCAACAATTGTTGGCACAATTAGGAGGGCAGTGGGCACAGGCAATCACTGAAATTTATCAAGCAGACTGGATGAAGCGCCAAGAGGTTTCTTGGGGCAGAGGTCATTATCAAGGTCATATTCAGAGGCGAAAGTAAGATCATTTTTTATTGTGTTATCAAGCATGAAATTAGGAGAGAACCATGAGTCTATATGAGATAAGTAAGAAATCTTTTTCTAATGTACTTTCTGTTGCCGCGCTAGTATCTACCACTATCTGCACGACAAATGTGGTGGCAGCGCCGACGAAGTTTACCTTTATAACCAATTGGTATGCTCAAGCTGAACATGGTGGATATTATCAGGCTCTTGCAGAGGGACTTTATAAAGATGCGGGGCTTGATATGACAATTCGTATGGGTGGTCCACAAGTCAATAATCTACAACTACTTGCAGCAGGTAAAGCTCAGTGTGCGATTGTTGATGATATTGGTGTGATGATGGCTCAGAAAAGAGGCATTCCGGTAAAAATGGTAGCGACAAGCTTCCAGTTTGATCCAACGGTTGTTATTACCCATAGTGATATTGATACATTAGAAGATCTGAAAGGGCACACTGTACTTATTGCTAGCAGTTCACAATCGAGCTGGTGGCCATGGGCAAAGAAAAAGTATGGCTTCACCGACGCTATGAGCCGCCCTTATACCTTTAATATTCAGCCATTTATGCTTGATAAAACCGTTGCTCAACAAGGTTATATGACCTCTGAACCTTATGCCATGCAAGAAGCAGGGGCAGATTTTAAAAGCTTCCTGATAGGTAAAGAAGGTTACCCACCTTATGGAAATTCGATTGCTTGTCGGACTGAGGTTATTGAGCAGCATCCAGAAGAAATAAAAGGTTTTATTGACGCTTCTATGCAGGGGTGGAAATCGTATTTGGCTTCTCCAGCTAAGGGTAATGAGTTAATCATAAAAGATAACCCGAATATGACAGAAGACCGAATTGCATACGCGGTGAACTTATTAAATAGCTCTGGCATCGTAACGGGTGGCGATGCACAAACCAAAGGAATTGGGTATATCAGCGACAGCCGTATGAAAAAAACTTGGGACATGGCAGTTGGGAATAATTTGTTTAGCGCTTCAGATGTAACGCTTTCAGAAGTTTACACCACTGAATTTGTTGATGCAGTGAGAGTGATGCCATGAGTATAAATGCAGTCATCAAAGCATTTGATCATTCAGAGCAAATGCTTGAGGAGCATCCGCAAAATGATGGCGTTGCTCCCGCCATTGAATTGTTATCTACCGACAAAGTTTATAACAATGGAACTAGAGCTTTATTGCCAGTGGATTTGAAAATCAAACAAGGAGAGTTTGTCACCTTATTGGGGCCTTCTGGGTGTGGAAAAAGTACCTTGCTAAAAATGGTGGCAGGTCTTGAAGAACCGAGTGATGGTCGACTTTTGTTATGGCGAAAACCTATTAATCAGCTGGCTAATAATGGCCGTACTTTGTCTTTTGTTTTTCAAGAAGCTTCATTAATGGCATGGCACAGTGTACGAAAGAATGTTCGTCTTGCACTTGAGTTAGAAGGCGTTAAAGGAAAAGAGGCAGATGAGCGGGTTGAAAAAGTACTTAAGCTGGTTGGATTAGAAAAATTTTCCGAAGCGTTACCGAAAGAGCTTTCTGGAGGCATGCAAATGAGGGTTTCTATTGCAAGGGGGCTGGTTATTAAACCAGATCTCTTGTTAATGGATGAGCCTTTTGGTGCTTTGGATGAAATCACCCGTTACAAATTGGACAGTGATTTGTTGGATCTTTGGCAGCGTAATGGGTTGACTGTTATTTTTGTCACACATTCTATTCATGAAGCCGTTTTTTTATCTCAGCGTGTCATTGTGATGGCAGCCAGACCAGGAAGAGTTGTTGCAGATATAAAAATCGAAGAGCCTTTTCCTCGTAAAGCTGAGTTTCGAATGCAGCCGCGTTTTACTGAATATGCAATGCAATTACATGATTGCTTGGTGAGCGCCTCAACGGAGGATGAGCTATGAATACTATAGCGCCAAATCCAAAACGCCCTTGGTTGTCTCATCCGAGAATTCGTAAGGTTATTGTGCCTGCGGCAATTGCCGTGATTTTGTTACTACTATGGCAAGCAGTGGTGACTGCTGGAAAAGTGCCAGAATACATTTTCCCTTCCCCTTTGGTCACTCTTAATACTTTGTATGAGGATTGGGGGTTATTAGGGCCATCCTTGTTGTTTACTTTGAAAATTACCTTGCTGTCGTTTTTGATGGCGACGGTGGTTGGTTGTGGTATTGCATTTTTGTTTGTTCAAAGTCGAGCAATAGAAACGGCATTTTTCCCCTATGCGGTTTTGTTGCAGGTCACTCCAATTGTTGCCATTGCGCCATTAATCATTATCTGGATCGACAACACAGTATTAGCCTTGGTTGTTTGTTCAACATTGGTGGCTTTATTCCCCATTATATCTAATACCACTTTGGGCTTGAGAAGTGTCTCACCGAATCTACTGGCGTATTTTAAATTACGTCAAGCGAGTCGATTACAGGTTCTCTGGCGACTGCGTATTCCTTCTGCATTACCGTATTTTTTTGCTGCATTAAAAATTGCGAGTGGATTGTCTTTAGTAGGGGCCGTGGTTGCTGAGTTCGTGGCAGGAACGGGAGGAAGTAACACAGGATTGGCTTATCAAATTTTACAGTCCGGTTATCAGTTAAATATCCCTCGTATGTTTGCGGCCTTAATTTTGATTTCGTTAACTGGGGTTGTGTTGTTTATAGCTATGTCTATTTTGTCGAAGCTGGCAATAGGACATTGGCATGAAAGTGAAAACTAACCTCTCTGTTTGAAACGACGTCTTGTTTGATTTTTACTATGATTAATGTGAGTTTTCCCAATGACTACAATTGAAAGTACCCAAGAATTACTGCGTACACTACCGGAGCTGAATTGGCTTACATCGCCTATTCATATTAAGCGACTATCAAAAGACTTTTACTGGTTTAGCCCGCTTTTGAAAGCGCAATTAGCCGACAAAAAGGCTGATTTAGTTGTACGTCCTCGCAGTGAAGAAGAATTGACACAACTTATTTGTGAAACTGTTCGTTTAAATATCCCAGTTACTATTCGTGGTGGTGGAACGGGAAACTATGGTCAATCCGTACCTTTAAATGGCGGTGTCATTATTGATATGACAGATTTTAATCAGCTCAACTGGATAAAAGGTGGTGTTGCAAGTGTTCGACCTGGTATGAAGCTTGGCGGCCTTGAAGAATCTGCTCGAGAATATGGCTTGGAGCTACGCTGTATGCCATCGACGTACAAAATGGCGACGATTGGAGGTTTATTCTCAGGCGGCTTCGGCGGCATTGGTTCTATTAATTATGGACCTATTTCTGCCTCAGGAAATGTGCTTGCTGCACGTGTAATGACACTAGAAAATCCACCTAGAATCATAGAACTGCGAGGGCATGAAACCCTTAATTTTCATCATACTTACGGTACTAATGGTATTCTGGTTGAGTTAGAGGTAGCGCTTGCGCCTGCGAGACAGTGGGACGAATATATGCTGGCGTTTGCGGATTTAAGCTATGCTGTTCACTTTGCTAAATCAATAACCAACAGTGTTGGCATTGATAAACGAAATATCGCGGTATTTGACGCTCAAAGTGCCGCGCATTTTTTCGAAGCTAGTGAAAATTTGAAAGCCGGCGAGCATTTGGTAATTGCTATAGTCTCGTCAAATTCAAAAGAGCCCATGTTAGAGCTGTTGGAAGAAAAACTTGGCCATATTGCGTGGTCTCAGACTGCCGCCGATATGCAACAAAACCAACATACTTTGATGGAATATTGTTGGAATCATTCAACCTTGCATGCTCTTAAAAAAGACGATTCTTTAACGTATTTGCAAGCGAATTACCAAGTAGACAAATTGCTAGAGCAATTGGCTGGCATTCGAGAGCAAGTGGGTGATGAGGTTGGCGTTCATTTGGAGTTTATCCGGAGCACAGACTCGTCTTTATTTGTTACTGGCTTGCCGCTGATTCATTATTCGACGCCAGAACGATTGATGGAGTTGATTTCTATTCATCAAAGTTTAGGAATAAAAATCAATAATCCACATGTTTATACTTTAGAAGATGGTAAGCATGGTGGCCGCTTAAGTGACGAAATTTTAACGAGTAAAAAGCAAAACGACCCTCATTCGTTATTGAACGTGGGGAAAGTTCGCAGCTTGTGTTAAATGAAACAAAAAGCATTTAAGATTACTAAACTGTTTTATTACATCAAAAGGATAGGATTAGATGAATCATTTAAGAACAATCAAAATCGTGTTAGTTGGCTGTGTTGCTCTGTTCGCAGGGTTGGTGGCTTTTAATAATGTTGTGGATTACGGTTCTAACTTTGCGTTTGTCCAGCATGTATTAACCATGGACACGACGTTTGAATGGAATGAATTAAAATACCGTGCTATCGATGAACCTGTTTTGCATCACGGATTTTATTGGTTGATTATCTTGGCTGAAGCTTTAGTTGGTATTTTGTGTGCGTTGGGCGCTTGGAATATGTGGCAAAAAAGAAAGCTAGATAAAAAGCAATTTAACGCAGCAAAAACACTGGCTAATTTTGGTTTGGCTCTTGGTGTGTTGCTTTGGTTTACCGGATTTATGACCATTGGCGCTGAATGGTTCTTAATGTGGCAGTCGCAGATTTGGAACGGGCAAGCTTCTGCGTTTCGTTTTATTGTTGTGTTGTTTTTAGTACTTATCTTTATTAATCAAGTTGAAGAAGAGTCTTAGTCAGCGCTTCGTTCATCAATAAACCGCTCTTATATCTTATTAAAGCCCTTTGGATTAACGTCCAAAGGGCTTTTTTGTAAAAACGCTAAACGGAAACAAAAAAAGATAATACCGCTTATTAAAGCGCCGATTTACATTCGTCTCACTCCATCAGGAGATCGTTCACTTTTAATAAAAATAACAAGGAATGAAAAGATGAAAAAAATCCTTTCCATGAGTTTGCTGGCAACACTCTGTGCAGCAACATCTCTTCCTGCATTGGCGGCAGGTGAGAAAATCGGTTTGTTGATGTCTGACTTACGCTTAGAGCGCTGGCAGAAAGACCGAGATTTGTTTACGGAAGCGGCTGAATCTATGGGCGCTAAGGTTTACACACAATCAGCCAATGGCGATGCGAACACACAAATCTCTCAAATTGAAAACATGATTTCTCGTGGAGTTGATGTGTTGGTTATTGTGCCAGAAAACGGTGAAGTACTCGGTAATGTGTTGGCAGAAGCCAAAGCCGAAGGTATTAAAGTACTGGCCTACGACCGATTGATTAAATTTGCCGACATCGATTTATATGTGTCTTTTGACAATATTCGTGTGGGTGAAATGCAGGCTGAAGCTTTACTGAAGCGTAAACCGAAAGGTAATTATTTTTTGATGGGAGGGTCGCCAACAGATAACAACGCGAAAATGTTCCGCCAAGGTCAAATGAACGTACTGCAACCTGCGATTGATGCGAAAAAAATTAACATAGTAGGCGATCAATGGGCAATGGGTTGGTCTGCTGAGGCTGCGTTAAATATTATGGAAAATGGTCTTACTGCCAATGCTAATAAAATTGATGCGGTTGTAGCGTCTAACGATTCTACCGCTGGTGGTGCGATCCAAGCACTAGCAGCACAAGGTTTGAGTGGTAAAGTGGTGATTTCTGGTCAAGATGCTGATTTAGCATCGGTACGTCGTATTGTCGCTGGCACACAGACTATGACGGTGTACAAACCGATTTCGAAACTGGCAAAAACCAGTGCTGAAATGGCGGTTAAGCTAGCTCGTGGTGAAAAAATCAAAGTTAATGGCTCGGTTAACAACGGCAAAAAAGACGTTGATGCTGTGTTGTTAACGCCTATTTCGGTTACCAAAGACAACCTAGATTCAACCGTCATTGCTGACGGATTCCATTCTCGTAATGATGTTTACAATCCTTAGATTTCCTAATGTATGGCGCTCAATTGAGCGCCATTTGCTTTTCATAAGGGTGTAAATATGAAGCAAACATTATTGGACATGCGTTCCATTGTAAAAAGCTTTTCGGGTGTTCGTGCCTTAAATGGTGTCAGCATTCAGCTTGATCGTGGTGAAGTCTTGTCTATTTGTGGTGAAAATGGTTCGGGTAAATCCACCTTAATGAAGGTGTTAAGTGGCGTTTGGCCGTTTGGATCTTACGAAGGAGAAATCTTCTTCGAAGGTAATCTCGTTAAGGCTTCGACAATTCGAGATACCGAAGCGCTGGGTATTGTCATTATTCATCAGGAATTGGCGCTCGTTAAAGAATTGTCAGTCATGGAAAACATTTTTCTTGGCAATGAAATTGGTTCATTTGCTCGACTGAATGACGAAGAAATGCATCGTCGGACCTCGGAATTATTAGCTCGGGTGAAACTAGATGTGTTGCCTGATACGCCAATACGAGATCTTGGCGTCGGCCAGCAGCAATTGGTCGAGATTGCCAAGGCGCTGAATAAAAACGTCAAACTGTTAATTCTGGATGAGCCAACTTCGTCTTTGACGACAACTGAAATCGACATTCTGCTGAACATTGTTAGTGAGCTTAAACAGCAAGGTATCGCGTGCATTTATATTTCTCATAAGTTGGATGAAGTATTGGCCTTGTCTGATTGGGTCACCGTGATTCGTGATGGTGACCATATTGATACCAAAGCAGCGGCTCAGCTGACACAAAATGACATCATCAGCATGATGGTTGGGCGAGAGCTAGACGAGCTGTTTCCGCGAGAAGAGCACGATATTGGCGAGGTGGTTTTGCGCGTCAAACATGCCACCGCGAAACAAGCTGGTGCGACTCGTGCGCAAGTCGAAGATGTTAGCTTTGAGTTGCGCCAAGGGGAAATTCTTGGTATCGCGGGCTTGATTGGTTCTGGTCGTACTGAGCTGATGCAGTGTCTTTATGGTTCTTATGATGGTGACTATGAAGCAGAGATCGAGCTAGAAGGGCAGACCGTCAACATTCGTTCCCAGCGTGTGGCGTTAGAAGCTGGCATTGCCATGGTGCCAGAGGACCGAAAACGTCATGGTATCGTGCCTATTATGAGTGTTGGCCGCAATATTACTTTATCCGTGTTGGGGAAATACTCTTCTTGGTTTGGTGCGGTGAATGAAGACAAAGAAAGTAATGACATCGACGATTATATCGAGCAGCTAAAAGTCAAAACCGCGTCCGCTGATTTGTCGATTAAAAACCTCAGCGGTGGCAACCAACAAAAAGCCATTATCGCCAAATGTCTGTTAACCCATCCCAAAATTTTGATTCTCGATGAACCAACTCGCGGCATCGATGTAGGCGCAAAATATGAGATCTATAAGTTGATGTTTGCTCTCGTCAAACAAGGCATGTCCATCATTATGGTGTCGTCTGAATTATCTGAAGTAATTGGTATCAGTGACCGAGTATTAGTGATGCATGAAGGGCGCTTGAAGGGGCAATTTGACTATCAAGGTTTGACCCAAGAAATGATTATGAATTGCGCGATCAAAGAAGGTGTAGCAAATGTTTAAAACAATAAAAACCAGTCAATTACAATTGTTTGCGATGTTAGCGGCGATGCTGCTGATTGTCGTCTTCTTTTCTATTGCGACCGATGGCGCGTTTATTTCGCCACGGAATATTTCGAACTTGATTCGTCAAACGGCCATTGTGGGCGTGCTCGCTATTGGCATGGTGTTTGTCATCATCAGTGCCGAAATCGATTTGTCGGTTGGTTCTATGATGGGCCTATTGGGTGGAATCGCAGCGATTTTGGATGTTTGGTTTAACTTTCCGATTTTACTTACCGTGTTAGTGACCGTCGTTGCGGGTTTAGTCTTAGGCTTATTTAACGGCTGGTGGGTGGCGTATCAACGTGTGCCATCTTTCATTGTCACTTTGGCTGGGATGTTGGCATTTCGCGGCATTTTAGTGGGTTTGACTGATGGTGCCACGGTTGCACCAACGTCTAGTTCACTGGCCATCATTGGTCAAAGCTATATTCCTTCAGGTTGGGGCATTAGTGTTGTGGGTTTGTTGTGCTTAGGTTTGGTGGCAAAAGTTTATGCTCGACGTAAGGCAAGAAAACAACATGGTGTTGAAAATAAAGCGGCAAAGTTTGAATACGCAAAAGCTTTCGTGGCGGTCGTGGTCTTGCTAGTTTTGCTCTATGCCTTAGAAAGTTATCGAGGCATTCCAACGCCTATTTTGATCATGGGCGGATTAATTCTTATTGCCACTTATGTTGCCAAGCGAACTGCGTTTGGTCGTCGTGTCTACGCCATTGGTGGCAATATCGAAGCGACTCGCATGTCTGGTGTGAACGTCGAACGAACCAAAATGTTGGTGTTTGGTTTTAACGGCATGATGGTCGCTGTCGCGGCTTTGATACTGACTTCTCGGCTTGGTGCGGGTTCTCCAGCAGCCGGAAATATGGCGGAGCTGGATGCCATTGCTGCCTGTGTGATCGGCGGAACCAGTTTGGCTGGCGGCGTTGGCGCAGTGTTTGGAGCCATCATGGGCGCGCTTATTATGGCGAGTTTAGACAACGGCATGAGCATGCTCGATGTACCGACTTTTTGGCAATTAATTGTCAAAGGCATGATTTTATTATTCGCCGTTTGGCTGGATGTGAAAACCAAGAAAGCGCAGTAATCAACAGATTTAAATGAATTAAATAAGAGATAACTATTATGTATATCGGCATCGACCTCGGCACCTCAGGTGTCAAAGTGATTTTAATGGCGCAAGACGGAAACGTCGTAGCAAGCTGCTCATCGCCTTTGTCAGTATCTCGGCCGTTTGATCTTTGGTCTGAGCAAAGTCCAGAAGACTGGTGGCAAGCCACGGACTTAGCCATGTTGCAGTTAGCGGCAGAGCATGATTTGCAGGGCGTTAAAGCCATTGGCTTATCAGGCCAGATGCATGGCGCTACATTATTGGATAAAAAAGGCGATGTATTAAGACCTGCGATTTTATGGAATGACGGTCGTTCCCACGAAGAATGTTTGTTATTACAAAGACGCTGCCCAGAGGTGCAGGCGATTACCGGTAATTTGGTTATGCCAGGTTTTACTGCGCCTAAACTGCTTTGGGTGAAACAGTATGAGCCAGAAATTTTTGGACAAATTGCAAAAGTGCTATTGCCAAAAGATTACCTGCGCTTTCGTATGACAGGTGAGTTTGCGACCGACGTTTCTGACGCCTCTGGCACGCTGTGGCTAAACATGGAGCAACGCTCTTGGAGTGACACCATGTTGAGTGCTACAGGATTAACGGCCGAGCAAATGCCAAGCGTATTTGAAGGATCTCAAATCACTGGTGTGATTTATGATGATTTAGCAAAACGTTGGTCTATGCCGATTGTTCCTGTTGTGGCGGGTGGTGGCGATAACGCCGCTGGCGCTGTAGGTATGGGAATTATCTCGCCTGAGCAAACCATGTTGTCGCTTGGTACGTCAGGGGTTATTTTTGCGGTAAGTGATGGCTTTACGGCCAATCCCGCGGCGGCTTTGCATAGTTTTGGACATGCTATTCCTAATACTTGGCACACGATGTCGGTGATGTTGAGCGCCGCGAGCTGTATTAATTGGGTGACAAAATTAGCTCAGTTTAGCAGTATTGAAGCCGCTTTATTAGCGGCTGAAAATCGAATGGATCACGACAATAGCCTCACTTTTCTGCCGTATTTAAGTGGAGAAAGAACACCACATAATGATCCCAATGCGAAGGGTGTCTTTTGGGGAATGACCCATGAGACTACCGCAGCGGATCTTGTTCATGCAGTACTGGAAGGTGTGACCTTTGCTTTGCTAGATGGCTTAGACGCAGTACGTTCTGCACAAAATATCAATGAAAGTATTGATGTTATCGGTGGTGGTGCGAAAAGTACTTATTGGTTACAAATGTTGGCTGATGTGTTTGACGTGCCAATAGATTACCGCGCAGGTGGCGAAGTTGGCCCTGCACTGGGTGCTGCCCGATTGGCTGCGATAGGTTATCAAGGTCAAGAGGTATTAAGCGAAGTTTGTGCAAAACCAGCGCTAATTCAACGTTATCTGCCGAACCACACTGGTGCCGCTCGATATACTGAAAAACGCGAGCGTTTTCAGGCGTTATATCAAAGATTAAAAGGACTTTAATGAGTAAGAGCGGTGTCTTATTGCACCGCTCTTTTTTTACAGGCTTTCTTTCATTACGATTTCTGTTATTCCCTTTCTGATTTTTATCATTCTCTAGAACTAATGGGCTCTCAGGGGGTATTATCGAGCCAGCAAAAATAAAAATTAGAGACGCTTTTGTATGTTTGAAAAACGCTACCGACTTAACCTAGTGTTCAATGCTAATAAGGTTTACGACCGGCAAGTCATTGAAGGTATTGGCGAATATTTACAAGCCGCGCAATGTGACTGGGATGTATACTTTGAAGATGATTTTCGCTCTCGCCTTGATGCACTAAAGCATTGGAAGGGGGACGGCATTATTGCCGATTTTGATAACCCTGAAGTCGAAGAAATCTTAAAAAATACCAATATACCTACGGTCGCTGTAGGTGGTTCTTATCATCATAAAAAAGATTATCCTCGTTTGCCTTATGTTGCGACGGATAACGCGGCATTAGTACGTTGTGCGTATCAGCATTTGAAGCGCAAAGGGCTGCCTCAGTTTGCTTTTTATGGCTTACCAAGTACGGTTTACAGCCGTTGGGCAAGTGAGCGAGAGCATGCATTTGTCGAGCAAGTTCGCTCTGACGGATTTGAACCTCATGTGCATCAAGGTTTCTGCACCTCTGCTGAAATATGGGAAACCGCTCAAAACGAGCTAGAAACTTGGTTAACGAACCTACCTAAACCCATTGGCATTATTGCCGTCACTGATTCCCGTGCACGTCATTTATTGCAAGTCTGTGATCATTTGAATATTTTGGTGCCGGAGCAAGTTGCCATTGTTGGGATCGATAACGAAAGCATGGCGAGGTATTTAAATCGCACCGCTTTGTCTTCTGTTGAACAGGGCAGCAAGCAAATGGGTTATGAAGCGGCAAAAATGTTGCATCGTATGCTACTAGGTTATTCTGTTGAAAATTCGTTGGTAGTGGTAGATCCAACTGGAATTACCGAAAGACAGTCGTCTGATTATCGCGCTTTGCGCGATCCTTATGTGATTCAAGCCATGCACTTTATTCGTCATAATGCCTGTCGAGGTGTGAAAGTAGCGCAAGTAGTGGATTACATTGGCATATCAAGAACTAACCTAGAAACTCGCTTTATCGACGAAATTGGCTGCTCAATGCACGAACAATTGCATATGACCAAGTTTTATCGCGCTTGTGAATTGATCACATCGACCGATTTACCATTTGATGAGATTGCGCGAACCTGTGGTTATCCATCAGTGCAATACATGTACACGGTATCACGCAAAAACTTGGGGATGACGCCAGGGGAATATCGAGTGTCATCACGTCTTGGTAAAGATTCATAAGACGTTTTATTCAATAATTAATGTTTAAAAAATAAGAGAAAATTAAATATTATAAAAAACTCTTGATGCATTTTAACGAGGTCGTTAAGTATACTTCCTGAAATGGTATTGGATTTTAAACTGTTATTTTGTAAACAAAGATAAGTCGTAAGCGCTTGATCTATTTATCTTTGTTTGAAAAAAGTGACGGCCAAAAAATTCAGTTTACGCAATTCATTAAAGGGGAGTGTAAGTTTGTCTTCGACAATCAAAGACGTTGCGTTACGGGCAGGTGTATCGACAACCACCGTATCTCATGTTTTGAATAAAACGCGTTTTGTAGCCAAAACGACACAAGAACGTGTTTTCCAAGCCGCTGAGGAGCTGAACTATGCTCCGAGCGCGGTGGCACGCAGCTTAAAGGTAAAAAATACCAAAAGCCTTGGCATGTTAGTCACCACTACCTTGAATCCTTTTTTCGCCGAATTGGTCAACGAAGTAGAGAAGTGCTGTTACCGAGAAGGTTACAACCTTGTGCTTTGTAATACTGATGGTGAGTTAGAAAAAACCAATTCCTATCTACGAATGCTGACGCAAAAACGTGTTGATGGCATTTTGGTCATGTGTTCCGCCTATGATGACTCGCTGTTTAGCTCTTTGATCGGTCAGCGTAATTTGCCCATGGTCGTCATGGATTGGGGCCCATCTGATGATTATGTCGATCGCATTCAAGACAACTCGGTAAAAGGCGCGCATTTGGCGATTCAGCATCTAATTGAACAAGGTCATAAGCGTATTGCTTATATTGGCGGTCCATTAGAAAAATTGCCCGCAAAGCAGCGTTTAGACGGCTTTATGGAGGCCATGGAGCAAGCCAATTTACCTGTCCAAGATGATTGGGTGATTGAATCCGACTTCGAATTTGAAGGTGGAAAATTGGGAATGCGCCAATTATTATCCTGCCATAATTTGCCTAGCGCTGTGTTTGTTGCCAATGATGCTATGGCGATGGGTGCTATGAGTGAAGCACAATTATCTGGTGTTAAAATTCCACAGCAATTGTCTATCATCGGCTATGATAATTGTATGTATTCTGCTTATTTTAGTCCGCCGCTAACCACCATCAATCAGCCCAAAGAGCGATTAGCCGAATTGGCAATCAGCACCATGATTGAGCGGATTGAGAATCCTCGTCAAGAAGGCAAAATGATCATGTTAGAGCCAAACTTGGTGGTTCGTTCGTCGGTGGCTGCTGTTTCTGCAGAATAGCTCCGATTTCTTGTTATTTTCTGTGTATTTTACTTTCAGCTTTTTGGACTCTCTGCTCGATTTTAGACTAAAAACTCGTTTTAAGGTTGAGAAAAGAGCCTGTAAGAAGTCTTTTTATATAGAAAAGTCCTTATAATTCAGTTGCTTGATTGTTTGTAGTTAAATTACACCAGATGTTCATGGTTTTATCGTCTTAACTATTTGATAAATAGGGTTTTTTTCTTATCGGTCAAGAATTTATTGACAAGCTCCATGTGCTTAATATAAAAATAGCAAACGATTACGCAATCGTTTGCTATTCGAATATTTTAATAAAAATAAGCATACCGGAGACATACAATGAAAAAGAAAACCTTCTTGAAATCATGCCTTGCCGCAACATTATTGACCTTGGCTAGCACCAGCGTTTTAGCTAGCAATGGTTTGATCGCCATCATTACTCCATCTCATGACAATCCATTTTTTAAAGCCGGTGCCGAAGGCGCGGATGCGAAAGCTAAAGAATTGGGTTATGACACCTTGGTTGCTTCTCATGACGGTGATGTAAATAAACAAAACCAATTAATTGAAACAGCGATTGCTCGTCAAGCCAAAGCGGTGATTTTGGATAATGCTGATGCGGATGCAAGTATTGGTTCACTAGAGCGTTTGAAAAAAGCCGGCATCCCAGCTTTCCTATACGACCGTGAAATCAATAAAACCGGTATCGCCGTGACTCAAATCGTATCGAATAACTTCCAAGGCGCTCAGTTAGCCGGTGAAAAATTTGCCGAGTTGATGGGTGACGGCGGTGAATACGTTGAGCTATTAGGACCTGAGTCAGACACCAATGCACAAGTGCGTAGTGAAGGTTTCCACGACATTTTAGATAACTTCCCAGAATTCAAAATGGTTGCTCGTCAGTCTGCCAACTGGAGCCAAACCGAAGCGTTCAGCCGTATGGAGTCAATTTTACAAGCGAATCCAAACATCAAAGGTGTGATCACGGGTAACGATTCTATGGCATTGGGTGCAGAAGCGGCATTGCAAGCAGCGGGTCGTAAAGACGTTTTCATCGTAGGTTTTGATGGTCTTGATTACGTAAGAGATTCTATTATCAAAGGTTCTAACATCAAAGCAACTGTAATGCAGCCAGCTTACGCTCAGGCACAACGCGTTGCTGAACAAGCAGATCTATACATTCGTACTGGCTCAACAGGATTGCCAGAAAAACAATTAATGGATTGTGTATTGATTGATAGTTCTAATGCGAAAAATTTAAGTAACTTCGCTCTAAAAAAATAACAACCTGACTCGAAGCTCTCATTTTTGAGAGCTTCGGCTCCTTGGGTATCATTATGTCTTATAAAAAAATCTTTCAATTTATCGGGCTCATTGCGTGCCTTAACTTGCTGACAGCCTGTACTGTTACGGACTTAGACGCTGACGGCAATCCTATTATTCCTAAAGATCCTAATGCTGCGGTTAGCTTTGCAGACTTCACCTTGTCTGAAGTGGCCGATCAGCTTTGGGAACCAAAAGTCTTCCCAGAAGCAACACAAGAATTCACCCCTTGGGAAAGTATTAAATCCCAGTTGGATGCGCAGCAAATTAATACCAAGCAAAGTTTTTTTGTCCGTTTAGATGGCACCATCGAAAGTGTTGATTTAGGCAAAATGAAAGGTGCGATAACGATTAAAGTGGGCGGTACCAATATCGATCTGCAAGTGGGTCGTATTATCAAGGGCAATGCCATACGTGATGCCTCTAAATACGTTGTCTTTGATGACTTTAAAAACCAGATTCGTTTCGCTCAAATCTCACGAGAGTTTAATAATCGTGCCATGGCATCGGTTGGCGAGCCAGATTCAAGTTGGGTAGGCGAAAAAGCCACGGTCATTGCTGCGATTAGCATAGATCAAAATATCATCAGTGATGCTGTGCCTATGCAGATTACGCTTGGAGGTAAATGATGAGCCAAGCTAACGCAGACGTCGTCATTCGTGCTGAAAAAATCTCCATGATTTACCCTGGCACGATTGCGCTAAATGAAGTGGATTACCGAGTTTATCGCGGCAAAGTGAATGTCATCATTGGTGAAAATGGCGCGGGTAAATCCACCTTAATGAAGATTTTGGCTGGGGTTCAACAACCAAGCAAAGGTACGATTTATCTAAACGATGAAGCCGTGTCGTTTCAGAATACTCGTGATGCAGCTGCCAAAGGGGTTGGCATGGTTCACCAAGAGCTGAATCTGTTTGGTAACTTAACCGTTGCTGAAAATATTTTCTTGGGTCGTGAAAAACAGCATGGTCTGATGCCGCTTGATACTGCGGAACAGCACCGAGTCACCGCTGAACTCATGGCGCGCCTTGATCAAGACATTTCGCCCACTGAGTTGCTGTCTAACTTAAAAGTCGGACAGCAGCAGTTAATTGAAATCGCCAAAGCCTTGGCTGATGAAGCAGATGTGCTGATTCTGGATGAGCCGACGTCTGCGCTGAGTAAAACCGAGGTCGAGTTGCTGTTTAAAGTCATTCGAGACTTAACTGCTCAGGGCGTTTCCATTATTTATATTTCTCATCGATTAGAAGAACTGATGGCGATTGGCGATCACATTACGATTTTGCGTGATGGCAACTTCCAATCAGAAGCCGAAGTAAAAGATATTGATGTGCCGTGGATTGTCAGAGAAATGCTCGGTAGCGATCCTGTTTCTAATTTCTTGAAGCCGGGCCGTGAATTTGGCAAGCCAGTGTTGGATGTTAAAAACATCAAGCTGATCAACGAAATGGGTCATACCTTGGTTGATGACGTATCGATGGATGTGAAATCTGGCGAGATCGTTGGTATTTACGGACTAATGGGCGCAGGCCGAACCGAGCTAATGGAATGTCTACTTGGCTTGCAGGATTACTCAGGCGAGGTAGAGATAGCAGGACATAAAGTGCCTGCCAAAATGGACACCAGTGATCGTATTCGGTATGGGATTTGTCTTGTGCCTGAAGATCGCAAAAAGAACGGCATTTTCCCTATTTCGTCAGTGAGCAATAACATGACGATTTCTAGCTTATGGCGTCGGCTCAAGCATCGCTTTTCCATTGATGAAAAAGCCGAAGCCGAAGCGGTAACGTCCGCCATTGGTGATTTGTCTATCAAGGTGTCTTCTCCTGATATTGAAATACGCGCATTGAGTGGCGGTAACCAACAAAAAGTGGTGATTGGCAGAACCTTGTTAACCAGTCCGAAAGTTTTGTTATTGGATGAGCCAACTCGTGGCATTGATATTGGTGCCAAAGGCGACGTATTTAAAATGATGGTGAAGCTTTCTGAGCAGGGGATTGGTGTGTTGTTTTCGACCTCTGACTTGAAAGAAATTATGGCTGTTTCTGACCGCATTCTGGTGATGTCCGGAGGCAAATTAACTGCCAATATCGCTCGTTCTGAAGCAACAGAATCTGCACTTGTGTCAGCAAGCGCGCAAGGACTTTAATATGAAAACTTCTCAAAATACTGCATCTCAACAATCGTCTGTTTTTTCCGGCGAAAGCTTGTTGTTACTGGCGTTAAAAATGCGCACATTCATTGCGTTGTTTTTGATTCTGGCATTTTTTACCTTCATGGTACCGGGCTTTTTGGCGGCCAGTAGTGTTGTCATTATGGTTAAGCACATTGCCATCAACGCCTTTTTAGCACTTGGCATTACCTTCGTCATCATCACCGCAGGTATCGACCTTTCAATCGGTGCGATTCTTGGCTTCTGTGGCATGGTTGCTGGCTGGTTGATTACCAAAGGTATCGTGTTACCTATGTTTGGTATCGCTATTTTTCCAAGCGTTTGGTTGATCGTGCCAATGGTTTTGGTTATTGGTGGTTTGATTGGTGCGGTCAATGGCATTTTAATCACCCGCTATAACGTGGCGCCATTTATATGTACCTTGGGCACCATGTATATCGTGCGTGGTGCGGCCATGTTGTTGTCTGGCGGTGAAACCTTTACTGGTTTGTCAGGCAATGAGCAGCTTGGTAATACTGGCTTTGAGTTGATTGGTTCTGCGAAATTATTGGGTCTGCCTTACGCGATTTGGATGATGTTTATCCTTGCTGGTGTGATTGCCTACATCGCCAAAAGAACGCAATTTGGTCGCCATGTATTTGCCATTGGTGACAACGAACATTCTGCCGAATTGTCTGGTGTGAAAGTGCGTAGCGTCAAAGTTTGGGTTTATACCATTTCGGGTCTTTGTGCTGCGCTTGCAGGTATTGTGGTGTCTTCGCAATTAGTGGCAAGTCACCCTGCAACAGGTGTTGCGTTCGAGATGAATGCTATTGCCGCTGTGGTATTAGGTGGCACGTCTTTGGCTGGTGGCCGAGGAACCATAATGGGCACGCTGATTGGCGCTTTTGTTATTGGTATTTTGGCCGATGGTTTGGTGATGATGGGCGTGAGTGAATTTTGGCAAATGGTCATTAAAGGTGTGGTGATTATTCTTGCTGTTATCATCGACCAAAAACAAAGTCGCTTGCAGCATAAAGCCGCCATCGTGCAGCAAAAATAGATTATCAACATTTGCTTTCAGCCTATCTGTTATTAGGAAAAAACATGCTAAAAAATATAGATCCTTTGCTAAGTGGTGAATTACTGAACGTGCTACGCACAATGGGCCACGGCGACGACATTGTACTGGTTGATCGTAACTTTCCTGCGGCTTCTATGGCAGCAGGAAAACCGGTTATTCGTTTAGATGGTGTGAATGTTATTCAAGCGGCTAAGGCGATTCTATCTGTATTGCCATTAGATACCTTCGTTGATCAACCTGTGACGCGTATGCAAGTGGTTGGTGAAGACGAATCTGTGATGCCAGAAGTTCAGCAAGAATTCGCGGTAGAGTTAAAAGCTGCCGACAGTGACAACGCTGAAATGGGTTCGTTAGAACGCTTTGCTTTTTATGAAGCGGCTAAACAAGCCTATGCTTTTGTTGTGACTGGCGAAGGCCGGGGTTACGGTTGTTTTCTATTGAAGAAAGGTGTGATCTTTTCTTAATATCGTTTAGTAACGTTCAACTTAGATCTTAGCAATACTAAAAAAACACAGGTCAGCTTTTGTTGGCCTGTGTTTTTGTTTTAAACCGCTAAATTTTTATCTAATGGCTTATTTGAACATCTTATTTAAAGATGTAGCCATTTACCATGTTTTCTAGCATCTCTTGGCGACCAGACACTGGCTGAGGGTCTATGTTATTTTTCTCAGCATATTCTGCCAGATCTTGTAAAGTATGCTTGCCAGCCAAAATGTCTGCACCCAAAGAGTCGTTCCATTTTGCATAACGCTGATCAACAATGTTCGCCAATTTTTCATCTTCGATCATTTTAACCGCACGTTCTAGTGACAAAGCCAAGGTGTCCATCGCGCCAATGTGGCCATGGAACAAGTCTTCCAGATCCATTGATTGACGGCGTAACTTGGTGTCGAACATGTAGCCGCCCGTTTTGAAACCACCAGATTTTAGAATCTCATAAGTCACGAGCGTGTATTCTTCCACACTAGTTGGGAATTGGTCTGTATCCCAGCCCAGCTGAGCGTCGCCTTGGTTGGCGTCGACGGAACCAAGAATGCCCAAGGAACAAGCCGTAGCAATTTCATGATGGAAGCTGTGACCCGCCAAGGTCGCGTGGTTGGCTTCAATGTTAACTTTGATCTCTTTTTCAAGACCAAACTCTTTTAAGAAGCCATATACTGTCGCGGTATCGTAATCGTACTGATGCTTGGTCGGTTCCGCTGGTTTTGGCTCGATCAACAAGGTGCCTTCAAAGCCGATTTTGTATTTGTGCTCAACCACCATTTGCATAAAACGACCAAGCTGCGCGCGCTCGCGTTTTAGATCGGTATTCAATAGAGTTTCATAGCCTTCACGGCCGCCCCATAGGACATAGTTCTCGCCTTTAAGTGCTTTGGTCGCATTCATCGCATGAAACACCTGAGTCGCCGCGTAAGCGAAGATTTCAGGGTTAGGGTTTGATGCAGCGCCAGACATGTACCTTGGATTGGAAAAGGCATTCGCTGTTCCCCACAATAACTTGATGCCAGTGGCTTCTTGCTTGGCTTGCAAAACGTCTACCATTTGCGCAAAGTTATTAATGTACTCTTTGATTGAACGGCCTTCTGGGCTGACATCCACATCGTGAAAGCTGTAGTAGGGAACACCCAATTTAGTGAAAAACTCAAACGCTGCATCGGTTTTTAGCTTTGCCGCTTCCATTTCAGATGCAGCTTTAGACCAAGGGCGATCAAAAGTATTTGCGCCAAAGACATCGCTACCTTGCCAACAGAACGTGTGCCAATAACACACCGCCACCCGTAAATGCTCCGCCATGGTTTTGCCCATCAGCATCTTGTTCGCATCGTAATGTTTGAAAGCAAAAGGGTTGCTTGAATCCGCACCTTCGTATTTGACAACCGGCACAGTTTTGAAAAATTCGCTCATATCAGAACTCCAGACTATTGTTATTTTTTATCCCTACGAATGATTGTTTGTTTAGGTGATTGCTTCAATTACGAAATTTTCTGAGCGCGTTATTGAATTTGTTGGGAGAGTGGGGCGAATAGTGAATAAGTACTAGGGGCTAGCGGCCATGTTACTTGTAAGAGTTGCCTTACTCTTTCACACAAACATAAACCGAGTTAGTTGATTGTCCGCCTTGAAACGGGTTGTCAAAGGTTACTAGGTGGGAGTTGACGCTTGCGAATACGGTTTTAAGTAATTCGATAAAGTTGTCTTCTGGAGGGTTCTGAGACCACATGGCGAATACGCCGTTTGATTTCAGTTGTTCTGCCATGCGCGATAGGTTTTCCGTGGTGTAGAAGCCGGCGTTACTTGGGTTGAGGAATTCGGTTGGGGAATGGTCTATGTCTAGTAAGATAGCATCGAACTTTTTACCGGCATGGCTTGGGTCAAATCCAGTACTTGGGTCTGTGGCTAGGTCGAAAAAGCTGCCAAGTACATAACGGTTACGTTGATCTGCGTTGAGTATTTTACCCAGTGGCACGAGTTCTTTTTGGTGCCAGCTAATGACGGTTTCTAACGCATCGACCACAAGTAGTTCTGCAATTCGTTCGTCTTCTAGTGCCGCTACAGCGGTGTAACCTAAGCCTAATCCACCAACAACAACTCTCAAATTTTCGCCCTGAACTTGTGCTAAACCAAGGGTAGGCAAGGCTTCTTCTGCGTCGACAAACATGCTCGACATCAGAAATTCTTCGCCTAGTTTTACTTCGTAGATGTCTCTGTCACCAAAGGCAGGAATGCGTCGTCTGCGAAGGGAAATTTCACCTAAAGGAGAGGCTTGGCTGTCGATTTCTTTGAACAATGAAGACATGACTGGGTAGTCCTAATATGCGGTATAAATGAGTAGAAAAGCATAGCGTTTGGTACGCTAATGAATGTTTTGTCCATTGAAGGATTAACAGTAAACTGCTTTTCAAACCCGTCATGCTCGATGTTGATTGTCGCTATTTTATAACAGCTTGCTTCTTAATGAGTGCTTCAAGACTCAAATAAAGTTTTTTTTATTGAAAATTTGATGAATACTTAAGCTATCAGAGCAGGATTTCCTCTGCCGCATATGAATTGGAGTCGTTATGTCTTTCTTGGTATCAATGTCAAAGCCCTTTTTTGCCTCTTATATTGAAGAGCTGATCGTACAGTATGCACGAGAAAATGTGGAATCCGGCCGCTGGCAGAAAACAGGATCATTAACTCGATCTAGGCGTGATATTGAAAGACTGCTCCCGCGTGGTATAGAAACAGATAACAATCATTTTTTTGAAATGAAAGTACCTGAAGTGAATGAGACAGTCGGTATGATATGGCTGTCGTTAGAGAACAGCAGCACCACGAGTACGGTATTTATTTACGATTTAGAAATCAAGGCAGAGCATCGCCGGAAGGGCTATGCCAAGCTTGCTTTAAAGGAAATCGAAGACTTTGCGGCAACGCATAACATCGTCAATATTGGCTTACATGTGTTTTCTCACAATGATGCCGCACAAAAACTGTACGCTGAAATGGGTTATGAAACCGTTAGCGTTAACATGGTTAAGAAAATAGACCAAGCCAATATGTAATTTATTACACAAGGAATTTTCTGTAAATAAAGACTCTTAGTGCCAGTTCAGTTAGTACTAAGAGTCTTATTGTTCTAGATAGAAAACGCAAAAATTAATATTAGTCCAATAGACAGATACAGTGCGCGTTTTATTAATTTATATGGCGCAATCAAAGCCATTGAAATGCAATACAGTGCGAGCGCGATTTTCAAGGCACTTGCAATGGCAAGTAACGGGCTTGTACCTAATTGGATTAATGACGGATTAGCAATCATGGCTAGTGGAATTAAATACAGGCCGACCCCCAGCATCATGGAGACTCCTGCCACTTTTAACCAGTTTTCTTTCACCATGCCAGCTGCAATAAATACACTTCCACAAACGGGTGGTGTAATGGTTGAAAGTAGAGCAAACCAGAATACAAATAAATGCGCTTGTAGTAGAGAAAGGCCAAGTTGAGCTAAGGCAGGACCTGCGACTGAAATGCAGATTACATAAGCCGCTGTAGTCGGTACTTCCATACCTAAAATCAGACAGGCGATTGCTGTCAATATGATCGCTGGCCATAACATCCCCGATGCCCCTGAAATAATAAGGGAGGTGATTTTTACGCCTAATCCAGTAATTGATAAGACGCCAATCACAATAGACGCGCATAAGATGATTGCGGCTATCATGGCTATTTGTTTGCCAGCATTAATGCAGACATCTTCTAAACGCTCAAAAACCTGTTTCTTATTTGATAAACCTTTTGAGTTAAAGAAGAGCAAAATTGCCGCACCAAAGATGGCAATGCTTGCTGAAAATTGCGGTGTAAAAGCGGGTCCAAACATACCCCAAAGCAAAATTGCAAATGGGATCATGAAGAAGCTACAGGTAATAAGTAGTTGCTGTCGGCTTGGTTGTTGGTCTTTTTTGACGGCTTTTAGATCGTAACGTAATGCAAAGGCATCGATACCAACCCAGACAGCCCAAAAATATAATATAGCGGGCAAGATAGCGGCCATCATAATACTTTGGTAGGAAATGCCTGTGAGTTCAACCATGACAAAAGCTCCAGCACCCATTAAAGGGGGCATAATTTGCCCACCAGAAGAGGCAACTGCTTCCGTTGCTCCTGCGAGAGATTTAGGATAACCAAGCTTGGTCATGGCAGGTAAGGTGATCGCACCAGTAGAGGCTACGTTAGCCGAGGCAGAACCTGAAATAGAACCGAACAGCGCTGAGGAAATAACCGACACTTTGGCTGCTCCTCCACGAAGTCTTCCCGCTGCGGCCATAGCGAGGTTCATAAAGCCTTCTCCTGCCTCTCCTGCATTGAGCACCGCACCAAAGATAACAAAGATGGCGACAATACTCACGGATACGCCGGTAAGTTTCCCCCAAATTCCGCCTTCAGCAATGGTTAAGGTGCCTAAGAAGCTGCCTATTGGCGTTCCTGGGTGACCAAACTCTCCCGGAATATATTGCCCAAACATACCGTAACAAAGAGCAATTGCTGCTACTAATGGTAAGGGCCAGCCGATGCAACGTCTTGCCATTTCTAAAACGCTAAGCAGTAAAATGCCAGCAATCCACAATTGGTAGCTTTCACCAATATAGCCGTATTGATCAATCAATATATCGGCATTAATGGCAACCCAAAAGGTGGCAATTAAACCAAGTACAGTAAATAAGTAGCCCGTATAACGTTGGAAAGCTGTGTTACTTAAGAAAATAAACGCCCAAGGTAACGCAAGCGCCATATGAAGTGGTCGGCTGACCAAATTGGGAACCAAGCCTGAGAAAATCAGCGTTAAGTGGAAAATAATACTAATGCAGCCAAAACCGGCCCAAAAATATTTGCTAGGCATAAAGTACGGCCTGTTTAAAAAAGTTGGATGATTACGACGTTTTTAGGGTAAGTCGTCATAGTGAAAGCAGAACGTACGGATAAGTAAGTTCTGCGTTTTTAATAAGTAAACTACAGTTTATCGTAATAGATTTATCGTCTCGCACGACTCACCAAATATGGTGTTTATTGCTGATTTTCGTTTAGAGTGACGCCAATTTCATGATAATACTTTGCTGCACCTGGATGGATTTTACCATTGATATTATCAAGCATTTCAGTAGTGACGCCTTTCCACCAAGGAGATGAATCGGACATGTTCTTTTTTTGATCCCAAAAGGCTTTGGTTAATGTGTATGCTGTTTCATCATCCATTGCAGAGCTTGTATATACGACAACTGGTAATGAGGTTGTTGTGATGTCTGTATCTTGTCCAGCATAAGTCCCTGCAGGAATAATCAATTTGGTACGTTTTGTTTGTGCTACTTGGTCATCGCTAAAGGATAATATCTTCACTTTGGTTCCGGCTGAGGCTTCGACTACATTAGGAGCTGGAAAAGAGCCAGAGGTAACAAAACCGTCAATTTGACCATTTTTCAAGGCTGGAACAGCATTAGAAAGCTCTACCTGAGCAAGGTCGATTTTATCTTCTAAACCAAATAGTTGGATGTACTTAGCGCCTTCATTTGCTCCAAAAGTGCCTTTGCCAAGCAATATCTTTTTACCCGCCATTCCTGCAAAGTTATTAATCCCACTTTTATCGGATACGACAAAATGCATTGCTAGGGAAGGAATTGGAAAAAGAGCTCGAATCTCGCTAAATTTAGGATTGCTTTTGTTTTTGAACATTGCTTGGCCGTTCTGCGCCAAATTGACTAACGCTGGTGGCGTTGTAAATACATAATTGGCGCCTCGAAAGGCTGTTTCCATGACGTTTTGCACAGAGCCTTGGCTTTCTTCGACAGTAACAATAATGTTGCTGTTAGTATCTTTTTTTACCGCCTGAGCAATTTCAACCGCCATTTGATAATAAGAAGAGCTAGTCTTAGCTGATTTAAAGGTAATTTGACTTTGAGCGACGCTCAACTGTGTCACTGCTAAACCGAGGGCTGTGCAGACAACTGCTTGGTAAAATTTCATCTAGGCTAGTCTCTTTTTTGAGTTATTTATTTTTTAATTGTTAAGCTAAGATTATAGCGAATCCTCTTTTGATTAAGAAGCTTAAAACTAGCTGTGTACAGTGGGCGCCGAAAATTAACAGAAAGATATATTTGAAGTGTTAGGAGAATAACGAATTATAAATAAAACACCCTCACTCAGTTTTGAGTGAGGGTGTTTTATTAAAGGCCGCGAAAATTAGTTGAGCATACCTCGTAATACGTACTGCAAAATGCCGCCATGTTTGTAGTAATCCCACTCTTTTGGCGTATCAATTCGTACGTCTGCGCTAAAGCTTATTTTCAGTCCTTTACTATTGGTTGCTATTAGAGTCACTTCGTCGGTTTTATCCTGCAAGCTATTTATATCAAATTGTTCTTGTCCCGTTAAACCAAGTGATTCATAGCTTTCGCCGTCTTTAAATTGCAGCGGTAAGACACCCATGCCGATTAAGTTAGAGCGGTGGATGCGCTCATAGCTTTCTGCGATTACCGCTTTTACTCCGAGTAGCAATGAGCCTTTAGCCGCCCAGTCGCGAGATGAGCCTGTACCGTATTCTTTACCCGCTAAAATAATAAGTGGCGTATTGCTTTCATGATAGGTCACGGCAGCATCGTAAATACTGGCTAAGTTATCAGCCGGTTGAGTGCGGGTAATGCCGCCTTCGGTGCCCGGTGCCAGTAGGTTTTTAAGTCTTACGTTAGCAAAGGTACCGCGCACCATCACTTCATGATTACCTCGACGAGAGCCATAAGAATTAAACTGTGCTTTTTCTACGCCGTGTTTTTGCAAGTATAAACCGGCTGGGGAATCAGCCTTAATTGAACCTGCTGGAGAAATATGATCTGTGGTGACAGAATCGCCCAGTTTGGCTAGACAGCGAGCACCTTTAATGCTTGGAATACCCGGAGGATCGATGCTCATGCCATCAAAAAAGGTGGCTTTTTTGATGTAGGTTGACGCGTCGTTCCAGTCATAAAGTTTGCCATCTGGAATTTGGATTTGCTGCCAGTGGCTGTCGCCTTCGTACACGTTGGCGTAGCTTTTTGCGAACATTTCTTTAGTAACGGTTTCTTTAACCAGATCGCTTACTTCTTTGACACTTGGCCAAATGTCTTTTAGGTAAATATCGTTACCGTTCGCGTCTTGCGCAAGAGGTTCCTTGTACACATCTATATCGGTACGGCCTGCAATGGCATAGGCGACAACGAGTGGAGGCGAGGCTAAGAAGTTCATTTTCACGTCTTGGTGAATACGTCCTTCAAAGTTTCGGTTGCCAGATAAAATAGAGCTAACGATGAGTTTGTGTTTCTGGATGGCGTCTGATATTTCACTGGCTAATGGTCCAGAGTTACCAATACAGGTGGTGCAACCATAGCCGACGAGGTTAAAGCCTAGGCTTTCTAGGTCATCCATTAATCCTGCTTTTGCTAAGTAATCTGTTACCACTTTAGATCCTGGCGCCAGTGAAGTTTTCACCCATGGTTTTACATTGATACCTAGTTGTTTTGCTTTTTTAGCGACCAAGCCTGCTGCTAGAATGACGCTTGGGTTTGAAGTGTTGGTGCAGCTGGTAATGGCTGCGATAACACAAGCACCGTCATTCAATTCAAATTCTTGTCCTTTAAATTTAACAATGCTCGCGCCTTTAATTGGTGCTTCATCTACGGACTCATCGGGGTGAATAACAGGGCCTTCACTTTCTATACGAGCTTGTTCTTCACTGCTTTTATTTTCACGAGCCATTCGTTCGTCTTGAAAGCCTTTTAGATGATCACGGATAGTGTCACCTGCTTTATCAAGGGGTATCCTGTCTTGTGGTCTTTTAGGGCCTGCGAGGCTAGGAACAACATCATTCAATATAAGTTCAAGTTTGTCGGTATAGTTGGCTTCATCGCCATCATTGCGCCATAGACCTTGGTGCTTTGCGTATTCTTCAATGAGGTTGAGTTGCGTTTCGTCGCGATTTGTTAAACGAAGATAGTTAATGGTTTCATCATCAATAGGGAAGATGCCGCATGTTGCGCCATATTCTGGAGCCATATTGGCAATGGTTGCTCTGTCGGCAAGTGGCAAGTCAGCAAGACCATCACCGTAAAATTCGACAAATTTACCAACGACGCCATGATTTCGTAGCATTTCAGTGATGGTAAGTACTAGATCGGTCGCCGTGGTGCCTTCCGGTAGGCGGCCACTTAGCTTAACACCAACAACCTGAGGGATAAGTAAGCTGATAGGTTGACCAAGCATAGCCGCTTCTGCTTCAATCCCGCCTACACCCCAACCAAGCACGCCTAAACCATTAATCATTGTCGTGTGTGAGTCTGTTCCCACTAGAGTGTCTGGGTAAGCAAACTTCTGACCATTTTTATCATCATTAAAAACCACACGAGCCAAATACTCTAAATTTACTTGGTGAACGATACCGGTTGCTGGTGGCACAACTTTTAGGTTATTGAAGGCTGTTTGACCCCAACGTAAAAATTCGTAGCGTTCTTTGTTTCGTTCGTATTCCAGTTTGGTATTTAAATCAAATGCTGCAGCATTGCCATAACCATCTACTTGTACCGAATGGTCAATAACCAGTTCTGCAGGAGAAAGAGGGTTTATTTTTGCAGGGTCTCCGCCTAGCTTCTCCATAGCATCGCGCATGGCGGCTAAATCAACAATGGCAGGGACACCGGTAAAGTCCTGCATGACAACACGAGCAGGGGTAAAAGCAACTTCGGATGCCGGTTTGGCTTGAGGATCCCAATTCAATAAGGCTTGGATGTCTTGTTCTTTGATATTTACGCCATCCTCGTTACGAAGTAGATTTTCGAGTAATATTTTTAAGGAAAACGGCAGTCTTTTGGCTTTGTCGCCAAGCCCTTTTAAGGAATGAATATGAAATTGCTCGCCATTAACAGTGATCTGTTGTTGGGTGTCGAAACTATTGTTCATTTTTTTTTCCTCTATAAAGTTAGACAGATATCTTGAAAAACCTCTGTAATATTGAGTGTCGTTAAGTGTGTTGTTGGTTAAGAGTGTAGCAGTACTTTTTGGCTTAGACGACCGCATGGCGTTGGTATTTTAGAACTTGACAGCTCTAAAGCCTTGTTTGGTCTGGATATTCTAGAAAAGAATCTTAATTTTTTCGCATTTAATCATTACGATGAAAGTGAAATCAAAATCATTTAATTGGCTTGCTGTAAGCACAAATGCGTTGATTTTAATGATAAAGAAAAGCATGAAAATAGGTGTTTGAAAGGTATGGAGCTATTAAATGAGGTTTAAAAACGTATTTTAGTCTTAGTCTCGTTTAAGGTTGTTAAACTTAAGTTGATTCGTTACGGTTCTATCATGATATTTCTCAAGCTAATAACAGGAGTAAAAGTGATAAAAGCGAATGGTAGAGAGTTAGATATAGACATTGGTAACCAACATATTGTTGTTCAACGTCGATACGAAGCACTTGGTGCTTTCAATGACCTTATGATTGCTGTTTGGTTTTTGATAGGAAGTTTCTTTTTTCTTAATGATTCATTGGTCGAAAGTGGTACTTGGTTATTCGTTGTTGGTAGTGCGCAGCTTATTATTAAGCCTATTATTAAATTAATAAGCTTGGTGCATATTGGGATTCTTCATAACATTTCGTTAAAGCAATGCTAGATGTTTTTCAGCGTATAAAAGACTTGAATAAATTTGCGAGGTTGAAGTGACGACAAAAACTTTCTGATTTAAAAATAGGCCTTAAGATACAATGTTGAATGAGCTTATGATCAGAGTGCGAACTAGATCGGTTTGTGAGTTTACCTGTACTTTATTAAATACATTTTTTAGCTGGCTTCTAACTGTTTGAATGCTAGCGCCTTTAGAATCAGCATAGTTTTGTAAAGATAAACCGTTTGTGAGGGCTAAGGCTAGTTGGGCTTCTGAAGTCGTCAGGTTATATACTTCTTTTAGCACTTCCAGTGACATATGAGAGCAAAGGTCAGGATGAGAAATATACATCAAAGCAAAATTTGATGTTTGGTTTTTATCTCTTAGGATATCTAAGTCCTGCACTCTTGAGTTGGTAATCGTTATGGATAACGGTGTCATACTGTTGTTATTTTCTAATTGCAACGAAGTTGCTGAAATCTGGCCGTCAAGAATATTTTGTACTTTTGATTTAAGAGCTTTTTGGGATGATATCTTGTCAGTGAATAATTGTTTATCTTTTATATGAAGGCCAAATACATTATTAACTAAAGATGTTGCTAAGTCGTTGATGAAATGAACCTTCAGATCAGTATCGATTGCAATTAAGCCAAGTGGAACTTTAGCTAATGCACTGCTAAGCACTTCTTCTTTTTCATACAGTTTTTCAAGGATGTCAGAGAAATCAAACACTCTACGAAAATGAGGGTAAAGTCGAGCTAATACCTCTAATTCCTTATCATTAAATTGTTTTTGATCCATCCCTCTATGAATGCCAATACCAACGAAGTATTCCGTATTGTTACAAATATTTAAAGCGCTTATGTAGCCGACATTATTAGGTAAAAGTAATTTTTTATAAAACTCTGGATGATCAATTTTTGATATTTTATGATCGATTGCCCCAAGAGCAGTCCCTTCAGGTAAAACTTTCATGATGGTACCTGTTGCACCATGTACGCCCAATTTCTCTTGATATTCAGGAGAAAAATCACTCGGTACACCATAACTTCCCAAGACTCGATAAACATTTTTATTAAACTTAATAAAAAACAGTCCAGCACTTTTGGCTTTAATTGTTTCGCAGAGTTTTTCTAAGACACTGTCCCAGTCTCTGTGCTCAAAGCCACGCTCATAGATCATATCGACTAAATCCAAAATAGAGTTTTCTTTCATATCGAGATGTTCCTAAGAAGCGGGAGGATACAAGTCTGAATATACCCCATATAGGGTATGACCAATATAAGGTTGATGTTTATATTTGTAAGTAAAGCATTTTATTGTATTTTCCTTAGAGTTTTCTTAGTGTTTTTAAATGATGTGGATTTAAGTCAGTAGATATATGAGGTTTACATGATCAGAAATTGGCAGTTATGGATAAAAATTTTACTTCTTTGTGTTGTCGTATCTGGGTGTTCATCTAGAAAACCTTATGTAGCACCTGTTGAATCATTTTCTATATTAAAAAATACGGTTATATCCGGAGATAAAGTCGCCTTTGATAATGAGTTATCTAGATTATTGTCGACCGTGGGTGTGTCTGGAATACAAGCGGGGGCAGTCGGAGAAGCGATAGATAAGAATCGTATTGCTATGCTTACCGCCATGTTAGCGGCTGGTGTTGATCCTAATGGTCGTTTGATTAATGGTGCAAGTTTTTTATGGGAAGCATCTAAAGTTGGTAATGTAGAAGCTATTCAACTATTGATTGCAGCAGGCGCAGACGTTGAATATAAAACCAAGATAATGAGTAATATTGGGTCTGGTATTGACGCCAATTCACCATTATTGATTGCTGCTGAACGAGGTCGTACGTTTGCGATGGCGGACTTACTTGCAGCGGGTGCAAATCCAAATGTTGTAACAACGGGAAGTTCTACTTCATCGCGCAAATCCCCATTACATCGAATTTTTTCGCACTACAACAAGTCCGATCCTATTTTGCAGATGGAAATATTATTAGCTGCTGGAGCGAATATAGATTATAGCGATGATAATGGTATGACAGCATTGATGCATGCAGCTCAATTCTGCAACGCCGATGCGATTAGTTATTTACTTTCTCACGGTGCGGATGCCTATTCCCCAAGAATTGGAAAATACAGCACATTAGATTATGCAATAAATAAATGTGGTGAGGGTTCAAGAGCAGCTAACTTGATTCGTCAGGGTGGCGGTACTCTTAATAAAAGTGCTAACGACGATGATGGACTATTTGGCAAAGTATTTGCGACAGCAGTGATTGGCGGTATGGCAGTCTCATCAGGTATATCAGCTAACGATGCGGCTCAGGTGATGACAGCCACAACAAAAGATATTTGGAGCCAAGATGGTGGGAAAAATAATCTTGCTGCACTTAAAGAATCTTTAGCTCAAACGTCCCAGATATCAGATCCAGCTAAGCGTTCCGTTGTTGAGCGACGCATCTATGCCCCCAATCTTTTAATGGCTAATAAAGAAGCGCTTCAAGTGGTTCGAAATAAGCAAATGAAGCAAGCTGGTAGCTCAGTGGCTGATGATGATTCATGTCAATCCATGAACGCAAATATTCAAGCTATTAAGAGTAGTACTGATCCTAGTTTACAAGCCTCTTACGAGCATCTAAAAAATGCATATGATGAAAGTTGTCGTCCAGCTGGTAATGGTTCTGCAGCATCTGTCAAAGAAAATTATTTCGATGTCGTCGGAAAAGGGGAGTTGGCTAGCTGTGGAAAAAGTAACGAAGATCAAGTCGAATTATTTTGTTTGAATGCAAAAACTTATTATCTTGAATACAGCAAGCAAGTAGGAAAATCTGCACCAAAAGCAACGATTGATAGCTTTTATAAAGCACATGAAAGTAGCGCTGCATTGTATATTAAATTATTAGATAGACTGAAGGTTAATAAATGAATTTGAACTAATTTGAAAAAAAGGGAGATTTATTATGGCAATTACCTGCGGGCCAATGGTTAGGCATACAACTCGTGAAAAAATTAATATATGGCAAGTTTTAGATCATGAGTTTAATGAGATAAATCTCGCTGTTTATTCATCATTACAGAGCTTTGATAATATTGCTTCTGAGGTGTCAAGTCGTGTTGTGCAGCTTGGTTCGTCCTGTTTTGCTGTAATGTTATCTGCCACCATTGCACCATCAGACTCTAATGAAGTTATTTATTATGATGTCATTGTTGATGGTGATGGCTTGGTGGAAACTGGGCTTAATAAACTGGTTTGTTTAGAGGGAGAAAAACTGCCAAGTGTGATGATACCCAAGCAACATCGTTATCTTTATCAAGCGTCTTGCCGTAAACCTCATGATAAACAAGGTATTGATCATTTGGCTGAAATAGCTGATTTACTCAAAGATACTTTAGGCAAAGAGACAAGACCTAGTCAGCTGTATCTTACTGGCGATCAAATTTATGCGGATGATGTGTCACCGATATTGCTGCAATCCTTTCAAGATGTTCGAGAGGCTTTAGGTCTGTCCCATGAAATGATGTATACCGATAAAAATGACTCTTTTGATCCAGATAAAATGCATTTAGATGGTCGGTGGCGTAAGGCTAAACGAAAATTTGGTTTTACTTCAGGAGAGAAAAGATCCCATCTTTTTAGTTTTGCTGAATACTTTTGCATGTATTTATTCAGTTTTGGTGCCAGTTTACCTAATCAAAGATTTGCCAAATATAAGGCGCTACAGCCAAGACTGACATCGCTACGACGTAAAGATGATAGGGAATATCATTATAGTTCTATGCGATATGAAAATGAAAAAGTAGTTTTGGAACGATTCGCGCAAACGGCAACGAGTCAAGTTCGTAAAGCGTTGGCTAACATTAGTGTGTATATGATGTTTGATGATCATGACGTGACGGATGATTGGAATTTAACAGAGGAAAATAAGCATAATCTTTCTAGCAGTTGGCTGGGTAAACAGGTTTATGTTAATGCTTTGTCCGCCTACATTGTTTGTCAGCATTGGGGGAATCAGCCTGATGATTTTAGTCCAGCAATGCAGCAAAATATCGCGGCTTTAGCAAAGCATCCTACTCAGGAAAATCATAAACCCTTAGAGGTGCTATTTAGTAAGTATTGGGGGTATTTATTAGAGCAAACACCACCAACACTGGTATTGGATACTCGGACCCAGCGAGTTTATGACGGTGATAACCTTGAGCTGATGTCTGGGCAACAGCTTAATGCTCTAGGCGAAAAACTTGCTCTTTTGTCAAAAACTTCCACGTTAATACTGGTTTCTCCTACGCCAATGTATGGTTTTAATGCTATTGAGGCTGCTCAACTTAGTCCGCTATTAACAAAGCTTAAGGCTTTTTCTGATAGGGAGCCGTGGATTGCGAGTAAGAAAGCGCTTAAGAATTTACAGAATGCTTTGTTGAGAACGCCAGACATAAAACATGTCATTATTTTTAGTGGTGATGTGCATTACGGCTTTCTACGCAGGCAGCATTTAGCCGCTCAAGGTGTAACATTTTGGCAATTTTGTAGTAGTGCTGCCTGTAATTCACCTGTTGGTGGTAATGTCGGCTTGTCTTTGGCTTCTGCTATGGCGAAGCATTTTTACCATGATGACACAAAATATCTAATGCCGAATGGTAAAAGACCCCATTTTTTAACGTCAGATAAAAATATTGGTGCTTTGGAATTAGATATCGTGAATATGGCACTTGTTCCTGCTAAAGCAACGCTTCATTGCTGCTCCGCTTCCGGTGAGATTTATGAGAAACGCTATGATTTGCGCTTAAATAAATATCGCGAATATCCATCGTAGGCGTTTGTTGTTGGCCTCCTTGTTTCAGGGTACCTGGTGAACAAGGTGGATGCTGCGATCGTACATGTTCTTAAACCTGAGGTATTGTTTACTCCTATGGTTGGCTTTCGAGTGCTATCAACCATTGGCTCAATAGCTTTGGCTCTTGTACTGGCATCGTCAATACGGTTTTACTCTCATACTTGTGTGCAGTCGGTTAATAAAGCATCTGACGTTATGAAAAATAAGGTTAAAAGTGAATGTAAACGTATCATTTTGATTCTAGACAAAAATGCTTAGTTTTGAGCTTGCTCATTATTCAAATAGGGCTTTCATTTGCTTATTTTTTTTGAACCATAACAATTATCTTAGTAATTAACTCCATATTCAGGTTTTTCTTTTAGGCTCCCATCTATCGTATCGGTTATTATTTCTTTCATAGAAAAACGACATCATTAGCTTTTTAAAGCGCATCAAGTGGAAAATATATCAAGTGGTAAGTGAAGCGGGTAGTTGGACAGCTTGTCCTGAATGTCTGGGGCGTGGCAAAAGAAGCCGTAGGCTGCGCAAAAAAGTGCGTTTGCTTTATTTAAAAGAGTTAAGTGAATTTGAAAGATTGAAGGGCGAAGGCCCAGCTCCTGTTCGTCCTAAAGGGCATCTTGAAGCTTGTTCAAACTGCGCTGGTTCGGGGCTGATTCAGTCTGCCCACTTTCCAGTAGCGGATACGGAAAAATATCCTCATGTTGCGATTATTGGTGGTGGTATCGGCGGCGTTGCTTTGGCTGTTGCTTGCCTGCATCGTGGCATTCCTTTTACGCTGTATGAACGAGATCATGGTTTTGATGCTCGCTCGCAAGGTTATGGTTTGACTTTGCAGCAAGCGAGTAAAGCGATTGAAGGCTTTGGTATTTTCTCGTTAGAAAAAGGTGTGGTTTCAACACGACACGTGGTTCATACGACGGAAGGCAAAGTTGTCGGTCAATGGGGCATGAGAAAGTGGATGCAGTCTGACGCCAAGACGTCGCCAAAGCGCACCAATATTCATATTGCTCGCCAGTCTTTACGTTCGGTTTTGCTTGAACAGTTAGGTGGGCGCGATGTTGTACAATGGGGACACCAGTTAGTCGATTTAAAAGAGGGTGATGAGGTTGATCTCGGCTTTTTGGTTGATGGTGAGTTAAAACATGTCAAGGCGGATCTTGTTGTCGGTGCGGATGGTATTCGTAGCGCGGTGCGCCGTTTACTAATTGGTGAGGAAACGACGCCGTTACGCTATCTTGGTTGCATTGTTATTCTGGGGATTTGTCCTTTATCAGACCTCAATGGTGTAGAAAGCGAACTGCTGGATTCAGCGACTGTATTTCAAACAGCCAATGGTAATGAACGTATTTATATTATGCCCTATGACGCTGATTCTGTAATGTGGCAGCTGAGTTTCCCAATGTCAGAAGGCGATGCGAAAGCATTGAGTGCTCAAGGTGTTCAGGCTCTAAAAGAGGAAGCTTGTCGCAGAACTCAGTGGCATGATCCTATTCCACAGATTCTAGCCGCAACGCAAGCCGCTCAGGTGTCTGGCTATCCTGTTTATGACCGAGAGCTACTTACGGCAGAACTACTAGAGAAAGGCGATAAAATCACGCTGATTGGCGATGCAGCTCACCCAATGAGCCCATTTAAAGGGCAGGGTGCGAATCAGGCTTTGTTGGATGCGTTGGCCTTGGCTCGCGAAATCACAAAAGGTTGTTGGTCAAAATCTCAGTGGCGCGAAGCGGGTATTCGATCAAGTGTTCTCACCGAGTTTGAAGCTGAAATGTTAGAGCGTAGTGCAGTTAAAGTAGAAGGCTCCGCTGAGGCGGCCGAGTTCTTGCATTCTGATATTGTGCTTTATGAAGGTGATGAGCCGAGAGGCCGAGCCCTAAAAAGACTAGATAATTAGCTATGAACAATAGAGCAATTTCGGCCCTGTCGTTTTGCTTGATACAAAGCGATATCCGCTTTTTTAAGTGTTATTTTAATCGTATCGTTGCTATTGCTATCCCAATATGAAATGCCTAAGGAAACAGTGATGTTATCCTCTATAGGCATTTCATGCTGTGCAATTTTTATACGCAGTTTCTCTGCAAAAAACTGTGCAACAGATTGCTTAGTTGATGGTAATAGGATTAAGAATTCCTCCCCGCCATTACGAAAAATGATGGCGTTTTTATCGCAGGTTTCTTTCATGATCTGACTTAATTGCTTTAAAACCTCATCCCCCACATCATGACCAAAAAGATCATTGATTACTTTGAAATGGTCGATATCTAATGCAATGACAGCAAAGCTTTGCTTCATTTCTCGCCATTGCTCTAATTTTTGATCTAAGCTTCGACGGTTGTATAAACCCGTCAAGGGGTCTGTATTTGTGTCTATATTTAATTGATTTATTTTTTGATTCAAGGCAGCTAAACCGCTAAGAATTGCTCGTTTAAGCTCATAAACCTCAAAATACCATGATTTAATACTTAGAATATTATGCTCTGCATCTTTGTCATGCATATTGCTAGCGTGGTGTGCTAATGCTTGTAAGGGGGCTGTAATAAATCGATTTGCGATCCAGAAAGCTATAAGCACCATTAGTAGTACTGGTAAGCTTTTCCAAATTACTTCCGTTAACTGCACATCTAATTCAGCCATAACGCTATCAAAAGGGCGTTGCGTAACTACCCCCCAGCCAGCTCGTTCGATATGTGCGTAGCCTGCTAGCATAGATATTCCCAATGAATTAACAACGCGAGCACTGCCTGATTGACCGTTTATGGCAGCATCTAGAACAGGGTTGTTTTGAACATGATCCCCAATGCGGTTTTTATGTAGGTGATAAATTATTTCTTTGTGTCGGTCGACAACATATATGTATGAACCATCGCTATAAGGATGCTGTCCGAGTAGGTTAAAGAATACATTGTTTTGGTGTAGGTGAATGGTGCCGGCAATATAGCCTAGATACTCGTTATTCTTTGTGAAAATAGGATGAGAAATACTGACCAAATAACTGCCAGAAGGTGATAGAAATGGGTCTGCTACTATTGGTTTTCGAGTATTAAAGGATTGGCGTGTTTCAGGAGGAAGTAAGAGTCCTTTCACGGGTATTGTAAGGGGGAAAATAGTCGTGATAATTGCTTTTGAATTAATAATTGAAACAGAGTTAAAGAAGCTTGATTGCTGATATAGCCTTTTGGCTTCTGATTCTAGCAGTGCTTCGTTATCAAAATCTGTTGATAAAATATTTGCACTGTAAGCTAATTGCTTTTGAGCATTTTGTAAAAAATTGTTGGTTGTTTCTGCTAGTTTAGCTGCGTAAACGCGATTGGCTTCAAGCGTTGAGTTGATCAATAATTGCTTTTGGACTTGGTAAGTTACATAGTAGCTGTTGGCAAAAGTAAGTAACACAGCAGCAATGGTCAGTAGTAAAAAAAGTCTTTGTAAGTCTAAACGAAACAACATTTATCCCCTTTACTAAGCCTGAAATCATGTGTCTGTGTCGATACGAGTTTTTTATTGTTTTATAAATTTAATCTGAAACTATTATAACGAAGGTTAAGCATTATGAGCAGTAAAAAATCATTGTCTTTATGGTAAAGTAGTATCATTTATTATCAATAAATCAAACACATAATTATCCTAGGCTATAAGACCATTTTATGACGAGAAAAATATTAAGTTTGAAAGGTAAGCGATCTTCAGACGCGACCCCTGTCGATGAGGTGGTTGAGGATTTGTATCCGAATGATCCTGAAAAACGTTTTTTAAACGGTGTGGCCATTCATCCTTCCCCTTGTATTCATCTGGTATCTGGTTCTTCACAGAGAACGGTTCGTGCAATGGATTTGATTACGCCAATTGGTATGGGGCAGCGTGGTCTGATTGTTGCGCCACCAGGATCTGGTAAAACAACCATGTTAAAACACATTTGTCAGGCTGTGGCAGAAGCTTATCCTGAAATAAAGCTATATGCCTTGCTTATCGATGAACGCCCTGAAGAAGTAACGGATTTCAAGCGCAGCGTATCGGCAGAAGTGCATGCGTCGTCTTCTGATGAAAGCTATACACAACATGTTCGTGTAGCCGATGCGCTGCTTGCAACAGCGCGTAAACAAGCTGGTGAAGGTCAAGACGTGATGATTGTGATTGATTCATTAACAAGGCTTGCACGAGTGCATAATGCCGAGCAGCGAGGCAGCGGTCGAACCATGTCTGGCGGACTTGATACAAGAGCGTTAGAAATCCCTCGTAAGCTGTTTGGCGCAGCGAGAAAGATAGAGAACGGAGGGTCATTGACGATTCTCGCGACTATTTTGGTGGACACTGGCAGTAAAATGGATCAGGTCATCTTTGAAGAATTCAAGGGGACTGGGAATATGGAGATTGTTTTGTCACGAGAAGCGGCGAGCCATAGAATTTTTCCTGCTATCGACATTGCGAAAAGCAGTACGCGTCGAGAAGAATTACTTATTGATGGAAAAGATCTTGAGAAAGTGCGTGCTTTACGACGTTCACTTACAAACCTTAAGCCAGTAGACGGTGCTCATAAGCTGGTTGAGTTACTAGAAGAATTCCCGACCAATGCTGAGCTATTGAAGGCTTTTTCACCAACTTAACGAATAGAATTTAAAGGTCTTTATTTTCATATTAAGACCAGAATAGCCTTTTTTCTAGAGTAGCTTTTGATTAGTTCTAAATTACACTTGAAATTTTTACTGAGATAGAAATGAAAAAAATATTAATTACATTGCTTTTTTTATTCCTATATTCAGTCGGGTCTATAGCGAAACCTTTGGATTTAACGAAAGAGGAAAAGAGGTTTATTAAAGATAACCCAGTAGTGAGCATCGGTATGATGCCTGATTTTACTCCTTTCTCATACTATATCGAAGGTGAGTTGGTTGGGTTTGAGCATGATTTATTGACTTTGATATCGCAGAAAACTGGCCTGAAATTTGAAAGACATATAGATAAATGGACAACTATTTATAATTCGTTTAAAAACAAAGAAATCGATATGATAAGTAGTATTTCTTATAAAAAATACAGAGAGCCCTTTACTATATTTACTAGTCCATATTACAACATACCTATTATGATTTTTGTTAAAGATGATTTTGGTGAATACAATGGGTTAAAAAGCCTGACAGGAAAAAAAGTCGGTGTGTTGAAGGACGTCTTTTACATTAAAGAACTTGAAGAGTTGGGTTCAATGAATCTGATTTTTTATGATAGCTATGATGATTTAACTAAGGATTTAGTGTTTGGTAAAATTGATGCGTTAATGCAAAATCTCCCGAATATAAATCATCTGATTAAAAAGAATTTATATAATAATATAAAGTTGGCAAGTGAGCTTGTTTTACCAAATACTAATAGAGAGGACTTAAGGTTTGGAATACAGCCTGAGAAAAGCCTTTTAATTTCTATTCTACAAAAGTCTCTTATCTCTATATCAAAAAGAGAAATGGAGGAGTTGAGTGATAAATGGATTGGCTCCATTAAAGAGTATCCAGGTGGGCATATTGATCTAGATGATACCGAAAAAGCTTACATTAATACCCACACTATTAAATATTGTATCAACCCAAGTGGTTTGCCCTTCGAAGGACTGAATGAAGACGGTGAACATGTTGGAATGAGTTCGGATTATTATCGCCTTTTTGAACAAATGCTGTCAGCAAAATTTGAATTGGTTAAAACAAATACTTGGAGTCAATCAGTAGAATACATACAGCATAAAAAATGCGATATGCTCGCTTTAGGTATGGAAACGGAAGAAAGGAAAAAATATTTAAACTTCACTAGTCATTATTTGGATGTTCCGTTAGTTGTAGCCACAAGGGTTGATGTTCCTTTTATTAATCAAATTTTGGACTTAGAAGGTGAAAAAATTGGAATAATAAGAGATGATGTCTTTGTTAAAATATTACGTACAAAGTATCCATCTTTAAAAATAGTAGAAGTTGATGATATTTATGATGGCTTAGATCAAGTAAAAAATGGGCAACTTTTTGCTTATATTGATACTTTAGCCAGTATTGGATACGAGTTTCAAAGTAAATATTTTGGTGAATTAAAAATAGCAGGAAAAATATCTGAAAATTTAAAGCTTTCTATCGCTGTTAGAAAAGATGATGAGACTCTATTAGGAATTCTACAAAAAGTCGTTAATAACATTACAAATGAGCGTCATAGAAAGATATTTACAAAATGGATTCCTATAAAATACGAACAAGATGTAAACTATAAAATAGTATGGCAAATTGTGTTAGCCATTGTGGTTTTTCTTGCACTTATGATCTATTGGAATAGAAAAATAGCCAAAGCAAATACATTGTTAAAGCAAGCTCAAAAAGATATCGAAGAAAAAAATAAAGAGTTAAATAGGCTGGCTCTTACGGATAACCTAACAACATTATTTAACAGAAGAAAGCTGGAAGAGCTTATAC
The DNA here is from genome assembly GCF_012726345.1 of Marinomonas sp. UCMA 3892. Taxonomy (GTDB): domain Bacteria; phylum Pseudomonadota; class Gammaproteobacteria; order Pseudomonadales; family Marinomonadaceae; genus Marinomonas. The sequence goes on from NZ_PTXN01000018.1 coordinate 65,546, forward strand.
AGGCTGAGATTGATAAAGGTTGCCATGTTGATAATAGCTTCTGTCTTTCTATACTTGATATTGATCACTTTAAAGAAGTTAACGACAAATATGGACATCAGCGAGGCGACAGCGTTCTTGTTGAGATAGCAAGAGTTTTGAAAGACAGTTTAAGAATAACAGACTATGTAGGACGTTATGGCGGGGAAGAGTTTATTATCATTTTCCCTGAATCAAGTATTGCAGATGTTAAATTAATAATTGAAGGCGTTAGGCTTAAGATTGCGCAATATGATTTTGAGGGAGTTGAACACAAAACTGCTAGTTTTGGATTAACCGCTTTCAAAGCCGGCGATACGATAGAGACGGTGGTTAAAAGAGCCGACAATGCACTTTATGAAGCGAAAGAAAGCGGCCGTAATAGGGTCGTCGTTAATTAAATCATCAGGTGATTAATTGGTTCTATGGTTGAGTATTATGAGAAATACCCAACCAATATCGAGCTGCTTAAGGCTTTTTCCCTAGTTAACTTTCCGATAAAAAAGTTGCTTTAGACTAGGCGTTTGTATCATTACTAATTAAAACAACCTTGTCTTCTTGATGGTTTAGTTCACCTAGCTCATCAAAACTATTAAGACCTTCATGATGTTCTTGTTTTACGGTGGTGTTATCTGATGGATTGGTGATTCCCATAAATTTTCCGCCAGATTCGATGCTTAAATTGTCACTGTAAATGGTGCCACTGACGCGGCCGCAGCTTAAAATTTCAATATAATTAGCGTGGCAGATACCTTCAAAGCTGCCGTTAATGATCAAGCGTTCAGTGGTTATTTCACCTTGAACATTACCTGATGTGCTAATTTTTATTTGATTTTTTGCTTCAATCTGGCCTTCGATATTACCATCTACTTGTAGTTGGTTAGCGACTTTTATGTGCCCGTTAATTGTGCAGCCTTCTGCGATGAGAGTTGTAGTTGCTGACTGACTCTTAATTCTATTTTGCCCACCAAAGATTCCCATCGTATACCTCTTACACTTTCAAAAATTGTATCAAAATTATCTACATCCCAAACTATGAAGGGCTTGGGATCTAGTGCTCGTCCAATGAACCGTATTTCATAATGTAGGTGAGGTCCTGAGGTTAATCCGCTGTTACCCGAATAACCGATTAAATCGCCTTTTTTAATGAAATCACCTTTGTTAACCGCAAACTTACTCATATGAGAGTAAGAGCTGGAAAATCCATAACCATGCAATAAACGCAAGAAATTACCAGACCCTTCATTACTGGGCCTGGTTACTTCAACAGTTCCATCTGCAGGTGCATAAATTGGCGTCCCTGTATTTACCGCAAAGTCTTGGCCTCGATGAAATTTCATTATACCAATAACAGGATGTTGTCGTTCGCCATAACCAGAAGAGGTTCTTGCGTCTTTTACTGGTGGCCCACTTGGGATCTGAGTCAGCATCGCAATTCGCAATGACGAGTTCATCGCCGCCGTGTCTAAACGTGATTCAAGTTCGACAGTATCTTGATTATCCATGCCCAGAACTTTTTCTAAATCATTTAGTCGATCAGAGACCACTTGCATTCGTTCTTCTCGCTCAGATAAATCCTGTTCCAAGCTTAGTTTTAGAGCTGTAAGCGAGGTGATTTCTCTGGTTAAAGAAGAGGACTTATTTTCTAGTTCGAGCAATTTTAGCTTTGAATATTCGGCATCGTTAATTAAGTAGTAAATGATTCCTGCAGTAAGTAGGATCGCAAGAAAAATAATGTAGCTAATAAACTTGAATGTATGACGTGTTCTTTTACCGAAACTAAAATGCTTTGTTCCATCAACTGAAGAAATGGATACCGTTATATTGTCTTTCATTGTTTTACTTTTTTACCGACATCATAATTCAATGCTTAGATATACAGCATAGTATCCATGTTTGTAAACTTTTGTATATCAAAGCGGCCTTTTTATACTTAAATAATGCCAATTTGGCCAAATAGATTAATTTTTAAAGATTAGATTTATGGCTGTCACTTTATAGAAAAGAATGCTTTGTAACAGCTATCGTCTTAGGTCTTGAGGCGTTGTCCTAGATAGATAGTTTTTTATCTAGGACAAATCGTTTTTTAACGGTTGGCTTTGCGAACGTAATTCAAGATGGAAACCGGTACGACTTTTCTTACAGGAAAGCCTGCAATCTCTTTGCGGTCGATAATGTGCTTTAGACGGCTTTCAATAGCGCAAAGGTTTTTAAAGTCACCCATAGCAACGAAGGATATAGCTTCACCCAAAGCACCTGCACGACCTGTTCGGCCAATGCGGTGGATGTATTCTTCTGGTTTGAATGGTAAGTCATAATTGACCACGCGACTTAATTCACCGATATCCAAACCACGTGCAGCAACGCCCGTGGCGACTAGATATTTTAGTTCGCCAGATTTGAATTGCGCCAAAATCTTTTCGCGCATGGCTTGGCTTCTATCACCATGAATACAATCGGCGACTATGCCACGTTTGGCTAGCTGATCGACAAGTTTAGCTGCACCATGTTTTTTCTCGATAAAGATAAGTGCTTGATCCCACTTTTGCTCGTTAATTAAATGACTGAGTAGGGCTGATTTTGTGTCTTTATCAACGGTGATTAACCACTGCTTTATGTTGGCGGCTGCGCGGACATTAGGTGAAATAGATATTTCAGCCGCTAGATCGGTCATCTTGCTGTCTGAAAAATCAAATGCTAGAGCGCGAACATCGTCGGTCATGGTTGCCGAAAATAAAAGGTTTTGACGATTTTCAGGTAGGCGTTCCATGATTTTGTTGATATCGCCAACAAAGCCCATGTCTACCATTCTGTCTGCTTCGTCCAATACCATGACTTTAAGTTCATCAAAATGCAGTGCACGTTGATGAGCTAAATCGAGCAATCTGCCTGGAGTGGCGACCAGAATATCTACACCTTCTATTAAACGTTCTTTTTGTGCTTCAGTATCCACACCACCATATACGGCCATAGATGTTAGCTTAGTGTGTTTAGCGTATTGAGCAACACTGGCTTCAACCTGAACGGCTAACTCACGAGTCGGCACGAGAATCAGCACTCGAATGCGTTTGCCGCGTAATGTTCCGGCTTTGGTAAATCGTTCTAGCAAGGGCAGAACAAAAGCTGCTGTTTTACCTGTTCCTGTTTGTGCTGTGGCGATTAAGTCTTTACCCGAAAGGATGATGGGAATCGCTTGTTTCTGGACTGGTGTAGGTGTTTTGTAACCTAATTCGGTAATAGCTTGAACAAGAGGACTGGATAATCCTAGTTTTGCAAATGGCATAAGGTGCTCTGACAGATTGTCGTAAGGTGTGTCGAAATGAAAAGATGATGCAGTATAGCGTAAAAGTACTTCTATATTGGGAAAATCCGTCTGGCGTTGATAATTACTGCTCAGAAAGGATAATGTCTGGTTCTTCCACCTGATAATGTTGCCTGTCATGCGTCTTGATAAGTTTGTTTGTAAAAGTACTGAGTTGACCAGAAAGGAAGCAGTTCAATGCATTCATTCGGGTGAGGTTTGCGTCAATGGTGAAGTAGTGACAAGTGAAGCGATTCAAGTGCATGAAAATAATACGGTGCTCTTGAATGGTGATAGGCTAAAAACGCGCGATTATCGCTACATTTTAATGAATAAGCCAGCTGGTACTGTGTGCTCGAATATCGATGAAGTGTATCCGTCTGTATTTAATTATTTAGACGTTGATAAAGCTTCCGAGCTACACATTGCGGGGCGTTTGGATGCGGATACAACTGGTTTGGTGCTGATTACCGATGATGGACGCTGGTCTTTTAATATCACACTGCCAAGCAATGATTGCTGCAAAGTCTATCGAGTTCAGTTGTCGCAAGCTATTCCTGCAGAACGGAGTAGCGAGCTTGTTACTCAGTTCAAACAAGGACTGCAACTCCAAGGTGAGCAAGGTTTAACTCGTCCCGCCAAATTAGACATTATTACTCCAAAAGAAGTACTTTTAACCATCACTGAAGGCAAGTTTCATCAGGTTAAGCGCATGTTTTCAGCCGTTGGCAATAGAGTGGTTGGCTTGCATCGAGAGCAAATAGGCGAGGTTTACCTAGATCTTGATGTCGGACAATGGCGTTATTTATCTAAGAATGAAGTAGAGTCTTTTAATAATAATTAAAATTCATTGAGGTTAGGTTATGACAGCAAAACGAATATTATTTACTGGTGGATCGGGAAAAGCAGGCAAGCATGCCGTTGCATATCTTATTGATCAGGGATATCAAGTACTTAATGTAGATTTGACGCCACTCGATCATCCCAAGGTCGATAACCTGATTGCGGACATTACCGATTCAGGTCAAATGTTCAACGCCATGAGCTCGTATGCTAATTTTGATGAATTAGAACTTGGTACTGGTGTACCAACATTTGACGCGGTTGTGCATTTCGCCGCGGTGCCTAGAATCTTGATCAATCCAGATAATGAAACCTTTCGAGTGAATACCATTGGTACTTACAACGTTATTGAAGCAGCAGTAAAACTTGGTATTAAGAAAGTAATTATTGCATCGTCAGAGACCACTTATGGTATTTGTTTTTCTGATGGGCAAACTAATCCTCATTCACTACCACTAGAAGAGGAATATGATGTTGATCCTATGGACAGCTACGGTTTGTCTAAGGTTGTTAACGAGAAAACAGCACGTAGTTTTCAGCGTCGTTCAGGAATTGATATTTATGCGCTGCGCATAGGTAATGTGATTGAGCCTCATGAATACGCTGAACTGTTTCCACATTATTTTAAACATCCCGAAGTACGTCGTCGGAATGCTTTTTGTTATATCGATGCTCGTGATCTTGGGCAGATTGTGGATTTATGTTTGCAAAAAGACGGCTTAGGTTTTCAAGTGTTTAATGCGGGTAATGATGACAATGGTGCGATTATTCCAACGAAAGAATTAGCCGAACGCTTTTTTCCAGGTGTGCCCTTTACCCGAGAAATGGGCGAGCATGAAGCCTTGTTCTCAAACCGTAAAATCCGTGATGTGCTGGACTTTAAAGAGCAACATAATTGGCGTAAGTACGTGAGCGTTTCTGGTGAGTAAAATTTAGAGAAAAAATGTTAAAACATTGATCCTATTTTATTGGGCTAGGAAAACGGGTGAAGGATTACAAAAAACGGCTTCTACTACAGAAGTCGTTTTTTTGTAGTAGAGATTTACTGTTTAAATTTTGTAAAGGGGTCGTGATATCGTCTGTACTTTTTTGGTGCGATCTGTTGTTTGCAAATGGTGCGTTTTACTTTTTTGATTTATATTAATGATTTATAAGTATTTAATTGGTTGATTTACATCTCTTATAATGAACAAAGTCAAGAGTGAAAAGTTGCATTGTTCCATAATAAAGCACTAAAACCCTGTCTTTTTGACAAGATAATTCTTCTGTTTTCTGCAAGTTTTCTGGTTTATTCCATGTATAACACTTTAAAAAATTAGTAGCATTGACCGTTTTTCAAACAAATAAACAGGTCAATATTACGATTTTAACTATTTTCCATATAATCTATGGCACCAATTTGGAGCGATAGACTATTTGTCTTGGTTGTTAAATTTGTTAACGATTGATGATGAATATGCTCAGTTAAGCATCGGGAGCATGAGTTGTACCCGCCTTTCTTCTCATATAACGGTAAGTATCGTCACAAAATTACTTAGTGAAATAATGTGATTGAAACGTTTAGAAAGTACCCATGCCTTTATTATCCGATGATTAACAAAATGGAAGTAATATTTTGACTATTAAATAGGAACCGAAATTTTATGACTTATGTTCATCAAACCATTTCTGATTTGAAGCGTACTAGTCCTGCTCAATCTGAGTTTTATCAAGCCGTGGAAGAGGTGCTGGATTCACTTGCGCCCGTATTGGAAGGAAATGATCGTTATCAAAAGCAAGCAATAATACAACGTATTGTTGAGCCTGAGCGTCAAATTATGTTTCGTGTTCCTTGGGTAGATGACAAGGGTAATATTCAAGTGAATAAAGGGTATCGTGTTGAGTTTAACTCTGCTCTTGGCCCTTATAAAGGCGGTTTACGCTTTCATCCTAGTGTAAATGCCAGCATCATTAAATTTTTAGGCTTTGAGCAAATTTTTAAAAATGCACTAACGGGATTACCTATTGGTGGCGGTAAAGGTGGCGCTAACTTTGATCCTAAAGGCCGTTCTGATGGCGAGATTATGCGTTTTTGCCAGTCATTTATGACCGAGTTATACAGACATATTGGCCCAACAACGGATGTTCCTGCGGGTGATATAGGTGTTGGTGCACGAGAAATTGGTTATATGTTTGGACAATATAAACGTTTGACTGGCCGCTACGAAGGGGTATTGACGGGGAAAAGTTTGCTTTGGGGCGGTTCATTAGTTCGTAAGGAAGCAACTGGTTACGGTGCAGTGTATTTTGCTCAGTATATGCTAGAGGCCCGCGGAGACCTTTTAAAAGGCAAAAAATGTCTTATTTCAGGTGCTGGTAATGTAGCTATTTACACGATTGAAAAGCTATATCAGCTTGGTGCGATACCTGTTAGTTGTTCAGATTCACGTGGCACTATTTATCATGACAAAGGCATCGATCTTGATTTATTAAAAGAATTGAAAGAAGTGCGTAGTGTCAGCCTAGTAGAGTATTTGCAAAAGCACAGTGATGCTCAATATATTCCAGCATCTGATTATCCTGCGAATGGTCATGCCGTATGGCGTTTTAAGGCGGATGCTGCTTTTCCTTGTGCTACACAGAATGAACTTACTTTAGAAGACGCTCAGGCATTATTGTCCAATGGGTGCGTTGTTGTGAGTGAGGGGGCGAATATGCCGTCTACTCAAGCGGCAGCTGATGCCTTTATTGATGCGAAAATTGCTTATGGTCCAGGTAAAGCTGCGAATGCTGGTGGTGTAGCGACTAGTCAGTTAGAAATGGCGCAAAATGCAAGCATGCAAAATTGGACGTTCGAGCAGGTAGATGAAAAGTTGAAAGTAATTATGAAAAATATTTTCAATGCAGCCAATGATACTGCTACAGAGTTTGGTCAACCTGGTAATCTTGTTTTAGGTGCTAATATTGCTAGTTTTAGGCGTGTTGCTGAGGCCATGATTGAGCAGGGAATCGTATAACTTTTTTATAATCACAATATAAAAAAACGGCTTCTGTTATAGAAGCCGTTGATGTGTTTCAGGACGAGACAATTAGGTCTGTCGTTAGCTTAAGTGATGGACTGGCTCCATACCATATACGGATGTATCTATTCCTTCCATGCGTGCTTTTATTTGCAATGATAGATACTGAGAGTAGTGTCTTGATTGATGCAAATTGCCACCATGGAACCATAGCGCTTCTTGATGAGTTGGTTTCCACATGTTGCGAAGCTCTCCTTCCCATGGACCAGGATCTTTTGCTGTGTTCGATCCCATGCCCCAGCATTTACCCACTTTGTCAGCGACATCTTGGGAGATGATTTTTGCCGCCCAGCCGTTCATCGATCCGAAACCTGTTGCGTATACGATTAAATCAGCTTCCAGTTCAGTACCATCCGTAAGCACCACAGATTTTGGTTTAATGCTCTTAATAGAAACACCGGATTTAAGCTTAATGTCTCCATTGGCGACAAGCTCTGAAGCACCCACATCAATGTAATAGCCTGAGCCACGGCGAAGGTATTTCATAAATAGACCAGAGCCATCTTCGCCAAAATCTAGTAGAAATCCAGCATCGGTTAAACGTTGGTAGAAGTCTTTATCTTTTTCAGCAACCGCTTGGTAAGCAGGAATATGAAATTGTGGCATCACTTGAAAGGGGATAGATGCAAAGGTTAAATCTGCTTTATAGGTTGTCATACCATTTTCAACGGCTTCTTCTGAATATAAGCCTCCTAGGACGAGCTCCATCAATGAATCAGATTTGATGATGTGAGTGGATGAGCGTTGGATCATAGTGACATCAGCATCATTTTCCCATAGGGCACAGCAGATATCATGGGCTGAGTTGTTGCCACCAAGGACGATGCATTTTTTACCTTTATAGGCTTCTCCGCCAGGATGTTGACTAGAGTGGTGTTGCTCTCCTTCAAAAGTATCCATTCCAGGTATGTTGGGCATGTTAGGTATGCCAGACATGCCTGTTGCTAGTATAAGTTGCTTAGGACGAAGGGTGAGTTTCTCTCCATTTTTATCAATAGTTACCCGCCATTCTTGTTTCTCTTCGTCAAATTCCGCATGTATACAGCGTGTAGATCCCCAATAATTGATCTCCATGACTTTGGTGTACATTTCTAACCAATCACCAATTTTGTCTTTTGGGGTGAAGACTGGCCAGTTTTCTGGGAAGGGGAGGTAAGGCATGTGGTCATACCAAATAGGATCGTGTAATGAGAGTGATTTATAACGATTGCGCCATGTGTCGCCCGGTTTTGGTAGGGCATCAATTACTATAGTGGGAACATCAAGTTGACGTAGGCGAGCCGCTAGACCTATGCCGCCTTGTCCTCCGCCGATAATCAGGCAATAAGGTTGTTCTGTATAACCTAGGGTGGCTTCTTCGTGCTGGCGTTTTTCAAGCCACGTTTGGCGGTTTTTATTGGCTCCATGTTCAGCGCCTTTTGGACGAAGTTTGTTTCGTTTTTCAGGGTAGTCTTTAAGCTCCGTCATTGTTGTTAGGAAGGTCCAAGCAAGACCGTTACGCAATCGTAAATATGCACGTCCTCTAGCAACGGCAGTTTCAAAGGTAATCCAAGCGTCAATCACACCGTCTGTTTCAGTGGCATCTTCTTCTAATTGCCAGTTAGTCGGACAAACACGTTTTATGGTGTCAGCGATCATGTCGCTAATGGCAGTGCGACCTTCAAGGGTTTTAATGTTCCAGGTGAAGGATATTAAGTCACGCCAATACCCATTTTCTTCAAACAGTACCGCAGCATCAGTTGGGGTATTTGAGCTAAGCGTGTTCGAAAGTTTTTCTAGCCAATCCATAACGGCTATGTTGGGTTGATGCATTGTATTTAGTGAAGATGTTTTTTTTGAAGGATCCGTCATAAGTAACTCCAATGTAGATTATTATTTTTATTACTACCCTAATACCAAGTTCATATGCTTGGTTTCATTTGAACTATATTGGTACTGAAGATGGAGCAGTATGCGTGCCAACAGATCGCCACGGATATTTTTTTGTTATAACTTTTTGATTTATATCGTATATTTTTTTAAAAGTAAGATTGATTAAATGATAATGTATTTCGTATTCGTTACACCTGTAATGCTTTTTTGTACAAGTGTAACGTCCAGTGTTCGCCTTTTAACTAAGTAGAGACGGGGAAGTTTGAGATGTTGATCTTGAGCTGGGCGATGAATCAGAATTGGGTAAAGAAGTATAGAAAGCCTGATTCTTCACGAGTAGACTGCTAGTAATCTAAAAATAAAAATAATAGCCAGGAGCAAAGAGTCTGTATGAATAATACAAGTCAGCAACGTCGGCATATTGATGCAATACTTAGCTACAGTGGCCGTCAAGCCTTAGGTAAGCATTATTCTCCCCATGAGTTAATTGGGCGTTCTTGGCAGCGATGCCTTAGTGAATATGGTTTAGACCCCAGTCAACCAAGACCAGCTCGCATTGTGACGCATCAGATTCTTCGTGAGCATCAAGATTCGGTGGATGAATTTTTGAATGTTGCGCGTGCTGGTGTTGAGCAACTTTATACGCAAATAGCAGGCTTGGGTTATGTCTTATTACTGAGTGATTATCGAGGCATTACAGTTCAGTTTTTAGGAAGTAAAAATGACGATGAACGCTTGCATAGAGCGGGTCTGTATTTAGGCGCGGACTGGAGTGAGCAATATGCAGGTACTTGTGCGGTAGGTACTTGTATTCAAGAGCAACAGGCTTTAACTTGTCATCGTGTCGATCATTTTGATAGCTCCCATATTGGTTTGACCTGCACAGCCGCACCAATTAAAGACCCATCTGGCCAGTTATTGGCGGTGTTGGATATTTCCGCGCTTGATTCATCACGAACACCGGATAGTCAAAATTTTGCTTTGCACTTAACTCAGCTTTACGCTCGATTAATAGAGGATGCGTATTTTTTGAGGCGATATCGGCACAGCTTGATTTTTAAGTGCGATCAGTCTCGTGAATTGGTTCAAGTAAATGGGCAGTGTTTATTTGCATTAAATGAAGATGGTGTGGTATTGGCTGCAAACACCGCTGGCCGTAATTTATTATCGCAATGTCATATTATTGATCTGCCAACGGTATCCTTACCTACATTGTTAGAATGCCAATGGCGGGATATTGTCTCTATTAATTACGAAAGTAAAGATGGTATCCGAGCTTTTCGTTTATCGGGAACACAGCAAACCTTGTTTGGAATGTTGATAGAGCCCGCCACAAATGTGCCTTATCAGCCTCAACTTTCACAAATACTGGCTACTCAAGAAGAGTCTGTTTTTCAACTTGATGGATTGAGTGCGGATGATCCAGCCATGCGTAAAACGATTAGTCTGGCAAAACGGCTACGTCATCGAGATATGAATCTACTGATTTTAGGTGACACAGGCACTGGGAAAGAGGTGTTAGCACAAGCGATTCATGACTCAAGCCATCGTGCACAGAAACCTTATATAGCTGTTAATTGTGCTGCGATTCCTGAATCTTTAATTGAAAGCGAGCTTTTTGGCTATGTGCCTGGAACCTTTACTGGTGGGCGTGCAAAAGGGGCAAAGGGATTAATTCAGCAGGCGAGTGGTGGCACTCTTTTTCTAGATGAGATTGGAGATATGCCCCTGCATTTGCAAACCCGTTTACTCCGTGTATTGGCTGAAGGGCAAGTTATGCCGTTAGGTTCACTACAAGCGATTGATGTGGATGTACGTGTATTAGCGGCCACACATTGTAATCTTGCTCAACTCATTAAAGAGGGGCGTTTCAGAGAAGATTTATTTTATCGTATTAATGGCGCGACATTAAATCTACCCACTCTCAAAGCACGTGCTGATAAACCATATCTCATTCAAATGCTCTTAAAGAAAATTAATCCAGCAGTGAGATTAAGAGCCGATGCTATGAGCGCACTTTTAGCGTATGAATGGCCTGGTAATATCCGTCAACTTGTTAATACATTAACCTTTGCTGACGCCATTTGTGAAACCGATGAAATATCTATACAGCATCTTCCCGAAGAGTTTTTTGTCCATCAAAACGGATTGGTTGAACCATTGATTCCGCTTCATCCAATAACACCGACTTATGAGGGTTGTCAGAAGTTGTCAAATGATGATTCAGAGCAACAATTTTTATTGAATTTGCTACGGCAGCAGCGTTGGAATGTATCCGCTGTTGCGAAACAATTGGGTGTGTCACGACCCACGGTATATCGTCGTATGACAAAGCATCAAATAGTTCAGCCAAAGAATAGTAATTACTAATATAAAAAATTACTGTGAAGCATTGCTTTAAAAATGACACTGAGAATTAAGACATTGATTCTACATTTCTGATTAATGATGACTTTTCTTTTGAGCGATTGATTGAAGAAAAGGAAGATTTAGCCGTTACTATCTTATAGTAGAAGGAGTTTTTCTGGGCAAAGATAATAAGTAGTCTTTTTTTATCTCGGTTTTGCATAGCGATGTCGCAGGGTGTTTTTATGATTAGTATTGAACAAATGGCTATTGTTTTAGATACCTTACCAGACCCTGCATTTATCCTGTCGCGCAGCGGTAAGTATATAGCTGTATTTGGTGGGCGTGATGCTCGTTATTACCACAGCAGTGATGGGTTGGTTGGTTTGCGTATTACCGAGATCGTTGAAAATGAGAAGGCGGATTGGTTTCTTCAGCAAATTGAATTGGCACTAGACTCAGGTCAGCTGTTAATCAAAGAATATGAAATGAAAGGGCTAGATATTAATCGAGAGTCTATAGATGACCCGAAGCATTCTTTTTGGTTCGAAGGTCGTATTCAGAAGCTCGGCTTTTTGGTTGATGGCGAGGATGTCGTATTGTGGGTCGCCAGTAACATATCGGAGCGGCACGAACTTGAAATTAAGCTGAGAACGCTTAGTGATACAGATCAGCTTACAGGGCTTTTTAATCGTAGGAAACTTGAGCGGGATCTAGCACTTCATTACGAGGCGTTCGAGCGGTATGCTGTCCCTGCGTCTATTCTGATGTTTGATCTTGATAACCTTAAAAAAATCAATGATACCTTGGGGCATTTTTCTGGCGATGAAATTATTATGACGATAGGTGATATTTGTCGATCTGAACTCAGAAAAACCGACATTGCTTGTCGCTTTGGTGGTGATGAATTTGTTATTGGTTTGCCAAATATGAATTTGGAAAATGCGGTGACGTTTGCAAATCGACTACGAAAGCATTTTAAGTTGGAGTTGAACCGATTTTCTACTGAGGATATACCTATTAGTATTAGCATAGGTGTCGTGACTATGGAGCCTGCGGACCGATCTTTCGAGGAGACATTGAGACGTGCTGACGATGCTTTATATGAGGCAAAACGAAGTGGTAAAGATCAGGTAAGATTGGGTTAATATCCTTTTAGGTATCGAGGACTAAGTCGTATTAATGGTCTGTACTGAAGATAGTTAAATATTTCATGGAAAACGGCTTCTATTGCAGAAGCCGTTTTTTTGAGCATTAGAAATATCAGTTTTGCTTATTTTTAGTGTTAAGCAAAGCGTTTTTCTAGGTAGCTGATGATCTGTGATGATTCGTACATCCATTCTACTTTGCCATCTTGCTCAATTCGCAAGCAAGGCACTTTTACTTTACCGCCGCCTTCAAGTAACTCAGTACGGTGAACTGAACCTTCTGTTGCGTTACGCTTTTCAATAGGTAGGTTCAGCTTGTACATGGCTCTGCGTGTTTTAGTGCAAAACGGGCAAGCAGAGAATTGATAAAGCGAAAAATTTTTAAGCTCTTGGTTAATCTTTTCTTGCTTTTCAGGTGTGCGTTTTTTCTTAGAGCCACGGGTAAGAAGATCAACGGCTATGATGATGTAGCCTAGCAGATTACGAATAAGTTTTATTAATATTTTCATATGGGACGCTCGCTTGTTCTCAGAACTAAATGGATAAGAGGGATGTTAGTGGGCGCCATTCTAGCGGTAAAGTGTTGGCGATTTAAGGGCTAGAGATAAATGTTTTTAATTTGTGCTCGGATATGTGTCATTATGAAACGCTATTCGCTGAATTTATAATCCTTTGGAGTAAATATGAACAATAAAATTATAGGCATTATTTTGGTTATCGCCGGTGCTGCTTTAGCTGTGTGGGGTTATAACATTTATGATGCAGCTAGCTCTCAAGTGACCCGAGCTTTAAGCGGCGAGACACCTGTAGAAGCTTGGGTTGGTATGGTTGGTGGTATTGTTTGCGTATTAGTTGGCTTAACAAGACTGAAATAAGAGCTGATTTTGTGGGACATAGTGAGATGGACATAAAGGTTGAAGATTTCATGGATGAAAGAAGTAAAGTGTATTTGGCTGGTTTTCTTCATTCTTTACCTATAGAAGTTGCTGAAAAATACACTTCGTTTAGTGCAGATTATTTCTGTGCTGATGAATACAATGCCAATATTTGTGCCGATTTGATCCGGCGTGGTGAAAAACAAGCATCCTGTAGCATGAAACATTGGTACAGCTATGAGGGCGAAGCTATGCCAGAGGTTGGTCACTTACTAGTTGTGACCAATTGGGATGGTAAACCTGTGTGCATTGTGGAAATTACTTCTGTTACAGAGTGTCGATATTGTGATGTTAGTGCTGAATTTGCAGCAGCAGAAGGCGAGGGTGATAAAACTTTAGATTGGTGGCGTGAAGCGCATTGGGCGTTTTTTTCCGCGGAGTGTGAGGAATTAGGGATCGAGCCAACGGAAGATATGATGTTGGTGTTAGAGCACTTTAAGGTTGTTTATCAATAGGGGAATATTAATATGTTGGCCTTTTTGCGTTTAGCTTCGAGTTAATTCCAATTGATTTCAGCAAGCGATTCAAAACTTGGGCGAGCAAAGTAGTAACCTTGAAATAAATGAATCCCCATTTCTTGTAGTACATGATATTCGGCCTTTGTTTCGATACCTTCAGCGACGATTATCATATTCAGTTCGTTAAACAGGTTTACCAAATTTCGTACGATGATTTGGCGTTTTTTGTCTTGGTCGATATTCTTGATTAACGCCATGTCGATTTTAGTGATGTCTGTTTTAAGATCGGCAAGTTGGTTTAAACCGTTGAACCCTGAGCCAAAGTCATCCGTAGCGGTTAAAAAACCTTGTTGCTGATAGTGCAGAATAATGGATTCTAAATGTTTGCTGTCCGTAATTTGCTCGTTTTCAGTGAATTCGAAAATGATCTTTTCTTTTGGAAAGTGATATTCTTCCGCTGCGTTTAGCGTAGTTCGAATACATAATTCTGGCTTGTAAACCGCATTGGGTAAGAAATTGATACTAAGAAAACAGTGTTTATGGACTTCGAGCTCTGCTGCAAGTTTTATGGCTTTCACTCGACAACTTTGATCAAAACGATAGCGATTGGTTTCATTGACGTTTTGAAAAACCTGAAAGGCACTTTCTTGATTTAGGCCACGAACAAGCGCTTCTTGTGCGAAAACAGTTTTGGTTTGGCTATTAATAATCGGCTGAAGCGCCATAGTGAAGTCGAAGCCTAAGTCACACGCAGTTGAACATTCTGCGCAGCCTAGTTTTCGGAAGTCCTTCTGTTTCATATTGCGACTCTCTTGTTTAATGCTTGGGTATGTAGGGAATAGATAGATGTTTCTTATACATATAATCCCTTATCACAATGATTTCTATGGAGTATTAAACAATAGAGCTTTCGTTGGTAATTTACCAGTGATGCGTTATTTCTTTCAAAGATTTGCTATCGTGTTGGTTTTATTCCATCTTTCTTCGGTGGGTGTTATCGAAGCATTTGATGACGATGATTTTTAATGGGTGATTGTTTATGAAGATTTTAATGTTCCTTGGTACCGTTAGAGACAGCACACCGCCGCGGCCAGCTCGTTTAGGTGAAAGGGTCGCGAAAGCCTGCTTAGCGTCTTTTTCATCTCAGCATGGCGATCATGAAATAGAGTTGGTAGACGCTTTAAATTATCCATTAGAACTTATTTTTAAACCTCATTTTTCCTATTCGAAAAGTCAGGTCCCATCTGAATTGGATGAGTTAGCTAAGAAAATAGCGTCTGCGGATGGTTATATAATGGTAAGTCCAGAATACAACCATTCAATGAGTCCTGCATTGGCGAACTTACTGAATCATTTTGGTAGCTCTTTGTTTTCATACAAGCCAAGTGCCATAGTGACTTA
This sequence comes from Marinomonas sp. UCMA 3892, assembly GCF_012726345.1. GTDB lineage: Bacteria > Pseudomonadota > Gammaproteobacteria > Pseudomonadales > Marinomonadaceae > Marinomonas. The sequence continues at coordinate 80,927 of NZ_PTXN01000018.1, forward strand.
TTCAGCAGGTCAATGGGGTGGCATGCGAGCGGCAGTCGGCATGCGAACCTTTTTGTCAGAGCTAGGCTGCTTGCCAGTGTCATCTATGATTCATGTACCAAAAGCGCAAAATATCTTTTCTGAAGACGGAGGTTTGCTAGAGGGTGAAGACCAATCTGAATGGTTTGATTACTTTGGGCGTACGTTTAACCAATTGATTTGGTGGACTCAGGCTGCAGTGAATCAAAAAAAGCAAATTGATCCACTGGACATGATTCGAGCTTTCACTGAGGATCCCTCTCAAAGAAATGCGCCTTAGTTCGATCGTTTAACAAGCTAAGGGGTTGATATTTCTTTGTTCTATAAAAATAGCCAGATGAGATTATGTCATCTGGCTATTTTTTTATGTATTACAAAGAAATTTTTAAAGCTCAATTTTAATAATTATAGACTACGCTTTTGCTGAATCTGATGTTGGTTGGGCTGAATAAATATCTTGATCCAGTTCATTTTCGCTTTTCGCAACGAGGGTCGAGACCATTAAGTCGCCACAGACGTTTACGGTTGTGCGAGCCATGTCTAGGATTCTGTCTATCCCAGCAATGATGGCTAGGCCTTCAATTGGCAAGCCAACAGTTGTTAGAACCAAAGACAGCATGATCATACCAGCACCTGGAACACCCGCTGTACCAATAGATGCTAGTGTAGATGTAGCGATAATGACAATATAGTCAGAAACTTCTAGGTCAACACCAAATGCTTGTGCGATAAATAAAGCGCAAACGCCCTGGTAAAGCGCCGTACCATCCATGTTTATTGTTGCGCCCAAAGGTAATACAAAACTAGAAATACCTTTTGATACACCTAGTTCTTCTTGAGCTGCTTTAATACTTGCCGGTAATGTACCAGAGCTACTTGTGGTGGTGAACGCAACCGCAGCTGGTGTAGCAATGCCTTTTAGATAAGGAATTGGGTTAAGGCGTCCTAATAGACTAATCAAGCCACTATAAAAAACTACGACGTGTATGATGCTACCAAGATAAACCACGGCAACGACTTTAATCAGCGGTAGTAGAATTTCTAGGCCATATTTCCCTGCGACCCAAGCCATTAAACCAAATACCCCGTAAGGTGCTAGTTTCATTACTAGTCCAGTTAGCATATACATAGCTTCAGCAAGACTTTCAAATACGGCGATGGCAGGCTTACCTTTCTCACCTGACAGAGTTAACGCAATTCCTAAACCAAGAGCAAAGACTATGATTTGTAGAATGTTGCCAGCAGCAAGCGCATCAACAGGGTTGGTTGGGATCATGTTTAGCAACGTTTGCACTAATGTCGGGGCTTCTTTTGTTGCTTGAGAGATCGTAGAAGCGTCCATATTCAAACCGGCGCCAGGGCTAAAAATAGTTCCTAATCCGAGGCCGATAGTAATAGCAACAGCGGTTGTTCCTAAATACAACACTATTGATTTCAATCCGACTCGACCCATTTTCCGAGTGTCTTGCATAGAAGTAACGCCAACTACTAAGGAGCAAAACACCAAGGGAACAATGAGCATTTTAATGGCTTTAATAAACAAGGTGCCAATTGGTTTCAGTATTTCTGCGTCTGGCCCCATGATAGAGCCAGTTATTATACCGAGAACCATACCAATTAAGATTTTTTGCCAAAGTGGCATTTTGCTCCAAAAGTTTGTTTTTGTTGTTTGAGTGTCTGTCATCTTAATGCCTTTTTATTTGTTATTTGTCAGGGGGATTAACGCTTAATACGTCGAGCTTGAGGACGAATCATGTTGGCCGGTTTAAGCACCTCGTTGATATCGTCTTCACTCATTAGTTGTTCGTCACGAATTAAGTCTAAAACTCCACGTCCTGTGGCAAGTGCTGTCTTAGCGATACGGCTAGCATTGTCGTAGCCGATATAAGGAACAACGGCAGTAATGACTCCGATGCTTTGGTCAACCAGTTGTTGGCAGTGCTCTTTGTTTGCCGTGATACCGATGACACAGCGAGTTGTTAACATGTCCATGGCTTGTTTCAACATGCGCATAGATTCTAGTACGTTATAGGCAATAAGTGGCTCCATTGCATTGAGTTGAAGCTGACCTGCTTCTGCAGCCATAGTGATGGCCATATCATTACCAATAACTTGATAAGCTACTTGGCTAACGGCTTCAGGAATAACGGGATTGATTTTGCCCGGCATGATAGAGCTACCAGGTTGTTGTGGAGGAAGGTTTATTTCGTTAAGCCCACAGCGAGGCCCCATGCTTAAAAGGCGTAAATCGTTTGATATTTTCGATAGCTTAATTGCAAGACGCTTAAGCATGGAGGAGAACAACACGAACGCGCCCATGTCAGAGCTGGCTTCAACTAAATCGCATGCTGGAATTAGTTGGAAACCGCTGATTTTAGATAAATTTTTTACTGCCATAGCGGCGTATTCTGGATCTGTATTAATTCCTGTTCCTATGGCTGTGCCACCAAGGTTCACTTCTTTTAGTAGCTCTGACAGGCCGGCAATACGATCGATGTCTTCTGTCAGCGTCGAAGCAAAAGACTGAAATTCTTGACCTAAAGTCATAGGAACCGCGTCTTGTAATTGGGTTCGTCCCATTTTGATAATGTCAGCAAACTCTATAGACTTAGCTTTAAATGCATCGCGTAATGAGGCGAGGGCTGTTACTAAATCACCGTGTTTGAGCAAAATAGCCAATCGTACAGCAGTTGGGTAAGCGTCATTGGTAGATTGTGACATGTTGACATGATTGTTCGGATGAAGGTGTTGGTATTCACCTTTTTCATAACCGAGTTTTTCAAGTGCAATATTAGCAATGACTTCGTTAGCATTCATATTGGTTGATGTACCAGCGCCGCCTTGGATCATATCGACAATAAATTGGTCGTGAAAATGTCCTTGTTTGATTTCTGCGACGGCGTCAATAATAGCGTGATAGCGATCATCGTCTAAAAGACCTAAGCTTCGGTTTGCTCCTGCACAAGCCGATTTTACCATGCTGATGGCAACAACAAGCTCAGGGAAATGATGAAGTGGTATGCCGCTGAGATCAAAGTTCAAACAGGCACGTTGTGTTTGAATGCCGTAGTATGCATTAGCAGGAACATTACTGTCGCCAAGTAGATCGTGTTCTGAGCGAACGGCTTCGCTGGTGATTTGTATCATGATGCTCTCGTTTATTGTTGTTTTACATAGGGTTTGTAATAGATAAGAGCAACCATTGTGCCAATTGGGTATGTTATATTTAACTCATTGATTTTAAATATAAAATTTTAAAATCTATTGAGTTTCTTTAAATCTGAAGGGGTATGCCTAAGGAATAGTTATATTGCCAAAATATGGATTAAAAATGTTATATATCAAAGCTTTATACGATTAATAACTGTGGTTATAGCTATAACCACAGTTATATGGGTTGCTTTGGTGGACTTTAGCTGTTTTTCTTATTTAAGCGTTTACTTAGCGCGGGTTGTGACACGCCTATGAGGCGAGACGCGAGGGATTGGTTGCCCTGCGCTCGTTTCATCGCTTCTTCTACTAGTAGATCATTAATCTCTTGCATGGATGGTAATGGTTGTTCAGCTGGAAAGAATACTCGTGCGTTCCTGTTTTCTAGATTTACTTGTAACTGTGAAGGGTTTTCTTTCGTCAACACGTGACGAAATGTCTCCATCGAGAGAACTTTAGATTGATGGCAGCTTACGGCATCATAAACGAGTGCTTTTAGCTCTCTTATATTGCCCGGCCATTGGTAATTAGCTAATAAAACGGGGAGTTCTTTGGGTATAGTCGGTTTGTTTTTACCCATTTCTTCTGCTGCTTGTGTTAGAAAAAAATCTAGCAATAAGGGCAAGTCATTGACTCGACGACGTAACGGTGGGATCTCAACATGGTGAATTTTCAAGCGATAGTATAGGTCTTTTCGAAACGCGCCAGATGCTTGTTTATCCGTGAGGTTTTGATGGGTTGCAGCGACTACTCTGGCGCGCAGACGTTTAGGTCGGTCGCTGCCTAATGGGTAATATTCTCCCTCTTGTAATAGGCGCAATAATTTGACCTGTGATGTAGGGCTTAAATCGCCAATTTCATCCAAAAACAAAGTGCCTCCCGCGGCTTGTTCTATCATGCCTGGGCGAGCGCTATCCGCTCCTGTGAAAGCGCCACGCCGGTGACCAAATAATGTGTCCGAAAATACGTTGTCGTCTAATCCAGCAACATTGACACTCACCAAAGGTCCTGTGTTGTTACTTAAGTCATGAATGGCTTGAGCGATTTGCTCTTTTCCTACACCACTTTCACCACTAATCAGAACAGGCTGTTGGCTAGACGCAATTGATTCAAGGTACTGAAAGACAGCATGCATGCCTTTGTCTTGTGTAATGATACTGGCGAATACGTTAGGTTGTTCTAGTGTATTGGTTAGTACATGGCGACGTAGGGCTTGATTTTCGACATGCATTTCTTGCATACGTACGGCACGTTTTATGCCTTCGATTAAGCGGCGTTCTTCGGTTGTTTTGACATAATAATCAAAGGCGCCAAGTCGAATACAGTCTAAAGCTATCTCTAGCTGGTTTAAGCCGCTAATGACAATGACACTAATGTCCGGATATTCCGTTACTATTTTATGTAGTAGCTTATCACCTGAAATATGAGGCATGGTCATGTCCAGTAGGACGATGCCAATTGGGTGCTCCGAAATCATAGACATGGCGTTACGACTGTCTTGGCAATGGTATAAGTGGCTGAATCCCGCTTTACGTTCTAATGCAATGCTCATGCTGCGTAAGAAGGCTTCTTCGTCATCCACCAGTAAAATACCGAATTGTGGGTAAAGGTTTTTTTGCATACAAGAACTCCTAACAGAGACTTTTACAGGGTGTCACGAATGAAGTTTAGCAACTGAAAAGGTCAAAATAGCTTTAGTGCCATGCTTGGGGATAGACTCATAAACCAGACTGCCACCGTGTTCTTGGACGATTTTACTGGATATAGAGAGACCAAGGCCAGTACCACCATCTTCTCGTCGAGTGGTAAAAAAAGGATCACATAATCGAGTTATATTATGTGGCTCTATACCTTTGCCTTGATCCCAAACTTCTAAACATAGGTGTTTTTCGTCTTTGAGAAAGGTTCGAATATTAATGGCTTGATTAGATGATTCTAGAGCCTGACACGCATTTACTATAAGGTTAATTATAACTTGCTCAATTTTCTGAGCGCTGCCATAAAAACTCGGTAGTGGACGAGTATACTCCACATTAAATTGATCACAGCTTTGACGAATGGTTTTGTCTACTAGACGAATTGCGACTTCTAGGGTTTCATTAAGATCTATCTGTTCTTTCCAATCATCTGGTGTTTCACGGGCAAAGTCTTTGAGATCGTTAACGATGCGACGAATTTTTTGTGTACCTATTAACATATCTTGCAGCATAGAAGGGATCTCATCGCGCATCCTGCTGTATTCGAGCCCAGCAATATAAAAATCGCCATGTTCTTGATAATGGGTTTCGAGGATGTCTTCGGCATCATCATAAAACTCTTGAATCACAGGTAAGTTGAGTAAAAGTAGGCTGCTAGGGTTATTTATTTCATGGGCAACCCCTGATACTAAAATACCTAATGACGCCATTTTATCCGCTTGCATTAGCTGTTTTTGCTGTTGCTTTAACTCGTCGGTACGACGACTTACTTCACGGGTTAGCATGCGGTTCCAGATGACAATACCGCCTAAAATCACCAACAATATTCCAGAAATACTGCCGGTAATTAGTCCGATCTTTTTCCATGGGAAGCCGTCTTGCTCTAATGGGCCTAGCCACTTATCGTAAATTTCTTGCTGGCGGCCAGTATTTTTAAGAATGGCAAGACCTTCGCTAAATTGAGCGAGAAGGTCTGTATTGCCTTTCATTACGGCATAACCATATTGCTTGGCGCCAAAAGGGCGGCCAACAGGAATGATGTTAGATAGCTCCAGTTCCTTGCCGAGATATAGCCCCGGCAAGTTGGCGACCAGTGCATAATTATATTTGCCTGATGATAGTAAGCGGAGCGCAGCAGCGTGGGTGTCGACCAGAATCAACTTGGCCTTGATGTCACTATGAAGAAAAAAGTCATGCATGACTCCGCCGCGTTGGACAATAAGTTCTTTGCCTGCAAGTTCGTTTAGGTTATTTACTTTAGCGGTCCCCTTACGGGCAAAAATAGATTGATGCACTAATGCATGTGGTGGCGAAAAATCGTAATTGTCAGTTCGCCCTGTAGAATAGGCCATGCCTTGCAAAACATCTAATTTGCCTTGCTCCAAGCGGCTACGAATATCATCCCAGCTGCCCAGTTGTATTTCGACCTCAATTCCCATGACTTCGGCAATGGCGCGAGTTAACTCCGTATTGTAGCCATCAGGTTCGCCATCTTCATTGATAAACTCATAAGGTGGATAATTTAGATCGCCACCCACATGAATTGGAGAGTCTGCTAGGCTGAGATTTGTTGTGAGTAAGCTGAAAAAAATTAGGAAAGATTGGTAAATAGATGGCATTGCATTGATTTTAATAGACATGTCGGTAAATTGTATTTTTTTAGAATATGTAAATCATAACATGCTTCGATGATAAGAGAGCTGGAGTTTATTTTATTGCTATTTTGTTCGCTGAATTTGTCTTACGCTAGTAATTAATTAAAAGTGTACTAACCGTTTAATGAGGATGTTATGCAATCAGTGAAAGTGGTTTTTCATATTGATGAAGTTGAAAAGTGGCCGTTGCTTCTTGCCAATGCCAGAAATTTGATAAAAGTTGTGGATGTAAAAGCTTCTAGTATTGTTGTATTGGTGAACTCAAAAGCGGCAATTATTTTTGAGGAGCAAAATGCTGGTGTTTCTTCTCTTGATAAGGAGCAAGCCAATCAAGGCGATCTTGTTAAAGAATTAGCAGAGAATGGCGTTGAGTTTAAACTCTGTCAAAATTCGTTAAATGGCCTTGGTATAGCTATTGATTCTTTGCCTGTTTATGTCGATGTTGTTCCGGTTGGAGTATTGGAACTGATTGAGAAACAAGCGGATGGTTTTGCCTATATAAAACCTTAGTGACTGTCATATAAAACTTCAGTGTCTATCGTGTATAAGACGGTAACAAAATGAAAAAGGGTTAGCTTTTACAAGCTAACCCTTTTTTGTTTGCCCAGCGAAGCTGGCAAACCCGTCAGGTTGTAAGAAACCTGTCTCACCCCGACTGGGGGGAAGAGAATCCGAATCGCAAGGGCGTTGCTGGCCAACGGCAGGGTCTGAAGGAAGCGATAGGAAGTTAACAGTACACAACGCAAGTGAACCTGCTTCGGCAGTTTAGGTGGGTAAGCGTGCAAAATAGCGCAAAGCCCGATACTCAGTCAGACCTAGGCTGTGTTTGAG
>NZ_PTXN01000022.1 GCF_012726345.1 Marinomonas sp. UCMA 3892
TCCTAGGCCTCTAGACGAATGGGACACAATTTAGCTTTTATAGAGCTACAACTATTTTCTTTTCAAACTTTCTACTTAAAGAAAGTGGAGCGGGAAACGAGGCTCGAACTCGCGACCCCAACCTTGGCAAGGTTGTGCTCTACCACTGAGCTATTCCCGCATTTCTAACACCCCTACTCTTTATTCGCATAAACGAGTGGACTGTTTTATCAAACTTGCCTAATTGCAAGACTGATTTAAAAGTGGCGTCCCATAGGGGGTTCGAACCCCTGTTACCGCCGTGAAAGGGCGGTGTCCTAGGCCTCTAGACGAATGGGACACAATTTAGCTTTTATAGAGCTATAACTATCTTCTTTTCAAACTTTCTACTTAAAGAAAGTGGAGCGGGAAACGAGGCTCGAACTCGCGACCCCAACCTTGGCAAGGTTGTGCTCTACCACTGAGCTATTCCCGCACTTCTAACACCCCTACTCTTTATTCGCATAAACGAGTGGACTGTTTTATCAAACTTGCCTAATTGCAAGACTGATTTAAAAGTGGCGTCCCATAGGGGGTTCGAACCCCTGTTACCGCCGTGAAAGGGCGGTGTCCTAGGCCTCTAGACGAATGGGACACAATTTAGCTTTTATAGAGCTAYAACTATYTTCTTTTCAAACTTTCTACTTAAAGAAAGTGGAGCGGGAAACGAGGCTCGAACTCGCGACCCCAACCTTGGCAAGGTTGTGCTCTACCACTGAGCTATTCCCGCATTTCTAACACCCCTACTCTTTATTCGCATAAACGAGTGGACTGTTTTATCAAACTTGCCTAATTGCAAGACTGATTTAAAAGTGGCGTCCCATAGGGGGTTCGAACCCCTGTTACCGCCGTGAAAGGGCGGTGTCCTAGGCCTCTAGACGAATGGGACACAATTTAGCTTTTATAGAGCTATAACTATCTTCTTTTCAAACTTTCTACTTAAAGAAAGTGGAGCGGGAAACGAGGCTCGAACTCGCGACCCCAACCTTGGCAAGGTTGTGCTCTACCACTGAGCTATTCCCGCAAAAAACTTCTCAACCAGCACTAATTTTATGTAGACTATACAGCCAGCCCTGTGAAAGGATGGCGTCCCATAGGGGGTTCGAACCCCTGTTACCGCCGTGAAAGGGCGGTGTCCTAGGCCTCTAGACGAATGGGACAACGTTTTAATCTTGCTGTGTGAGCGGGTGCGTATATTACTGTTACCAATCTGAAAATCAACATTTTTTTTCATTAATTTAAGCTACTTAGAAAAAAAGTCGCTTTAGAAATCAATCTGATCGGAGCTATTATGCTAAACAAACAACTATTTCTAACCCTATCCCTTTCAACGCTTTTATTAGCAGGCTGCTCTACAACGCACTATATAAGCATCACTCCGCAAGAAAACGTTAAAACTGCAACCCTCTCTAACGAGAGAGTTATAGACGTGACCACCAGCACAAAACTGACTAATGCCGTTGGTTCAATTAAAACAGGTATTAATGAACGAGCTGACATTTTCACAACAAATGATGTAAAACAAAGTGTTAAGGACAGCGTACTAAGTGGCTTACGTAAAATGGGCTTCACTCCAGACCAAGGGCTCATGCCGGCGGCTGATCTGCAAATCGAAATCACTAAAATGAGTTACACAACTAAAGTAGAAACATTAAAGACAGTCGCCACTTTAGAATTTGAGTTAAAAGCAACACTAGCTGCCAAAGGTCAAACCTATAAAGCTAACTATGGATCTCAAAAAGTTAGAGAGTACGGCACTATGCCTTATCAACAAGCAATCCAAGATGACATGAACGCACTTGCCAGCCAAACAGTTAATCGCCTCTTGAGTGATCCAAATATTATCGCCCTACTTAAATAAAACTCACTCAAGGACGGAGTGTTATTTGAATGCAAAATAAATAAAACCAAAGGGCCAAACTGATGACGCATCAGTTTGGCCTTTTAATTACTATCAATGCCCACTACTCACTCAGCTCATCTAGAACATAAACACATCAAGACTATTTTTTTACCTATATATCAAGTACTCACCTTGAATGCGCTCAAGTAAAGAGTAAAGTTAGTATTTTCTCCGTCCAGCTGCAGTAAGGATAAAGTGGTGCAAATTCGTAAATCAAACAAACTAGCCAATATATGTTATGAAATCCGTGGTCCAGTCCTAAAAGAAGCTGTACGCATGGAAGAAGAAGGTCAACGCATACTCAAACTAAACATAGGCAACCCTGCACCGTTTGGCTTTGAAGCACCTGACGAAATATTAGTAGATGTCATTCGCAACCTGCCAACCGCTCAAGGGTACTGCGAATCCAAAGGTCTTTTTTCTGCCCGTAAGGCAGTCATGCAAAAATATCAGGCAATGGGTATTAAATCTGCCGACGTTAATCACGTATGGATGGGGAACGGCGTCAGCGAACTTATCGTCATGGCCATGCAAGGTCTATTAAACGATGGAGATGAAATTCTAATTCCAGCACCGGACTATCCTCTTTGGACTGCTGCAGCAACATTAGCCGGCGGCTACGTTAAACACTATTTGTGTGACGAGGGTTCAGGTTGGCAGCCTGATATTAACGATATTCGTTCGAAAATTTCTAACAAAACTAAAGCCATTGTCATCATTAACCCAAACAACCCAACAGGTGCGGTTTATGAAAAAGGTATTCTTGAATCCATTATTAATCTTGCAGAAGAACATAATCTGCTGATCTTTTCAGATGAAATATACGACAAAATCCTCTATGACGAAGCTCAGCACATACCTACTGCCACTTTGACAGAAGGCCGTGCTCCCTGCATTACCTTTGGCGGCCTATCTAAAGTGTATCGCACAGCAGGCTTTCGTTCCGGTTGGATGGTGATTACAGGTGACAGAAGCGGAATCAGTGATTATATAGAAGGCTTAGACATACTTAGCTCTATGCGCTTGTGTGCCAACGTACCAGCTCAGCATGCCGTTCAGACAGCATTAGGGGGTTACCAAAGCATTAATGAGTTAATAGTCCCTGGAGGTCGCTTCTATGAGCAACGCAAGGTTGCATGGGAAGCACTGGACTCGATCCCGGGCGTTCACTGCCATAAGCCTGAGGGCGCCCTGTACTTATTCCCTAAACTCGATCCGAAAATGTATAAAATTAAAAATGACATGGATCTTGTTCTGCAATTTTTGCGAGAAGAGAAAGTACTTATAGTTCAAGGCACAGGGTTCAACTGGCCAACACCAGACCATGTCCGCTTTGTCTTTCTTCCTCATATTGAGGAGCTAACACCCGCCATGGATAGGTTTGCTGCATTTCTTAGTCGATTAAGAAAGCGTTAATCCTCTCTTGAAATAATCCAATAAAGCCCTACTATGCTCCTTAACAGTCTTTTAAGGAGCATAGTGATGCGTATTATTCTGTTTTTACTGACAAACTTAGCTGTCATGGTGGTAGCAGGTATTGTCTTAAGCCTTTTAGGCGTTAATGGTTACATGACCAGCAATGGCCTAGACTTCACGTCACTGCTTATTTTCTGTGGTGTATTCGGTTTTACGGGCAGTTTGATCTCACTTCTTCTTTCAAAATGGATGGCAAAACGTGGATCAGGCGCAGTTGTTATTGAACAACCACGCAATCATAAAGAAGTATGGCTACTTGATACAGTGAAAGAACTTTCGCAAAAAGCTGGCATTAAAATGCCAGAAGTAGCGATTTTTCCTGCACACGAAGCCAATGCATTCGCGACAGGCTGGAACAAAAATGATGCTCTAGTTGCTGTATCTAGCGGCATGCTAGATCGTTTCTCACCAGATGAAATTAAAGCTGTGCTGGGTCATGAGATTGGCCATGTTGCAAACGGTGACATGATTACGCTTTCTTTGATTCAAGGCGTCGTAAATACCTTCGTTATGTTTTTTGCTCGTATCGCCGCTTATGCTGTCGACCAGTTCCTGCGAAAAGATGATAATGAAGGCTCAGTCGGCTGGGGATACTACATAGCAACATTCGTATTTGAGATTGTATTTGGTATTTTGGCATCTATGATCGTTATGTGGTTCTCGCGCTTTCGCGAATTCAGAGCGGACGAAGCCGGTGCTAGATTGGCAGGCAAAGGCGCTATGATTGCAGCTCTTGCTCGACTACAGCAAGAGCATGAAGAAAGCCGTATGCCAGACTCTATGCTTGCATTTGGCATTCGTCGTGGAAAAACACCAACAATGGGCGAGCTTTTTTCAAGCCACCCACCGATTGAAGACCGTATAAAAGCCCTTCAAGCACTTTAATTTAATATCGCCACATCTATCACAAAAAACGCCAGCATAAGCTGGCGTTTTTTGTGATAGCAAATATAAACCCTTAACTTTCTAAGATTTATTTACTTCCCATTATCAACCTTCTTCGGCCAACTTTTTACCTGCCAACAACGCAGCAGGATGAAGACGCTCTCCTCCATCATTGACTATATAATCATTTAAAATGACTTTCATACGACGCGGCCAAAATTTCTTAACATGCCCTGCAATCATATCGGCAATAACTGAATCATCACCGAGACTGATATTATTAACAGCAATCTGATTAATCATATCAATTAAATGCTCTTGTTCTGTCTGATGCATATACAACTCTCACTACAGCTGTCTAATTATAATGACCAATAGTGGCTGACCTAATATAAGGCCAACCCTATCAGTTTATTTATTACTCATCACTGCTAGCAGCTACCGAGGCTTCTGCTAAAAACTTGTGTTGACGATGATGATTCGCCACAAAATCTTTTTGCCATTCTGAGGGTTGAGAGACCTTCTCAACTTGTACTGCCGTAACTTTATACTCTGGACAGTTTGTCGCCCAGTCAGAGTTGTTGGTGGTAATTACGTTGGCACCACTTCCAGGGTGATGGAACGTGGTATATACCACCCCTGGTTGCATGCGCACACTAACCCGCGCTCGTAATACTGTATGCCCAGCTCGACTACTAATTCCCAACCAATCACCACTACTGATACCACGCTCTTCCGCATCATGAGGATGAAGTTCCAAAATATCTTCATCGTGCCATGTCTGGTTGTCCGTACGACGCGTTTGTGCTCCAACGTTGTACTGACTCAAAATGCGCCCAGTAGTTAACAGTAAAGGATATTTTCGATTTGCTCGTTCTGTGGTTGGCACAAACTCAGTAATCGCAAAATGCCCCTTACCTTCAGGCATTGGAAAGCTTTCCATATGCATAATTGGAGATCCAATAGGAAACTCATCATTGCATGGCCATTGCAAACTGCCATGTTTATCGAGCTTTTCATAGCTTACGCCTGCAAAACTTGGTGTTAACAAGGCAATTTCATCCATAATTTCAGATGGGTGGTTATAGCTCATTGAATAACCTAAAGCATTTGCAAGATCTACGGTTACTTCCCAGTCTTCTTTTCCTGCAACAGCTGGCATTACTTTACGTACACGGTTAATACGACGCTCTGCGTTCGTAAAGGTACCGTTTTTTTCAAGGAAAGAAGAGCCAGGCAATAACACATGAGCAAACTTCGCCGTTTCATTCAAAAAGATATCCTGAACAATCAGGCAATCCAATGCTTTTAAAGCTGCTTCAACGTGCTGGGTATTAGGATCAGATTGTGCAATATCCTCACCCTGAACGTATAAAGCTCGGAACTGGCCGGCAATAGCAGCATCAAACATGTTTGGAATGCGCAAGCCTGGCTCATCGTCTAATTTCACGCCCCATACCGCTTCAAAGCGACCACGAGCGATTGGATCAGACACATGCTGATAACCAGGTAACTCATGCGGGAACGAGCCCATATCACAAGAACCTTGTACGTTATTTTGACCGCGTAATGGGTTAACACCAACACCTTCACGACCAATGTTACCTGTTGCTAATGCAAGGTTAGCAATCCCCATTACCATGGTAGACCCTTGGCTATGCTCTGTAACACCTAAACCGTAGTAAATGGCAGAATTAGGCGCTTTAGCGAATTTACGAGCAGCTTCACGTACAGCAGCAGCTGACACGCCTGTAATTTCTTCCACCGCCTCTGGCGAATTACGAGATTCAGAAATAAAAGCACGCCATTTCGCATAAGCATCGGTTTCACAGCGTTTCGCAATAAAATCGGCGTCTTCTAAACCTTCAGTGATAACAACATGAGACAACGCATTAACCATAGCGACGTTAGAGCCTGGGCGTAATGGTAGATGCAATGAATCTCCAAGATGTGGCGTTTTCAATAAATCAATTTCACGTGGATCTGCAACAATCAAACTTGCACCTTCACGTAAACGACGACGCATCATGGAGCCAAACACAGGGTGGGCATCAGTTGGGTTTGCACCTATAACTAACACACAATCAGACTTCATAATTGAATCAAATGTCTGTGTTCCGGCGGATTCACCTAAGGTTTGTTTTAACCCATAACCTGTTGGGCTATGACAAACACGGGCACATGTATCCGTGTTGTTATTACCGAATGCCGCACGAATTAGTTTTTGTACAAGGTAAGTTTCTTCATTGGTACAACGTGAAGATGTGATACCACCAATACTTTCACGACCATGTTCAGCTTGAATGTCTTTCAAACGTCGAGCGGCAAAACTAATTGCTTCCTCCCAGCCAACTTCTTTCCAAGGTTGGTCGATAGAATCACGAATCATTGGTGCTTTAATACGGTCTTTATGTGTCGCATAGCCAAAAGCAAAACGTCCTTTCACACAAGAGTGACCATGGTTTGCATCACCACCTTTATCAGGCACCATGCGTACAAGTTGATCACCTTTCATTTCGGCTCGGAATGAACAACCAACACCACAATACGCACAAGTAGTCACAACACTATGTTCTGGCTGTCCCAATTCAATAATCGAATTCTCAGACAATGTTGCCGTTGGGCAAGCCTGCACACAGGCACCACAAGACACACATTCAGAATCAAGGAAAGATTCATTTTGCCCAGCAGAAACTTTTGAGTCAAAACCACGACCATCAATCGTCAAGGCGAAGGTGCCTTGAACTTCTTCGCAAGCGCGTACGCAGCGTGAACAGACAATACATTTGCTGGCATCAAAGGTGAAATATGGGTTTGACGTATCTTTCGGTGCGTCTAGGTGGTTCTCCCCATCAAAGCCGTAGCGAACTTCTCTTAGGCCGACAGCACCTGCCATATCTTGCAATTCGCAGTCGCCATTCGCAGGGCATGTCAAGCAATCAAGAGGGTGATCAGAAATATACAGTTCCATGATATTACGGCGAAGCTTGGCTAACTTTTCGTTTTGGGTCCAAACCTTCATGCCTTGTTCAGCCGGCGTAGTACATGACGCAGGCGTACCACGACGCCCTTCTATTTGCACTGCGCAAAGTCGACATGAACCATAAGCTTCTAAATTATCGGTCGCACACAATTTAGGAATATTAATATCCACTAAAGCCGCTGCGCGCATCACCGACGTCCCTTCAGGAACACAGGTTTCAACACCATCAATTTCTAACGTTACCAGCTTCTCACTTAGTGAGGCGGGCGTCCCGTAATCTTTATTTGGATCAAAATATTGCAACATGACTAGACCTCCTCCGTATTCGTGGCTGAAACCGTGCTCTTCATAAAGTCATCTCTAAAATGTTTCATGGCACTTTGCACTGGGAACGGTGTCATGCCGCCCATCGCACATAAAGAACCGTCTACCATGGTTTCACATAGATCCTCTAGTAGCTCAATATTACTATTCACGTTTACACCAGCACGAATGCGATCAATAACTTCAACGCCGCGAGTAGAACCTATACGGCAAGGTGTACATTTACCGCAAGACTCCGCCACACAAAATTCCATTGAAAATCGTGCCTGTTCACTCATATCAACAGTGTCGTCAAACATCACTACACCACCATGACCTAGTACAGCTCCTTCTTTAGCGAACTCTTCATAATCAAGTTGAGTATCCCATTGGGACTCAGGAAGATAAGCCCCTAAAGGCCCCCCAACCTGAACAGCGCGTAGCGGTCGTCCATTGCGAGTGCCGCCACCAAAATCAAACATTAGCTCACTGAGCTTTGGTCCGAATGCTAATTCAACCAACCCACCTCGCTTCACATTACCTGCCAACTGAAAAGGCAAGGTGCCACGAGAGCGCCCCATACCGCAATCTGCATATGCCTTGGCTCCTTGATCTAATATGAAAGGAACAGCAGCAAGAGATAATACGTTATTGACGACAGTTGGTTGACCAAACAAGCCAACAATCGCTGGCAGTGGTGGTTTAGCACGTACCAATCCGCGCTTACCCTCAAGACTTTCAAGCAATGAGGTTTCCTCACCACAAATGTAAGCCCCAGCACCAAGACGAACTTCTAAATCGAAATGCTTGCCACTACCCTGAATATCGCGACCAAGCAAGTTATTCCCATAAGCCAACCCAATAGCTTGATTGAGTGTTTTATAAGCTAACGGGTATTCAGAACGTAAGTAAATATAGCCCTGAGTTGCCCCAACGGCTAAGCCAGCAATAATCATCCCTTCAATCAACATAAAGGGATCGCATTCCATGACCAAACGGTCTGCAAACGTGCCTGAATCACCTTCATCAGCATTACAAACAATGTACTTTTGTTCTGATGGCGCATTTAACACTGTCTGCCACTTAATACCCGTTGGAAATGCGGCACCACCTCGACCACGCAAACCGGACTCTTTAACCTGATCGACCAATGCTTGCGAGTCCATAGTTAGGGCTTTTTTAAGACCGTTAAAGCCATTAAGCTTTTGATAGTCACTCAAAGACAAAGGATCTATTTCGCCGATTCGTGCGAATGTCAGGCGCTGCTGATGCTTGAGGTAAGCAATATCATCAACCAACCCCAGTGCTAAAGGATGCTCGACGTCTCCTTGCCAAAATTTAGCAGCAAACAGCGACTCTAAATCAGCTTCTTTCACCGGACCAAAACCAAAACGACCTTGCGCGGTATCCACCTCAATTAAAGGCTCTAGCCAATATAATGCACGTGTTCCGTTACGCTTTATATCCAACTCAATGTTTTGATCATTTGCCATGATATCTATTAGTTTAGCAATCCGATCTGCCCCTAATGCCTTTGCGGTCGTATCAGAAGGTATATATATACGCTGAACCATTATTGAACCTCCAAACGTTCGGTTTTAAGGCTTTCTATCAATTCATCAAAACGTTGAGTATCTACTTCTGCATAAATTTCATCACCCACGCGCACTGAAGGACCACAACTACAATTCCCCAAGCAATAAACAGGCTCCAAGGTAATATTATTATCAGCTGTAGTCTGATGGTACTGGACATCCAAAATGCTTTTTGCATAAGCCTCTAAATGACGAGCTCCTACTGCTTGACAAGCTTCAGCACGACAAACCTCAACCACATGACGCCCAGGTTGTTTGGTACGAAAATGATGGTAAAAGCTGATGACACCATGAACTTCTGCACGACTTAACTTTAAGGCGCCAGCAATTAACGCTACTGCGTCTTCTGGAATGTATGAAAAGCGATCTTGAATAGCATGCAAAAGCGGCAATAAAGCCCCCGGTTTTGCCTTAAACTCTTCAATGATAGCCTGACCGATGGAAGGTTCCCAAGTCACGAATCTCGGTGTAGTCATTATTATAATTCCTCCTACCACCGCCTTATTGATAGAAAAACTCAAATTCAGGCGGGAGTGTTACTTTATTGTAGTACTTATTAATATAAAACGTACGTTAGCATTTAAATCTAAAAATCATACGTCATAATTTTTAGACAATACTATCGGTTTCTTATCATCATGAAATGTCGAGATCCAGACACGTCATACTAGGACATTTACAGTGTTTAATGCCGCAGGATCGCACATCCACCTTCATCCAACTTATCTTATTACGACATTTTATAATGCTAGATACCCTACTTACTCTATAAGTAAGCCAAGCCAAGTTGAAATGGATTGTAACCCCAAATTATAAATACCGCTAAGTCAATAAAACGTCGTTATAACAACAGCTGTTGACGCTGTTATGCAATATCACAGCATGCAGCTGGTTTTTAATTACCTTCGTTTCTATAGCAGCACCTTAAGCAGAAACCAATAGGCAGTATCCTCCAATTATAACTGGCGGACACACAGGCATACTCAAACAACAATAACGGCATGAATATGAAAATTGGAATCCCAAAAGAGATAGAAGAAGGCGAACTAAGAGTCGCCATGACCCCCTCTATTGCCTCCAAAGTGAAGCAATTAGGGTTTGATATTATAATGGAGAGCGGTGCCGGTGTTGCTGCATCTTATTCAGACGACACATACAAAGAAGTGGGTGTCGAAATAACGCAAGATACCAAGAAACTTTGGCATGACGTTGATATCTTAATAAAAGTACGTCCTCCTGTTGAACACCCAGAACTTGGCTTTTATGGCGTTGAGCTATTAGGGAAAAATCAAACTCTAATTAGTCTTATACACCCAGCACAAAATGCCAGCAAACTTCAGCAACTGTCCGAGCGCGGCACCAATGTGGTGGCACTGGATGCTGTACCACGCATTTCACGAGCACAAAAAATGGACGTCCTTAGTTCGATGGCAAACATTGCCGGATATCGGGCTGTAGTGGAAGCGGCCCAGCACTTTGGTCGTTTTTTCACTGGTCAAATTACCGCTGCAGGAAAAGTCCCCCCAGCCAAAGTTCTTGTTATTGGCGCAGGGGTAGCTGGTTTAGCGGCGATCGGCGCAGCCAAAAGCATGGGTGCCATTGTTCGCGCATTCGACACTCGACCTGAGGTAAAAGAACAGGTTGAAAGTATGAATGCCGAATTTCTATTATTAGATTTTAAAGACGAAGATGGTAGCGGTGAAGGTGGTTACGCGAAAACCATGAGCGCCGAATTTATTGCTGCCGAAATGGCGCTATTTGCTGAACAAGCAAAAGACGTCGACATAATCATTACTACTGCATTAATTCCAGGTAGAACAGCGCCAGAACTTATTACAGAAGACATGGTTCGCTCAATGAAACCAGGTAGCGTCATCGTTGACCTTGCTGCTGAGACTGGTGGTAACTGTCGCTTAACACAGGCCAATAAAGTTATTGACGTACACGGCGTGTCTATCATCGGCTACACCAACCTACCTAGCCGAATGGCCGCTCAATCCAGCCAATTGTTTGCGACAAACATCTACCACCTTCTTACCGAGTTATGTCCAAATAAAGATGGTCAAATAGAATTAAACATGGAAGACGAAGTGATTCGTGGAGCAACTGTGGTTAAAGATGGCAGCATTACCTGGCCACCACCAGCACCACGACTTTCCGCCGCACCAAAGGCAGATGTAAGTGAACAATTAAAACCCGAAAAAAGTGAAGTGAAGCCGAAAGATAAAAAACCGAGTGCTTTTGGTTTTCTTGTTCCGGTGCTTATAACTGGCGCATTGTTGCTTGGCTTGGGCTCTATAGCACCAGCGGAATTCATGGCTCACATGACGGTTTTTGTATTGTCATGCTTTGTTGGTTACATGGTGGTTTGGGGCGTAAGTCATTCTCTTCATACACCTCTTATGAGCGTAACTAACGCGATTAGTAGCATTATTGTAATTGGCGCTATTACACAAGTATCAAGTGACAGTCCAATCGTATCTATACTAGCAGCGATGGCAATTTTTATTACCAGTATCAATATTGTGGGCGGCTTTGCTGTAACACATCGCATGCTGAAAATGTTCCGCAAATAGGAGATAAATAATGAACTTCGGAATAATGACAGCTTCATATATAGGAGCAAGCGCGTTGTTTATCATGGCCTTAGCCGGACTAAGTCACCAAGAAAGCGCAAGACGCGGTAATATTTATGGCATGCTGGGTATGGCACTCGCGGTCGTTATCACTATTGCAGGCGCAGTAACAGATAATTATCAATTACTGCTACTTGGCATTGTACCTGGCAGTATTATTGGTTGGTTACTTGCAAAACGTGTTGAAATGACACAAATGCCAGAGCTGGTAGCAATTCTTCATAGTCTAGTTGGTTTAGCTGCAGTGTTTGTTGGCTTCGCGAATGCAATAGGTCATGAGCAATATGAGTCTTTGATAGCTCAACGGATACACGATGTTGAGACTGCGATAGGTATTTTCATCGGGGCAGTAACTTTTACCGGATCATTAGTTGCTTATCTAAAACTGAGCGGCAAGGTATCTGGCAAGCCACTTAGACTACCTGCTCGCCATTTAATCAATTTACTTATCTTTATTGCTGTAGTGTATTTGATTGTTCTATTTGCTCAAGTAGGTGCGGCTGAGGGCATTAACTATCTCGCTATTATCACTCTATTAGCCTTTATTTTTGGCGCTCATTTAGTGATCGCTATTGGTGGTGCTGATATGCCCGTCGTGGTTTCTATGCTAAACAGCTATTCCGGTTGGGCTGCCGCGGCAATGGGTTTTATGTTAGGCAACGATCTACTAATAGTTATTGGGGCCTTGGTCGGTAGTAGTGGCGCGATTCTAAGCTACATCATGTGCCGCGCCATGAACCGTAAATTCCTTAATGTCATTCTCGGTGGTATTGGCGGCAGTAAAGCGGCAAAAGGAAACTCCAAGGTAAGTACTGAGGTACAGGGAACCATTATCGAAATTCAAGCCGAAGAAGCAGCACAAGCATTAGCTGATGCCAAAGAAGTAATGATTTTACCTGGCTATGGTATGGCCGTCGCTCAAGCTCAACACACTGTGTATGAAATTACCAAAAAACTTCGTGACAAGGGCGTAAATGTACGCTTTGGTATTCACCCTGTAGCAGGACGCATGCCTGGACATATGAACGTTCTACTAGCAGAAGCCAATGTTCCCTACGATATTGTGTATGAAATGGACGAGATCAATGATGACTTTAAAAACATTGATGTTTCTATCGTTATTGGGGCTAATGACATAGTAAACCCTGCTGCAAATGAAGAACCAGACAGCCCTATTGCTGGCATGCCAGTACTGGAGCCTTGGCACGGAAAACAAACTATAGTGCTTAAACGAGGCATGAGCCGAGGTTATGCTGGTGTTGAGAACCCGCTATTTTTTAAAGAAAATACTCGCATGCTATTTGGCGATGCAAAAGAAAGCGTAGAAGCTTTACTCAAGCATCTGTCGTAACATCAAGCCTAATGCTATAAACAAACGCCAGCATTCGCTGGCGTTTTTTTATTACTAAATACTTCAATTTTATTTTGCTTTATTAAACTGCGTTTCCAGTATGAAAGCCATCAAGGGTATTCCTACCTCTTTCACTACATCAATAAAACGAACCCCATAAACATAGAAGTATTCAACACCCATACGATTTAGAAAATCGTTATCCACCAAACTTGCCTGCACTTGTTCAAGCATCTGTATTTCTTGCGACCTAATCTCACAATCCAATTTTAGAATATGACTGTAAGGCCCAATTTTAACATTACAAGCCAATCTCATGGTTTGGTTAACCGAGCCAAAGTCCTCTTTAGATATCAACTTTGCCCCACCAAGACTTAAATCTATAATAATAGCCGAAGAAGATTCACTAATTGACGTTGGCAAAGTATTTGGCTCTATATTAGATATCAGACGAGCCTCAACACGAGCAGCCTGCCTGACTTCAGACGTTTCTACATAACTCGGATAAGCAATATGAAGATGAGCGGCGGGCTCCATATAACTTTTGGCAATCTTGCTTGAAAATGCACAAACATGGGTACTCAACATCAAGCGAACATTTACCACCTGACTATCCCTAACTAGTATGTTTTTTCCATTTAATTTTGGGCAAGACACAATTAATGAGCTTTTTAAGATGTTACCAAGGACCTTCACCATGTAACGCCCCGGGGGAGAGATAAACTCAATTTGCACATTCGTCCCTATTGGTACATCAAGATCTCCTAGATCGACCTGCATTACTCCAGCCATGCAACTACCTTAGTCATCATTTATTGTCTACTGAAAAACCAGCGGCACTCATAAGATTGCTCGCATCGCTACTGCTTACACCAATAATACAAGTATTAAACTCGTCTCTTTCGACGTAATGCTTACGCAGCCAATCAAAAACGTTTTTTTCTTTATTTTCTCTATATTTAAAACGCAACCTAATATCATCTCTGGACACATCATAGATTGCATGCATACTTCGAGCCAGCATTTCTTCTTGTGGCTCCTCTGCGCTAACATTAACAAAGGAAAGCCATCCAGCACTAATAGCGTCATACTTACTAATCACATTAGCATCCAGTGCTAAATATTGACACAAAGCCTGATACACCATCCATGTACCTTTTTCACGACCTTGCTTGCTATAACCAGCAATATGAGGAGTGGCAATATCAACAATAGCAATCAATTCCTGGTTGATAGCAGGCTCGCCATCCCAAACATCAAGCACTAAGTGAAGATTACCATTTAACTGTTTATGTCGATCAAGCAAAGCACTTTCATCAATAACCCCACCACGTCCAGCAGAAATGATAGTGACGCCAGCAGACAGCTTAGCCAGCTCTTTTCTTCCAATCATTCCCTTAGTTGGGTAAGAGCCGGTATGCGTTAAAGGTGCATGCAAGGAAATAACATCACAAGACAGGATCTCATCCAAGGAAACAAAATTGGCCGATCCGCCTTCTTTTTCCCTAATAGGATCATATACATGAACCTGACACCCCATATTGGCAAAACGGGTATAAACAGTTTTACCAACATTGCCATAACCAATAACGCCAATTTTTTTACTCAGCCAATTAATTTTCTTTGTCAAATAAAGGTGACTCAAGGCACTAAAAACATAATCAGCGACAGCTTCTGCATTACACCCCGGCGCACTGCTAAATCCGATATTAGCTTTACTCAAATAATCTAGATCAATATGATCTACACCTATCGTGGCACTGCCAACAAAACGAACCGAACTACCTTCAAGCAATTCTTTAGTAACTTTTGTTACCGAGCGAACCAAAAGTACATCCGCTTCTCTTACTTGTTCATGAGTTAAAGTCCGACCATTTACCAACTCAACATCACCTAAATGCGAAAACAAGACTTTCGCGTTTGGCATATTCTCATCTGCAATAATTTTCATACTGTCGCTTTAAAAACTCATTAAATATTTGATCAGGAAGGCGCTGCGCCAATAAATACTTAGAAAATATTTCTGCTCTTTCAGGCAGACCAGAAACGATATACTCACCTACCTGAGACATTACCGAATGCTCAAAATGTTGTACGTCGTAATCCGGCATCGATAGGTTGTCCACACTGACGCGGAAGGGTAATCCCGCAGCCCAATGCAAAATACACTCAACCGCTTGTGGTTTAACTTCAACTTTTTCAAACTCTTTTTGCGTCTGTAAGTTGCGCGAATCAGACTCATACCAATAGCCATAATCTTCCTGCAATCGCCTTTCCTGCCCAGCGATACACCAATGACTTACTTCGTGCAGCGCGCTTGAAGGATAATCAAAACGAAAATATATCGCAGCCGAACCATTTGGCCCAGCGGGCAAATAGAGAGGCTCATCTGCACCACCAATAAGATGGGTATTAAAACTTGAAAGGAAACAGGCGCTGAAGGCTTCCACAAGCTGCTTTGCACTTGCCAACCGTAGACTCCAAAAGTAAAGAATTATCACATAAGAAATAAAAATGCGCCACGCAAAGAATCAAACTTCACGTAACGCATTTTATTCAAAGTTATATTGGGCTTATTGTTGATCCAAACGTAAACCTAAAGCTCAACACAACCAAATTAATTATCCACGATAATAGCGAGAAGGTACAAAAGGCATTGCTGCTTGTTTCAATGGAATACTTTTTCCTCTCACATTAGCGAACAACGGTTCGCCAGAATCTAAGGCTTGAGTCGATATATAAGCCATTACGATAGGTTGAGCAAGACTTGGCGAGAATCCACCGCTGGTTACCACACCTTTTACCTCTCCAGAAGCATCAACTATTTCTACACCTTCACGAACAGGTGCACGTCCATCAACCAAGAAACCAGCACGCTTTCTTACTGGCTTATTCGTAAATTGCGGCAATATGACATCGGCACCAGGGAAACCACCAGCACGATCCCCTTCTAAACGACGTACTTTTTGTATCGCCCAATTAAGAGATGCTTCAATTGGTGTTGTTGTTGTATCAATATCATGACCATATAAACACAAGCCAGCTTCAAGTCGTAAAGAGTCTCGAGCACCAAGACCGATCCACTCAACTTCATCAAACGCCAACAAAGCATTCGCAAAGGCTTCAGCATGATCATTTGGTACAGAAACTTCATAACCATCTTCACCAGTATAACCAGAACAGCTTACCCACAATTCAACACCCAGCCATTCAAACTTTAGACTTTGCATAAATTTCATAGTAGAAGCATCCGGCACCATGCGAGCAAACACTGCACGAGCCTTTGGCCCTTGAATCGCAAGCAAAGCTCGATCATCAATGACATCAACATCACAATCTACTAAAGTCGCTTTTAAATAAGCAAAATCTTGTTCTTTGCAGCCAGCATTTACCACCATGAAGACTTCTTCACCCCAATTAGCAAGCATCAAATCATCGGTAATACCGCCATTTTCGGTAGTGAACATACCGTAGCGCTGCATACCTTCCGCTAACCCAAGTACATCGACAGGTAAAATAGCCTCAAGCTTAGCCTTTAGATTTTCGCCTCGCAGTATTACCTGCCCCATGTGTGACACATCAAATAAACCCACGTTCTCACGAGTCCACAAATGTTCTTTCATCACACCTAACGGATATTGAACCGGCATCTCATAGCCAGCAAATTCAACCATTCTAGCGCCAGAGGCGATATGTAGATCACATAAAGCAGTACGTTTCATAACGAAAACCTTAATTAAAATAGTGTTAGTGTCTGTTTCCAATTGGAAACAGAGTATCTAAAAGCAACTTGTTTTGACAAGCACTAAGCAACATTTATTCGGTAATCTCCAGAATCGAAACCAGTAAATATCAACAAAAAACTAAATGATCGGTCAACTCTAATAACGAGCAAACTTTAAAATTGACTCTCTTTTGCTGTTTCCAATTGGAAACTTTTTGATTATGATAAGCAAAATTGACGTAAACCGAACAATGACTGACGCTCCTAGAAAGATGATCTTTTTTCATCATCTTAGACTGCCTTAGTGTTATTATACGCAAGACTCATTGTCTTTTGGCATACATGTTTATTTAAGAGGAATTTCACCATGGCAAACACCGAAGCCTTTTTCAGCCAAACTCTCGCTGAACGAGATCCAGAACTTTTTGCAACAATCACCGAAGAGCAAGAGCGTCAAGAAACTGGCATTGAATTGATCGCTTCTGAAAACATCACTTCAAAAGCTGTTTTAGAAGCTCAAGGTTCTGTGCTAACTAACAAATACGCCGAAGGCTACCCGCATCGTCGTTACTACGGTGGCTGTGAAGCAGTTGACGTAACTGAACAACTTGCCATTGATCGTGCCAAAAAACTTTTCAACTGTGAGTTTGTAAACGTTCAGCCTCATTCTGGCGCTCAAGCTAACGGTGCAGTTATGCTAGCACTACTTCAACCTGGCGACACTATTATGGGCATGTCATTGTCTTCTGGTGGTCACTTAACTCACGGTGCTGCACCAGCACAATCTGGTAAGTGGTTTAACGCTGTACAATATGAAGTAAGCCCAGAAACACTATTGATCGATTACGACGCTATTGAAGCGCAAGCACTAGAATGCAAGCCAAAAATGATTATTGCAGGTGGCTCTGCCATTCCTCGTCAAATCGACTTCAAACGCTTTCGTGAAATCGCAGATAAAGTAGGTGCTTATCTATTCGTTGACATGGCCCACATTGCAGGTCTTGTTGCGACTGGAGTTCATCCATCTCCACTACCTCATGCTCACGTTGTTACAACAACAACACACAAAACTCTTCGTGGCCCGCGTGGCGGCATGATTTTGTCCAATGATCTTGATCTAGGCAAGAAAATCAACTCTGCCGTTTTCCCAGGCTACCAAGGCGGCCCTCTAATGCACGTTATTGCTGGTAAAGCTGTTGCATTCGGTGAAGCCTTGAAACCTGAGTTTACTGACTACATTAAGCAAGTAGTAGCTAACGCTAAAGCACTTGCTGAAGTAATGGTAGAACGTGGCTGCGACATTGTAACTGGTGGCACAGATACACACTTAATGCTAGTTGACCTTCGTCCTAAAGGACTAAAAGGTAACGCCGCAGATGCTGCTCTGGAACGTGCTGGCATTACCTGTAACAAAAATGGCATTCCATTTGATACAGAGAAACCAATGGTAACTTCAGGCATCCGTCTAGGAACACCAGCGGCAACATCACGTGGATTTGGAATTGAAGAATTCCAAAAAGTGGGTCATCTTATCAGTGACGTACTTGACGGTTTAGTTGAAATGCCAGAAGGCAATCCAGAAGTAGAAGCTCGTGTACTTGCAGAAGTAAGAGAGCTTTGTAAACGCTTCCCACTTTACCGCTAAAATCACATACCCAAGAACCAATGTTCTTGGGTATTTTTTTAAAGAGGCATAAATTCTATGAGCACTATCCCAGAAAACCTAAAGTACGCCGACTCTCATGAATGGGTGTTGGACAACGGTGATGGTACAGTTACTGTTGGCATTACCGATCATGCACAAGACCTACTAGGTGACGTTGTTTACGTTGAGCTACCAGAAGTAGGCACTGAAGTAACCGCTACAGAGCAGTTCTCTCTAGTAGAATCTGTAAAGGCGGCTTCTGATATTTATGCTCCTGTTAATGGTGAAGTGATTGAAGTAAATGACGCACTAAATGACGCGCCAGAATTAATCAACGAAGCGCCATTTGAAGGCGCATGGATTGCAAAAATCAAGCTTAGCAACGCCGCTGACCTTGATAAACTACTGGATGCTGCTGGCTACTCCGCCACTATCGCATAGCTCCGACAATAGGCTCTCCCCCACTAACTAAGAGAGCCTACTCCCCCAGATCTTTATCTTAATAGGTGATTGTAATATGAACTCGTGCATTCGCGATTTGTTAAACAATGATGAATTTATTGCTCGCCATATCGGCCCTGATGAATCAGAACAAGCAAAAATGCTGGCCGCGATCGGCATAAACACTCTTCCTGAGCTGATCGAAAAAACAGTTCCGGAAGCCATTCGTCAAGCAAATCTAGATCTTTCCGCCACTCCGGTTAGTGA
This sequence comes from Marinomonas sp. UCMA 3892, assembly GCF_012726345.1. Classification (GTDB taxonomy): domain Bacteria; phylum Pseudomonadota; class Gammaproteobacteria; order Pseudomonadales; family Marinomonadaceae; genus Marinomonas. The sequence continues at coordinate 19,228 of NZ_PTXN01000022.1, forward strand.
AAGCGAAGCTCTTGTGCAGTTAAAAGCGATTGCCAGCCACAACAAAGTGGCGCGTTCTTTTATCGGCATGGGCTATCACGACACGCATGTGCCATCCCCTATTTTACGCAACTTACTAGAAAACCCAGGTTGGTACACAGCATACACACCATACCAACCAGAGATTTCTCAAGGTCGTTTGGAAGCACTATTAAACTTCCAACAAGTCATCATCGACCTAACTGGCATGGAAATATCTAACGCTTCCTTGTTAGATGAAGCAACGGCTGCTGCCGAAGCCATGACACTAATGAAACGCTCAAACCGCAAGAAGAGTGACAAGCTGTTTGTTGCGAGCCACTGCTTGCCACAAACAATTGATGTTATTAAAACTCGTGCCGAACTATTAGACATAGAAGTCATTGTTGATGATATCGCTAACTTTGCACAACATGACGTATTCGGTGCCATCTTCCAATACCCAGGAATTGACGGAACGATTACTGATTTGAGTGCTGTTATTGCACATGCTCATGAACAAGACACTCTTGTCAGTCTCGCTGTAGATCTACTTTCTCTTGTTCTACTAAAATCTCCTGGCGAAATGGGTGCTGACATTGTATTCGGTTCCGCACAACGCTTTGGTGTACCAATGGGCTTTGGTGGACCTCACGCTGCTTTCCTAGCAACAAAAGACGCATTTAAACGCTCTATGCCAGGTCGCGTTATCGGCGTATCTAAAGATAGCCATGGTAAACCAGCACTTCGCATGGCAATGCAGACCCGCGAGCAACACATTCGCCGTGAAAAAGCGACTTCAAACATTTGTACCGCTCAAGCATTGCTTGCCATGATGGCTGGCTTTTATGCAGTTTATCACGGCCCTGTTGGCCTTAAGAAAATCGCTAATCGCATTGCTGCGTTGACAAGCTGCTTTGCTAACGCTATTAAAAACCAAGGCTTCACAACGAACACAAGCTACTTTGATACCGTTATCGTTAATACAGGCGAACAAACTGACAGCATCATGGCAAAAGGTGCAGCGAAGTTAATGAACTTCTACAAAGTGTCTGAAAGCCAAGTGTCTATTGCACTAAACGAAACCATTACACCTAATGACATTATTGATTTGGCTGAATGTTTCGGCGCAGAACTATCGTTAGAAGACATTGCTAACACCGAAACTGCATACGGTTTTGATGCTTCGATGCTTCGTCAAGATGCCATCCTGACTCACCCAGTGTTTAACAGCCATCACAGCGAAACCGAATTGATGCGCTACATGCACCAATTGGAAGTGAAAGATATCGCACTAAACCAAAGCATGATCCCGCTTGGTTCTTGCACTATGAAGCTAAACGCCGCCTCTGAAATGATCCCAGTTACTTGGGCAGAATTCGGTCGTATCCACCCGTTTGCACCAAGTAATCAAGTTGCTGGCTATCACGCATTACTGCAAGAACTTGTCGATATGCTTTCTAAAGCAACTGGCTACGATACGGTTTCTCTGCAACCTAACTCTGGTGCACAAGGCGAATATGCGGGCCTTATCGCTATCGATAAATATCACAAATCTCGTGGTGATCATGATCGTGACATATGCTTGATCCCAAGCTCTGCTCACGGCACAAACCCAGCTTCAGCCGCTCTAGCAGGTATGAAAGTTGTGATTGTTAAATGTGACGAAAACGGCAACATTGATTTGGTAGATCTTGCTGAAAAAGCAGAGAAGCATGCAGCACAACTTAGCTGCATCATGGCGACTTATCCATCTACTCACGGTGTATTCGAAGAACACATTCGTGAAGTCTGTGACATCGTTCATAAATTCGGCGGACAAGTGTACATTGATGGCGCGAACTTAAATGCACTTGTTGGTGTTGCGCCTCCGGGTACATTCGGTGGTGATGTTTCTCACCTTAACCTACACAAAACATTCTGCATCCCACACGGTGGTGGCGGTCCTGGCATGGGTCCAATTGGTGTTAAATCTCACCTTGCACCTTTCCTACCAGGTCACGCTGTTGCGCCAGTTATGGGTATGCTTGAGCAACACGGCGCAGTATCTGCAGCACCGTACGGCAGTGCAAGCATCCTTGTGATCACTTGGATGTACATCAAAATGATGGGGGACAAAGGCTTGCGTGATGCAACCTTCAACGCCATTTTGAACGCTAACTACATCGCTAAACGCTTAGGCGAGCATTACCCTGTTCTTTACACTGGCAAAAACGGTACTGTGGCACACGAGTGTATTATCGACATTCGCCCACTAAAAGCAGAATCAGGCATCAGTGAAGAAGACATCGCTAAACGCTTGATGGACTTTGGTTTCCATGCTCCAACTATGTCCTTCCCTGTTGCTGGTACGTTAATGATCGAACCAACGGAGTCTGAAAACTTAGAAGAACTAGACCGCTTCTGCGATTCCATGATTCAGATTCGCAAAGAGATCAGCAAGGTACAAGCTGGTGAATGGCCTCTAGAAGACAACCCTCTGGTGAATGCACCACACACAGCAGATAGCCTCCTAGACATGGAGTGGACGCATGCGTACTCACGCAAAGAAGCTGCTTATCCACTTAATTGGATCAAAGCGCGTAAATACTGGCCACCTGTTGGCCGTATCGACAACGTCTACGGCGATCGCAACCTATTCTGCGAATGCCCACCAATAGACAGCTACGAAGGCTAATCTTCGAAGCCCCTAAAAAACACTAGAAACGAAAAAGGCGAATCAGCAATGATTCGCCTTTTTTAGTTCCGCATAAAACAGCATCAAAAACAAATAAGGGGAAGTTCAAACTAAAAGATAAATATCACAAATCTATGATCATATTTATCATATAAATTCATTTTTATTTACTCACGCCCACCCCAGTGCTCAAGCAACGCATCACGAAACATCATTAACTTGGCTGATCGATGTCGAGCGGATGGATAGAGAAGTGTTAAAGGCGTCGATGATCGAGCATATTCATTTAAAACGGGCGTCAACAACCCGTCTTTCAAATAATCCTCTACGAAAAAAGTCATCAATTGTGCCATACCAATACTCAATAACGCGGCTTCTACTAAAGGATCTCCATGATCAACAACTAAGCTCCCTCTAATGGGAAAGTCTGTATCCCTCTCATTATTCCGAAATGTCCAAGGAAACAATTGCCCAGTAACAGGATTTCTAACTTGCATACAATTATGTGCAGGCAATTCCTCTAACGTCTTTGGAGAGCCATAAGTATTAAGGTATTTTGGTGATGCAACTGTCACCCAGCCAGCAGCTTTAAGGGGCCGCGCAATCACGCGGCTATCCTGAATATTTCCGCTACGAATGACAGCATCAAAGCCTTCTCCTACCAGATCAACTATTCGATCAGTTAATACCAACTCTATAGTGAGCTGTGGGTACTCATCCAATAATTTAGCAATAATAGGCATAACAACAGCCCGACCAAAAGCTGATGGTGCACTAATTTTTAAGCAACCTTTAGGTTCAAGACCATATTCCAGCAACTCTTGATGCGCCTCTTCAAGGCCGCCAACTAACGGCTTAACACGTTTTAAAAATAACTCGCCATCTACTGTTAACTTTAAATTACGCGTATTACGGTGCAATAGGCGAAGACCTAACTGGGATTCCAATCGATTGACTGCTCTAGAGATACCAGATTGAGTCACATCTAATTGTTGAGCGGCAACAGTAAAACTCAGATTTTCTGCCACTTTAATAAATTGCCTTACAGCATTAAGATCGTATTCCATGATTTTATTCATTACTCAAATGATTTAATTGCATTTATCAAACTTAAATCATTAAAGATAATCTCACAACTTAAAACTATGTTGGAGAGAGAAATGCGAACACCACTACCCATTAGTGTTTATATGCTGAGTTTTGGCATTTTCATTATGATCAGTTGCGAACTACAAGTATTAGGCATGATGGAGCAATTAGCAGCAGCGTTGACAATCAGCATCGCTCAGGCAGGATATTTAGTTTCTATTTTTGCTGCTAGTATGGCCATTGGTGGCCCTATATTGGCGATATTAGTTTCTAGACTAGCCGTTAAAAAAACCTTGATGATACTCTACATCATCTTTATTTTAGGTGAACTACTTGGCGGTTTTTCGAATACTTTTAGCCAACTAGTCATCGCTCGATCTATAACAGGCATGGTTTCAGGTGCATTTTTTGGCGTTTCTATTGGCTTATCAGCTCGACTTGTCAATTCAGATAGCAAACTTAAAGCCATATCAACGGTATTAGCAGGTATTATGCTTGGCACCATCATAGGCTTGCCGCTGGCTAAAGTAGTGTCTGAATACAGCAACTGGCAAACCAGTTTTTTCCTTGTTGTTGGTCTGGCAAGTATCAGTGCTTTATTGACATACTTGACCCTACCCGATCTTTCGCCCGAACCACCACAACCCCTTAGAAAAGAATTAGGTGCTGTCTTTGATGCTCGTCTTTGGTGGGTGTTTTGTACCAGTTTTTGTATCATTGGTGCCGTATACGCTCCTTTTAGCTATATCGTCCCTATTCTCAATGAAACATCTGGAATATCTCAAAACAGCATCACATTAATTCTCTTTGTATACGGTGGAATTATGCTCATCGGAAACAATTTGGTTGCTAAAATGGCAGCTAAAAATACAAAAAAAACGCTCGTAATAGGTATCAGTTTTCTAATTGTCAATCTGTGTATATTTGCCCTTTTTAATGATTATCATTGGCTAGCAATAACCTGCACATTGCTACTCGGATTATGTGGCGTAAGCCTAAACCCTGCCATGGTCAGTCGATTAATGGAATTACCTCAAGGTGGTTGTGCATTTATCAACACACTGCATGCCTCAATGATAACTCTAGGCATCATGTTTGGCAGCTTTACAGCAGGAACAGCATTATCGTTCGGCTATCCACTAACAATGACCATTTGGCTGGGTGCTGCTATCGCTTTCTTCGGTTTAATAATTTTAAAATTTAGTCCGATAAACACACATCCCCCTTCTAAATAGTTAAAACAACAATCAATTTAACCCTCATGTAACCGTTTTAGTACAAAAATCACGAACAGAAACCTTTCGTTTCAATTCTTCTATCGAACGCAACCTATATTTTATTTAAAATAAAAAGACTATGTTGTGAGCAAGTAAAATGTACAAATGCTATTTGAAGAAAGTATTGGAATGGTTACTTGGGGATAAAGACAATCCATTTGAGTACACACACCACGCTATATTGCTAGTAGGCACGGTTCTATACATTTACGCAGCGATAGCGAACTTCTACCTTGAACTAGCTGCCATATACAGTATCTACTTTCAGCTTGTTTTAGCTCTTTTAATTTTTGTCATTTGGTATTTGTCTCGCTGGCGAAATCAATTCAAAAAAATGAGAATTGCTTTTATCACTATCATTATATTGGTATCAATACCAGCAAACTGGATAGGCAATGCGGGATCAAATGGTCCTACCTATTTTGTTAATCTTGGTTTACTTATTTACATCTCTGTTTCATTCAAAGACCTTGGAATTTATCGTCGTATAGGGCAATTTTTTTGCATCATCATTCCTATACCATTAATTTTAATTGAAAAAGAACACCCCGATATTATTTTTCAATATGCTACAGAAACACAGAAGCAGATTGATCTAACAATTACCTTCATCATTATTGGTATTTTTTTGATCGTTATGATGGAAAGCTTATCCACCAGATTCAAATTAGAAAGAAATAAAGCAGAACAGCTATCTAAGAAACTGCGCAACTTATCAGAAAAAGACTCACTTACTGACCTATATAATCGCAGAATATTAGATAAGCAATATTCATTATGGAAAGCACAAGACCGAATTTTCAGCTTGGCTTTATTGGATTTAGATCATTTTAAAAAACAAAATGATCAATGGGGACACAACTATGGGGATGATATCTTGCGAACGTTTTCATCGCTATTGAAGGATGTTGCTATAAACAATAAAGGTTTCGCTATAAGACTGGGCGGGGAAGAGTTTGTTCTTCTGCTTCCCTTGTCAGCTGAGGACTCCTATCAAATAATCCGCCAAGCTGCAGAGACATTCAGCAAAACTCCCTTAATACATGGACCTGTTACATTTAGTGCCGGCGTAGCTCAAAGCACACCCAATGACAACCAAGGCGAGCTATTAAAACGTGCTGATAATTTAATGTATCAGGCTAAGAGCAAAGGTCGTAACTGTATTTGCAAATAAATAGTTGCTTACAGGTGCCAGGTTAAAAAGGACGCCTGTTCACCTCCAAACAAAGCAAGGGGTGGAATATCCACCCCTGTCAAATTCAGATTAACAATCCCATTTACCATCGTAAAGTCGTTTAAGCTCTAGCGGATTATCCTCTTTTAATGCCTTTGGCAGCAGGCTATCTGGAACGGCTTGATAGCATACAGGTCTCAAAAAACGGGCGATAGCAGCACTACCAACAGACGTTGCCCGACTATCTGAAGTCGAAGGAAAAGGACAAAAAATAGCGGAAATACATTCTTACTTTAAGGCATGGCCAAGCAGACTGAAATAATTATGAAAGGCTTTGTTGACTTGGTGCCGCTGTTCACCTTGAGGATAAAGACCCATTTTGGCTTCTTCAGAATAGCGGCTTCCTTTTACTAAAAAGGTACTGGTAGGTTTTGTGTCTTCAACAAAGGCTTCGAAGGCTCTCGCTGCCATCTCTTCTGGTTTGGCGTAATAGACTATTTTTAGTTTCTGATCTGCGAGACAGGACGCTTTAAACAAGTCGCTGGGCTCGTCTCCTTGCTCATTTAGCATGATAGTCTTGAAGCATTCAGCCAATAATAAGCTGAGTGGATGAGGGATTTTATTATGAGAAAGCTTTATAGGAGAATTATTTAACCATCTTTCGGAAGCGAATTGTGAGGATGAAGCATGTTGAAACATCTTTTCGCCCATGTAATGGTCAAAAGCATGAAACCACTCGTGTGCGAGACTGCCGGCGCCTGCGTTTTTCGCTAGGGATAATTGTCGAGTTGCCGGAACGTAATGAGCCGCCACGCCGGGACGCCCACCCTTCCCATATTGAAGACCAAGAGTGCCTCGTAAAGATATCAGCAGTTCTGGCCCTTGTAATACAGACATTAGATCTTCTAGCGCTCGATAGAAATTAACCGCCGCGCGGTCCCTTTCTTCTGGCGTGACCCAACGTCCCATCTCAATGCCACGAAAATCAAATTGCCGACGTATCATGACAAAATTAATTGGGACTTGATAAGAAGACATTTCGATTCGTTAATTACCTATGTAAACTCAAAATAATACTAGGTTTTAAACTATACCAAACTGCTGATTAAACTCAGCAATTTTCATACGTCGCATATCTTTTAGATCCTGCAACTGACTCTCCACCTTACTTTTTACAGTCTCTATTGTATCTGAATCAGCAGTGGCAACAGCATTTTCTAATTCGCGCTCATACTGATCTAGTAAAGTATCATAGTCATCTTGATACGCTTCCTCCACCAGCGCCAAAGCTACTTGATGCTGATAGCTAGCCGCTTTTTCCGTATGCTTTTGAATGTATGCCAGTGAATTATCAAAATACAGCTGCTTCAAAGAATCTTTTGCCGTAACGGAATTCTTAGAGGCACTTCTTCTTTCATCCGATACGATTCTTGCAGAGGAGATTTCCGCATCATAACCAATGCTAGTTTGTGCAAAACTAACCGGCACCGTATTTAAAACGAGAATTGCGGTAAGAGACTGCAGCTTTTTTAGAAAAACTTTCTTCATAATGGTCATTCTCAATCGGTTATCAGGTAAAACCTGCTTCATAATTAACAACGAGGTTAATTATGAAGCTACTTTTGATTCTATTGGGGCTCAAAGCTAAGAACAACACCAAAAATAAAGATGCACATTTTAACCTTATCTTAGTGCTTAGATATATTGCCTAACACTTGGTGCGAATCGTCCTGTTACATTCCACCCAAGCCTATGAAATAAAAAGCATTCTCATTCAATATTTATTTTTCTACTTTGTACAAAAATAACGTATACCTGTCACAGAAACTTCATCAAGAACTGATTTAATCCTCTTCAAGAACCATATCTCAATGGCTCTCTCACTTTCTTTTTACACACGTAGTTCAGGTTGCGACCTGTAGGAATCAAGGAAAAAAACCATGACTAATTCTGTCGACTCAAATCGCCGTCGTATGCTCGGCTTTATGGCTGGAGCACCATTACTACCACTTGCAGGTGGTGTATTTAGCTCTACTGCTTTTGCTGGAATGACTGATGCCCCTCTTTCTTCTGTTAGCTTTGTTCCTATGGCCGCGCCATCACTAAGCAATCCTGCTGCCATGTCAACCAACCTTATTAACTCAGCGATGCAGTTGAAGTTCGAAGATGGCACAAGCCGCATGGTTAAACTGGATTACCAACCATTCTTCATGACGGGCGACAAAGTTGCAGACGGTAATGGCAATACTGTAATTGCTGGTGGTTATTACGACATCAACAACAAGCCAATTCTTGATCCTAGCGCCGGAAATCGCCAATTTTTCTCAGACTGTCCAGATGGCTCTAGCTTATTAACCGCTAAAGATGCAAAAGTAGCTGGTGTTTACGGTAATCACGTCTTTGCAGTCGTTCAATTTGAATATGCTACTCGCGATGGTGCTGGCGAAGACATGTACGGCAAGCTACCTTCTCCTATTGCTATTTTAACCTTAGACCAAAATCCAGAAACCGGTGAATTGAAACTGGTTAAATACCACAACGTTGATACATCGAATGTCGGTGGTTTATGGATTACTTGTGGTGCGAGTCTATCACCTTGGGGCACTCACCTTTCCAGTGAAGAATACGAGCCAGATGCTTCTAAAGCAGATGACAAACAATTCAAAGCCTATTCTAAAAACCTATTTGGTGATGAAAACAAAGGCAAGCCTTACAACTATGGCCATCTGCCAGAAGTAACAGTTAACAAAGACGGAACGGGGTCTATCAAGAAACATTACTGTATGGGTCGTATTTCTCACGAGCTTGTACAAGTTATGCCTGATGAGCGTACTGTTATCATGGGTGATGATGCCACGAACAGCGGTTTGTTTATGTTCATTGCAGATAAAGCCCGCGACCTTTCTTCTGGTAAGCTTTACGTGGCTAAATGGACTCAAGTTTCTAGTAAAGGCCCAGGTGCAGGTGATATTTCTTGGATCAAATTAGGCGAAGCCAATAGTGATGAGATTCAGCGTTTGGTAGATGCTGGTATTAAATCGACTGACATCATGGAAATTCATACTAAAGACCCGAAAGATTCAAGCTTTACTAAAATTGGCTACGGCGGAAAATCTAACTGGGTGAAACTAAAACCAGGTATGGAAAAAGAAGCTGCTTTCCTAGAAACTCACCGTTACGCTGCATTAGTTGGCGGATCATTGGGATTCACAAAAATGGAAGGCACCACTGTCAACATTAAAGACAAAAAAGCCTACTCTGCTATGTCTTATATCTACAAAACCATGACAGATGGCAGCAACGACATTCATGTTGAAGGTCCTAAAGCGGGTGCGGTTTATGAACATAAATTAACCGGCGGTCAAAAAGACAATAACGGCCAAGCAATCGACAGTGAATGGGTATCTGTTCACATGCATGCTCCTGCAAACCTAATTGGCGAAGACTTAGCAACGCCTGATGCACTTGGCAACACAGCTCACGCTGATCGTATTGCGAACCCAGATAACATCAAGTTCTCTGAAAAACTTCGTACTTTGTTCATTGGGGAAGACAGCGGCAACCACGTAAACAACTTCCTTTGGGCTTATAACGTAGACAGCGGCGAACTATCACGCATCATGTCTTGTCCTGCTGGCGCAGAATCAACTGGTTTACATGCTGTAGATGAAATTAACGGCTGGACTTACATCATGAGTAACATCCAACACGCTGGTGACTGGGATGACAAACTTCACGCGAAAGTAAAAGACACTTTAGATCCATACATCCGAGCTAACTACAAAGACCGTTACGGTGCTGCTGTTGGTTACATCACAGGCATCCCAAAGGTATAAAAGTTCAAGTTTTAAGGACTAAAATCTAAAACCTTAAATTTATAAAAACGAAAAGGGCAACCATCTGGCTGCCCTTTTCTTTATCTATTACCTGCACTCAAACCAAATAAATTTCTACTCGTTCTTTACCTTTACCGACGTTCTTTCGTTTTAATTTGATACTTCCAAGTTCTATCGTGCTTTTAACATGCGTTCCACCACAAGGAACTTGTGCGAAACCATCAAGCTTCCAATATCGACGCTCTGCTTGTTCATCCGAAAACCCTTTTTCTATGGGCAAATCGGCATCAATTAACAACTGAGCTTGAGCTTGAATATCTGGCAACATGGAAGAAATACTTTCTGGCCATTCAAAATCGATCCGACTTTTAGTGTCTGAAATATGCGCGCCCATTTTCTCCAAATTTGGCAGTGCTTTATAAAATAATTCCAAAACCACTTCCGCGGCAAAATGTAAACGCATCAAACTATAACGTCGAGGCCAATCAATTTTCACCAAAACGGATTGACCAATATGAAAATCTGCAGCACAAGCTAAGGTATAGATGATGGACTTACCTGCTTTTTCCGCTTTCACAACCTCATAACCATCAATGCTTCCTGTATCACTTTCTTGACCACCCGACTCAGCATAAAAAATAGTCTCTGAAAGCTGAATCTGATTGCCATCAATATGAGTAATAGTTGTCGTCAACTCAGTCTGATAAGGATCGATCCAAAACTGCTTTACCGTCACAGCATTACTCCTTTCTTAATAGATACATTCATTTAGTCATTCATCATAATAAACATACGTTAAGACAACAACAAAACAGCGATTGAAAAACAGACAAACATCGAGCCTGTAATGGCGTCCACCAATATCATATGTCGTACAAAGAAAGCAGACACATAACCACATAACATGCCGTAGGTTAAATGCACCAGAAAAGTACAAAGCAACAAAATCAGTGTAAGGGTAACAGTCTGTGAAATTACGCTACTCTCTTGATGGATAAAAGCAGGAAGCAGAGCAGTAAAAAACACTAAGGTTTTCGGATTAAAAATGGACAGAATAACACCGGTTACGAATGTCATTTCTTTCTCGGACTTTTCAGCCCTTATCCCACCTTGCATACTTTTAAAGATAGACCATAAAATGCGCATACCTAGATAGCCAATATATAATCCGCCAAAGTATTTGATCACCGAAAAGGCAAACGTAGAGTGCAAAATCAAAGCACTTAAACCGGTTACCGTGGCGACAGATACGACAGCCATACCAAATAAAATCCCAAGCATTACTGGCAATGTCCGTTTGACACCAAAGAACAGAGCAGAATTCAATACAGCAAGCGTACCTGGGCCTGGCGTCCCGGCTGCAACCAAACAAATTGCTATGTAATACAAAACAGTATCGTCACCAAGATTAAACATAATTCCTCCTATATAAAACAAGAAGCTATTATCTATGTAGAGATATTTGCTTATAGGATAAAATTGCGTTTTTATGACAACTCAACAACTCAAAGGGCATTTTATGAAAGAGGAAATCGGTTCACATTTCTTTAATCTGGATTGTTACGATGGGATTGAATGTGTTCGAGCAAACTTCAAGAATCAGCACTTCTCAAAACATATACACGAAGGTTACGCTATTGGCGTCATTGAACATGGGGCACAAAGTTTTTTCAGCCAAGGAGAGAACCACACTTCCGGCGCGGGTAGTTTAGTTATTGTGAATGCAGATACCGCCCATACTGGTAGCCCCGCCTCAGAAAATGGTTGGGGGTATCGAGCCATGTACCCAACCCCAGAGCTTTTTGATGATCTTTTGAGTGACTTAACATTCAAATCAAAAAACGCACCCTATTTCCATCGTCCGATTATTGATGACGAAAAGCTTATAAAACTATTTAACCTCATATTCCGCTCTCTTGCTGATAAGCCATCAAGGCTAACCATAGAAACAACAGTTTATAATTTTTTCGTACAATTAACTCTCAATAGTAAAACCAACAGCTCGGTCATTCCTTCGAAAAAGGCAAATAAGTCATTACTAATTGCGAAAGAGTACATTCATGCTTATGCCTGCCAGGAAATTAGCCTAGAAAACCTATCAAGAATAGTGGGTATGAGTAAATATCATCTCATTCGCCAATTCCAAGCATCATTTGGCATAACTCCTCACCAATATCAGATTCAATCTCGGCTACAAAAGGCAAAAACTTTACTCAAAAATGGTGATCAACCAAGTAATGTCGCCTCAGAATGCGGCTTCTTCGATCAAAGTCATATGAACAATCATTTTAAAAAAGCACTAGGAACAACGCCCTACCACTATCAAAAACGAATTAATGTATAAAAGACACATGCCAAAGCATTGTAATCATAAGCAAAAGCTTCAAAAATCTTATTTCACGCTATTTTTTGAGATTTAAATACCCGTTATGATAGAACCAGAAAAAGGTTACCTGAATAATAAGGATAATATTTAACCGCCCCGCCTCTAACCCTAAAGAATAGCTAGGAAGTATTCTCATGAAAAAATTTCTCGAAGACAGACAAATAGGCACTAAACTTGGTTTGGGCTTTGGATCTGTATTATTACTTGCCCTGATTGTTGGAATGGTCGGTATTTTTGGTGTAAATACTTTACTTGACAGAGCAGACAAAGTTCGTCTTTCCAACGATTTAGACGATACTGTTGTAGAAATGCAAAGAGCCAGAGAGCTTTTTGTCGCATCAGGCTCTTCAAAAGATAAAGATGATTTAATTCGTCGCACAGATGTTCTAGCAGCTTTTTTAAAAGAAGGGGAAAAAATCTATAACGGCGCGGATGTGAGAGAACTGGTAAAACAAACGGATCAAAGCCTTATCGAGTATAAAAAGGCATTAACCATTCTTACTGATGCTCGAAAAAACTGGGAAGCGATTGACAATGAAGCCACAAGAATACGCCTTAATATATTTAACGAATATGACCAAATCATTAAACCGCTACGCCAGAAAAATGACATAGAAAATTTGAATACAGCTTTAGATGTCGCAAACAGCTGGTATGCTTTGACATCAGAGATAAATGACCATGTCATCAAAAAAGAAAATATACCTTTAGAGCTTGTTACAACGAGATTCCAAGCGATTATCAACAAGACAAAAAACTTACAGCTATCAGGTGACCTTCAAAGTAGGCAACAAACCATTCTATCTCTTTTGAGCCAATACGAAGACCTTGGGAAAAGAAATCCTGCTGTTAATGCAGAGCTTGTAAAAGCACAAAAAAACCTAATTGCTCTGTCCACTATGATGAATGATAAAATCGATTCAATCACACTCCTCCAAGAAAAGAAGAGCAAAAGTGATGGTGATAGAGTCTCAACCGTTCTAATTACGGTAACTATCATTGCTATCTTAATGGGGATTTTCTTTGCTTTGCTAATTCGCCATATGATCGTAAAACCAATGAATGACGTTAAGGTAGCCGTTGAGAAAATATCTAATGGCGACTTAACCCAGACATTAAAAACTGATCGCAAAGACGAACTTGGTCAACTATATAACAATATCGGAACCATGAGCCGCACTCTAAACACACTCATTTCCGAAGTGATTACCGGCGTTCTAAATTTAAGTTCAACCAGCGAGCAATTAGAAAAGATATCAAAGCAAGGACAAACCATGATGCAGTCTCAAAAAGACGAGACAGATCAAGTTGCCACAGCGATAAATGAAATGTCTTCGACAGTTTCTGAAGTGGCTCGTAACGCAGAAACAGCAGCAGAAGCGACAACCAAAACAGACAATATAGTTAATCAGGGAAATTTGAAGGTATCAGACACGGCGAGATCAATCGAGTCGCTAGCTAGCGACTTAACTGTAACCAGCACAGCAATGGAACAACTTAAAATACGTACTGATAATGTCGGAAACGTACTAGAGGTTATTAAAGCCGTTGCGGAGCAGACCAATTTACTAGCGCTAAATGCGGCAATAGAAGCGGCACGAGCTGGTGAAGCAGGACGAGGCTTTGCAGTAGTAGCAGACGAAGTGCGTGGACTAGCGAGCAGAACTCAAAGTTCAGCTAAAGAGATTGAGGACTTAATTGTCGAATTGCAAAACGGCGCCCAAGAATCTCTGGATAAAATGCTACGAAGCCGTGATTTGTCTACTCAAAATGCCGAACAAGCTAAAGAGGTATTGGCTCTTTTCGCAAACATTAGTGAACAAGTTGGCTATGTCCAAGATATGAACAATCAAATAGCGACAGCTGCGGAAGAACAATCTCAAGTATCTGATGAAATAAATCGCAGTGTTGAAAATGTCCGCCAGTTAGCAGATCGAACCACTGAAGGCTCTATCGAATCTGTTGCTGCCGTTAGTAACTTGAGAGCATTAAGCCACCAACTCAAATCACTAACAGATCGCTTTAAAATCTAGCTAAAACCTCGTTAATGATGACTAAAAAATAAATACCAGCAGCCACCTAATTACATCCGAAATGGGTGGCTCTTTTATTTAAATTCTCAATCACCAGTAACCCAACACCTTCCACCACAATCCGCCTATAATGCCCCATACAGCTAAATTCACCACACTCATAATAAAGCCCATAATCCACCAGTCTTCCATGGAAACATAACCCGAACCAAAGATAATCGGCGATGTGCCTGTAGCATAATGAGTTAATGACATCATCAAAGAAGACGCACCAGCCAGTAACAGACCAAGATACAAAGGTGGCGCACCCAATGCCAACCCCGCAGCATAAAAAGCCGCAAACATAGCTGTAATATGTGCGGTTGTACTGGCAAAGAAATAATGCACATAGAAATAAATGGCGACCAAGATGACGACAGAAATAGCCCAATCAAATCCTAAGTGTTCAATATTGCTTTCAACAACAGTCGAAAACCATTGCACCAAACCAAGCTTATTCAAAAAAGTGGCCATCATCACCAAGGCTGAGAACCATACAACCGTATCCCAAGCGGATTTTTCTTTGAGCACGTCATCCCAGCTCAAAACACCTGTTACTAATAAAACAGACAAGCCTAAAAATGCTACCGCCGTTGTATTCACCGCATAGTCTGCACCGAACAACATTGCAGGAATACCAGCCCAAAGAATAAGTAAAAGAGCAAACACCGCCACCATGACTTTTTCTCCATAAGACATAGGCCCCATTTCGGCGAGTCGAGATTTTGCGTAAGTTTTTGCATCTGGTGTACTTTTAATCTCGGGAGGATAAATGGCATAAACAACCAAAGGCACAAGTGCAATACACACCAACCCAGGCAAAAGTGCCGCTAGCGCCCATGTTCCCCAAGTAATGCTAATATTAGCGCCAGTGGCGTCAGAGATTAATTTAACAATTAAGGGATTGGGTGCGGTTGCAGTAATGAACATAGCCGACGTAATGGGGTTTATATGGTAATTGACCAAGGCAAGATAATGACCAATCTTACGAGAGGTTCCCTCCTCTGGGGAAGAACCAAAACTAGTAGCGATGGATTTCATAATCGGATGAATTATACCGCCACCCCGTGCAGTATTACTCGGCGTTACCGGTGCGATAACCAATTCTGAAACAGCCAAAGCGTAGCCAATACCAATGGTCTTTTTACCAAACAAAGAAATAAAATAGTAACCAATACGGTTTCCAAGCCCTGTTTTCGCTAAGCCTCGTGAAATAACAATCGCAATACCGATCAACCAAATCAGAGAATTCGAAAAGCCACTCAACGCATCTTTAATCGCCCCAGCAGGCGTATCACTAGTAACACCAGTTAACGCCACTAGAGTAATCGCCAAGATTGCGAGTGCACCGATTGGCATCGCTTTCCCTATAATGGCAACCACTGTACCAACAAATAAAGCCAACAAATGCCAGGCATTAGTGGATACACCATCAGGTACGGGCACAACAAACCAAATTAATTCCGTGATAAAAATAGAAATGAGTCCCGGAATGATCCGGATATCAGGGGCTTTCATGAGATATCCTTTTATCTTTGAAAAAGTTCCCCCAATAAAGACAAGGGAATCATTGTTCTATGTTAAAACACTTAGTAATAAAAAAAGGTGATACATATCATAGAAGCAAGACTCGCTAACAATAAGGCAAAAAAAAAGACCTGCCTCAGCAAGTCTTTTTTGTAAACATAACCATAAGTACTAATGAAAATTAAGAAAAAACCCCGGTCAGATTTTCATTCATTAAAGCTTGCCACTCTTCATCAATCGGAGCCTCAAACAGCATGCGCTCTCCATTCAACATAATGTCTAATCGGGTCGCGTGCAAACATAGACGTTTAAAGCCAAGAGCTCTTGTCTCTTTTAAGGACTCAGCAGGCGAATATTTTTCATCGCCAACAATCGGATAACCTGCATATTGGGTATGAACTCGAATTTGATGCGTACGCCCTGTTACTGGCTCACACTCAACCAAACTATAACCTTCAAACTGTCGAACAAGTTTAAACCGAGTCAAACTCTCTTTTCCATCAGTATGCACTCTGACAACACGCTCACCAGATTGCAGCTCATTTTTTAATAAAGGTGCGTTAACTTGTAATTTTCTTTTAGGCCAGCTGCCATAAACCAATGCAAGGTAAGTTTTTTGCACGCCTTCTTTTTCGCGTAATGCGGTATGCAATTCTTTGAGGACAGCGCGCTTCTTAGCGACCATGATCAGACCAGAAGTATCACGGTCAAGTCGATGAACAAGCTCAATAAACTTCTCTAGCGGCCGCATTTGGCGAATAACTTCAACCAAACCGAAACTCAAACCACTGCCACCATGAACGGCTAAGCCGGAAGGTTTATTAATGACGATCAACCCCTTGTCCTCGTAGACAATGCGTGATTCTATCTCGCTTTTAAGGCGATCTGACAAGACAGGCTTGTCGGATTCTGGCGCAATAACAATTGGCGCAATACGTACAACATCTTCATTTTGAAGGCGATAGTCAGGCTTGGTTCGCTTCTTATTGACGCGAATTTCCCCTTTCCTAAGTAAGTTGTAAATCTTGCCTTTCGGAACACCCTTTAAAAAGGTAACCAAAAAATTATCGATTCGCTGACCCGTATTATTGTCGTCAATCGTGACGTAACGAACCGCGGGACGCTCTGCTGATTTTAGTTCTGAGTCCGACATAAGCTAAGATTGGTTTCCTTTATAATTGAAGCACTTAGTTTTTACTGTTATATTCACATTCGCAAAGGGTAAGAGGCAACAAAACACCTCGAAGATAAGATGCAAGAATTGAATGACAATTGCCGAAGCGACACTTTGGCCCCCTATCTTACCTCTGTAACAGTTAATCTTAAATAATAAACCGCATGATTCGGAAAAATCCGCTTCAGTGGAAGGAACTCTCATTAAAATTGCTAGGCCGCGCGTTCGCGTTGTTTCGTAAAAGCAAAGAAACGAGACCGGTTAAAGAGACTATTTAGTATTGATCACGGCAGCGACCGCATAAAAGCGTTTAAAATATAATAAACGAATCGCGTACTCCTCTCGCCAGAGAACACTGAATGACTTGCTCTAATTCTGAGTCAGATTTATTAATGGTTACCCTATCACTGTTGTGACTCTTTCGTAATCAGCTAACAGAGTTCACACATATAATGATTAGAATGCTTATTAATGCAACTCAACAAGAAGAGTTGCGCGTCGCCCTAGTAGACGGACAACGTCTATATGATCTAGACATCGAATCCGGTTCACGCGAACAAAAGAAGTCAAATATATATAAAGGCCGCATCACTCGCATTGAGCCGAGTCTAGAAGCTGCTTTTGTTGACTTCGGCGCAGATCGCCATGGTTTCTTACCTTTAAAAGAAATTTCCAAGACCTACTTTTCCAAAAAATCGAACCATGAAGGCCGAATTAACATCAAAGATGTGTTAAGCGAAGGTCAAGAAGTGATTGTGCAAGTGGATAAAGAAGAACGCGGCAATAAAGGTGCTGCTTTAACCACTTTCGTTAGCTTAGCAGGTCGTTATTTGGTTTTGATGCCAAATAATCCTCGAGCTGGTGGCATATCTCGTCGTATCGACGGTGATGACAGATCACACCTTAAAGAAGCTATGTCAGGTTTGAACACGCCAGAAAATGGTGGCCTTATTGTTCGTACTGCTGGCGTTGGTCGCTCAACTGAAGAATTGCAGTGGGATTTGGATTACCTTGATACTCTATGGTCTTCCATTACTAAAGCCGCATCTGAAAAACCTGCTCCTTTCTTAATCTATCAAGAAAGCAACATCGTTATCCGCGCCATTCGCGATTATTTACGTGAAGATATTGGCGAAGTACTAATTGATGAGAAAAGCGCCTACCAAGACGCGATCAACTTCGTTATGCAAGTAATGCCGCACTTTAAGTCGCGCATTAAAATGTATACCGACTCAACTCCTCTGTTTAACCGCTTCCAGATCGAAACTCAGATCGAAACGGCTTTCCAGCGTGAAGTCCGCCTACCTTCTGGTGGCTCTATTGTTATCGATCCGACAGAAGCCTTAGTTTCTATCGATATTAACTCGGCTCGCGCTACAAAAGGCGGAGACATAGAAGAGACAGCATTACAAACCAACTTAGAAGCAGCAGACGAAATTGCTCGCCAATTACGCCTTCGTGACATTGGCGGCTTGGTTGTTATCGACTTCATCGATATGACACCAGTACGCAACCAGAAAGAAGTTGAAACCCGCATGAAGAACGCCCTAGAGGCGGATCGTGCTCGCGTTCAACTTGGCCGCATTTCTCGCTTCGGTTTGCTAGAAATGTCACGTCAGCGCCTACGCCCTTCCCTTGGTGAAACAAGTGGTATCGTTTGTCCTCGCTGTAATGGCCAAGGATTCATCCGTGACGTGGAATCTCTAGCGCTTTCTGTACTTCGCCTAATCGAAGAAGAATGCTCTAAAGAGCGCACAGCTCAAATTCGTGCCGTTTTACCAGTATCAGTTGCAACTTTCTTATTAAACGAGAAACGCACTAACATTGCTAAAATTGAAAAACGTAACAATGTTCATATTATTCTTGTACCAAATCCTCATATGGAAACGCCACACTTTGAAGTAGAGCGTATTCGTGATGACAGTACAGTTGTTTCACAGAATGAAAACAGCTACACATTGGTAGAAACACCAGAGCAGCCGCCGTACGAGCCTCGAAAAGCAAATGAAAACGTTCGCCCACAGGCCGCTGTAACCAGTATAGCTCCTAAAGCACCTGCTCCCGAGCACACTGCACCAGCAGCAACTACACCAAAAGTGGTTAAAGCACAGGACAAGCCAAGCCTACTTAAACGCATCATAACGGCATTATTTGGCGAAACTCAAAGCAAGCCAAAACAAAAAACCGTTAGCAAAACGCCTCCTGTAGCACCTTCACAAAATGATCGTGATACATCAAGCAAGCCTAATGGCAACCGTGTAAATAGAAACAAACGTAACGTTAAGCATCAAAATGCAGATCGTGACGACAACAATACAGCTGAAAAAAATCGCTCTACTCGCCAATCACGCAGAGAACAAGCTGAATCTGGAACGAAAGGCACTAGCAATAACCGCCGCAACAATCGCGGTAATAAACAAGAAACTCAAGAACCAAGAGTTGAGAAGCAAGAAGCCGCTGTAAAAGCAGCTCCGCGCCAACCACAGAAAGAAGTTCCAGAAGTTAAAGAACGCAAACGTGATCGCAATGACAACCGTCGTCGCAATGGCAAACTAAAAGACGAAGCACTAGAAGCCACTAAACTACAAGAGCAAGAGGATGCCGCTCTAGTAGAAGCCGCCCAAAATGCCGAAGTAGAAAATCACGAAAACGGTGATGAGCCTCAACGTCGTTCACGCCGTTCACGCCGTTCACGTCGACCACAAAAAGAAGAAAATAGCGCACCGCAAGAAAATGTTGAATCTGAAAGCGATGAAACACAATCTACGGTAA
Source organism: Marinomonas sp. UCMA 3892 (assembly GCF_012726345.1). GTDB lineage: Bacteria > Pseudomonadota > Gammaproteobacteria > Pseudomonadales > Marinomonadaceae > Marinomonas. The sequence continues at coordinate 39,209 of NZ_PTXN01000022.1, forward strand.
CGGCTGCCGCGCAAACAGAAGAAGTGAAATCAACCACTCCTGAAGTTAAGCAAACTGAAGCAGAAGCGAAATCAGTAGACACGACATCAGAGTTTTCTACAAAAGATGAGCCTGAAGCTGTTGAAGCTGTTGAAGCTGTTGAAGCTGTTGAAGCTGTTGAAGCTGTTGAAGCTGTTGAAGCTGTTGAAGCTGTTGAAGCTGTTGAAGCTGTTGAAGCTGTTGAAGCTGAGAAAGTAGAATCTACTAATGCAGAGCAAGCAACAGAAGAAACTAAAGAAAAATCTCCTGAAGCTAAACCTGCAAAACCCAAAATGTCAGTAAAAGCTCAAATGCGAAAAATTGAGCAAGAGACACCGGAAGTTGCAAGTATTACAACAGAGGAAACCAAAGTAGAACAAGCTGAAGTTGAGCTGAAAACAACAACTTCTACAGCAGAGGTTCAAACGGCAACACCTACTGAAGAGCCTGCGGTTGAAGCAAGCGTAACGGAAGAGATAAAAACCGAAGCGCCAGAAAAACCAACAACAGTAGAAATTAAACCTGCAGCAATAGAGCCTACATCAGAAGTTACTGAAGCTACGACTGATCCAGTCACTTCAGAAACAGTAGCTGTTGATTCCTCTGAAACCAAAGAAGCTGAAGAAGAGAAAGTGCAAAACGCTGCCCGTAGCTCAACTCGAACTCCTCGCCGCGGACGTGGTAAACCAGCCACTAAACAAGCAAACACAGAAGCCAAAGCACCGGTAGAATTACCAGCCGCTATCTTGGCTCAGCAAGAGAAGATTCGTTTAGAGCAAGAAGAGAAGCGTAATGCTGCGACTTCCCGTCGACGTGCATCAACAGGTCGTGTGAAAAACGACCCTAGAATTGCTCGAGAAGAGGAAAAAGGCTCTGAAGCAATTTCAGAAGCTAATGTAGAATAAAAACTACAGCTTCTATCTAGAAAAATACAAAGAGCCCGCATAATGCGGGCTCTTTTGCAAAAAGCGCACTATGGATTATTTCAACGGATTGATTTGAACATAAATAACGGACAGGTAAAAAAACAATGATCATTGATTTTTCTCGCTTTAAAGATTGGACTCTTATAGGCGATTTATTTGGCGGCGCAACCACCGCCATTGTATCACTACCTCTCGCATTAGCGTTTGGCGTTGCCTCAGGAGCTGGCGCAGAAGCAGGACTTTGGGGCGCTATACTCGTCGGCCTATTTGCTGCGATTTTTGGTGGGTCTACCAGCCTAATCTCGGAGCCAACTGGTCCAATGACCGTCATCATGACTGCAGTACTAACAAGTATGATGGCTAGCAGTCCAGAAGGCGGTGTAGCGATGGCCTTTACCGTAGTCATGATCGCCGGTTTATTCCAAATCACACTAGGCTATCTGAAGTTAGGCAAATACATAACACTCATGCCATACAGCGTAATCTCAGGATTTATGTCTGGAATCGGCATTATCTTAATCATCTTACAAATTGCGCCCTTTTTAGGACACGCTTCGCCATCTGGCGGCGTAATGGGAACATTAACAGCATTACCATCCCTTATTGTTAATCTGAAGTTTTCAGAATTATTTCTAGGCTTATTAACACTAGGCGTCTTATTTTATCTTCCCAAACACTGGCGCCGCTATGTACCTCCACAGCTTGTCGCTTTGGTCGCAATAACACTTGTTTCTGTTGTACTGTTTAGCGACTCAGATGTTCGTCGCATTGGTGTTATTCCATCTGGCTTACCGTCTATTCACTGGCCTCACTTTGAACACTCAGTATTTATTGAGATGATCATTAATGGATTAGTGCTTGGCACTTTAGGCTGCATTGATACTTTATTAACAGCTGTCATTGCTGATAGCCTAACCCGCAAAGAGCACGATTCGAATCGAGAGCTTATCGGTCAAGGTACAGCCAACTTTTTCTCTGGCCTGCTTGGCGGACTCCCTGGCGCTGGTGCCACCATGGGAACCGTGGTGAATATACAGTCCGGCGGCAAATCACCACTTGCCGGCATCACAAGAGCCTTTATTCTTTTGCTGGTTGTACTTGGAGCATCCGAACTAATCAGCCCGATCCCCATGGCCGTGCTTGCAGGCATTGCCTTGTATGTTGGTATCAATATACTTGATTGGAGTTTTTTAAAACGCGCCCACAAAGTAGCACTGTCTCCAACCATCATTATGTATGGCGTTATGGCACTTACAGTTTTTGTTGACCTGATGGTCGCGGTAGGAATTGGTGTTTTTATAGCCAACATCATGACCATAGAAAAACTCAGCCGGCTACAGTCGGGAAATGTGAAAGCAATCAGTGATGCTGATGATGACATCCCACTATCGGATGAAGAAAAATCATTACTAGATCAAGCAGACGGAAAAGTATTACTTTTCTATTTATCCGGACCAATGATTTTTGGCGCAAGTAAGGCCATCGCAAAACATCACAACCGAATACATAATTATAAGGCTGTAGTATTAGATCTGAGCGCAGTTCCTATGATGGATTTAACTATTGGCCTTGCATTAGAAAACGCCATCAAAGACGCGATAGAAGCAGACTGTGCCGTTTATATATTTAGTCCCAACGGACAAACAACTGAAAGACTTGAAAAACTTGGCGTCTTAAATAGACTGCCACACAATGCATTTTGCGACTCTAGAAAGTCAGCATTAAGACAAGCGGTTAACAGTCTTCAATCTTAGTAAAATATCTTCATTAATAATTACCCAAAAAAAAGCCGCTTTGTAAGCGGCTTTTTATTTACTTAGCGATTAATCATTAACTCATTAGAGAGACAAGCGACGCACATCACTTAACAATGAGTTCAAGAAGGTCATGAATCGACCAGCATCACCACCATTCACCGCTCTGTGGTCATAAGACAAGCACAATGGCAACATTGTACGAGGCTCAAATTCTTTACCATTCCAACGCGGCTCAATGTCTGCTTTAGAAACACCAAGAATACCTACTTCAGGACAGTTGACGATAGGAGTAAATCCAGTACCACCAATCGCCCCCAAACTAGAAATAGTAAAACAACCACCCTGCATATCAGCAGGCTTAAGTTGCTTATCAAGTGCCTTCTTAATCAGCTCACTCGCTTCTTTTGCAATTTGAATAACTGACTTCTTATCAGCATCACGCAAAACAGGAACAACTAAACCAGCCGGAGAGTCAACAGCAATACCAATGTGTACATATTGTTTCTGAACGTAGCTTTCGCCATCGGCCATTAGCGACACATTGAAGCTAGGATTTGCAACCATAGCTTGTGCAACTGCTTTAATCAGGAATGGAAGTGGCGTCAATTTAACACCCTGTTTCTCCATTTCGCCTTTCAAGCCTTTACGGAAGTCTTCAAGATCTGTGATATCAGCCTTATCAAACTGAGTAACTTGAGGCACAACGAGCGCGTTGCGAACCATGTTTTGAGCAGTTAGGCGCTGAATCTTACTCATCTTAACAACTTCGACATCGCCGAACTTGCTAAAGTCTTGATCAGGTACAGTCGGTAGACCGGAACCTGTCGCTACACCCGCTGGAGCAGATACTGCCTTTTGCACAGCTGCTTTCACGTAGGCATGTAAATCCTCTTTCGTGATACGACCACGAGGGCCTGTAGGACGAACAAGAGATAGATCAACACCTAACTCGCGAGCGAGCATTCGCACTGCTGGGCCTGCGTGAACTTTCTTCGAAGGTTCAGACAATACAGCAGATTGATCCGTGACAGGAGTCGATTTCGCAGAACTGGCTTTAGGCGCTTCAACAGAAGCTGGAGCCGCTTTTTCAGCAACAGGCGCAGGCGCCGCAGCTTCAGAACCACCTTCCACTTCAAGCTCAAGAACAAGATGTCCTTCAGAAACCTTATCACCAACTTTAATAGCAACAGATTTAACTGTTCCTGATTTCGGCGCAGGGATCTCCATGGAAGCCTTATCAGTTTCAAGAACGATAATAGAATCGCCCTCTTTAACCTTATCGCCAGCCGCTACAGCAACTTCGATAACTTCTACACCTTCAGCGCCACCAATGTCAGGAACCTTAACAGACTCGACACCACTAGAAGCTTGTGCAGCCGCCGCAGGAGCAGATGATTTTGGTGTGTCCACTTTTTCTTCCGAAGCAGCAGGAGCTGTTGAAGATGACTCAGTTTTCACCACAAGAATAGCTGTACCTTCGGAAACAGTATCACCCACTTTAATCGAAATTTTACCGATCTTGCCAGTAAATGGCGAAGGTATATCCATAGATGCTTTATCAGTCTCAAGAACGATAATAGAATCGCCCTCTTCAACCATATCGCCTTCAGCAACACAAATCTCAATTACTTCTACGTCAGTCGCACCACCAATATCTGGCACTGAAACATTTTCTTCACTCGAAGATGATGAAGCTGGAGACTGCTCAACAGGCTTATCTTCTTCTGGCGCAGAGTCTTCTACTTTTGCTTCAGGTGCAGATGATTCGCCACCTTCAATTTCAATAATAAGAAGCTCATCACCTTCAGAAACTTTATCACCTTCTTTCACAGAAATGCTTTTTACTTTACCAGCCATAGAGGATGGAACATCCATGGAAGCTTTATCTGTTTCTAAAACAATAATAGATTGGTCCACTTCAATTGTGTCACCAACCGCAATACTGATCTCGATAATTTCGACATCAGTCGCACCACCAATATCCGGTACTCGAATGATTTCAGTACTCACAGAAATCTCCTTTGTCTTATAGACGCATCAAACTTAAAAACTTATCTGACTTAGGCATAAATATACACTAAGCCAGATACCTAGCTTGTTAGGTAATTAGCAAGTTACAGGGTTTGGCTTCTCTGGATCTAAACCAAACTTAGCAATCGCACCACTAACTACAGATGCATCAATCACACCGTCTTTTGCTAGTGCATTCAAGGCAGAAACCACTACCCAATAGCGGTTAACTTCGAAGAAGTGACGCAATTGAGCACGAGTATCACTACGACCAAAACCATCTGTTCCAAGCACGTTGTATGTACCAGTTACGAATGGGCGAATTTGATCTGCGAACAATTTAATATGATCGGTAGATGCAATCACAGGGCCATTGCCATTCAAGCAAGACTCAACATAAGATTTACGAGCTTCTGACTCTGGGTGAAGCATATTCCAACGACTTACATCAAGACCTTCGCGACGTAGCTCATTGAAAGACGTTACACTCCATATATCAGAGTTAACACCGAAATCATTAAATAGGATCTCTGCAGCCGCTTCAACTTCACGAAGAATAACACCAGAGCCAAGTAGTTGAACTTGTTTCTTATTGGCTTTCTTAGCATGAGATTTAAGCTTATACATCCCCTTGATAATGCCTTCTTCAACACCTTCAGGCATATCTTCGTGCGTATAGTTTTCATTCATTACTGTTAGGTAATAGAAAACACTCTCTTTTTCTTTATACATACGACGCAAGCCATCTTGAATGATAACAGCAACTTCGTATGAATATGTTGGATCGTAAGACACGCAGTTTGGAATAAGACCAGCCTGAATATGGGAATGACCATCTTCATGCTGCAAACCTTCACCATTTAGCGTAGTACGACCAGCTGTAGCGCCAATCAAGAAACCACGCGCCTGAGAGTCACCCGCCGCCCAAGCCAAGTCACCAATACGCTGGAAACCAAACATCGAGTAGTAGATGTAAACAGGGATCATAGGAAGAGCGCTGTTTGCATAAGAAGTAGCCAATGCCAACCATGCAGAAAATGCACCTGGCTCATTGATACCTTCTTGAAGAATTTGACCGTCAGCAGATTCTTTATAATACATAATCTGAGTATGGTCATGAGGCGTATAACGCTGACCTTCAGATGAGTAAATACCTAGCTGGCGGAACATACCTTCCATACCAAACGTACGAGCTTCATCAGCAACGATTGGAACAACACGTTCACCGATGTTTTTATCTTTAACCATAACATTTAGTGCACGCACAAACGCCATAGTAGTAGAAATTTCACGACCATTTGTTCCCGCGATTTGAGATTTGAACGCTTCTAAAGAAGGCACCTCAAGCGCTTCGCAATCATGGTTACGAATTGGGAAAGCCCCATGCAACTCTTTACGACGTGAGCGCATATATTGCATTTCAGGACTGTCTTCAGCCGGCTTGTAATACGGTAAGTCTTTTAGCTCTTCATCGCTAATAGGGATACCGAATTTATCACGGAACTGAGCAAGGGATTCTTCGTCCAACTTCTTCGTTTGGTGCGCAGTGTTTTGCGCTTCAGCCGCCTTAAACATGCCGTAACCTTTAACGGTTTGCGCCAAGATAACAGTCGGTTGACCTTTGTGAGAAGTCGCCTCGGAATACGCTGCGTAAACTTTGTAAGGATCATGTCCGCCGCGATTAAGATTCATAATCTCATCGTCAGTCATGTCTTTAACCATTTCTAGCAATTCTGGATATTTGCCGAAGAAATGTTCACGAGTATAAGCACCACCATTTGCTTTGTAGTTCTGAAGCTCACCATCACAAACTTCGTTCATACGTTTAACAAGCAAACCGTTATGGTCTTTCGCGAAAAGAGGATCCCAATGACGCCCCCATAGACACTTAATAACATTCCAGCCAGCGCCACGGAATACACCTTCAAGTTCCTGAACAATTTTACTGTTACCACGCACAGGGCCATCAAGACGCTGTAGATTACAGTTGATCACGAAAATAAGGTTGTCTAGCTTCTCACGTCCCGCAAGAGCAATAGCACCTAAAGATTCTGGCTCATCACATTCGCCATCACCAAGGAACGCCCATACTTTACGATCGCCTTGATCAATAAGACCACGGCTATGCTGGTACTTCATTACATGCGCTTGGTAAATCGCTTGCAATGGCCCAAGACCCATAGACACTGTAGGAAATTGCCAGTAATCCGGCATCAACCAAGGATGTGGGTAAGAAGAGATACCTTTGCCATCCACTTCACGACGGAAGTTATCAAGCTGTTCGTCTGTCAAACGCCCTTCAATGTATGAACGAGCGTAAATTCCTGGAGAAATATGACCTTGGAAAAAGACCATATCCGCTTGTTGTTTACCGTCATTACCACGGAAAAAGTGGTTAAAACCGATATCATAAAGCGTTGCTGCAGAAGAGAAGCTTGTAATGTGGCCACCAAGTGTTGAGTCAACACGGTTTGCCTTCATTACCATAGCCAATGCATTCCAACGAATTATAGAACGTATACGACGCTCCATAAATACATCACCCGGCAATGGCTTCTCATTTTCAGGAGCGATTGTATTCCGGTATGCAGTCGTAATAGACGACGGCAATGACGTACCAGCTTTTGAAGCTTCATTCGTCAAACGATTTAAAATGTATTGCGCGCGATCAGGACCTTCTTCGCGAAGGACAGACTCAAGCGCATCGACCCACTCTTTAGTTTCAATTGGATCGATGTCTTCGAGAATATGCTGCTCAGTCATCGTGTTAATAACTCCCGCTATTAGAACAGATACTAACCTACCAAGGACATTATGTGTATTTAAGCCTTGGAGGCTACTTAAACGAACCGTCGGAACTCATATGAATAGCCATTAAGTTCCAGCCGACCTAGGATAAAACGACGCACTGTATATTACGTTTTAAAACGCGTCGTTTTTATCCGTTCCAATGGTAATTATTATTGTTTTAATTTTATTTCCATTGCATCGACCACTAAAAATCTAGTCAGCTCGCTTCCAATTTGGGTTTGGTTCATCAAACCCAACATTAAATTTCCACATGCAAATAGCCTTACTAAATGCATGTAAAAAATCAAAGTCATTTGCCTAGAATGTGCATAGATAGAGCACTTCTAAGATTTTGCACTCTAGATATTTTACTAAAACCTTACACTAAACAAGGTCTTTTTACATATCAGAAGCATCTAATTCGGGCGTTAGATTAACACCTAATCAAGAGATCGCCTAGCCACCCGCATAAAGATTGAAGTACACAAAGCACTTTTGAAGCTTTTAATTCCTCAAAAATCCATCTAAAAACAGGTGAAAATAGGTAAAAACACCACAATAAATGATTTAAACCTTAAAGAGACCCCACCAAAATTCACCAAAAATATGAGATATATAAGCTGTATGAATCCTGCGTTTTGCTTCAGACAGCGAAGAATACACAGCATCAAAGCTAATGTACCATTCAAAAAATGATAATCTGTATCACATTATTAGCTCTTATAGAGACTAATCCGCACTTGAGTCAGTCGCAGGTAAAAACACCAAAATAGTGACTAGTTAGGCAAGAAAATTCATTTGAAAAGCTAGGTCTATACTTACAAACTATAAATTATGGCTTTTTTCTATTTAAAAAGACCATGCAAATCAATGAATATCAAAAAATCAACACTGACGCATTACCAATATAACGCTACAATGCTCTTTATTTACTTGGCAAAATTAGGATAGTACATGACCCTTCTGAACGCTCTATTATCCGAGCACATCCAATCGCAAGTTACATTTGCATTAAAAGAAGACATAGGCTCTGGGGACATAACAGCTCAACTTATCCCTGACGATCAAGAAATTACAGCAACGGTTATCAGTCGAGAACCTGCTGTTCTATGCGGCCAAGCTTGGGTAAACGAAGTATTTGCTCAATTAGGAAACAGAACCACTCTCACTTGGCATAATAATGAAGGCGATACGCTGGAAAGCGACAAACCTTTTTTGACTATTAAAGGCCATGCAAGAACAATCCTAACGGGTGAACGCACCGCTCTAAATTTTTTACAAACACTTTCTTATACCGCTACGGTGACTCGCCAATACAGTGAAATCGTATCAAGCACACAATTAACAATTTTGGATACACGAAAAACAATACCAGGCATGCGCCGAGCACAGAAGTATGCGGTAACAGTTGGCGGTGGAAAAAATCACCGAATGGGTTTATATGATGCCTTTTTGATAAAAGAAAATCACATCATGGCCGCGGGATCAATTGCCAACGCCGTCAGCATGGCACAAAAAATCGCGCCAGGTAAAACCATTGAAGTAGAAACAGAAAATTTAGAAGAAGTTGCCATGGCAGTCGCTGCTGGCGCAGATATCATTATGCTAGATAATTTTTCGTATGAAGATATGAGCAAAGCGGTTTCAGACTACAAAGGTCAAGTTAAATTTGAAGCATCAGGAAACATGGACAAAGATCGTCTATTAAAGGTAGCTGAAACAGGCGTTGATTTTGTATCCATTGGAGCCTTAACCAAACACATCCAAGCAATAGATCTGTCTTTGCGCGTATCTCAGGAATAACTATGAAAGATAGTATTTTAGTCATCAACTGCGGAAGCTCCTCTTTAAAATTTGCCATTCTTGCCAATGCTGGGCAGGAAACCTTAATGGAAGGTATTGCGGACCAACTTGGTTCAAATAACAGCACGATTACTTTCAAGTACCAAGGAGAAAAGCTTCAAAAAACACTTGCTTTGGGTAGTCATGAATCTGCAGTGAAAGAAATCAAGGCGTGGCTCGACCTTCACCCAGCAATAAATGATCTCTTAGTGGGTGTAGGACATCGAATCGTTCATGGTGGCGAAACCTTTAAACAATCTGCGCTGATCAACCAAGACGTTATTAACGGCATCCAAGAATGCGCAAGTTTAGCGCCACTTCATAGCCCTGCGCACTTAAAAGGTATAAATATATCTTTGACACTATTTCCAACTCTTCCACAAGCGGCAGTATTTGACACGTCATTTCATCAAAGCCTATCAGAAGAGCAGTTTTTGTACCCTATTCCGATGGACTTTTATCGCGAACATCATTTTCGCAAGTATGGCTTCCATGGCACAAGTTATCGATATATCAGTCAGCGTTTAGCGCAGATTTGGAAAGGCAGTGAACAGCAAGGTGTACTTGTTGCCCACCTAGGTAATGGCGCAAGCACTTGTGCCATTAATAAAGGTAAGTCATCAGATACAAGCATGGGGATCACTCCTCTTGAAGGGCTTATGATGGGAACGCGCTCAGGTAGCCTAGACCCAAGCCTATTAACCTTTATCATGAAAGCTAAAAATTTATCTGCTGATGAAGCGCTTGATGTACTCAATAAGAAAAGCGGCCTTTTGGGCGTATCAGAATTATCAAATGATTGCCGAACACTCGAAGAAGCCATGGAATCTGGCGATGAAAGAGCAAAATTGGCTCTAGATATGTTTGCTATAAGAGCGGCTAAGAACTTAGCAAGTGTAGCTACAACTTTAGAAAGTATTGATCATTTGGTCTTTACTGGTGGTATAGGTGAGAATTCAAGCTATTTACGCCAAGTCATTTGCAATCATTTGAAAGCACTGAATATCGGTATAAACTCTACATTAAATAAAGATGCACCTCGTGGCGAAACACTAAATATCAGCTCTAATGAAAGCAACACGAAAGTATGGATTATACCAACTAATGAAGAGCTAATGATTGCACTTGATACTATAAGCTTAATTCAGCATTGATCGAAGCTATGCTAACTATAATGGACTAATTTAGGATTCATCAGATATGTCAATAAATGTACTAATGACCGTTCCTACGGGCCCAGGCGTCGGCCTAACATCCGTCTCTGTAGGTCTTGTCCGCGCACTTGAACAACAAGGATTAAAAGCCAGTTTCTTCAAGCCTATCGCCCAGCCTCAGCCTGGTGATAAAGGACCGGACAAATCAACGGCAATGGTTGCTCAAGGTTCAACACTAACACCTGCTGAGCCAATTCCGCTCCATGAAGCTGAACGTTATTTGTACAACGATAATATCGACGAACTCATGGAAGAGATTGTTGGCCGTTTTCAAGCCAGCGTTGAGCCAGATTCAACGGTTATTGTAGAAGGTCTTGCGCAGATCGCCGGGCACCCATATGCAACAAGGCTAAATAAAGCCATTGCTAGAACACTAGACGCAGGCTTAGTTTTAGTTACTGCACCGAACAACATGAGAGTGAACGAACTTGAACATCATGTTGAAATTGCCGCAGGCTCTTACGGTGGTATAAAGGCTAACGATGTTATTGGTTGTATTTTAAATAAAACTACACCAGGGTCATTAGGCGTTAAATCCTACGGTGATTTGTTTGCCCAAAGAGGAATTTTTAAACGCAACTTTAGTCTGCTCGGTCAAATACCGAAAGCGGACGAGCTAACCTATCCTCGTGTTAAAGATGTGGCTGACTTCCTTGGTGCTCGTATTATTAATGCGGGTGAAATCGAATCTCGCCGAGTACAATCTTATACACTCTGTGCTCGCGGTGTGGAAAATATGCTCGAAGCTTTGCGACCAGGCGTATTGGTTTTCACGCCTGGAGATCGTACTGACATAATCATGGCGACTGCTATTGCAGCGCTTAATGATATTAAAATTGCAGCATTAGTGGTTACTGGCGGTTACCAGCCAAGTGAAGCCCTAATGGCGCTTTGCGGTAAAGCCATGGCAAAAGGATTGCCAGTCCTCTCAGTTGAATCCAACAGCTGGGAAACAGTGATTAATATGCAGTCGTTCAACCAAGAGATTCCACTTGACGATAAAGAACGCGTCCTGATGGTGAAAGAGCATATTGCTCGTTGCATTGATCACGATTGGATAAACTCTTTTGCCTTAAACCAAGAAGAAAGAAAATTATCCCCTCCTGCATTCCGATTCCGCTTAATTGAGCTCGCTCGGTCATTAAATAAACGCATTATTCTTCCAGAGGGTGAAGAAATCCGCACCATTCAGGCGGCGTCTATTTGTGCGGAACGTGGCATTGCTCGTTGCACATTATTAGGTAACGAAACCGAAATTCTCCGTATTGCTCAAAACAACGGTATTGAATTAAGCCATGGTGTTGAAATACTTGACCCCAACAGCATTCGTGAACGTTACGTAGCACCAATGGTTGAATTGAGAAAAAGTCGCGGACTTACCGATATTGTCGCTCGCGAACAACTTGAAGATAATGTGGTATTAGGCACCATGATGCTGCAAGCTGGTGATGTTGATGGTTTGGTTTCAGGTGCTGTACACACTACCGCCAACACTATTAGGCCTGCACTGCAACTAATAAAGACATCTCCCAACTCAAATCTTGTCTCATCTATTTTCTTCATGTGTTTGCCGGATCAAGTACTGGTCTATGGTGACTGCGCTATAAATCCAGACCCAACGGCTGAGCAACTCGCAGAAATTGCCATTCAAAGTGCTGACTCTGCTGCAGCATTTGGCATTGCCCCAAAAGTCGCCATGATTAGTTACAGTACTGGTGGTTCTGGTACAGGTAATGATGTTGATAAAGTCCGAGAAGCAACGGCTATAGCACAAAAACTTCGCCCTGACCTGTTGATTGATGGACCTCTGCAATATGACGCAGCCATCATGGAAAAAGTAGCTAAGCAAAAAGCGCCAAACAGCAAAGTTGCAGGAAAAGCGACCGTATTTATTTTCCCTGATTTAAATACTGGTAACACGACCTACAAAGCCGTTCAACGAAGTGCTGATGTGGTCAGCATTGGGCCTATGCTACAAGGCATTCGCAAACCTGTTAACGATTTGTCTCGCGGGGCATTAGTTGACGACATTGTCTACACCATTGCTATTACCGCTATTCAGGCTGGCAAGCTTAAAAGCGAATAGTCCACCAACCAACTTATTCCTTAACTCGTCTTTGTTTTCAAATGAGCGAAGACGAGTTAATTAATTAAGTTAAGAATTATCCCAACTGAATTAGATTAGAAAGTGGACATATTCCATATTGCCAATTAGTATTTGTAGATAAACATTACGTGGGTGATCAACATGTCTGGTAGCCTTCCTCATTCTATAGCGCTTTCAAATCATACTTTCACAAGTACGACGACACCTGGCTACACGACATTTGACTTACGCTCTGATGAAGATACCAACATGGCTGCGCTTAACGCTCGCAACGCCAAGGCATCGAGTGATCTTGTTGTCACTATTTCAGAACAAGGCCAAGCATTATCCCAGCGAAATAGAAAAAAATTCGAAGAAATCGAAGCTAGAAAAAACAACGATGTCTTGTTAGAACTAGAAGAAGAATTCATCGAAGATGATCTTGAACCAACCATTCCCGCATTAACTAAGGAGAACAAAACCAATAGCTATCAAGAAAAAACACCAACAGGAGACTTTCTCGATCAAATTGTTTAGTCTATAAAAACTCAATTAGTTGAGTTTTTCGGCAGGATGCCAATGACTACAGAATCTTCAAGGAGTGAAGAATGTTATTTTCTCGTCTATCCACACGTGGTTTTACACTATTAGAGTTAATGGTTGTTATTGCCATTATTTCTATAATAGCCAGCCTTTCAGCCCCCACATTTACTCGTCAAATTGCTAAAGCAAAGCTAATAGAAGTACAAAACCTTGCTACTCAACATCAATCTCTGGTTGAAGAATTTATTCTTTTACATGGGGCCTTTCCTAGCGAAGCAGAGTTCAATCTCATAAAACAATCCTTAACAGAAGGTTCAATTACCAAATCCATTTCCGTAGACAGCCAAAACAAGGGTATGGGGAACATTGTTATCACACTAAATGACAGTACCGGCATAACTGAAAACCAATATCTAAAATACTCTCGCGGAGCCGATAGAAATTGGAAATGTCTCTCGGATTTAGAAAGCAACATTCTTCCACTTCAATGTGACAGTGCGACTGGAGCAGACGAATGACTTTAGAAGAAATAATATCTAACGCCGTGAGTAATCATGCAACCGATATTCACATAGAACATTCAAATATTGGCATTCAAATTTATCAACGCTGCTATGGATCACTTCATAAAGTAGCCAATCTAGCTCAAGGAACAAGCTTAATTAACCGCATAAAAATGCGCGCTAATTTAGACTTATCAGAAACAAGGCGAACACAAGAAGGTCAATTTCTCTTTGAGGAAAGAAGTCGAAGCACCTTTATTCGGGTCAGTATTATTGCCACGGTTAAAGGCGAAAAAGTAGCTTTGCGCCTACTCCCTGAAAAAAACCGTTTAGAGCTTGAAAATATCGGCATACAGACATCTTTACTTACCAGCCTAAGCACTATCTTAAATAGCTCTAGTGGTTTAATTTTAGTCTGTGGCGCAACAGGTGCTGGTAAAAGCACAACCCTCTATTCGTGCCTTGATACCTTAAACACAGGAAAGAAGACTATTTTTACGATAGAAGACCCTGTCGAATATGAAATTCCGGGCTTATTTCAATGTGAGCCCAATCCAGCTATCGGTTTAGACTCTGCCGCTCTTTTGAAATCCTTCTTAAGACAAGATCCGGATGTGATTATGGTCGGAGAAGTGCGTGATGCCGTTACTGCCAATCTAGCAGTAAATGCGGCATTGACCGGACACCTCGTACTAGCTACATTGCATACAAACTCTGCACTCGACGCCATGCACCGCTGCCATGGTTGGCAAGTTGATTTTTTCTCTTTAGTGAGTTCATTAAAACTTATTATCCATCAATCCATGCTCTACAAAGCGTCTTCACAACAACCAATGTTCAACGGTTTAAGGCCCTTGTGGAATGAATTGCTACCGAAAGATTATGACACACTTATTTCATCCCCGTCCCTATGGGAGGCTTTTCCCTATCTGAGTGGTGAGGTGCAAAATGCCTTGGTATAAAATTCAGCACCTAAATGGAGAGGTGGATTACCGACACGAATTATCCGAAAGCAACGTTGTCTTTGATTATATACGCCGCGGATATTGGCAAATATCAATCTCAGAGTGGAACCCCAAAAAGCTAGATTACAAGTCACTGCAAATTTTTTATGAAGAGATACAGAGCGCTCTACACTCTGGGCTTCAATTAAATCAAGCGATTTCACATTTTGCTCTTTCATCAACTCACCCCCAAATCGCAAATACAAGTAAAGCGATATTAAGCGAGCTAGAAAATGGTACAACTTTCAACGAAGCATTAAGCAAACTGACACAAGCCTCCGCTATACCATACTGCCAACTCCTCAATTCACAAGGCTCAAGAGAAGACTGTGAAAAAAGCATCGCCGTGTCGATTATCCAGCTTAAATCCTTACTCGATTGGTCTCAACGCTTATTAAAATCCATTATTTATCCCTTTAGTATTATTCAGATTGCTCTGATTATTCTTATCGCGAACAGAGCAATACAGCAAAAAATAGGAGAGAGCTATTTTTTGGAATTAGCCAGTAATGTGAGCATTTATCTCGTCTGTAGTGCCATTCAATTCATCGTCATACGGAGCCTATATAAAGGTCACGCTTGTTACTGGCTTGAAAAATACAGTGGCAATTTTCGGCTAACCAAACTCTTTTCGTTGTTAAGCACAACAAGAAAAACCGGCATAACTTTGCAGCAGGCCTTGATGAGCATGCCCGAGTACTTCCAATATACGCTCATAAAAGAAGAGATTTACCAAGTCTATTATACTCTTCGTCTCGGTAAAAATTATGCTGCCTGCTTTCCTGCTCATTGGTTTTCTAATGAATCGTCTATTGCGCTTCATTCAGCAGAACAAGATGGTGACATAGAGAGAGCACTTATTCTTGCAACAAAAGAGCACGAAAAACGTTGGCAAAAAAGTATATCCCTACTTGAAAAATTGATCCCCGCAGTTTGCCTCTTGATCGCTGGAGGGTTTGTCGCCTCAGCATTGATCGCCTTATACGCACCACTTATTGAGATGTCATAAATGAATCTGATAACAATAAACTGGGTTTTATATCTATCAGTTGTCCTGAGCATGGGCAGTTATGCTGCAGCATTTACAGCTAGGTGGCCGATTAAAAACATTTATTTATGGGAAAAAGAAGCGCACGCATTACTTTTACTTCCCTTTAACAAACAGCCGCCAAATAAAATAAGTGTTAAGCGCTCTCACTGTTTCCAATGTCATCATCCTCTGACATGGCAAGATCTTATTCCTCTATTAAGTTACTTACTACTTAAAGGGAAATGCCGTTATTGCAAAGCCGCCATTTCATATCGCTATCCCTCAGTCGAATTTCTTCATCTTGCTTTCTGCCTCCCCTTGCCTTGGATATTTAGCGATATATATCAACTTGCACTACACACACTTTTGATTAGCGCTTTGTTAACAGCAACAGTAATTGACCTAGAATATCAATTAATACCGGATGAATGCAGCATCATTGCATTAGCTTGTGCGCTGCTAATTAATCTATCAAACAATACCTTAGAAACCAGCGTTTTAGGTATGATAGTTGGTTATGGACTTATTTATACGCTGCGCTGGTTTTATTTAACATTCAAAGGTCAAGAAGGTATAGGATTAGGTGACGCAAAAATTATTGCAGTGCTCGGTGCATGGTTAGGACTTTTAGGCTTACCCCCCTTGTTACTTTGTGCAAGTTTAAGCGGAATCCTATACACTGTATTAACCAATAGAAGTGGAGCTAAGTACATGGCATTTGGTCCATTTTTAATATTTTCAGCCATGTTGGTGTTTTATTTTTAGCCTATGACAACCCATCCCCCTACAATAATCGGTCTTGCTGGCGGCATTGGCTCCGGTAAAAGCACAATAACAAAATATTTCAATGATATGGGCATTCAAAGTGTTGATGCTGATGATGTCGCAAGACTTGTTGTTGCGCCGGGATCAGATTGTTTAAATAAAATCCATCAGCGCTACGGTGACAATATATTGTTAAATGACGGCACTTTAAACCGTAAATCCCTACGTGATATTATTTTTGATAACCCCGAAGAAAGAATCTGGCTTGAAGCACTAACACACCCAGCAATTCGAGAAGAGATATCAGCTAAGCTGCATGCAATTACCTCATCGTACGCCTTGCTTGTCCATCCGCTACTATTTGAAACAAAACAAGATGCTATATGTAAATTAGTCATAGCAATCGATGTACCTGAAAATATACAACTTCAACGGGTCATGAGCAGAGACAATATAAGTAGAGAAAGCGCAGAAAAAATCATGGCAGCACAATTAAGCAATAGCGAACGTCTTGAGAGAGCGGATCTAGTCTTGGAAAATTCTGGTAATATTGCTGAAATGAATGCTAAAGTCTTAAAATTACACAAAAAAATTTTAGAGTCACAATCATGTTGAATAATAATACTGCAACCTTGGTTGCCTGCCCTACCTGCCAAAAAAAATCGCCCTGGTCCAAAGAAAATCCAGACCGCCCTTTTTGCAGCCCTAGATGCAAGCTGATTGACTTGGGAGCATGGGCAAGTGAATCCTACGCTATTCCACAGCAAACCTCAGAAGAGGATGAAATTTTTTCAGAAGATCTCGTGACTGACCCAAATAAATCTTTTTTATAATTGCTAGACACGGAATGTAATTATTTATGGCACAACAAGACTTTTCAAAGAAAAAAGCGCTTCTCATAGAGGATATGGCCGAAGCCAGAATTATGCAGCGAAAAATGCTGACAGATTTTGGCTTTACGTCTATCGACATTGCTATGAAAGCTGAAACTGCCATTGAACTTCTAAGAAATAAATCCTTTGATGTCATTTTGTCCGATTACAATCTCGGCAATGGCAAGGATGGACAGCAATTATTAGAAGAAGTAAGACATTCTAAACTCATTCCGAATACCGCTACTTATTTGATGGTAACAGCGGAAACATCCATTGAAATGGTAATGGGGGCTATTGAATATCAACCAGATGGCTACATTACAAAGCCCTTTTCTCAGGCTGTTTTGCAAAGACGGCTCAGCAAACTATTAGAAACAAAAGAAAGGCTTTACAAAGTAAACGTCGCACTTGATGCAAACAACTTTGAAGAAGCCATTATTGCAGCTAAACAAGTGATGGAGAAATACCCGTCTCTAATAGGCAAATGCGAAAGAATAATAGGCGAGAGCCTATTAGAAATTAAAGAATACAAAAAAGCACTATCACTATTCAAGAAAACCCTAAAAAGCAGGAAAATGCCTTGGGCATTATTTGGCAAAGCAAAGTCCTATTTTTTGATGGGTGAGCTAGACAAAGCAGAACAAAACTTTAGACAATTGATGCTTGATAATCGCTTTTTTGTTAGTGCTTACGATTGGCTTGCTAAAATTCAAGTCATTCAAGGAAAGTGTGAAGAAGCCCAAGCAACATTAATTGAAGCTATCGGTCGATCGCCTAAAAATATCTTACGTCAGATGGAGTTAGGAAATATTAGCCTATCTCTCAACGATAGTACGACTGCAGAAATGTCATTTAGAAGAGCTGTATTTTTAGCCAAATACTCCTGTTACAACACAGCTGATGTTTATTTAAAACATTTAGAATCTCTTGCTAGAATATCGGACAGTGGTCCTCTGTTACCGCGTCAAAAAGATAACTTCAATAGCACGCTTAAAAAAGTACACGAATCTTTTTTTGATGACCAAAACAATAAAGCAAAAGCCTATAGCTACGAAATAGACATTTATCTAGCAGATAACGATATATCAACTGCCAAGCAAATTTTTGAAGCTTGGCTTAGTGAAGTAAAATCCGGTAGCGCAATCGCTCCAACCCAACAGCAAAGTTCCGTCTACGCAAAATCTTTTGGAAGCTAGAGATGAAAAAAATCGATATCAGCACTATTTTGGCCAGTGCGATTCATGAAAGCAAAAACCAGGTAGGAACTTTATTATACCAATTGCAAAGCCTTAAAGACGCAATGGGAAGCAAGGATTCTAATCAAAAAAAAATTATCCAAATTGAAGAGTCCCTCAAAAAACTCAATGATGAATGGGTGGAGTATTTATACTTGTATAGACTAGCATCTGACGGCTATGACCTACATGTAGATACTTTTTTACTTGATGAGTTTTTGGATGACCAGGTTTTTGCTCTACAGCCATCCGCTATTGCAAAGAGTTTAGAGCTAGAATACAGTTGCGATACAAATCTAACGGGCATTTTTGACGAGCGCCTAATGACGGCAGTGGTCAGCACTGCAGTTTACAACGCACTGCGGTTTGCAAAATCAAAAATTCTGATCAGTGCAAAACAGGAAAATAATTTTCTCATTATAGCAATTGAAGATGATGGTGAAGGCTTCAAACAGGCTGATACCGATGAACAGCCTGAAGAGTTTCTTGAAGGTAATACAGGTTTAGGCTTATATTTCGCCGAATTATCGGCCACAGCTCATGTTGTGAATGACGTTCGAGGCTTTATAAAAAAAGAATCATCTCAAAACCTAGGTGGTGCAAGTTTAACTGTATGTTTACCTCAGCCTGCTGATGAAGAGTTTTAACCCCCTACTCTCCCAGTCATGAGTTAAGTTTTTTCAGAAACTCTGTTAACAAAATCCCTGCGTTTTCTATGTGCTGCCTCAGAAAAATGAGCGCAGCATTTTTATCTTTTGATTCAATAAGTAAAAGTAGCTCTTCATGCTGATCCTGACTTCTTACCTTATATCCTAATGGGCCGTACTGAAAGCCAAGATAACGCACAGCTTGCTTATTAAGACCTTCAACCACGCGCTGTAATGTCGGGCGCTCAGCAGCTCTATACAGTGTGTGGTGAAATAACCAATTAAGTTCTCCTTTATAGACTAGTGTTAAATTTTCTTTATTTAATTCCGCTAAGAAATACCTCGCCTTTATTAGGTCTTCCTTACTGATATAATCAAATGCCATACTAAACAACAAACATTCCAATTCAGCTCGCATTAAATAAAGATCTTCTGCTTCCGTCCAATTCAAATCAGGAATCATCACACCTGCTTTCCCATTTGGAACAAGCCAACCTTCGGACTTTAATGATGACAACGCATCCCTAATAGGAATTCTACTGACACCATATCGAGCCGAAAGGATCGCTTGCCGAAGGGGGACGCCTCTCGGCAACTGATTTTTCAAGATATCTTCTTTGATACTTTGACTAACATCCATTAAAAAACCTTTTATTTGAGCCTAATATTAGATATCAGCAAACAAATCACACCGAATAAAATCCCCCAAAAGGCTGACGCGATACCACCAAACGAGATGCCTGAGACGGTTACTAAAAAGGTAACTAATGCAGCCTCTCGATTAGAGTCATCAGCCATCGCATTTTTCAAATTCATGCCGATGGTTCCTAACAAGGCAATACCCGCTAACGCTGCAATCATGGTTGCAGGAAAAATCGAAAATAGAGCAACCACAGAGGTACCTGCTAAACCAGCAAGCCCATAAAACACACCAGCAGACAGGCCCGCAATATAACGTCGCTTAGGATCTTTATGGCATTCATCACCTGAACAAATTGCAGCAGTGATCGCCGCCAAATTAAAAGCAAATCCACCTAATGGCGCCAGCACAATAGAGGTAAACCCTGTCCAGCTAATTAAAGGAGAAACAGGTGTTTGATAACCACTGCTACGCATCACGGCAACACCAGGAATATTCTGAGACGTCATTGTCACAATATATAAAGGAATCCCAATACCGATCAATGCACCAATATTCCATTCAGGCCAAACCCATACAAACGCCCCAAGTGAAAAAGGAACTTCAGACATTAACTGCCCGTCAGACCTCGCAAGCACAAACGCGACACCTGCAACCAATACAAACAACACAGCATATCTAGGAACAAAGCGCTTACTCACTAAATAAGTAATCAACATAATTCCCACAAGAAAAACATCACTTATCATGGAGTCAAAAATAGAAAGACCAAACTTGAAAAGCACACCTGCTAACATGGCACAGGCTAGAGGCAAAGGAACTAAGCGCATGACCTTATCAAATAAGCCAGATACACCCGTTAACAGAGTTATTATGCCCGCAAAAACAAACACACCAATAGCTTCAGCGTAACTAATTGTTCCTAAGCTTGTTGCTAACAGTGCTGCACCGGGCGTTGACCAAGCTGTAATAACTGGCGATCGATACCATAAAGAAAGGAAAAAGCAAGTAGCCCCCATACCAAAGCCCAGCGCCATAATCCAAGACACAATGGTATTAGAGTCGGCACCAGCGGCTTGAGCCGCCTGAAAGACAATTGCAACAGAACTTGCAAAACCGATTAGCACGGCCACAAAACCTGCGACCAGCGCACTTAAGCTAACATCATGTAATATCCTGAGCACAACCCTATCACCTGTATGGTTTAAAAAGAGTACTCACTATATTGCATAAAAACTATTTTTGTATACATTTTTATTAATGAACTAACATATAGCCAATTAAATCAAGTGCAAATCCCATGACAGCCCCCAAGGGCGGCAACCAATTTTTATCCAATGTAACCTGAGGAGCAATATCCTGAAACACGGCATACAAGATACCACCTGATGCAAACAACATTATCCCCGATATCACTACAGGCCATTCGGCGAGCCAGATATGAGCGATAACACCTGCTACTGGACCTAATAATGCCAGTAAAGCAAAGCACGAAATAATACTGAATGCACTGTAATGGGATGAAGATTTTAACTCTCTAAAAGCATTAAAACCTTCAGGAAGGTTTTGCATCGCAATTAATCCAGCCAGTAACATGCCATTAATGGTCCCTAAAGCAAACGCAGCACCCAAGGCTAAAGATTCAGGAATGAAATCAGCCAACATTGCCACTAGCTGACTCATTGAGGTTTCTTGCTTGGATAACCATATATCAAGCCACATAAAAGCCACGCCGCCGGATAAAAACAACATAGCCGCAGGCCAAGGAGAAAAGTGCGGAATACTTTCTGGCACAAGAACCAAAGCAATCGCCGACAACAAAGCACCACCACCAAAGGCCGTAATACCATGCATTAGCTCTGTTTCTAGCCATTGGGGTTTTATGCGCTCGAAATTCGCAATCAAGCCCCCCAACGGCATGGCCAAACCAGCAACTAGAGTCAATAAGATAACGCTATACAAAGGTTCCATTTGTACAATACTCCGAAAGATATACCGTCATTATCCGTGTTGAGAGCATTACTTGCCACGACTAATAAATAAGGCGCCACAAAAGCGCCTTATTTATTCTTACAAGATACGACTTATTGCTGTACTACTGTCCAATATAAGCGTTTAGAAAAGCCTTTGTACGCTCTTCCCTTGGTTGAGTAAAAATGGCCTCTGGTTCACCCTCTTCCACTATTGCGCCTTTATCAAAAAAGCACACTCGGTCACTAATCTCACGAGCAAAATACATTTCATGAGTCACCAGCAACATGGTAAAACTTTCTTCTTTTACTAGATTACGAATAACGTCCAGTACTTCATCAACTAATTCTGGATCCAAAGCCGAAGTAATCTCATCCAGTAATAAAATAGATGGTTTCATCGCAAGTGCTCGCGCAATACCTACTCGCTGTTTCTGACCACCCGATAAATCATTTGGGTAACTATCCGCCTTATCGGCCAACCCTACTAACCGCAGTAATTTTTCTGCGAACTTCTCAGCTTCGGTTCTTGAAACACCTTTCACGCGCATTGGCGCTTCTGTAATGTTGCGCTTGACCGTCATATGAGGAAACAAATTAAAATGCTGGAAAACCATACCAAGATGGTTACGCATCTTATGCAAATGCTTGCTATTCGCAGGTACATATCGCCCCTGCCAAGGCATATGCCAAAGTGACTCACCAGCGACATTTATATAACCACCATCGATGCCCTCTAGTGTCATCAAGATACGCAATAAGGTACTTTTACCTGAGCCACTTGGTCCGATGATTGAGACTATCTCGTTTTCCTCAACCTTGAAGTTAAAATCACTAAAAATAACCGTCTCACCAAAACACTTTTTCACATTTTTGAATTCAATAATGGGGGCACTCATTTCAAACTAAATCCTTCTTTTGGAAAGCGTCTTTCTACCTGATGAATACCGTAGGCAGCTAAAAGACTAAACACGAGATACAAAATCCCAACTAAAGTAAAAGGTTCCAGATAACGGAAATTTTCAGAGCCAATAATCTTCGCCATTTGCAACATTTCCAATAACGTAATCGCAGATAGCTGTGGTGTTTCCTTAAACATGGCAATTATGTAATTGCCTGTCGCAGGAATCATTGGACGAATGGCCTGAGGAAGCACGATGTCTTTGTAAGTATCAATTATTGTTAAATTCAGTGCTCTTGCTGCTTCCCATTGGCCTTTTTCAATGCCATCTATACCACTACGGAATACTTCTGATAAATACGCGCCATAGTGAAGTCCTAAGGCAAATACGCCGGTAGCGAGCGGTGACATACTGACCCCAAACTCTGGCATCACGTAATATAGGAAGAAAATTTGCACTAACAAAGGCGTGCTACGAATAAACTCAACAATCCAGTAAGTAGATATGCATAACGTTCGACTTTTACTGCGAC
Organism: Marinomonas sp. UCMA 3892; assembly: GCF_012726345.1. Classification (GTDB taxonomy): domain Bacteria; phylum Pseudomonadota; class Gammaproteobacteria; order Pseudomonadales; family Marinomonadaceae; genus Marinomonas. Next base: position 62,498 of record NZ_PTXN01000022.1, read on the forward strand.
GCAGCAAGGCAAACACCAGCCCCATCACAATAGCCAAAATACTACCTAGCAAGGTCGCCAGTAAGGTCACTTTTGCTGCGGACAAAATCATGGGAAGCACTTCCCATGTAAAAGCCCAGTCCCAATGAAATCCATTCATGAATGAAGCCCTCCACGACCTAAACCTTTACTAAGGTGTGTTTCTAAACGTCTAATAAAAAAGACCAAGAATTGAGCCATAACAAAATAAAACAACAACACAACACCAAAGATCTCACCAACCTGTAAGGTGGTATCGGCTAGCATTTTGGCTTTAAAGGTCAAATCTCCAATCGTTATCAAAGAAACCAATGACGTTGCTTTGACTAACTCAATGGCCAAATTGCCAAAAGGTGGGATCATATTAACTAATGCTTGCGGCATGATAATTCGCCACAATCGTTGTGAAGAAGTGAAGTTCAATGCAATTGACGCTTCGTATTGTCCTTTCGGTACCGATTGAATAGCGCCACGTACCACTTCCGTTCCATACGAACCGATATTTAGTCCCAAAGCAACAACTGCCGCCGTCATGGCATCAATAGTAATTCCGAAAAAAGGCAGTACAAAATAGATCCAATACAACTGTATAAGTGCCGACGTTCCTCGAAAGAACTCTATATAAATAATTGCGATTTGTTTAAAGGGGGCTGGAGCGTAAAGGCGAATCAATCCAAAGCTGAAGGCCATTAACACGGCGAGAGGCAATGCCATTGCCACAATTTGTATTGTGACAATGGCCCCCTGGAGTAATACGGAGACAATTTCTCCAAATTCCATGAGTCTAATTCCCCAGTGTTATTTACACAGTTTCGCAGCAGTCATGCCACCAGGAGAAGTATGCTTACCAAAACCGTAAGGCTCTACCATTGCAATGTGTTCTTTAGTGTCGATGAAGCTTTTTAATTCTGCGTTAAAGGCATCACGCAAAGCCGTATCCGCTGGACGGAAACCAAAGCCACCGTAACCTTTCACTGATTTACCCTTAATAATAAGAGGTGTAAAAGGTTGAGCTAACTCAACACGGTCATCTTTCTGAGCCAAAGACGCCATAGTCAAGCTAGTACCAGCTAGAGCATCAATACGACCTGATTTAAGAGCGGCAACACCAGATGGATAATCGGGAAGAGTGACGACTTTACTTAAATCGATACCGTAATCACGAGCGTAACCGTATTCTACAGAACCAGACATCACGCCTAACTTAACAGCTTTACTATCAATACTATCGTAACCATTTAACTCTTTCGGATTGCCATTCTGAACCAAAAAGCCCTCACCTATGCTGTAGGTAGGATTAGAGAATAGAATTTGTTTACAACGCTTTGGGGTTATATACATACCAGCTGCAATCACATCAAAACGCCCTGCACGCAAACCAGGAATCAAAGAGCCAAATTCCGTCACGACAACTTTTACATTGTCTACGCCCAAATCGTTCAAAACTTTGACTGCAATACTAGGCGCTTCACCAGCCGGCTCGCCATCTGGTGTGGTATAGCCATACGGTACTTCGTTAGCGACACCTATAGTCACTGTGCCCTCATCTTTTATCTTATCTAATGTGGTTGCAGCCACTGATACAGAAAAAAGAGCAACAATAAAACTCATTAGAGATATAAGATATTTGCCGAGTGTTTTTTTCATAATAAACCTCATGTTTCTTAGAAAAATGGATAAAAAATAGCAATAAGTCTCTTTACAGTAAATAAAACGAGCCAAATGATCAAGAGTTATTTAGATGTGTAATCATTAGATCACTTATGATAATCTTTATATTTAGCTAACTAATCTAAGTAATAATGGAATGTTTTAGTAAAAAATAAATGTCAAAAAAATGAACAAGACTAAGGCTAAAAGCCAAAACGTAGGCAAAAAAATACCAGACAATGTCTGGTATATACTCAAACGTAATAACTTATCTAAACGTTTTTTTAGGAAGAGAAACTTATTTTATCGCCAAAATGGGCAATGCAACCCGAACTGTCAAACCATGAGGAAGTGAATCCTCAAATGAGAGCTCCCCTTGATATTTAGCGACAATATTCTTCACAATAGAAAGTCCAAGACCTGCCCCTTCAACTTCACCCGAACGAAAAAACCGCTCGCTGAGTCTTTGCTTTTCTCCTTTGCCGACGCCTTTGCCAGCATCGATTACTTTTAATTCAACTTGATTTGCAAACTGAGACCAGACCACTTGTATAACAGAGCCCTGAGGAGAAAACTTAATTGCATTGCTAATTAGATTTTGCAGCAATATTTCAACATGATTAGATTCGACATAACAACGCCAAAGCAAGCTATCATCGACATCTAGGCTAATTTCAACATTTTTCTTCCAAGCTAAAGGAAGGATATCAGCAATCATTGAACGACTGATTGCCAGCACATCAACATCTTCTTTAGTGACCTTTTTCTGGTGTTCAAGGCGAGCAAGCGCAAGCAACTGAGACACAATTCGAGTTGACCGATCAACCCCTGATGTTAGCTGAGTTAAGGATTGATTTCTCTCTTGATCATTTTCAGCGGATGCCGCATTTTCAGCATGGACTCGGAGAATACTTAAAGGAGTTCTTAATTCATGAGCTGCATCTGCTATCCAACGCTTTTCCCTTTCCATCAATACATCAATTTCCATAAGCAATCCGTTCAAGGCCGTTTTCACGGGCACCAATTCTTCTGGAACATAAGACATTTCAATTGGTTCTAATTTGCTCGGAGTAATTTTTTGAATACGCTGAGCAAGTTGCTGAAGTGGTTCGAGCCCAAAACCAACAGCTGCCCAAACAAGAACGGCCAGAATTGGCCAAGCTAGAATTTCAGGAAAAAGAGTTTGAAAGACTATCTGATCTGAAATTTCACCTCTTACATCTGCACGCTCTGCAACGATAACCCTGGTATTTCCAGATGTTTGATTTAAGGTAAAAGTTCGCCATTGGTAATGATCAGCCATTGCATCACCATAACCAAACGAATCTTCTTTCTGATGAGATAGCGTCATTGAATCAGACGCAATTTTTAATTCATCACCACTCCAAATTTGATAAAAAATTTTACTTTCGTATTTATGTCCGACGGATGCATCAGTATTTGCTGCATCAATTAATAAAGGGAATGAAGGATTTTTACTCGAACCAAGCTTTTCTATATTTTCGGACAAAGTTAGTAGTAATCTAGCTTGTTGAGCTAAACGAGCATCAAATAACTCTTCGACCTCATGATTAGCAAACAGCAAACCAATTACCATGATAAGGATGCTTGTCATGGTAAAAATACACATGACAAAAAACAGGGTTCTTCGCCTAATTGAACTTAATAGTTTTTCATTAGCCCACTTCTTGATCGACCACATAGCCAATACCTCGTATGGTGCGAATTAACTCTGGAAACAGTTTTTTTCGCAGATGATGTATATGCACTTCAAGCGCATTACTTTCTACATCATCACCCCACCCATACATCAGTTGCTGTAAAACATCTCGAGTAAAAACATGGCCAGGCTGGCTCACCAACTCATGAAGCAAAGAGTATTCCCTTCGAGTAAGATTAACGTCTTTGTCTTGATAGGTCACTTTGTGGCTCGCTGGAAATAGCACAAGGCCTTTATAGTGAATCTCACTGATTGCTCGACCGTAACTGCGACGTAATAAAGCCCGAGCTCTCGCTTTTAATTCGGTTACATCAAAAGGTTTAACCAAATAATCATCGGCACCTAAATCTAAACCAGCTACCCTGTCTTCCAAAGCATCCCTTGCAGTAAGAATAAGTACCGGCACTGCATTTTCATTGGCTCGTAGTTGCTTAAGCACAGCCAAGCCATCTAACCTTGGTAAACCTAAATCCAATACAACCAAGTCAAACACTTCATTAGCTAATGCTTCCAAAGCATGGATTCCATCATGAAGCAAATCAACTGTGTAACCTTCACGTTTTAAGGCCGTTACAAGACCATCCGCTAACGAAAGATCATCCTCTACAACTAGTATTCGCAAACCTATTCCTTCTTTCATAAGTTCGCCAAGGTTGATTGCAGCACGCTGTTAAATTGAGCTAAATCCATTTCACCTTGGCGAACGTTGATCAAATCACCATGAGAAGAAAAGAATAACAGAGTTGGCGGCCCAAATACGCCATATTTTGATAAAAATGCTTGCTGAGCGGACGTATTTTCAGTGAGATCAAGCTGCAGAAATGAAATTTTATTTGAATATATTTTAAGATTACCGTTACTAAATACATCTTCCTCCATTGCCAAGCAAGCTGTACACCAGTCAGCATACATGTCTAAGACCACTACCTTTCCATTAGCCTTGGCCTTTTGCATCGCATTTTTAAGCGTTTCAACATCTTTGATACGATCGAATAAAGGCTGTTCTTCAGTCGCCATACCAGAATTCGATACTGAAGAAACATATCCTAACGGCTTTTCTAGACTAGGTTTGCCCGCCAATCCAGAGCTGAATATCGCTACTCCATAAAGTAATAGAGCAAAAGCGATCCCCTGTTTGGTTTTACCCCAACCAATACCGCCAGATTCGAAGGGAGCCAAATGAATAGCGTACACAATAATCAGCAAGGCCCATAAATACACACTCACAGTATCAGACACGATGCGAGAGACAAGGGCGACCGCCACACCAAGCAGAATCACACCAAATGCCGCCTTTACCTGCATCATCCACATACCTGCTTTCGGAAGATATTTCCCTCCCCCCAAACCTACTAGCAACAGAGGCATGCCCATCCCTAGGCTCATAACAAACAACACACTACCACCGAGAACTGCATCACCCGTTGTACTAATATAAATTAACGCACCAGCCAATGGCGCGGAAACGCAAGGAGAAACAATTAATGCAGAAACAGCACCCATGATACCAACGCCCAAATAGGGTCCACCGACACTGCGTTGACTTAATTTATCCAAACGGTCGCGTATAAACATGGGTAGCTGTAATTCGTAGAAGCCAAACATAGATAAAGACAAAAGAACAAACAACACGCTAAAACTAACTAATACACCTGGAGCTTGAAACAATGCTTGAAGATTAAGCTGAGCGCCAAAAATCCCTACCAATACGCCTGCCAAACTATAAGAAAATGACATCCCCAGAACATAAGATAAAGATAAGAAAAAACCTTTTTTCGCTGTAATATTTCCAGCCTGCCCAGCAATTATGCCCGCTAATATAGGAATCATCGGCAGCACACAAGGTGTAAAAGTCAGCCCTAAACCAAGAAAGAAAAAGGTAATAAGCACCCAAAACCTATCTCCATTTAGCAATAGCTTAACTAATTGCCCTTCTTCACCCTCATTAGATGCTTTGATTGATACATTTGCTGTCTCTTTTGATGTTGGCAATGAACTTGAATCGGACTTTAGTTTAGTATTCACCACCTTATCAAAACTAACGACTTTTGTCTGGGGCGGATAACACAAACCCGCTGCCGCACAACCTTGATAAGTAATTTTAAGATTACCTAATTGATCTTTTGACTGATCAATAGCAATCGCCATATGATTATGAAACACATTAACCAATCCAAAATTTGGATCATCTTTTTCTTCAGCTTTAGTTAAGAAATAAAAAGGTATCGATGCTGTTTTATCTTCTGCCAACGAAACTTTTACGCGCGACTTATACAAGTAATAACCATCAGCAATAGTCCAAGTTACCTCTTTCTTAGTGCTATCAATTTCTACTTGAAATGCTTCCGAGGGCTTCAGAAAGTCATCAGCAGCAATCACTTGTGATACCAGCAAAAAAGCAAGTATCAACGCTACTAGCCATTTTATTTGCCAGAGAGGCCTGAAAAAAATCGTCACTTGATATTCCTTAATGCACAGAGGTTTACCCACTATAAATAAGAAACCTTAAGTAAAACTTACGCTTCCTAACTTTGAAGCTTAATTTTCTCTTAAGAATGTCATCGTACTATTTAAGACATATTTATTATTAGGTGGCATACATGATCAAAGTACATCAGGGATTTGCTCAAACGACCCTATCTAGCCTAGTTATTAGCTGTACATTTTTTTCTTCAGCATTATGGGCAACCAATTTAACCTCACCAGCCACAGCAAAAGCAGCACCACACAAAACAGTGATGCTACCTGAATATCAAACAAACCAGAAAATTTCACTAGAGATGGAAAAGGGACAAGTCGTACTCGTGGATTTTTGGGCTTCCTGGTGTGGACCTTGCCGTGAGTCGTTTCCTTGGATGACAAGCATGCAAGCCAAATACAAAGATCAAGGGCTTAAGGTTATTGCCATTAACTTAGATCAGGAGAAAGGCCAAGCTCTTGATTTCTTAGAAGAGTTTAAACCTGGCTTTAGCGTGTTATTTGATACCAAAGCGGAACTACCAGAAGATTTTGGCGTTATTGGCATGCCGACAAGCTTTTTAATTGATCGCCAAGGCAATATACGCGCAACACATGTTGGCTTTCATCAGAAAAATATTAATGAATACGAGTCCGCTATTGCCAAGCTATTAGCAGAAAAAGGGGAATAACCTATGCGAAGAATAATCCATTTAGTCGGCTTGCTCGCCTTACCCATTATTGTATCTGGATGCAGTGATATGGGAGTTAAGCCTTGGGAAAGAGATGTTTTAGCACAACAAGAAATGAACCTTATTAGCGATCCTCTCGAAAGCAGTTTAGATGATCACATTTATTTCAGTAAAGAAGCCAGCAGTGGCGGACAAGGATTTGGAGGTGGTGGCTGTGGCTGTAACTAAGAAAACTCATAAAAATCGCGAATTAGCCCAATTATTAACCGCGGCCAGCTGTGCATTAATTGGCGGTTTATCACAAGGGGCTAATGCTGCTGACAGCTGGGATGTAGACTCGGCTTTCCTACTCTATTCAGAAAGTGATGGTCGTGTATCTGCCGCCGAACCAGTTATTAGCGCCACCAAGAACTTTGATGAAGAAACTAAGCTTACTTTCAAAATTGCAGCAGATACCTTAACAGGAGCGTCACCCAACGGCGCTACAGCCAGTGATCATGTACAAACTTTTACCAGCCCTTCAGGTAAAGGTTCGTACAATGCAGCAGCGGGCGAACAACCACTTGATGACACCTTCAAAGATACTCGTATCGCACTTTCTACTAATTGGGCAGCCCCAATTAATAGAGATTGGGCTTACGGTGTTGGTGGTTATCTTTCTAAAGAACATGACTACCAATCACTTGGGCTAAATGGCAGCTTGTCTCGCTATTTGAACCAAAAGAATACAACACTTACTCTAGGGTTAAATCTATCTAACGATACTGCCAACCCTGAAGGAGGTGTACCAACAGGATTAGTGCAAGTTCCTTTAAGCAGCTCAGACAGTGAGTTCACACAGCGTAGTGATGCTGAAAACAAAAACTTGGTCGATGTTCTATTTGGTGTCACTCAAGTGATTAATCGCAGCACTATAATGCAATTCAACTATGCATTAAGCACCAGTTCAGGCTACCTAACCGACCCTTATAAAATATTGTCAGTTATAGATGATAATGCAGGCGCAAATTTTGGAGGAAACTTCCAAAGTAGTGGTAGAGACTTATATCTATACGAAAAACGCCCAGACTCACGTCTGAAACAAAGTATCTATTGGCAAACAAAACACCAATTCGAAAATGACAATATACTAGATGTAAGTTATCGCTACATGTTTGATGATTGGGGCGTTAACTCTCACACTATCGATGCTAAATATCGCTTCCGCTTTGATAATCAATACCTAGAACCCCAACTACGTTGGTACACTCAAAGTAAAGCCGACTTCTATCATAGATATTTAAACTCTAGTGATTACACTTCAACTGATTTTGCCAGTGCCGATTATCGTTTAGGTGATCTAGATACTTATACATTAGGTCTAAAATACGGATATAAATTTGCTGATGAAACCGAATTTTACACTCGCTTCTCTCTCTATCATCAAGAAAGTTCTGGCGATAAAGGTTATGGCAAACTAACAACACAGGAATTGTATCCGGGTTTAGATGCGGCTATGTTGATCCTTGGATATAAATTTTAGCTCTATATCCCCTCTCACCCTATGGAGAGAGGGGATCTTTACCGCACAGGGAAGCTATGAATTTACTTGAAGAACTACAAATAGATCCATTACTAAACCCATCAAACCACCCCAGTGCAAGCCTGTGGAAAGTGAATGAGAATTCCTTTCAAGTTAATTTTGAATGCATGGCAAGTGATTGCTCTATATTGATTGAATGTAAACAAATTGATTTAGTCAAAGCCGCAGCAAACAGTGCCGTCATTGAAGCTTGGCGTATTGAGCATAAATTCAGCCGCTACCAAACAGGTAACACCTTTGCAGAAATTCACTCGAAGACAGACATCATTCAAACTTTGGATGATGAAACCACCCAATTGATGATTTTCGCCAATCATGCCTACCATGCCTCACAAGGTCTTTTTGATATTACATCCGGCATCCTAAGAAGAGCATGGCATTTTGATGGTAGCGATAACCTACCTAAAACAAGCATTATAAAAGAATTATTAATCAAAGTTGGTTGGACAAAATTAGGTTGGCATCCTAGCAATCCAAACCAACTGACACTTCCAACGGGTATGGAACTCGACTTTGGAGGCATAGGAAAAGAGTATGCTGTTGATAAAATGCTTCTGGTTTGCCGTAAAATCCTTTCACAGACAACATCAGCTATCTTAGTTAACTGTGGTGGTGACTTAGCCTGTAACGGTAAAAGATTAAATGGTGAAAGTTGGAAAGTAGGTATAGAAGCCGTTAACGACCAAGCAAAACATATTGTCGCTCTTTCTTCTGGCGCCCTTGCAACCTCAGGTGACAGCCGACGTTTTTTATTAAAAGATGACATCCGCTATTCTCACATCTTAAACCCTATCACTGGCTGGGCCATCACAGACGCTCCAAGAAGTGTTACCGTTGCAGCGCCCACATGCATCAATGCAGGCATAATATCGACACTAGCCCTTTTACAAGGCGCTGAAGCTGAAAATTTTCTCTCCTCATTAGACATGCCATATTGGCTAACTCACTGATACATCACTTTCGAAGATGATCCTCTTGTGGGACAAGCATCGGCGATGGCGAGTGCCTGCGGCGAATAAAAAGCCACCTGTTTTCATTAAATAGAGAAGAGAAATGGCTTTAATGAAAGAAGACACACTTTATGGGACGGTACCGACGGTACCATTTAGCAACGCCCACACTACCATCGCCGATGGTAATTCCCTATAACGAAAAAACCCTACCCTGCTTAGCAGGATAGGGTTTACTAATTAAATCTTGATAACGACCTACTCTCACATGGGATCTCCCACACTACCATCGGCGATGGCGCTTTTCACTTCTGAGTTCGGGATGGGATCAGGTGGTTCAACGCCTCTATGATCATCAAGAAAACTGGTTTGTTTTATTAGCAATCGTCTAATAAAACCAAATTTTCAATAGCCTAATTACTTATTAGGACTTCTTAATATAAAGCTTGACGACGACCTACTCTCACATGGGATCTCCCACACTACCATCGGCGATGGCGCTTTTCACTTCTGAGTTCGGGATGGGATCAGGTGGTTCAACGCCTCTATGATCGTCAAGCAATTCGTTTTGCGTTTGTTTTGAGCTATGCGTTTATTGCATTGTCTTTCGACTTGTCTCAAAACACGCGAATACGTGCTTGGATCTTTAACAATTCATTTTGAAATAGAGATAACCAAGTATCAAACCGATGTTGTTTTCATCGTAATCTGTGTCGTAGTTTTTAAAACCACTTTGGTGTTATATGGTCAAGCCTCACGAGCAATTAGTATTGGTTAGCTCAATGCCTCACAGCACTTACACACCCAACCTATCAACGTCCTAGTCTCGAACGGCTCTTCAGGGGACTTATGTCCCAGTGAGATCTTATCTTAAGGGAGGCTTCCCGCTTAGATGCTTTCAGCGGTTATCCCGTCCGAACATAGCTACCCGGCAATGCCACTGGCGTGACAACCGGAACACCAGAGGTTCGTCCACTCCGGTCCTCTCGTACTAGGAGCAGCTC
>NZ_PTXN01000005.1 GCF_012726345.1 Marinomonas sp. UCMA 3892
AAATAAATCTAATGCACGCGATCCCGAAATGCACCAAACGCAAAAGGGAAAACAATGGTTCTTTGGCATGAAAGCTCACATCGGTGTTGATGCAAAGCGTGGGTTAGTTCACAGCTTCACCACGACGCCTGCCAATGATCACGATTTAAACCAGTTGACGGAACTTCTTCATGGCAATGAGTCATTTGTATCGGCGGACTCTGGCTACCGTGGCGTAGAAAAGCGCACAGAAACAAAAGATAAGAATGTCGATTGGTTAGTAGCTGAGATGCCCAGCAAGATACGTGCTTGGAAAAAGCACCCCCGCCTCAACAAGCAGCTGATCCGAACGGAATACTTAAAGGCGAGTATCCGAGCGAAAGTCGAGCACCCGTTTAGAATACTGAAATGCCAGTTTGGGTTCCGCAAAGTCGTCTACAAAGGCCTGTCTAAAAATGACAACAAACTCGCCGTGCTGTTTGCACTTGGAAATTTGTTACGAGTAGATCAGATGATACGTTCTGCACGGGGTTAATCCGTCCAAATAACGGTTGTAAGGTGCTTGAAGTACCTTACAAGTGGGTTAAGTGGTGATTAAATGTCGCTTCTGAGGAAATACTGTCACAAGCTGAAAGTCAGCTAAAAATTGTCTTACTTGTTCGTATGTTCCTAAAGCGAAAAGCGCTCTATCAAAATTATTTTGGAGAGTTCATTTATACAGGAAGAATGAATGATTAATCTAGGACAAAAATTTTTAAGTAACCATTTAGAAACAGCGCTTTGGAGAGTAGCCAGCTCGACAAAAGAGGTTGAAATTGAAGCTGATAATTCGTTTGCCGTTTATCGTAATACCTTTGATCAAACGGAAAAACAGGCACTTTAACTAGAGCAACGCGCATAGGCTATGAACGAAATGGTTGCGCAAGGTAATGAATAAGTGGGTAGCACAAATAGAATATCGAACTTCTGGTTGAGGAGCTCATGTCAACATCTGATAAGGTGAAAAATATTAGTAAGAGTAGTCACTCAATATCAACTCTGGTTGGAGCCATCTACTGCTGTGTTTTCTCTTAACTCTAAATCATCAGTTTTAATTAAAATGGGTGGTTAATGTTCATAATCATTGGTCTTTAGCGTCCCCGAATTGGTCTCTTTCGACCATAAGCCACTATTGACCCAACCTTCAAACTGGCTGTTTTGTCCTTATCTAAACAATGTATCTGAACGGCAACTTTGCGGACTTCACAGGCACAAGAGCAAAAAAGTCTGATCAGATTTCTTTCGAAGGTCGACTTCTGGGCATCCTAGTGCCATGAACTGCCGTTGAAGGTTAAATAGAGCGTGGCCTAATCGTCATGAATTAGGGTGCTGGAAAATTAAGGCTTTGCTTCAAAAGCGTTCATGTTTGACTGACCCAAAAACAGCTTACTTCAAGAGCAAAGCGATCATTATGAACCGAAAAAAAACTAGCTAACTTCCAACCTTCTTGCTCGCTGTTTTCTGAGGATTTAATAGGTAGCGCTTTGTGCTCGATGCCAGTGGTATTTAGTGCAACCAAAAATGATCGATTTCAACAAAGAGTCATTAATATTCCTGCATTCTTAAAATGTTAGTTTTGTGCTCAACCCCCCATATAGAGTACTGTCCCCGTGAGTTCTTTTTCACTCCAGTCAGTCAAGCTATGAAATAAAATAGTCATCTAAGCTTCATTTCTCTGTCATATTCAAACCTTAGTATTCGATTGTGAACCGCAATACAGCGGTGACAATTATTGCGAAAGGTAATGATATGACGTTAAGCCACTCACCTCAGCCAATTCTGTCCACAGACGATCTTGGCATAATCTATCCCGGCGGAATTGAAGCATTACGTGCAACCTCAATCAACTTTCAACGTGGTGAATTCACAGTGCTGCTAGGTTTATCAGGTGCGGGAAAATCATCCTTATTGAGGTCACTGAATCATTTGGTGAAACCTACCTCGGGTAAAGTGATTTCTGCTGAATTCGGAATACTGGATAATCAAGGCATACTGCGCCGGCATCGACGCAAAACCGCGATGGTGTTTCAGCACCATCAACTGATTCTGCGTCACACAGCCCTGCAGAATGTACTCATGGGGCGACTGGGATATCATTCATTCTGGCGTAGTTTATTGCCGCCACCCAAAACCGATCTTGAATTGGCATTGCATTGTCTGGATCGCGTTGGCCTTGCTGACAAAGCCCTGGTGCGGGTCGATCAATTATCAGGTGGCCAGCAACAACGAGTAGGTATTGCCCGAGCTTTGGCTCAGCAGCCGAGTATTATTCTGGCGGATGAACCTGTCGCCAGCCTGGATCCATCCACATCCGAAAAAATTTTGTCTCAATTGAAACAAATCTGTGCCGAAGACGGCATTACCTCTATCGTCTCATTGCATCAGCTTGAATATGCCAAACGTTTTGCCGATCGCATCATTGGTTTAGCTCAAGCCCAAGTGGTGTTTGATGCCGCTCCGCAAGAGCTCGATGACAAACAGCTCAAGTTGATTTATCAACAATCGGCCAACCCCAAAAGAAAAGATAAACAAACCGCCGATACGCAATCCAATTCTTCTTATCAACATTTACCCACTAAAACGGCAACACAACTGGAGATAGCAAAATGAAACTGTTTAAACAAATACTCTTAGCCACCACCTTGCTGGTGACAGCCATAAGCCCCTGTATGGCAGCAGATGCCGATCCGGATATGCTCAAAGTCGCCTTGCTGCCGGATGAAAACGCTTCCGAACTAATCAAGCGCAATGAACCCTTAAAAAATTATCTGGAAGCCAAGTTAAACAAAAAGGTGGAATTAATAGTCACAACCGATTATTCATCCATGATTGAAGCGATGCGCTTTGGCCGTATTGATCTGGCCTATTTCGGCCCGCTGTCTTATGTGATGGCCAAATCAAAAAGCGATATTGAACCGTTTGCGGCAATGATAATCGACGGTGTACCGACATACCGTTCCATTTTGATCGCCAATACAGAGTCAGGCATTGATTCCTATGCCGACATTAAAGGTAAAAAAATGGCCTATGGCGATCGCGCCTCAACGTCCAGTCATCTCATCCCGAAAACGGTTCTTTTAGAGGAAGGCGGCATCGAAGCGAAAACCGATTACGAACAACACTTCGTCGGCTCGCATGATGCTGTGGCTGTCAATGTGGCCAATGGTAATGCAGATGCAGGCGGGCTCTCTGAGGTGATTTTTAAGTATGTGGTGGAACGTAAACTCATTGACCCGGCAAAAGTTAAAGTTTTGGGCTATAGCAAACCTTATCCACAATATCCCTGGGCAATGCGCTCCAACCTTAATAAGGATCTCAAAGTGAAAATTAAAGATGCGTTTGTCAGCCTGGATGACAAAGAGATATTGAAGAATTTCAAAGCAGAGGGATTTGCACCGATTACCGATGCTGATTATGACGTGATACGTGTTATGGGTAAATTACTGAATCTTGATTTTTCCAAGATGTAAGGATGATTTATGAATACCTACCTGATTACACAAACAGATGTGCTGCAAAGTTACAGCAAGAACTGGAAACGTAAAACCCTGCAGGTGGTGACCTTATTGGTCATCGTTCTGCTGGCAGCCTGGTATGTGAATGTACTGAACTTCGAAATTTTGGCAAATGGCTTGCCTGCAATAGGAACGTTGGCTGGCGAGTCTTTCCCACCGGACTTTACCAACCTTCAAAACTGGTTTTCACCCTTGCTGGATACGCTAGCAATGAGTATTGCCGGTACCGCAATTGCAGTTATATTTTCTGTGCCTATGGCATTTCTGGCAGCGCGTAATACCTCACCTCATGGTGTGATCTTTCAGCTGGCGCGCATCGTTCTAAATGCCCTTCGATCCGTTCCGGAACTGATTATGGGGATTATTTTTGTGGCTGCCGTCGGCTTCGGTGCCTTACCCGGTGTGCTGGCTTTAGCGCTGCATTCCATCGGCATGGTAGGTAAATTCTTTGCCGAAGCGATTGAGCACGTGGATGACGCTCCGGTGGAAGCCGCCCGTGCCGCTGGTGCCTCACCGATGCAGGTGCTCTATCACGCAATTCTTCCCCAAGTGATGCCGCAGTTTGCCGATGTCGCAATTTATCGCTGGGAATATAACTTCAGAGCTTCGACAATCATGGGCATGGTAGGCGCTGGCGGTATCGGTTTTGAACTTATGGGTTCACTACGCATTATGCAATATCAGGAAGTATTGGCTATCCTGCTAGTGATTCTGCTGATGGTCACATTGGTCGATGCCTTGAGCGGCCTGTTACGCAAAAAATTCAAGTAGGAGATAACGATGAAACCAAAATTGGTAATTACGCATAAAGTACATGAAGAGGTGTTGGCCATATTAGCACCGCATTGTGAGTTGATCACGAATCAGACCCCGTTCAGCTTATCACGCAACGATACAATGAAACGGGCGAAGGATGCAGAAGCCTTGATGGTATTCATGCCGGATCGGGTAGATACCATTTTTTTAGAGTCTTGCCCGCAACTGAAGGTCATTGGTGCGGCATTAAAGGGCTATGATAATTTTGATGTCGATGCCTGCACTGAACACAATGTCTGGCTGACCTTTGTACCAGACCTATTAACAGTACCCACAGCTGAATTAACCATCGGCCTAATGGTCGGATTAATTCGGCATATACGGGCGGCGGATCAACATGTACGTATTGGAAACTTTAAGGGCTGGCTTCCACAGTTTTACGGAATGGGAATTGAAGGATCCACTATTGCGATTATCGGCATGGGTGCAATTGGTCAGGCCATTGCACAAAGGCTGAGCGGTTGGGGTGCAACCTTAGTCTATACCGACACTCAGCCTCTGGATGCAGAACAACAAGCAGCATTAAAACTTGAATTTTTGTCTTTGGACGACGCCCTTGCTCAGGCCGATATCGTGATTATGGCACTGCCATTAAACTCGCAAACGCAACATCTTTTAAATACACAACGTTTACAGCAGATGCGGCCCGGTTCATTTTTGGTGAATCCCTGCCGTGGGTCTATTGTTGATGAAAGTGCCATTTTAGATAAGCTTAATAGCGGCCATTTAGCCGGATATGCCAGTGATGTTTTTGAAATGGAAGACTGGGCACGTCTCGACAGGCCAAAGGAAATCAATCCCAATTTATTAACACATCCCAACACCTTGTTCACGGCACATATCGGTTCAGCGGTGAGCAAGGTCAGGTTAGCCATTGAAACACGTGCGGCTGAAAATATTCTCAGGGTTTTGAACGGCGAGCCTCCATTGGATCCGGCCAACCAATTACCCGCACAAAAGGAAATAGCATGCTCAATCTGATCTGGCTGAAAAGTTTGATCATGGTGATTGAGCAGCGCAGTTTTCAGGCAGCTGCCGAGCAGCTGGGATTAGCCCAACCAACTATCTCGCAGCATATTCAGAAGCTGGAAGAAACGCTCTGCGTATCCTTGATTCATCGTGTGCGTAGCGGTTGCCAGCCGACTGAATATGCCCTTCGTCTTTTGCCGTATGCGCAGAGCATGTTGCGACTACAAGACAGAGCCTTGCTGGCTGTGAATCAACCCTCCATGAGAATTGGAGCCAGTTCAAATATCGGCATTTATCTGTTGCAGCCTTACCTGCAGAATTACCGGCATAAACAAGCGTTTATAAATGACAAACTGGATATCGTAATAGACAGCAACCCAGTCGTTGCCGAAAAACTGGAAAATGCTGAAATCGATATCGCCTTGATGGAATGGTGGCCAGGTAAAGCTGGTTTTGAATCTCAAATCTGGAAAACTGAAGCATTAGTCTTGATTACGCCTCCAGATCATCCACTTGCAAAACTGTCATCGATCAGTAAATCAATATTGTCCGGGCTGAATTTGTTAGGCGGAGAATCTGGCAGCGGAACAGGAAGGATACTCAAAAACTACTTGCAGGAATGCCAGCATTTTCCCACTGTATCAATGCAACTGGGCAGCACAGAGGCCGTTAAGCAGGCGGTTCGGGCAGGCATAGGAATATCGCTGGTATTTGCATCGTCTGTTGTTGATGAGGTGCAACATGGAAGTTTATGTGCAATCCCTTTAGAGGATCATGCGCTAACAAAAGACATCCAGCTGGTCTGGCGGCAGCAATCGACCATTCAGCAAAAACAGCCGCAATTTGTTGAATATTTACTCAGTTCATAGGTCAATCTTTAACAAAAAATATGATACTGCTCCCACGCAAATATAGATTCACCCAACGTATGACTAGGCAAGCACTTTAAAAACACAAATGATTCTTAGGATCATTGGGTCAGAATAGTTTATTTTCGAGCAAATATTGGGAGATTTGGTCACTACGACATTTAAAGATAGCCGTTTAAGTTAATACTGAAACAGGCAAGAGAGAAGAGATTGTTTTAGGTGGCGGGTTCAAGATTCAAACTGGCTGTTTTATCTCTATCTAAAATAAGGCTACCGAGCGGCAGCTTTGCGGACCAATAAGCCATAGTGGGGTTGTCAGCTTTAGTCACGACACATATTAAAATTGTAAGGCCGATACACTTTATTGCATACTAGATTTCTTTAATTCTTGTAATTCTCTACGTAGCTCGAAATTCTCTCTAAGAAGATTCATCATCTTCTCCAAACAGAGGTCATGTTCGGCCTTAAGTTTTGAATATCGAGCATTTGCCTTCTTCTTTTGAGATGTAATAAGCTTTATCGAATCGGAATTTTCTGGATCTCTACTAGCGGCAGAACATCTCGTGTTTTCAGTATTTTCAATTGAATCACACAAATCAGGGTATCTTTCCTGTTTTACAAACCCTTTCTTCTTACCCGCCTCAATCGCTACATTATCTTTAGTGAATTTAAAGGAAGGAGAATTAGTATCAATGATCTGAGCTTTCCCAGACTTCAGTCGTTCAAAAGCTTCCCAGTATAAAGCTTCGCCTCTTAATTCAGTCACTCGATGATCTCCTTAACAGGAATTAAATTGTTTCGTGCTGCAAGGTGTTGCTCTACAACAGATATTTCTTTTTCTCGCTGAAGTGAAAAGGGACTTTTTTCACCGTATATGGAGATTTCTTCTTTCCATACTTCGATTTGATCAGCCATGATTTCGGCAGTGTCATCGTTGAAAATAGCATCACTACAATCGATACATGGAAGAATCGAGGTAAATGCGACTCTATCGCAAGGCTCTATGGAAGAGCACCCTCCTACTACAGTTCTCCGATATGATAGTCTGCCTGATCTTACTTCTTTCTCAGTTAGAGCGCGGTCTTCGTAGATTGAAGGGAGTATACCTTTATTTTTTTGCCTCTGAAGAGTTGCACCTGCGCCACCAAATAGGATTCCTTCATAATCAGAAATGTCATTACAAATAGCATCAACCTTCATGGTTAAAACTTCTTCTTGAAGTTCATTTATAAAATCGAATAATCCTTCATTCTGATTGGTACCTCTCTCTACAAAATTATTCGCATAGGCACTTCCATCAGTATAATAAACCGTCATTTTTTCTATTGGATGTTTGAGTTGATTGGCAATTACTGGAATTGATACTCCTCCACGAGCAGCATATACAACTAATGAACGGCGATACATGTGCCATGCAAAAGGGAATTCCTTGCCGACATCTATACCTTTTTTAGAAAAGTCGACCCATGGGTTGAAACTCTGCATCTCTTCTAGGTCTTCATTTGTAATGACAAAGGCCTCTCGACGCAGTGTATTGTTAGTACTGGCTCTCCATCCCTCTTTGAATGGCCGAGGGTTCACAACAAATATAGGCGTCTCGCTGTCAACCCTCGAACTATGGTTAGGAAAAAGAGGGTACTTATCTTGATTCACAGAATCCATATTCAGCGAATAATAGAACCTGTAGATTAACCTTGCACTGGCAAGAGCGCACTGATAGTAAAGTTCTGCTTGATCTGCCGTAACCCAGAACTGTTTCTTTGGAGAATTACCAGCAAACTTGAATGTATAGCTATCAAACCCGCAAATTACTTCTTCCCCATAAGTAACCCTTCGATAGCTATTTAAAGGGATTGCTCGTACTTCAGAGACCCTCATGCCAGTAAATTGAGAAATCATAGCTGCTGAAGTTTTTTGAATATAGCTAATATAGTTTGTTAATTCCTGAATGCTATCAACTTGTAACTCTTCTAATAGGTTAGCGATATCTGGATATGTTTCTTTAATATATTTCCATACCTGTCGAGCGATAGTAGCGTTACTCTTACGCCATTTCCCGAATTTGATTTCCCCTTTTTCTGCTCTCTCCTTAGTCACTTCGTAATGTTCCCAGGCTTTCTCTACTTCCGTTACGACCTCCATAAACTTAAAACAGGTCTCGGTACTTTGTTCGATAAGCTCGCTGAGCAACCTTATTGGAATGACAGGTGTTTGGATTTTTTCTCTAATTGCTTCATCCACGCGCTCCTGAGCTTGTTCAGCTACCAGTTTAGTTAAATCCACAGAGGGTATAAGGTTGAAATCGTTTACCTGATGCGATAGTTGCGAGAGGTGTTTAATCAGATTGTATAGACTTGCAAGCCTAACCCACTCTTGGTACCGACTTTCCGCCCCTTCCAATCTACATTCGATAAATTCGGTTTTACCTAAAACATCTGCGAACTTAATTCCAGAAGATAGAGCATATCTTGCTAAGTATTTTATTTGTATCCATAGCGCCATTACGCTGTTTACTGATAGCTGTCTTCGATACCATAAATTTAGAATGATTAATTTAGAATCTTGAATGATAGAATTGGCGAGCGGACTCTGTCTTTCAAAGACTCCATGATCTTCGGAAAATATACTTTCGAAATATATACGAGCATTTGGTCTTGACGTGTATAGAGAAAAATCCCAAACATTATCAGCAAAAACAGACAGAATGTCTCCGTTTCTTCGCCGACTTATAACATGGTTAGAATCAGGGGTAGAAACATCAGTAGATAGTGAATCAGGCGAAGTATGCTGAGCAATCCCTATAGTGTCATAGGGTACTAGTTGAACATTCACGAGTATGCCTCCAAATCAGCTAGTAGATCAAAATGACTCTGCCAATGCTTTGACAAATCTCCTTGCTTTACTTTATTCATAGCATCATCAACTAAAGATTTTTTAGCTGGAAATTGCTTTATTAGCTCTTCAAGTATTTCATCAATTCTATAGAGTATTGGTGCAAACTTAATGGCGTAGGAAGCTTCGTTTGCTGCGCGTTTCTGCGCGTATGGAAGCAATACCTTTAAACTAGTTATAAGGTGAATATCCTCTTCGTCAGCATGTAAAACATAATGCCTACAGAAAAAGCATGTTTCGCTTCTACTGCAGTTTGGCTCGGGTGCTGAGTCGGTAAAACCTTCGCTACGCTTAGCTTGAGATAAATCGTTAGCATTACAGTGGCCAGCAGGCGTTTTATGTAGACCGTTATTTATCTGTACAGGAATGTATTTGGCGCTTCTCGATGAATCTATTGCTTCATTCCACATTTCGTTCATGAATGTAGAAAGTTCTTTTAATCCAGCTATCTTCGGTGGATTGGAATAGCTCTTGAGGGTAGTTTTCACGTCATTCTGTAGTTTCCAAGCAACGGTATTGATGTCACCATTACTTAGATTCCAAAAAGACCATGAAACACCTTTTCTTAGCTCTCTAGGGGTATGCCACTTAACATTAGGTAAATGTCCTATTAGCCATTCTTTAAGAGTATCAATGGAGACTTTATTCAAAGGGGCGCATTTACCGATTCCAGAGATTCTAAAAAATCCTACTCTTTGAACATCTAAATCGAATTCAATTTCTCCCCACTGACGAAGCTTTTCATATTTCTTGTGGAATTGGTAAAACTCTTTCCCCATTGTTGGGTAAACTGTCTTATTACCCGCTCTAACCTTTAGCCCAGTGAAACTGTAGCCTCTAGGCGCTTTACAATTGATCGGCTCAGATTTCTCACAAGAGCTTAATCTTAATGCAGAGGTGACACCATTATTGGTACCTACAATCCCAATAAATGCAAGATAGTAGCAATACGTTGCAGAGTTATAGAGCGACTTTCGCTGTAAGTCTGTATTTAGGCTATTGGTCTTGTCTAGGCGTTTGATCCAGTTATCGTAAACAGACATTACACCAACGCATTCTCGCCAATCTGTATATCGACCACGCACTTCTTCTCTAGATACAATGCCAGCATCATCATTCACAAAAGATTTTGTATATGAAGCTTTGCTCAGGTGACTAGATCTTGAGAAAACATGTTTACCAAAGCCCCAATGACTTAAGTCTAATACAAAAGGAAACGGTTTTTCATTGATTAGTATGTCTGTGAAGCGCTCAAAAATAGCAAGCAATACTTGCACAAATTGGTTGCGTTCTAAGTCGTCTCCTGGAAGAGATTCTGACTTACCTTCTTTAATATGAGGTATCTTTAAGCTGACCTCGTTATCTGTTAACTCCAAGGCCCATGCCAATGCTTTTTTGGTAGATGATAGTTCAGCTGAAGCAGAGCGCTCTTTCAAACTACCTTCCGTACCGTCAGCTAAACGCGTGCTCAATACTAGATGTTCATAATAGCTATATACCGACTCAATCCAATCCTTATCATTAGATAACGACATCCCTTTACTATCAGCGAAATCAATAAACCTGGCTATCTTGCCTGCATGGCTATAAACAGTAGCTTGATTGTATGTGCTAGCTCGTAGTCCTTCGATTATTCGTTCGACATACTTTAGCCTGTCTTTAACGATAGATTCCTTAGCGACAGAACGGCTCTTATGGTTAGGGTTTCTTGCATTACTCCTTACTGAGTAACACCAACTTCCTACATCACAAGTTCTGCATGAGTTGTCGATATCGAATTCAAGCACTGTCATTTCGGGTTTCAGAACTTCTGTTATCTTGTCTGTAATGTGGATGATTATTTCTGGACGATACTCCATCAAACTCGATTCTCCCCGTAGATAGCTTCGAGAACTTTGTATCCGTCAAGAATAATAGCTTCATGCATTTCATTAATCGAATTAACGTTAAGCAGCGTTTCGTCAAAATTGACATATAGTCTAGAAGTAGCAATATCGTTATGGTTAAGAGCGGTTTTGACAGCTAGTTCCATATGAGTTGTTGTGAATCTTTTTTCAGGATCGTTGGCAAGCTTTCTAACAATGTTCATACCAAAGGTAGCTCTAAGGTCGTGCGGCGCAAACTCATCAAGTTCAGGCCGATCTTGTCTTACACGAGCAATGAAATTGCGAATATTTGCCCGAAAAGTGCTTCCGTTTTGAGGACTGAATGCAGGAGCATTGACAACCCAATGAGCAGCTTCATCTTGCCTCTTCCTGATCTCACTTCGCGAGGAATAGAATGGATTAGATTGCTCTGTTAAGAATACATAATTTTCATCGCTCAAACCGAAGAAGCTGCTTTTCATTCTTTTAGCGTTTAGTTCGCTATTTATATAGACGAACAATTTCTCAATAAGGGTCTTGGGGAACCTAAAGTTATTAGGCTTTCCAAACTTAGTATCGATTGGGAATCTACTTCTGTGAGAATGAATAAAAACCCAACTTTTACCAGTACGTTTAAGTTCGTCATATGCCTCTTTAATGTGGCCTACACGAAGGGTACATGCTGATTGAATCCGCGCTCCCGTATTGAGCATAGTCAGCATAATTAATTCGGTTGCTACTGAGCAATACTTTCGCTCCAAGCCCCACATTATTGCCTGTTGCTCGGCTATGGATAGAGGGCGCAATTCTCCACCATCCATTATTCTGTCTGGCCGAGTTTCTGCTTTTGTAACCTTGATAGAAATATCGGTTGTTTGGACCTCTTTAAATCGAGATAAACCCTCATTATTCAAAGTCTGAACATACCTCTTAAAGCTTCTAAATGGTCTAGATCCAATACGAGACTCATCTACAAGATTGTGGTTGAGTATACCTCTATAAAAAGCAATGACATGGCCGACATGTTTACTTGCGGTACTTGGAGCCATTCCTAGATCAATAAGTTCTTGTAGTTTATATCTGAAAAGATAGGTTGGTCGTCTTCTCGTTTGCGCTGGGAATTCAAGTAAATCTAGATCTTCGTCTTCAATGAACTTTAGATAAAAACACAAGCTTTTTGCTCGATCCTTGATTGATTCCATTTTTGATCTAAGAGCAGTGTTTAGGTGGCAAAGAAGGTAAGCATTGCCCAGATCCCATGGAACTCCGTTCCCATTCAAAATTACTGGCATCTCTGGCCAAAACCCAGGCTTTCTTTCCCATTGCCAACCATCTTCAAGACAACCTGCTGGATTTGTATAAATTGCTTTTCCTTCTTGAAATTTCTTTATATACACAACTCTTGCTTGTGAACGAAAGTGTTTGGAGGAATTAAATCTTCGTCTAGCCACTAAATTGCCTCTTAATAAATCATATGTTCATTTGTATATTTTTATAGGTAGATGTCAACTATGATTTTACTAGGTAGAGAACTCAATGGGGATAGATCAAATTTTCGATTTGGCATGATTCCGAATGAACCAAGAGCCTATGGTCTATGTGATTTCGAAGTTTATTTCAAAGACCGTCGAGCAGAACCACCAGCTAACCGTCAGGGTGATATTGCTAGAATTTATTTCTACATGCGAGATCAATACGGCCTAAGACTAAGCAGGCAACAAACTCAGCTTTTTGAAGCTTGGTCAAGAATGGACCCTGTTGATGAATGGGAAATTACACGAGACAATCGAATTAAAGCCTTACAAGGCAATAAAAACCACCATATAAAATAGATAATAAAATAATAGGGGCAGTATGCCCCTATTTTAGATCCCACTAATTAAACTGTATTTATCTTGAAATCTCACTTTGCAACTTAGCTATGAATGGATCTATGGATCTATCGTATTCATTGTAGTGATCAATGCCCGCCATTGAACCATATTCATCGTCAGCTTTTTTTGCAACATTGTTGACCTCCGAGTTTAAATCTGTGAAAACCAACAACGAACCATCAACTTCCTCAAAACTCTCACTATAAGTAGGATTTAACAACCTTACAGTGCTAGACAAATTACCTAAAGCCGCATTAAAACCGGAAACGTCTAAGATCGCATCGGCTTTACTTGAGCCATCCAACTTAACAAGTTCAGACTCTCTATCGCTAAAAGCCTTTGATATTAGCGACTTCCTATTCTCAAGTATTGCTTCTCGTATGAGTTTTTTCCTTAACTTTGTACGAGTAGACTTCGCAGAAGATAGTGTACTACTTGAACTTGAGCTATATGATGGCTCATCATCTTCAGTAACAGCATCATATATTTTTTTTGCCCCCCATATAACAAGAGGAGCAGCGAACCACCAAGCCATAAATACCTCCCATCAAGAGTTAGTCGCTAGACTTAAGAATTAATAACGTGTCATCGATAAGTGAGACACATACATCAACTTCATCAATATCATATTCAACTTTCGCATCAGCCTTTAAATTTTCAATATATTCATCAGTTTTGATGATTAGCTCATCCAAACCAGCTTTGATTGCCTTAGATGTACTATTCCAATACTCAGTTACAGCTTTCTCTATGTCATCAAACACCGACTCTTTACGAATTGCTTCTGCGGCTTTTTTTGCGAGTGATTTTTGCCAACTACCACCAGCTAGTCGATATATTATGTAACCAATTGCCGCAGCAAGAGCAATACCTATGGTAATAGGACCACCGATGGCTGCAACGAATGAAGTTACTGTAGTAACACTTCCAACCAACCCTAAAGACACCAATACTCCAGCTGCCTTTCCAACTAAAATATATGCACCTAAATTACTTGCTATAGTCGATACATATAATGCCATAGCTCCAAGACTTCCTAATCCCGCAAGACCTCCAACAAAAGCCGCTCTCGAGTTAAATGCACTAAACTCTGCACCCAATCCAGATATTTGGGTATCAATTCCTGTAGTTGAGATTGTGGGGGCAGCTTCCTGCCATCTCAGCAACAAAGAATCTAATTCCGTCGATACGGCTTTACCACTAGTCTTTAATGTGCTTTCTAATTTTGTAGTCAAAAGCTGACCAATATAATTGCCTAACTCAGATTGAGCCTCTTTCTTGTCCGAATAGGTGTCATTGATAAGCTCTTCGAGACCTTCAACAGAAGTGTTGTATTTGTAATAGGTACTAATAACATCCAAGTCGTGTTTTTTGTGGCTATTACATGATTCAATGAGAGAGTTAAAATCTTTTATCAACTGAGTAGACAACTCACGAAATCGCGCATCCTTCTCGTTGACCTCCTTAATTCTTTCGAAAGTCTCCGATTTCTTGTTTTTTAGATTTTCAATCTCACTCAATAGCATATTTTCGATATTCTTTAGAATATTAGAAATATACTTATCTACTATTGATTCTTGGTTCAAAGTTAGAGACGAAGCCATTTCGGTGATTTTTCGCAATGTATCACTACGATAGTCATTATTTTCACGCCAAAATGGTTGAACTCGTGCTGTTAGTTCTGAACTTTCTGGTAATTGCGTAATAAATCCATCTTCCATCCATGATGAAAATATTAAATTATCTAGTTGCTTTTTAATTCTCTTGAAGGTTACACGACCTACAGCTTCCACATCATCCCTGCTTATTTCAGAGTGACAATGAGACTGAATGAACATTAAATGATCAAGTGGTTTCTCCTTATCCACTGGTGGTCTCTGCCTGATGATATTTGATGCAAACCCTAAATCACTATCTTTGAAAAACCCGGTATGATTTGAAACAAAAACAACACCATCAGCAAGTTCTACACCACCGAGAGCCTTCTCAGTATCAGACTCATCTGAACCGTTAAGATCCCCTGGGGTATCCAACAACCAAACCGAACGAAGTATCTCGGAATCTGAAAAAACAATTGCGATATAAGCCTCATTTAATACATCATCTTCATGATTGTGTACTCCTAATCTATCCAATATTTCTGAACCACCTTGTTCAATTAAATATTTTTCGACATCAACTGGTGAATGAACCATATGCGGCTTAAAGCCCTTCTTAAACACAGCCACATTTCCTGAAATTGTTTCAGGCTTATCTGATTCGTGCATAAGAAGATTAACAACACATGTTGCTGGTTGGTATTTGGTCGGGAGCAATGACTGATTGATAACAGTGTTAATCAGTGTTGACTTACCTGCATCAAAATGACCAAAACATCCAATTACAGGCTTTCTATTAAGTCCATCTACTACAGCCTCAAGCTGTTCAACCTTACTTTTAAGCCCTATTGAATCGATATATTCATGATTGTAGCAATCGATACTATCTTTCACTGATGAAATAAGCGACTTCGCTGCCTCTACCTTAATTTTGATAGTTTGCTCACCAACTTCTGACATAATGTAATCATCCTCTTTATAAGTGTATTCCGTTAAAATTTCATAATACTTGCTTGGCTGAATCCCAACAGCTGATAAATACCCAGCAATCTTAATTGCATCAGCATTCATTGGTTGACTTTCAATTCTTGAAACAGCCCGTTGATCCAGTGTTCTTCCAATTCCAAAAACCTCAGATCTTGCAGCAACATCACTTTGGGACAAACCCGCATTTTCTCGGCTTGAAATTAAGAAAGTTCTTAAACGCTCATTTAGTTCATCGTGTTTCATTTTTCAGACCTATGATTTCAGCCACTTGTATATACCGTAAGTTCCAGCACCAATCGCCAATGGAGCTGCCGCAGTAATTGCAAGTCCGGCAACCATTCCACCACCAACTACACCACCTATGGCGGCAAGACCGGAAGTGACACCAGCAGCGCTTAAACCTGCAACGGAACCTGCCGCTGATACGGCACCAATTGAACCACCTACACCGCCGAGGCCACCAACAGCACCAGCGACTTTCGCTTTATCTTCCATTTCCATACCAACCTCTAGACAAATATGACTAATACAGCATCAATTTAGACAACTAAGTCTAACATGTCAACACCCTAGACCTATTTGTCTAGATTTTTTACGTTGAATGTAAATTGAGAACTGTACAGCTCAGCACGCAAGGAATACAAATTCCAAGGTTGGGTAATGTTTTCTCAGAAGTTCAATGGTTATTTCATATCGATATAGAAGGCTTTGCATCACAAAGCCTTCTGTTCTATGAGTGCGCTCAATTATTCCCCGAAATTTCTTCCGTCGCCTCCTGACGCAGTTTCTGGGCATCCATTCCGTTTAGCCTTTCAATAGCTCTATCTGCGGCACTTTGACGGTTTCCATCAACGTTTAGCGTACTTCCTGAGCCTGTGAGTCGTTCCAAATCCAGTGACGGTACTTCGGGTAGGTTGCCTGTTATCGATAAGATACCTATCCATTCATCCAGATTGACTTGGCTCCAATCCACCTGGTTTAACTGACTCGCGGTCAATCCTTCACAGTTGGGAGATTTCGCACTGCCCCAACCAAGGCCCAATTGAGGACGTACTTGTTCTTGAATGATCCGTGAAAGTGGCGAAGTAAAGCAGCAATATGACTGCCGTTTTTCAACACAGGCACCTAAGAACTTAGACTTGCAGTAAGAGCCTACATAGTGGCAACTCTTCAATACCCGCTTGGCGTTCATTTCAAACTCACTCTGCTCACATTTCCAGATAAGCTGAATGAGGATCATGGTGACTGAATAAATCATGTAGGCCGTCATAACCGTACTCAGAACCGCGCCCGCAGCGCCACCCAGCGCAAAGTTGCCGCCCGAAACAACACCATCGGCTCCGACAGCACCACCAACGTTACTAAACAGTGCCGATTGCGCCCCCGAACCAAAGGTAGAGCCTACCCATTCAGCCGTTTTGTTGGTCAACACCTGCATGAAGCCAGTCGCAGCTTGCTCCGCTCCCGCGCCAGCAGCCGTTGATGGCCCAGCCCCCATGAGAGAGTCCCATGCAGACACAAAAGGCTCTTGGACCGCACTCCAAGTACTCGTGATTGGCTCCCTAAGCGTATTCCAGGAACCATAGATTGCCGAAGACGGATTCATAGCCATGACTGCCGTATCAAGCTTGTTAACCGCCACTATCATCGTGATGTAGTCCGATAACGAC
Organism: Marinomonas sp. UCMA 3892; assembly: GCF_012726345.1. GTDB lineage: Bacteria > Pseudomonadota > Gammaproteobacteria > Pseudomonadales > Marinomonadaceae > Marinomonas. The sequence continues at coordinate 17,074 of NZ_PTXN01000005.1, forward strand.
ACGCCACTTGGCTTTTCACAGCAATCCACTATGCCACCAACGGCTTTTTTGCACTGGCCAGCATTACCTTTAAAGACCGTACACTCGACGTTATCTTGGCCATCAGCTCCCGTACATGACATATCATTGGTCATAAACTGCGCCGCATTAAGCATCGCTGCGGCTTCTGCAAAGTTAGCCTGCTTGATTGACTCTGGCTCTAAACAATCTGTGCCCATACAGCGAACTGGCCCCTCACAGTTGTATTGAGTTTCCATTCGTGCATTTTGCACTTCAACGCTTTGTCCGCAGTCATACACCAAACTTTGGATATAGCAGAAGCCTTCATGACCAGCCCCGCCTTCAGTGCATTCGGTTCTGACGTACTGGCAGGCCAGGTTTTGCTCCAGCGCGGCACACGTATTGGTGGTCGTGTTTTGTCCGTTATTAACGATGGTTTGTGTATTACCATTGGCATCTACCCAGCTATCTGAGCTGCCCATGTTGAACTCTGGATGAGCAGTCGAAGCATTGTAGGTTGCTCTTGCCCTCCAGCATGAGAGTCCCAGTCCATCAGAGCTGCCGCGACTGGTTAAATGAACAGGAGACGAAACAACCGCTGGATAAAGGCTCCCAAGATTGGCCAACTCGCCACTACCAACCGTTAACCCGTCGATTCGTTTTGTGCCCGTATCCAAACACTGCCACTGCACGGCAGTAAACTGATCCGTTTGCATCAAGCATTGGTCTATGCCCGGATCACTTGATTGATGAACAACGTCCTGTTCTAAGTACTTGCCAGAGAAGGTCAATGAAGCGCTCAGTTTCGCAGGAGCCAAACACTTCTGAACTTCTCGGCTGCAAGTATCGAAATCGACTTTGTTCCAGCCGGATTCACATCTGGAACGAGTAACTTCCTGAGGTTCATGCCACGAAATAATCGACCCATTAACGACCTTACACAATGAACCAACTAAGGTTCCTTTTGGACAGGTCATTTCAGGGTATTTAATGGACGGTTTCGTCTCTGTGACCGTCTCCTTGTTGCCCGTCAATGAGAGTGTCGTTTTCCAGCCATTTGCCTTGGACGGCGACTCGGTGATTTTTATCTCAGTATTTTGATTATCAAACACTCTCAGCGTCGCGTTTCCAGTTTGCATAGTGCTGCTGTGCTGTGGAACAAAACTGAGCGTTTCGGAGCTAAAGCAACCACGCTCAATGGACCAGCTTTGTTGATGGGTTTGGGCGGATATACGTCGTTCTAACTGACACTCAGTAAGCGTGCTGATCTTCTCGCACACCTGGTAATCCGGTACATGCTTGGTTTCAGTAAATGGCGTAATCGTCTGAGTAGGCTCACAAGCTTCAAAACTACTTGGCATAAGGTTGGATACCACACACTTTGGATCGCTGGTTTGCAATCCACAGTCATAGGTATCGGTAAAACGAATGCATTCACCTTTATCATTGGTCTCGGCACATTCTGACGACATGAATCCACAGGAAGGATTCGCTTCAAGCACTTGGCAGGCCTGATTTTCAATCCCCTTATAGCTTTCATCATCCACACTAACTTGAACACGCCGACACAAAGGCGATATGCCAGCCACTGGGCTTGGGGCAAAGTAGGATTCACAAACTGAAACACCATTGACCACCGTACATCCGTTGGTTGAAGAAGGCTGATCCGTGCATTGAATGCTGTAGTCTGAAAACTTCGTCGGGATATCCGCTGCTTGTTCGATACAGGATTGTGGCGACCAACTATCATTCATCACCACCTTGGTTGGATCAAAGCGCACCTTGATGCGTGCATACCCCTCACCACTACCAGTGACCGATACGCGAATTTTTACCGGCACTTCTAAACCTGGTTCTACCGCTTTTAGCCTGGCAGTGAGATCGGTATTTGGATTGCGCTCCCAACTGGTACTGAGCTCGCAGCGACCTGCCGTTTCTGGTGGAAAGTTATTGTTCGGCCCAGACCAGACTTTCTGATCGCCAAGCCACACCTGCATGTAGTCATCCCATTTGGCGTACTCAAGAACGGCTGAAGTAATCGCATCGGGGTTCACGACTTTGAGTGTGATGGCCTGTTCAAACACTTTACAACGGCCACTCCAGTAGTTGTCGCCAATTCGTCCAATCCAAACTTCAAGACATCCCTCACCACAAGAGCGAAGGTTCATTGGTCCTGAAACATGCTCAATAATGCCTGCCGTGTAATCGTGAGTAATAGTGCAGCTGTTAACCGCTGTATTGAGCCTGTCGCATTGCTGGTAATTTGGGCTACCTTCACCTTGAGACTCACAGCCGGGGAAGCTTTGCGTTAATAGATTGGGGGCAGTTTGAACCGCATCAGTTAATGCCCAAAGCGGATCATTGACCATATCTGGCCGAGACCTGTCTTTGATTTGCTGTAGCGAACGAAACGCCTCACCCGTAGCGCCACTTTCGGATGCCATGCTCTCTTGGCGCTGTGTCCCCATTTGATTCATGCTGGCATCAGAGCCATAAACGCCCGTTAAGACATCCAATGAGCCCTGATCCATACCAGGGAAAAGCTCTTGCAAGTTAATGGACTCATTACCACTGCCATTCGGCACCGACAATGTATTGCCATTGAGTGCGGGCATCGTCCAGTTTTGCAGCAATTGCTTACCTTCTTGTTGTCCGCTTAGGCCGGATTGGCGCTGCACATCAGCGGCCACACCATGTAAGGGCAGGCACGCCATAGTGATTGATAAAATACCCGCTAAAACTCGGGTAAAAAGTGTTGGTTTCATGGTTAACCTCCCGAGTTACAGCAGTCTTGCCAGCGCCACAAAATGTAGAGCGCATCTTCACCGGCACCGGGGATCGTTCGCCACTCTCCCCATTTCATGGTGCTTTCACCGATGACATGCGCACTTTCAGTTTCCGGTACAGGGAAGAACATACTCATCTTGTATTGGGATTTCGGCAGCATGGGTTCGATAACAGGTCGGCATAGCGCACTGTTCCCCATTGTTCGCCTTGCAAGACCACGCCTGTGTTGAGCCGCGATTGCTCGCGCTGCTAAATGGCTGGTGTTTTCTGCTAATGAGCCAAAGGCTAAGGTGTGGCCAGATAAGGGATAGAGATGGCCCCAACTGCCAGCACACCAAAACAACTGATCGATGGGTTTACCAAGCGTTGATGAAGCAGCGTCAGCGGTACAAGCAGATATAGCCAATGGATTGGCAACGGCAGCAGCTTCAGGCTGAGTAAAAAAGGCCAGTTCATCGTTCATCCATGTGGGGTCCAATTCGGACAAATACATCAAGTCAAAGTCCATGTAACCATCGGCATTGCAATTGCCATCCATGAACAAATCGAGCATGACCAAAAGCGGAAAGGCGTAATAATGGTAATGGTAGAAAGCGAGATCACCGGTATCGTATTCACCCTCGCCATGACCACCTTGCAGCCGCCTATCACCTAACGGTAAACGAATCCCTCCCAGGGAAGGCGAGCAACCCGGCGTTCTGACCAGTTCAATTAAACGCGCTGGCTCCCACATGCTGGTAACAATACCTGGCCTTGGCACGCCTAAGTTATCTTCACATAAGCAAAATGACTTGTTTGATGCGCCGCTTGGGACACTGCCAGAGCCAAGAGGAAGACCCGCAACTCGGATAGGAAAAATGCATGACCAGCAAACATCCGTCAGCAACTTACCCGACAATAAACCCGCGTCTGGGCAGGTCAGTTCGGCTTTTGCAGGAATAGATGCGCCAAGGACAAACATGACAATGAGAGTCCGCAACAGACGATACGTATTATTGAGCTTTTTCATGAACAAGCTCCTTTGCTGGAATTTCTTCTATTTCAAACGCGAGCCCCTTTGCTTGAACAAACGACGGGGTGACTTGCAAATCAAAGCGCTGCTTTAGCGAGCCATTGAGAAGGTAAACCGGACTGTCCAATGTCTTTTCGAGCGCATTGAGGCGATTCCAGCCTTGGGCACGGTCGAGCTGCGTGGTGATAAGCGTAATGCGGCGCAGTGTCCTATCTTGCGTCTCAAGCCAATGCGCTACTGCGTCCACTTCTTCAGCGTTCGACGCATTAAACACCACAAGCTGCTGAGTAAACGGCAAGGCTTTTAGCGGGTTAATACGCGTTCCTGCTGGGATCAATGTTCGGCCACTGGCATCCAATAGTGACCGCTGCATGACGATGGTTGGATCAACCATTCTTATCCGATACTGCGTGGCTTTGGGTAACTCAGTGAAAGTTTGGCGAGACCAGAATCGCTCAATGGCTTTTTTCTTTAACGCGCCCAAGTCAATCGACTGTAAACGCTGCATCGCCACTTGCATCAAATCCGGTTCTAAAATGGAATGAATAGGACCGCGTTGACCCAATGAACCGGTATTGCCTTTTTCAATTTGACGCTGCAACCAGTCCTTGCTGTAAACCCCTAGTGCACTTGCAGTCACCTTGTCATCTTCTATGCGGAAAATGGCAGGCACGCTAGTCACCCGCCAGTGCACAAAGGCTTTCGGATCGATTCGAACCTGAGGAACAGGATCAAGTCCCACCATCAGCGTATGCCAATCACGGATAGCCGCCCCCAAGTTCTTTCCTTCAGGAATTCCCCGAAACAACACAATAGCGCCGGTAGCACTGGCCTCTTTAAATAGCTGCTTCAGTGAGGAATCTCCCAGTGAGGACGACGCAAATATCAACCATTCATCGTTGTTTTTGAGCGACGCAGGTTGTTCAATCGGTGAAAAAGGCTCGATAAATTCAGATGAACCATCCACAGCACTTTGTAAAATGCTGCGGCTCATTTCGACGATCTTTTTGTCCTCGTCAGACAACGGATAAGGCTCTTGTGCCCAGGACACTTGAACCCAAGCCAATGGCGCAACCAACAAAAATAAGAGGTATAGTCTTCTCATCTTCCACCTCCTACCAAAGCGGCCAAGCGCGACCGACAATCTGCTCGCGCTTAACGGCATTCCAATAGCGGGAGTCGAAACTCGTTGCGGCCTCGCCGGAAAACCAATATTCGTTTTCTTGCAGCATCAATGAACGGCTAAATTCTGTTTCAGCCACACCAAGACGCTGGGCTAATGCCATGCCAGTAGAGACTTCAGCACCGTTCACCAGCACATGCTCAGGCGTCACCTTGACTTCATCCCCTGGCATCCCTGTTAGGCGTTTAAGCATACGAGTACCGTCGTTATATAACGGAGCAAGTCCTTTTGAGTGGAAGGCATACAAACCATCCTTAACGGGCTCTTTATTCCATAGGTCAATCAGATACACCGTGGTATCAGGCAGGCAGCGCTCTTGCTGGGTATCAATACCTATTCGGTAGCGCATCATGGCGTAGGTGCCTACCAAGGCCATGATTAACGCAAGAGCGGCCAACCGGATGAGATATGGCCGCCAAGGCATTCTTTTACGGAGTATCTGCATGAGACACCTCCTTTGAGCCTACTGGCACAAATATGGAATCATCAGCACCCACCACCGCTTGGGCATCCAGCACGATAAAACCGGCTGCTTTTAGCTTTTCAATTTGCTGATTGGTCTGAAGCAACCTGGATTCGATGTCTTGTTCGCTGGCATTGGGGCCCAGTGACAGCACCGCCTCCCCAAAATCCACGACTGCAATGGGCGTACTTAACGCCAACTGGCTGTGGATAGGTTCGAGTGTTTTCATTAAGAGCCAGCTGGTCATTAAACCGCTGCCTGCAATAGACAAAGTAATAGAGGCCATAAATGGCCAAAGCGTGGACTTATTCATAGCCTCGCTCCTTTAACAACTGGGAGATGGCATCAGCAACAGAAAGGCCTTTACGCGTTAACTGCTTAATCGCGTTTACATCTTCTGCACGGGACGAGTACAACAGCTTGTGAAACGGATCGACGATGAGGCGGCCAATCCCGGTGCCCATCTCGGTAATAAAGAAAATTTCGGAATAGACACCAGTGACGGTATGAACGGTTTTCAGGTATTCATAACCGCCTTCACCGAGTGGCAAGCGGCCTTCTTTTTTGAGCGCGTTGATGGTTTCAGCTTTTTGGCCAAGCAGGTACATATTGGCCGAGTTTTCAGCGATGGCTTTACCTGTAGGGCTGTCGTATAAATCGTTGACCGACTGCGTTACCGTTACAGCACTGCCGCCATATTTTCGAAATCGACGGTAACCCGTCTCGATAAACTTACCGACATCACCTTGAGTCAGCAGATCCCAGGCTTCGTCAATGAACACAATCTTGCGACGATCCCGCTCACCTAAGTACATCTCTTGTTGGATTTGGTAGATAAGCTGAAGCAACACCACTTGTTGTAGGTGCTTGCGCCCCTTGAGCTCTTCTAACTCCAGAACAGTGAAACGGTTTTTGAAACGAATATTGTTGTGACCATTAAAGAAACGGCCATATTCGCCCTGTGTCGTAAACGGATAGAGCTGCTCACCCACGTCTTGCACACGACGGTCTTCATGATTTTTTAAGGCCTCAGCCACATCATCAACCAACATGGCACGACCTTTTTTCTCCCAAAGTTCACGGGTCTGACGCTTTAGGTTGGCCATCTGAAAATCAGTTAATGACTGCGTAGGTGCGGCCATTGCAGCCAATAGCCCAACCAGCACATCCGCTTCTTCGTCATAGTCCTCAACAATTTCAAACGGATTCAAGCAAATGCCACTGTCCCGCCCGAACTGTAAGAACTCACCGTCATAGACTTCACACAGCTTTTCATAAGAGCGGCCAACATCAATCACCCAGCATTGGCCGCCTTCAGATAAGTAGGAGGAGATGATTTCGTTCACCAGGAATGACTTACCCGACCCCGATTGCGCCGCGATGCAACAGTTGTAATTACTGCCCGAGTCATAAAGGGACACACTCATGATCTGGCCATTACGGGAAACAAAGTTAATCACTGGCGTGCCCGTGCCTTTCCAATCCGCAAACAAAGGCAACAGAGGGATCACATGCCGTGTCGCCATGGTCTTGAATCGAAACAAGTCGTTCATCGCCTGGCGGTCGGCACCAAATGGCAGGGCATTCAGAAAAATGGGCAAACAGAAGTACTTGTCTTCCATCAGCTCAAATCCGAGTTCTTTGAAATAAGTTCGAGCATTTGAAACAGAGCTGATGGACGCTTCTTCCGTTTGGGAAAACAGCGTTAAGGTCATGTTTGCCCGAATAGGACGATCACCTTCTTGCAAGGCTTCAAAAAGAACATCAAATCCCTTTTTCTTGGCTGCAAGCACCGGCACAAACTTGAGCATCGGGCCATAGGCCTGATTGACCGCCCATTGACGCTTCGTCTCTAAACGAGATCGCATGGCCTCGGCTGAAGGAAAGTGAATGGTGACATTCAGCAAAAAGCTGCCGCGTAAACCGCGACTGCCCGTCATCATATCGCCCGCAAAACTTGCGGCATGACCAAACCAGATCCGCTCAGGCAAGCGCTTAAACGATAAGGTTTTAACTCGGTAATCGCCCAGCATCAGACCTTGGCTATCCACCTTGATAGCTCGGTCATAATCCAACACTTGCTCTCGAAGTGGTTTATCTGCCTCACTGCGGATTGGAGATGGATTGCGCCAAGAAGCATCTTTTCCCCAGTTAAGTTGCGAACTTAATGCCGCGAGCCAATTTCGGTCAGTCATCTCAGTGACGCGAAAACCAACCGTTGCCAGCGCTTGCGAGAAAGAAGCCCGAATCGCGGATGCTCGACTCAACTCACGCTCCGTCGGTATAGGACTTTCCAAAGGCAATTTGCAGGTGACGATCAGTTGAAAGTTGCGTACCTGAGTCTGGGTCGATTCTTCTATCGGTTGAACCGTGCCCCCATCGAGGAAATCCGCACGTTTGCGTATCGACGCCCTGAGCAATGGATCGGATTGACGATGCCGTAAGCCCATCATGCGTTGAAGGTCGGTTTGAATATCAGGCGAGGCGTACAGGCCAAATTGCAGCAAAGTGTCTTTTGGCCAGTCGTTGTTGAGTAGAACATTAACCCTATCTGCAACAGACTCATCACCACCCGGCAATGGGTCACATAGAAAACCAAAGCCAACACTCTGGTCTTCCATGAAAAACAGTTGCTCATCGTCTGAATAGGCCAATACTGGCAACAGCTCTGAAGCGCGTTGCCCTGAATACAGAGAGGCTTTCATTAACGCCCCTCCAACCAAGCAGAAAGATCATAAGGACGGCCTCGACTGATGCGACCATCATTGGCGACGATGAAAGGCACACCTTGAATGCCCAGGATTTGAGCCGTCACCAAGGTACGCTGCATTGGCTCTAAGTTGCAGGCATCATCCTGTTCTAGGTTACCAATCCGGCCATTGAGCAATGCATCGGTGGCCGCTTTCTTGTCACGCGCACAGCCAAGCTGGCGAACCTGACGCTCTGAATCAGGACCAAGCACTGGCACAGGGAGTATTTGGAAGGTGTATTCTTTGGTTAGCGGTAAAGCTTGTTTCAAAAGCTCATGGCAGTGCGGGCATCGTGGATCAACAAAGACCACCACTTTCTTTTTGCCTTCGCCCAGCGTCAGTGGGTTCAAATCATCCATTTTTAAGCCAAGACGACTTAAGTCCAGCGTGTTCCCCGCTTCACGAATTTCTTCAAGACTGGTAAGCGGCTTTTTGGACCAGGCATCATAGAGCGTGCCATCAATGACGAACCGGCCACTGTCTGACATGAAAACAATACGGCCATTGCTTTCGACCGCTTTCATACCCGTGACAGGTAAAGAAACCATGCCGTCAATTTTGCCAACGGGCGACACTTCAGACACAGGTTCAGCTTGAACCAATGGAGACAGCGCAAGCGCCAGAATAATTGGAGATAGTTTTCGCATGAGGAGTCCTCGTTAATGTAAATCGAGGCTCCAGTCTATGCAGTTGTCCTATGTGGACTCGGTTAGATAGATTGAAGAATTGAATACCTTACTAAATAGCTGCTCCGAAGTGTAGATCACCTGCGAAGGTGAACTCAGTGTTGAATGAGCGATCAGATAAGTCTCCAAACCGCACTTTACAGAAGCACTTGGTGGTTTTGAAACCGCCCCCTACAGGTAGATTTCGAGAGGCCTTCTCTCATCAGAAATACAGATCCAAAAGGTATTAACCTTTTGTTCGTGGCACACGCCAGCACAACACTTTGATTTTATCGCGCTGTTTTTGGTGAACAGGAATAATGCGCCACTTACTAACGGTAAATCGGTGTCACTTTCGATAATCGCGGCAAGGCCGTTGATGGACTTTCTAAAATCGACACTTTCACGATACAGATAAATCTCTAGTGAGCTCAGCATGCCTTTCATGATAGCGCACCGATGAGTTCAGCCAGGTTACTTACTGGCGTGCATTGGGGATTGCGCAGTTCGATATCATTGACGAAGAGTGTCATGTTGGCGGTTGCCACTTGGGCCTGATACTGAGTTATCTTTTCAACGACTTCTGCTCTAACAAAACCTTGAGATGCGCCAGTGTTGTTGAGTTGCTGGCGCTTGGCAGAGAACGTTGAGGGATTGAGTTGATTGAGCTTACAAAATGTGAGTGTTGATAATGAACTCGATTCAGATTGCTTGATTAGCGTTTGCCATTATTGGTTGGTGCATCGTTTGCCATTTTAAATCTCCTTATGGTTGGAGACTTGATCTTATTCTGCGTGTTAGGTGATTAGAATGCGCGGTTTATGAGGCGCTTACGCTCGATTTGCAAGTTCGTCGAGGAAAGCAGATATTCAGAGTAATAAGGCTCTGTTTTGCCGGAGAAATACGATTTTGCATCTGGCTTATCAACCTCCCGCGGGAAACCTACTAAGCGGATGATGTTATGGCAATCTATCGTTGTCGCTGGCAGGTGAAGTTGCGATTCAAAGAGTTGAAATCCCATACAAACTTGCAGAAATTTATGGCGGCACAGAAAGCGATTGTAGATGGTTTGGTATGGTCAAGCCTGCTCGCTCTGATCATTCGGCGAAGCGTCTTTCTTCAAATCATGCCATCAGTCTAGCTATTCAAGGCCGCCAAAAATGTGGAAATTTGGCTGTTGCCGATCTTGAAAGCATCAGCCAGCACGCATGGTCAGAAATAGCGGAGAGGATAGATTGGGCGACCCGTTATATAACGAAGAACGCCCAAAAAGCCCAACAGTCAAAAGACAAACAAAACATCACGTTAGATGGGATACTGCATGGGCTTAATTCTTAAGGTCCAGTCTATGAATGAATGCCCTGAATGCGAAATTTAAAGTTGCCTCATTCAGGAGGCAACCGTAAAAGGAAAATACTAATCCCGAGGAGGGAAGCCTGCTTCAATTAGAGCATAGGAGACCTTTTCAACTGATAATGAAGTTTTTACCGTCACCTTACGAGTCGGAGGATCAGTTAAAACTGTAGCCTCTGGGTCTATATCCTTAATTGCTTTAGTTACCGTCCGGGCGCAGCCCCCACATGTCATATTTTCTAAATGAAATTGCATTTATATACCTCCAGTTTGGTTTGAGTACTTCTGATTGTAGGGCTTTCCACTGTTGTAAGGTCAAGGTCTAAACTCATTTCACTCTGATATCTTTTCACTAAAGATTGACTATACTTTCTGCGTTTTTTCTTAATGACAGATTTCTTACTATAACGTAAAACACCGGCGTAAGTAGTAATCCAAAGAAGGTTACACCAAGCATACCGGCAAACACTGCAATACCCATGGCGTGACGCATTTCTGCTCCAGCACCACTAGCTAGTACAAGAGATATCACACCAGCAATAAATACAAGAGAAGTCATCAAAATAGGACGCAAACGTAAGTACGCTGCCTCGAGTACGGCCCCAAGCGGTGATCGTCACTAATTCTCCTGAGTCCTTGCAAAATCAACGATTAAAATGGCATTTTTTGCGGCCAGCCCGACTAAAACAACGAAGCCAATTTGAGTATAGATGTTATTATCACCGTTTAGATCCATATACCGCCAATTGCAGAAAGGAGTGCCATTGGTGCAATAAGCAGCACAGCAAATGGAAGCGACCAACTGTTGTACTGAGCGGCAAGAATCAAGAATGCAAAGAATACCGCCAATGGGAAAATATACAGTGCGGAATTGCCCGCTAATTTTTCCTGATAGGTCAGATCAGTCCATTCGTACGCCATACCTTCAGGTAGATTTTCCTTAACTATTTTCTCAATAGCATCTGTAGCCTGACCAAAAGAATATCCTGATGCAGTACCTCCCGTAATATCAGCGGATGGATAGCCGTTGTATCTCATAACGCGATCAGGATCTGAAGTTAGTTTGATATTGATCAATACTTATAAAGGGATCATATCACCAGCAGAATTCCTGACTTTCAATAATCCAATATCGTCTGCCTGCATACGGAATGGGGCATCAGCTTGAGTTATTACACGGTAGGTACGGCCAAATCCATTAAAATCATTGACGTAAAGCGATCCCAAATTTACCTGTAATACATCAAAAATGTCGGTCAAAGCTACCCCCTGAGATAGTCCGGATCTGCTCCAGACTGATACCTAATACTTTGCAACTTAGTATAAGCTGCAACCGCTCAACTTGCTCCTGCCTTTATTGCCTTTAGTTGTTGCTATAACGATCAGGAGCAGGTAAAAGACCCTGAGCCTCGTAGAACCCAGGGAGTCCTCGTTAGCTTTGCAAGCTCGCCGGTTTTCATACTCATCTACACACGCATGGAGGCGACTGCCACCATGCGTCATTTCTTGGTACGAATATCCAATACCAGTGCCAGTAGGGAAAAACTAACTATCGACTCGCTTGCGCCACACCACTTGGTGTGCTCTCTGTCCACCCGCCTCCCAGAGCCTTGTAGAGCGCGATAAGGTTGCTCAACCGAGCCAGACGCGTACGCACCAACGTCTGCTGCGCGCTGTACAGCGTACGCTGCGCGTCAAGCAAGGTGAGGTTATCGTCCACACCTTCCCTGAAACGTTGCTCGGCCAGGTCATACATGCCCTGACTAGCAGCAACCAGGAATTGCTCTGAACGAATCTGCTCATCAAGTGTTCGCTTGCCGGCAAGGCCATCAGCCACTTCACTAAAAGCAACTTGAATGGACTTCTCGTAGTTGGCGATCTCGATGCGCTTTTTTACGTGCGCCACATCCAGATTGGCGCGCAACGCGCCACCCCGGAAAATAGGCACCGTAATCTGCGGCAAGAAGCTCCAGGCGCGCGAACCCGATTCGAAGAGCCCATCAAGCGATGCGCTTGCCGTCCCCGCCGAACCCGTCAAGCTGATGGTGGGGAAGAAAGCGGCTCGCGCTGCTCCGATACTGGCGTTGGCACCCAGAAGTACCTGCTCGGCCGCGCGCACATCCGGTCGGCGCACGAGCAACTCAGAAGGTAGGCCACTGGGCAGTTCGGTCGGCACGATGCCATCCGGCAGCACTATGGCTTTGTCAAGTTGCTGCGACAGCTCAAGCGTCAGCGGCTGGCCGAGCAGTAGCACTAGCGCGTTTCGGTCTTTGGCCGTTTGACGTGTGTAGTCCGCGAAGTTGGCCTCGGCTGTACGCAGTACAATTTCCGAGCGGCGCACGTCAAGTTGCGTGGCATTGCCAGCCTCGAACAGTTGGGCAGTAAGTTCATGCGAACGCTTTTGCGTGCCGAGCGTCTCGCCTGTTAACTGCAGTAACTCCTGGTCAGCCCGCAACGTGAGATAGGCGTTAGCAACCTCAGAGATCAAACTCATCTGCGTCGCTATGCGAGTCTCGTCCATAGCCAAGTAGGAAGCCAGCGCTTGGTTGCTGAGGCTGCGGATACGGCCCCAGACGTCCAGTTCCCAGGCAGCGGTCACCCCAGCAACCTCGTAACGACGCACGACGTCGGCAGCGCCGGTGTTGCTGAGATCGGCTGGCAGTCGTTCTGCGGCCCCTCTGCCGGATACCCCCAAGTTCGGGAGCACCTCAGCGCGCTGAATGCGGTACAGTGCCTGCGCCGCCTCAACGTTGAGCGCAGCTTTGCGCATGTCGCGGTTGCTCTCCAGCGCGATACCGATCAATTGTTGCAACAGCGGGTCGCGGAAGAAATCTCGCCAGCCGATATCGGCCGCGTCCGTGACTGGGGCCTCTGGCGTCGCTTTCGCCGGTTCTGCATAGGCCGCGCCCGAAGGATATACTATATCAATCGGCGCTGGCGGCCGATCGTACTTGGGTGCCATGGAACAACCGGCTAACGCTATCGCGAAAGCTACCGGTGCCAAGCTCTTGGCAGGTTGTGTGAGTGCGAAAGGTTTCTTCATCTCAAAATTCCTCCTGGCCGTTATGCTTGTCGCTCATACCGACGCGGGCTTGACTGGCTTCACGACGCAACGCCAGCTTGCGCACTACGACGTAGAACACCGGCGTGAGCACCAGACCGAATGCCGTCACGCCCAACATGCCGGCGAACACAGCGATACCCATTGCGTGACGCATCTCGGCACCCGCTCCACTCGCGAGCACCAGCGGTATCACGCCAGCGATAAAAGCCAGTGACGTCATCAGAATCGGGCGCAGCCGCAGCCGCGCCGCTTCAAGCACGGCCGCCAACGGATCGACACCTTCACTCTCCTTGGCACGGGCAAACTCCACGATCAGAATTGCATTCTTGGCTGCCAGGCCTACGAGCACCACGAAGCCAATTTGCGTGAAGATATTGTTGTCGCCGCCCGTAAGCCAAACACCGGCGATCGCCGAAAGCAACGCCATGGGCGCGATCAACAGAACAGCGAATGGAAGCGACCAACTGTTGTACTGAGCTGCCAGGAACAAGAATGCCAACAGCACTGCCAACGCAAAAATGTAGATGGAGGTGTTGCCAACCCGCTTTTCTTGGAACGTCAAGTCAGTCCATTCGTAGGTCATGCCGTCCGGCAGCGATTCGCTCACGATCTTCTCGATCGCGGCAGTAGCCTGGCCAGACGAATAGCCCGGTGCTGGTCCGCCGCTGATGTCAGCTGATGGGAACCCGTTGTAGTGCATCACTCGATCGGGACCGGAGCTACGTGAGATCGTCGCGATCGCGCTCAACGGGATCATGTCCCCCGAAGCGTTCCGCACCTTCAGCATGCCAATGTCTTCAGCCTGCATACGGAACTTCGCATCGGCCTGCGTCATCACTCGGTAAGTTCGGCCAAATCGATTGAAGTCATTGACATAAAGCGAGCCCAGATTGATCTGCAGCGTGTCAAAAACTTCGGTCAGCGACACACCTTGCGACTTGGCCTTTACGCGGTCGATGTCCACCTGCAACTGTGGAGCATTGGCCTGGAAGCTGGCCAACATGTTGGCCAGCTCAGGCGCTTGCATGGCTTTGCCCATGATCTGACCTTGGGCCTGTGCAAGTGCGTCTGGCCCCAGGCCCGCACGGTCTTCGATCTGCAACTTGAAGCCGCCCATTGAACCCAGGCCAGGCACCGGTGGCGGAGGAAAAATCCCGACGAAGCCGTCCGGTATTTGACTGAATTTGCCCATGAGCCTGCCTTGAATGGCGAACGCCGACAACGACGGGTCCTTTCGTTCGTTGAAGGGCTTGAGCATGGCGAACACCAGCGCGGTGTTGGGCTGATTCACTGGGCCGTTGAAGGAGAAGCCGGGGAATGCCATCACGCTTTCGACGCCAGGCTCGGCAAGCGCGATCTTGCTCATTTCCTTGACAACCGCGTCGGTGCGGTCCAGCGAGGCACCAGTCGGAAGCTGGGCGATGCCCACGAGGTAATACTTGTCCTGTGCGGGCACAAAGCCGGCAGGTACCTTATGAAAGCCCAGCCACGTCAACCCCAGGAAACCGACATAGAGCAGCAGCACCACAGCACTTCCGCGAACTGCGCGGCGCACGCCTCCGACATAAGCATTCGAGGCGCTGTCAAAGAAGCGGTTGAAGCGGCGGAAGAAGCCACCAAACAGGCCGTCGATGAGGCGCGTGACTCGATCGGGCTGGGCCGCGCCATGATGCGGCTTGAGCAGGATGGCGGCCAGCGCGGGCGACAGTGTGAGCGAATTGATCGCCGATAGGATGGTCGAGAACGCGATGGTCAGCGCGAACTGGCGATAGAACTCGCCTTGCAGCCCAGACAGGAACGCCGAGGGAATGAAGACCGCCGCCAGCACCGAGGTGATGGCCAGGATCGGGCCAGTAACCTCGTCCATGGCTTTGAGCGCTGCGTCCTTGGGCGACTCGCCAAGTGCCATGTGGCGCTCCACGTTTTCTACCACGACGATGGCGTCGTCCACAACAATGCCGATTGAGAGTACGAGGCCGAACAATGACAGTGTGTTCAACGAGAAGCCGAACATGTGCATTACGGCGAAGGTGCCGACCAGCGAGACCGGCACGGCGATCAGCGGGATGATCGACGCTCTCCAGGATTGCAGGAACAGCACCACCACGATCACCACCAGCAGAATCGCCTCTAGCAGCGTGACCGCTACAGACTGAAGCGAGGCCCGCACGAAGACCGTAGGATCGTAGGCGATCTTGTACTCGATGCCCTCTGGAAAGCTTGCTTGTAGACGATCCATCGTCGCGCGTACCGCGCTAGACACATCTAGTGCATTGGAGCCAGGCGTCATCAGGATCTGAATGCCAACCGTGTTGCCGCCATCAAGTTGGGCGCGCATGGTGTAGTTCTCCGCACCTAACTCCACACGTGCCACGTCGCGCAAGCGTGTAACCTGGCCGTGGGTGCCAGCCTTGATGACGATATCGCCGAATTGCTCTTCGGTGGTGAGACGCCCGAGTGCGTTGACGGTGACCTGAAAGGCAGACGAGGCGTTAGGCTGCTGACCGATAGAGCCGGCCGCAACCTGCACGTTCTGCTCCCGAATGGCGGCGACCACATCGCTAGCGGTCATGCCACGAGACGCAACCTTTTCGGGGTCGAGCCAGACCCGCATCGCGTACTCACCCTCACCACCAAGCAACACGTTGGCGATGCCCGGCAGGCGTGCCAGTTCGTCACGGACGTTGAGCATCGCGTAGTTGGACACATACAGCGGGTCGTAACGATCCCCTGGCGATAGCATGTTCACAACCATCAGGATGTCGGGCGCGGTCTTCTCAGTCACAACGCCGATGCGTTGGACCTCGGGTGGCAACCGGGGTAGCGCACGCGACACCCGGTTCTGCACCTGGATTTGCGCGATATCGGCGTTGATGTGTTGCTCGAAAGAGATGGTGAGCACCATCTTTCCGTCCGTGGACATCTGGGACTGCATGTACATCATGCCTTCCACGCCGTTGATGGCTTGCTCTAGCGGCGATGCCACGGTGTCGGCAATCACTTGCGGATTGGCGCCGGGATAGCTCGCCGTGACCTGTACCGTTGGGGGGGTAACCTGAGGGTACTCGCTCAGTGGCAACTGGAAGTAGCTGATCGCGCCCGCGATCAGCATCAGCACCGAAAGGACGATTGCGAAGATAGGGCGGTTGATGAAGAAACGGGGGAAATTCATTTGCGAGCCTCCGCTGAGCCAGCTGCGCTGTCAGCCTTGACCTGATCGGCCCCAGCCGCCCCAGCGGCCTTGGCAGACTCCGCAGGGACTGCCGGGGCACTAGCCGCAGTCTTAGTCGCGTCGGGAGCGCCGGCGGCCGGTGCTGCCGGCCCCTGCATGGGCACCATGCGCGGCGTGACAGTCATACCAGGTCGTACGAGGCCTTTGATTATGATTTTTTCGCCACCCTGCAGGCCACCGTTTATAACGCGCAGACCGTCGACTACGGGACCCAGCTCAATCGGACGATACTGAGCTTGGTTGTTTTCACCCACGACCAGAACATAGTTTCGGCCTTGATCGGTGCCAACCGCTTGGTCGTCGATGAGGACGGCCTGCCGAGAGCTTGCGGTGGAGAGCTTGGCCCTCGCAAACAGCCCAGGCGTCAGCCGTCCATCAGGGTTGGGGACGACCGCGCGAGCGCGGATCGTGCCGGTACTTCTATCAATCGCATTGCCGACGAAGTCGAGCACGCCCTTGTACGGAAAGTTTCTGTCAGTGCTCAAGCCTACTTGAACGGGCAACGAAGCATGAGTCCCTGAACCAGGTCTCGAGCGGCTCACCACATTGACGTAGGTTGCCTCATCGATGTCGAAATAGACGTGCACAGGATCGATGGACACGATCGTGGTAAGTAGCGTGGCTGCTCCTGCACCGCCGCCGCTGACCAGGTTGCCCTCGGTCACCAGCACTCGGTCCACGCGCCCGGCAATTGGTGCCGATACCCGCGCGTAGGACAGGTCGAGCTGCGCCGCTGCGACTGTGGCCTTTGCCGCCTGTACCTGCGCCTGACGCGCATTGCGTGCGGAGACTGCATCGTCATAGGTCTTCCGAGACAGGGCGCCAGTGGCAACAAGCCGCTCGGCACGATCAAAGTCGGCCTGAGCCTGACTGGACAGCACCTCAGCCTGCCGCAACTGCGCCGTGGCGGTGTCGAGCGCGACTTGGAAAGGCCGTGGGTCAATCTGGAACAACAATTGCCCCTTGCGTACCAGACTTCCCTCGGGCACGCTCACCGCGTCGACGGCCCCCCCCACACGCGAGCGCAACTCGACCACCTTCGGTGCGGCCAAAAAGCCGGTGAACTCAGTTGACGGCGTGATTGTGCGCGTGATGGCCTCAGCCACAGGCACCTGCGGTGCCATCGGTGCGCCAGCTGGTGGTGCTGCTGGTTTACTTTCATCCTTGCCATCTCGGGCAGCCACCGCTATCCCCCCGACGGCCGCGATGACGCTAGCTACCAAAATGATCCTGATTTTTTTATGCATGGAAGTTACCTTTTTTATTACGGGGCTTCGGTCCATCCGAAGCGGTTCGCATATGTTTCTAAAGGCTAGCCCTTACAACCACGTCAAGGTCAAGCCTTTTTCGATGACCATGACGAGCATGGGACTGGACTACAAGCTCTGGATGATCTGATCCAATACTTTTGGACACCACGCTAAGTGAGTAAAATGACTTAACGAGGTGAATATGACAACCCAAAAGACCCGCAAGACTCACACTGCTGAATTTAAAGCAGAAGCCCTTAAACTAGCCGAACGTGTCGGTGTTGCTGAAGCGGCTAGGCAACTCAAAATCTACGAATCACAACTTTATAACTGGCGCTCTGCCATTGAAAAGAAATCGACAACCAGCCAACGCGAAGCAGAACTTGCTGCTGAAGTTGCCAAGTTAAAACGCCAGTTAGCTGACCAAGCCGAGGATTTAGCCATCCTAAAAAAGGCGGCCACCTACTTCGCGAAGAATCAAAAGTAAACCGATTCGAATTTATGCTCGAACACCAGCACCAGTTCCGCCTAAAACCAATGGCGGCGGTGCTTGGCGTGACGCGAAGTGGGTATTATGCCTGGCGAAAATCAAGCAAAGAACCGAGTGCGCGCTTGCTCAAACAGCACAGCCGTGATGAGCAAATCAAAGCTTTTTTTGTCCAGAGCAAAGAGCGCTCAGGCGCTCGGCGTATTCAAGCCGACCTCGCGGAGGATGGGGAATGCGCTGATCTGAAAACCATTATGAACAGCATGACAAGGCAGAATTTAGTGGCTAAAGCTGCGCGTAAATTCAAAACCACAACCGATAGCGATCACCAGCTTCCGGTAGCGCCAAACCTATTGGAGCAGAACTTCGATACCACTGGCCCGAACCAAAAATGGGTCGGTGATATCACGTATCTGATGACAAGCGAAGGCTGGCTGTATCTGGCGGTGATTATTGATTTGTACTCGCGAGCTGTGATTGGCTGGTCAATGAATAATCGTATGACGGCTCAGTTGGCTTGTGATGCACTGACTATGGCATTGTTCCGCCGTGGGTTCCCGAAAAATGTAATTGTTCACAGCGACCGCGGTAGCCAATATTGTTCACATGCCTATCGAAATCTGATTGAAAAACATCAACTTACCCAAAGTATGAGCCGCAAAGCCTGCTGCTGGGACAATGCCTGTGCAGAGAGCTTCTTCCATTCACTGAAGGTTGAGGCGATTCAGTACGAGCCAATCATGGACCGGGAAACCATGCGACAGACCGTTTTTGAATACATAGAAGTTGATTACAACAAAACCAGAAGGCATAGTTCACTTGGCTATTTAAGCCCTGAGAATTTTGAACTGAAACACAGTGCTTAGTTAAGTGTCCAGAGTTAGCGGATCAGATCAGGAACCTTCCGGCCTCCCGGTGAACGCATGAGATGCAGTTACGGCCGAAAGGGACGCATCTGAGCCCATTATCCACGTCCGATCATCCCATCTATTTAAACTCGTTGTTCTAAAGGCATTCGTTTATCGCCTAACATCGATGTTTTCGGAGATCGATTTACAGATGAAGATATGGAAGGGCTTGGCGCCGCAACAACGGCAGTTCAAGCCCTCTGCAATACCTCAATGGGCATCCTGTACGGACACAGAGCTTTGATGACCTCCGTTCTGGCCATCGGCTGGCTCTTGGGCACCCTTAAAGCGGAGTAGGCGCAGCGCATTGAGCGTGACCAAAGCGGTGGCACCGGTGTCGGCCAGCACAGCAACCCAAAGGCCAGTGATACCCAGCACACTGGTGACTAGGAACAGGCCCTTGAGGCCAATGGCGAACACTACGTTCTGGTGGATGTTGGCCATCGTCGCGCGGGACAGCGCCACCAGGTGCGCAACGTCCGTGACGCGGCTCTTGAGCAGAGCAGCGTCTGCGGTCTCTAGGGCCACGTCGGTGCCGCCGCCCATGGCGATCCCTACATCGGCGGTCGCCAAGGCCGGCGCGTCGTTGATGCCGTCGCCGACCATCGCCACCTTCGCGTCGCGCTTCAAGTCGTTGACCAGGCGCAACTTGTCTTGCGGAAGCAACTCACTCTCCCACTCGATATCCAGCTTGCCGGCGATGGCCTGCGCAGTTCTCCGATTGTCACCGGTGAGCATGACCGAGCGCACACCCATCGCCTTGAGCTGGGCCACGCCTTCGCGGGCGTCACGGCGAGGTTCGTCACGCAAGGCCAACAGGCCCATGACATTCTTGCTTGCTTCGTCGAACAGAACCACCACCGTCTTGCCACCATCTTCCAGCTTGGCGATTTCCTGCTGGTGCGCGAGGGTCAGCGTGGCCATCTGCCCTGCATGGACGGGCGATCCCACGGCTAGCTTGCTGCCGTTCACGGTAGCGCGAACTGCCTTGCCCGGGATAGCGAATGCTTCGGTGGCTTGTGGAACCTCCACATCGAGGCTCTTGGCGTGGGCAACGATTGCCTTCGCCAACGGGTGATTCGATCCAGACTCGACGGCGGCGGCGAGCGCCAGTACCTGTTGCTGCTTGGATTGCCCGAAAGGCACGACTTCAGTGATGCGCGGCTTGCCCTCTGTCAGCGTGCCAGTCTTATCGAAGGCGACTGTGCGAACGCGACCAATGGTTTCCAAGGCGTTGCCACCTTTAATCAGCAAACCTCGGCGAGTAGCAACAGCCAGTCCCGAGGCAATGGCCGCCGGCGTTGACAAAACCAAGGCGCACGGGCACGCGATTAGCAGCAAAGCAAGACCACGGTACAGCCAAGTGCCCCAATCACCACCCATGGTAAGCGGGGGAACCACGACGATCAGCGCCGCGATGGCCATCACGGCCGGGGTGTAGTAACGGCTGAACTTTTCGATGAAGCGTGCCGTCGGCGCCTTGGAGGATTGAGCTTGCTCGACGAGCTGGATGATGCGCGAGATGGTGTTGTCCGATGCAGCCTTCTCAACCAGAACTTCAAGCACACCGTCGACGTTGATCGAGCCGGCAAATACGTCATCGCCACCGGCCTTTTGACGCGGCACGGACTCCCCTGTGATCGGAGATTCATCGAGACTGCTTTCGCCGCGGAAGATCTTGCCGTCAGCGGGCACTCGATCACCCGGGCGCACCAAAACCCGGTCGTTCACGCTCAGGGAGGCAGCGGGCACTTCGCGCTGCCCACCATTGGCGTCGAGCAAGACAGCAGTTTTAGGCACCAGAGAAGCCAGCGCTTTAATGCCGGCGCGGGCGCGGCCAGCGGCCACACTTTCAAGCAGCTCGCCGACCGCGAACAGGAACACCACAGCAGCGGCCTCCTCGGCCTCGCCAATCACGAGCGCGCCCAGCGAGGCGACAACCATCAGTGTTTCGATGGAGAACGGGGAGCCAGATATGGCCAGCGCGAAGGCTTTGCGCGCGAACGGGAGTACGCCAGCGATCACGGCAGCGGCGAAGATCCATTCCGCATAGCCGGGGATAAATTGAGCAACTGCATAGGCCGAGCCCATGAGAGCTGCTAGGCCCTGCACATGCTTACCCTTCTTCGTCTGCCACCAGCGTTGAGTGATAGCTGAGGGCACGCGGGCAGGCGCGGCAGGCGAGGATCCATCAAGGCGGCGCACGTCGGAGACGCCGAAACCCAGGCTTTTGATGGTCTTCTCGATGTCGCCAATATGTGTAGGACTTCCAGACGCGAGCGTCAGCTCAAGCGTTTCTGCCGTGAAGTTGATGCGGGCATCTGATACGCCCGCCATGCGAGCAAGAGCCGTTTCAATCTTGCCAACGCAGCTCGCGCAGTCCATGCCTTCCACGTGCATCGAAACGTTGGGTGGGTTACCAGGGGGCTCGCGGCGAGCGTGTGAGGTGTGATCATGTCCACTGCAGGAGCCGTGTTCATGCCCGCCGTTTGTCTTTTGCGTGTGGCCGTGCCCATGATCACCGCCGCAAGCGTGACCATCCTTGTGATCTTCGCTGTGGTCATGTGCATGGACCGATTGGCGCGATACGGCCGCAATCGAGAGCGACGACACTGGCAGTTCTTCCACACCGAACCCCAAAGTTTTGATTTTCTTAGCTACATCGCGAGCAGTGAAGCGGCTTTTCAGATTGCGAGTCAACGTCAGCGTTTCACTAGAAAAATTGACTTGCACGTCCGTCAGCCCATCCATTCGGGAAAGGGCCTTCTCGATTTTGCCGACGCAGCTCGCGCAATCCATGCCCTCCACACGGAAGCTCAGCTGCTCCCTAGCCTTGTCCTGGTACTCCGTTATTTCCCTTGTCATATCTACCTCCAAGTTCTCTGAACACTTTGCAAGTTAGGTTCGCCGCACGCCGCACATACTGCTTAAATATAACAAACACATGAACATACATCCATGTGTTAATCATTAAAAAAGAAGGCTGTTGTCCTTCTGTTTACGATCGTCTGTGGTTGTGGCGTGCGGCGTGCGGCGCACGTGCTTACAGTTTCGACACATTTTCAAAATGCAGATTGAATTTTAGCACACATATGAAGATATGTTCAATTATTTAATTCATGAAGTTAGCATGGTTAATTTCTACGCTCACGATGGGGGGGAGTGAAAGCTGGCGTCGGCTGATGAGGCCCAGGGGATTGAGTGCGGTCAGATTCATACAACCGTCACCCAAACATCACGCATGGGCGAAGTCGCGCTTACTCAGGACTGGGATGGCGCATTACAGTTGCTGACGGGCTGGCACCTCTCTTGCGCAATCGCGAAAATGCCCAGCAAAAAGTAGGCATCTTTGCGTTCGACGCAATTCGCAATCATTCCTCAGAGAAGTGACAGACCATGTCCTGAAACACTTGACTGATGTGCTCATCCGCGATGCCGTAGAAGATATGTTTCGCCTGACGTTATCCACGCACAAGTCGAGCTCCACGCAGGAGCCGCAGATGATGACTGACCAAGAATTGGGATAGATCGAGCGTTTCTGCGATGTCGCCCACCGCGACTGATCCGCGCATGCACTGTAGCAGGATCTTCAGGCGCGATTGATCTCCTAACAGGAGAAAAGTCTCAGCGAGAACAGCGACGTCACTATGAGAGAGCGCCAAGAGCTCTGGGGCCGAACGCTGAGCATTGGTGGCGCAATTCTGAGCATTGTCGCCATTGGCGTGTTTTCGAGAAGTCATGGATTTCTTGTCCCTGAGCTGCCAGCACTACGCTGGCTGCAGCATCAGTGTTGATGACCCGGGACGGAATGGTCGTGCTTATGACCCTTTTCATGGCTGTGGCTAGTGTCATGCTCATGTGGGGTGTGCCCTTGCGGCCCACCTGTCGGCTGCAAGCTGCAAAGGTTCTTTTCACCAGGAGAGTTCCATTCGATCCCGACCGTCACGTGCTCGATGCCAAATTGCTCTCGAAGCACCACCTCTACGCACTTGACCACGGTGCGCGCTTCCTCAGCCACACTAGGGCGAACGTGCAGCGTGGCCATCGTGCGACCAGAGGTAAGCTGCCATACATGCACATGACTGACGGCCGCCAAGCCAGGCACCGCGCCCATCAGGCCTTGTTCCACCTGCTCCGGAGAAGCGTCCTCGGGCGCACCTTCGAGCAAAATGTGGATCGATTTCGCCAGGAGCTTCCAGGCGCTGCGCAGGATCAGGGCTGCCACCAGCACCGACAGGATGGGGTCAATTGGCGTCCAACCAATGAGATAGATGACCACTGCAGCGACGATGGCACCGACCGAGCCCAGCAGGTCGCCCATCACGTGCAGGATGGCCCCCTTCACGTTGACGTGATCGGTCTCTCCGCGGGTCATGATCCACAACACCAGAACGTTTACCAACAATCCAAGCACGGCGACGATCATCATCGGGCCGGCAAGGATGGCGGGCGGAGCTTGCAGTCGCTCCCATGCTTCATAGGCGATCCATGCCACGATCACAAAGAGCGTCACAGCGTTCAGGAAGCCGGCGATGACCTCGAACCGAAGGTAGCCAAAGGTGCGCTTGCTGTCAGCTGGTCGGCGCCCGAACCGGAATGCCGCGTATGCCAGAGCCAGCGCTGCTGCATCGGTCAGCATGTGGCCCGCATCGGCCAGAAGGGCCAGCGAGCCCGACAGCACGCCGCCGACAGCCTCCACGATCATGAAGCCGAAGATCAGGAAGAAGGACAGCAAGACCTTGCGTTCGTTAGCGCCGGTCACTTTTGGAGTGTGGTCATGGTCGTGACCATGTTCATCGTGCGATTGGGACATCAGGGCCTCGCGCAGAAATTAGGTGGTTGACTGTACGTAAAATATAATACATGAACATATGTTTATGCAATGTATTTTTAGCAAACCATACTAAGGACTGCGAAAGATGAGTGGCGGCGATGCGGCTATTTAGTACGCCTATCCTCTTGGCCACACCCTGTGCAGGTCGTCCACAATCAGGTCGTGATGATGTTGGCCCAGATCCAAGTGCTGACGCAGATAGAGGATGACCCGCCGGAAGGTTCGGATGGTCGTGAGCCAGATCGGACGGGGCGCTGGCTGGCCAAAACCGCAGCGCGAGCACCACGCAGGAAAGCGCCTGAAAACATCTAGGAGATTTCAATCATGGACACGAACTTCGACGTCATCGTCATCGTCATCGTCATTGGCGCCGGGCCTGGTGGCGACATCGCAGCGATTCGCGCCGAGCAGTTAGGCATGAATGTCGCCTGCGTCGATGCCTGGAAAACCAAGGAAGGCAAGCCTACCCAAGACGGTACATGCAACAACATCGGGTGCATCCCGTCAAAGGCGCTGCTGCAGTCGTCCAAAAACTTAGACCAAGCCAAGCACCACTTCGGCGCGCTCGGCATCATGTCCACGGGCGAGCTACGCATGGACGTGGCTGTGATGCTGGAGCGCAAGAATCAGGTCGTGAAGTCGAGCAACGAAGGCAAACTCTATCTGTTCCGAAAAAACAAGGTGCAGTTCTTAAACGGTCTGGCGTTTATGACTCGGGCCGCCGTCGGCCTTGAACTGGATGGGCGCGGAGCCGTCGTGGTGAACGGCGAATGGCGCACCAGCGTGCCCAGTATCTGGGCCATCGCCGATGTGGTGCGCGGCCTGATGCTAGCGCACATGGCAGAGGAAGAAGGTGTCGCTGTGGTCGAGCGCAGAAGGTGTCGCTGTGGTCGAGCGCATTGCAGGCCATCGCGGTCATGTCGATTTCAACACGATCCCCAACGTCATCTACACCAGCCCGGAAATCGCCTGGGTAGGTCGCACCGAGCAGCAGCTCAAATACGCGGGCGCAGCATATCGTAGCTGTACATTTCCGTTCATGGCTAACGGTCGCGCGCGTGCATTGAGCGAGACAGCGGGTCTCGTCAAGGTGATCGCAAATCCTACGACAGACGAAATCCTCGGCGTACATGTAGTCGGCCCGCAGATCAGCGAACTTGTGGCTGAGGCGGTCATCGCGATGGCATTCAATAAGGCCTCACTTGCGGTCGATAAGCGCGCTGAACTTCTGATTGATCAGAATTGGACCCGCATTCATCTCATTGAGTGTAGCCGCGGGCGGTCATACGGCCCCAGCTTGTAATAGATCGCAATCCGCATCGCAACGAGCGCTTCGCCCGCGGCTAATCGTCGTTGTGCTCTTCGACGATGTGAGTGGACATGTCCAGCAGCACTTGGTTCACATGCTTGTCGTCCACCTCATAGAAAATTTGCTTGGCCTGGCGCACCCCCTTCACAAGGCGGGCTCCACGCAGCAGCCGCAGGTGGTGACTGACCAGCGACTGCGAAAGCTCGAGGGATTCCGCGATGTCCCCAACCGAGGAGGAACCCTTCATGCAGCACAGCATTATTCTCAACCGAGACGGGTCGCCCAGTAGGCGGAAGGTCTCGGCCAGGATCGTAACGTCATTCTGTGACAAAGAAGCCAGATCGTCGCTTGCACCGCGGGGCGCGTTAACTTGTTTGCGTAAAGTCATTTCTCAAAAATTCCAACTCTCGAACAGCTACTCATGCCGTTCAGAATTAACGAGGCTGCGATAATTTGATCGCACTCGCCGACAAAGATCAGGAGACAGCCTGCGAGCCAAGGCGCGCCGCGTCTATGCGCAGCGAAATCGTCCAAACCAGCAGCGCTCAAAATAGGGCTTAACCTTACAACATAGTAACCCTCAAGTACCCTGTATGTCTAATTTCAATTTTGAGAAGACACCTTGAGCATGCCATTAACAAGTGCTGGTCGTGCCACCGTAGCAGCGATCAGCCTGCCCATCGAGGGCATGACCTGCACGAGCTGCATCGTCCGAATCGAGTGCGCCCTGACCAAGGTGCCTGTCTCTTGATCACATCTCATTGATCAAGAGACTTGGCTAACAGGTAACCTTCAAGGATGGTTTGTGGTAAAACTATCCTTCCCATAACCGCTCCCTGCCGACTCGTCCCGTCCTTTTTGAATCAAACCAACCCACTAATTTTCCGAGACTTATACAAACCCAATAAACACTTGGAGTTCGCTTCGGTACTTTTTTCTTTTCGACTTTTGACCACAGCAGCTTCCAATCACTCACAAACTTACTTGTTAGCACTGATTAAATAAAGTTGACTTTAATCATATGAATTTTAATAAATTAAAAATCAGGCCGCATGCGACCTCATCCTGACGACAAAGGTCTAGCTTTCGAGCTAAACTGCGTATTCCCACCCATGGCGATCACCTAATAACATTGAAGGGAGTCGAAAGTTTAAGGGCAGCTTTCTATGTCCTGCAGATGGGAAGTATCCGCGAGGTAGAGAGCCTTCAGTATTGGGCAGTCGGGTTTTTCATTTCCCGCGCAGCAAGCAGAGAGTGTGGTAAGAATTGATGCCATACGTTGAAATTCTTCAATTTTTAAGGTTAAATCATTAATATGAGATTCAACTATACTTTTAACATCTGCACTCTGACGCGAATGATTTCCCCAAAGAGAAAGTAACTCTCCTGCCTGTGACAGAGAAAAACCGAGATCTCGACATCGACGTATAAAATGTAACTTATAAACATCGGCATCTTTGTAGATCCGATAACCAGCCTCTGTTCTGGAGACTGATGGTATTAGCCCAACCTCCTCATAGTAACGAATCATTTTCGCCGAAACTCCCGATAAGCGGGCTGCATCACCAATGTTCATCTTCACCTCCCAAATGATTTTTACTAATACTGTAGTTAGCTTTAAGTAACATAGTTTCGGGTAACATTTATTGAAGGAAATTTCCTAATCCATTGAACCAAGTAACCATTAACCTGTTCCCAAAAATCTCACCAGCCCCCACCTAACTTCAGGTTAAACCTTCCCCTAACCGGAAGGTCAAGAGAAGTCGATAGATTTTTTGTATGATATTAAAATCTTGATCGTTTAGATTTCCCACATGGTTTAATAATAAATAATTCTTAAAGTTCAAAAATAAATGCCGACTTAATTCATCTGACTCCACTGATCATCTAGTGTTCAAAAAATTATCTACCCATTGAACCATTGCTTTAACCAAATCATCATCATATGCGATGTGCTGACCATGGCGCTGTTCTGGCGAGGGCAGCCTCAAGGTGTCATCGTTCATACTGATAGTTGGACCATTGCAGTTTTGAGAGTCAAATTCATTTATTGAACGTCAACTACCTTGTCCGGTTCGCGTCAATTAACTTGTCCGGTTGACGATGTTTAATTGTCGTTAGCGATAGGCATCTCCTTTCTCATCATTGACGCCTTTTTACGGTAGCTTTCGCCACCTATCTCTAAAATAGTGGCGTGATGCACTAACCGATCAATCGCCGCCACCGTCATCATGTTGTCGTCGAAGATCTGATCCCACCCACTAAAAGGCTGATTTGAGGTGATAATCAAACTGCCCGTTTCATAGCGGTGCGCAATCAATTCAAACAATACCTGTGTTTCTTGGCTGCTTTTTTTGACGTAGCCAATATCATCAATGATGAGCACCGTATATTTGTCCATGCGAGCCAGCACGTCAGTCAATACCAACGCCGCTTTTGCTTGCTGAAGGCTTTGAGCAAGATGGGTAGCGCTAGTGAACTTTACTCGCACCCCTTGCGCCAACAAGGCATAGCCAATACCACAGGCAAGATGGGTTTTACCCACACCACTGGCACCAAACAACAACACGTTCTCGGCTTGATTAACCCACTGCTGTTGATCCGCCAGGGCAATAAGCTGATTTTTATTAATCCCCTCTACCACACTAAAATCAAATTGGCTCAACGGCTTACCCGGTGGCAGTTGTGCTTCGCGGGTATAGCGTTGTAAACGCTTGTGATGACGCTCACCCACTTCGTGTTCACACAAAGCCGCAAGGTAGGTTTGCGGTAACCATTGTTCATCCAGCGCCTTTTGTGCAAGGCCTTCCCAGTGCTGGGCGAAGCTACTTAACTTTAATTCCTTCAAGAGAATCGGGAGGGAGGCAAGATCAGCCATGTTGCACCTCCACACATAACAGCTGATCGTAATCAGCCAGCAGGTGCTGCTTTGCCGTAATGAGTGGAATCACGGCCGTGTCTGTACTAAAGCGCTTATTGCACTGTAAGTTGCTGGGTAATTCACCCCCCTCAATGCTTTTGAGTACGTAACGACCAAGGCTATCTTGGCACTGAGCTGTCGCGGCCAAGTGCAGCAGGCGCACGATGTAACGGCAGGCATCATGGGGATTCAGTGTGCCGTCAACATACTGCCAGATACGGTGGTAGTCCGGGGTGGGTAATAAGTCATCGCGCAGCTGCGAGTAACGGAAGGCCCCCGGCTTTTTAACCAAGGAGTCGATAACATGGCGATAATCGACACTGCGTCCGCGCTGGGTTGTGGTGGCATAAACACGCGGTAAGCTGAGTATCTGCTCATGCCCACTGAACAGATCCAAGCGCTCGTCATACAGCTGAACATACAGCCGCTCGCCGATAAAGCGAGACGGTACGGTATAGGTCACCCGTTTGAGGTCAAAGCTGCTACTGCTGCTAATCAGAACACTGTGCTCCGCATAATCATGAGTGCGCCGTTTTGGCAGTGTCTGCAATAACGGCCGCTCTTGTTCAAAGCGGGTGCGGCATTGCTGGTTAATCTTGGTGACAATACCATCCACGAAGGCTTGATAGGCCTCAAGGGACGTAAAATCAGTATCGCCTCGCAGCAGCAAGGCCTGAGTCATACGTCGCTTTAAATGCCCGTGTGCCGCTTCTATTGTACCGTTCTCATGGCTCTTGCCGGGGTTGTTACGACTGCCTTTGAGTTGATAGTGGTGGCATAAGGCGTCGTACCGAACGGTAAGCTGTTCCTTCTCGGCCAGATTGTTAAAGGCGGCACTCAAGCTGTCGGTGCGGTGTTCAAGGGGTGCGCCACCACTGCGCCATAAGGCATTCTGAAGCCCTGTAGACAAGGCGGTATAGCTTTCACCACCGCAAATGACTTTGGCGTACGTCCAGCCGCTAAAGGCAAGGCGATAGTGGTATAGCAAATGGCAAAATACCTGCCCAAGTATTGTAATCGTAACCCCTTTCAAGAGCGTGAAGTCCGATAAACCCAAACGCCCAGGCACTTTAGTTTGGCGGAACATGACTTCCTTTGCGGGGCCATGTTTGACCTTCCATGCTTTGACACGTCGCTGCAACGTGCGCAGTACGGTGTTGTCATACTGATTGGGGTAGTTGTCGTGAAGGTATTCAAACAACGTGAGCGGCAATAGTTCAGGGTTCGCTTCGAGTAGTGGTACCAGCACCGATGACCAGACCTCAGCAAGCGGGTCTTTGCGAGTGCGCCATTGACGCTTGGGGGTTGGTTCTGTGTTCAGTTCACCGCTGTCTATGCGGCGACCTGATCGCTCTGATAAACCAGACTTTGCCGAAGCGGCAAGCTGGGTTTGACCTTGTTTACGTTCATTCATATATAACCTGATTTGTTGATCTGTGATGGGTTTGCCCGACACGGTTATCTCCTAATGGAATCCGTGACGGACGGTATCAGATCAACCGGCCAACATAGTTGTCGCCGACCGGACAAGTTAATTGTCGTTCAATATTCATTAGAGATCCGATTGCATTTCGAGCTCTATCGAGTGATTTTGCTTCAATGAGTTCAGCAATAGTAAAGAGCACCATAATCATCGCAGCTTCTGGCCACTGTCTAGAATTAAGGCCCATAACTGCGTATTCCAGACCAAGGTTGCCACTGATTCCAGACGAAGCCTGCCACCCATTCCACGCGAAAGCTGCCACTGATTCCACGGCAAAGCTGCCACCCTGGCAGGCTGCCTGATTCCCCCATCAAAACGTCCGGCGCGGGATAACTAACGGTACTCTGCTCCTTTTCATCCGGAGAGGGCCAGATGCCAGCGAAGAGGTTATCCATGCGTAAAATCAAAGAAGTCCTTCGCCTCAAGTGGGAGCGAGGGCTTAGCAACCGACAGGTTGCCGCAGCCTGCGGCATCAGTCGCCCCACTGTGAGCGAGTATCTGCGGCGTGCTGCTGAGGCGGAGCTTGGCTGGCCGCTGCCAGAGGATCTGAGTGAAGCCCAGCTGGAGCAACGGCTGTTCCCGCCACCACCGGATCTACCGGCACAGGTCCGAGGCATTCCAGACTGGCAGCGGATCCACGATGAGCTCCGGGGCAAGAACGTCACCCTGTTCCTGCTCTGGCAGGAGTACCGGGAAGCCAATCCGGATGGCTACCAGTACAGCTGGTTCTGCGAGCACTACCGGGCCTGGCAGGGCAAGCTGGATCTGGTGATGCGTCAGGACCACCGAGCCGGTGAAAAGCTGTTCGTGGACTATGCTGGGCACACGGTGCCCGTCATTGATCGCACCACCGGTGAGATCCATGAGGCGCAAGTCTTTGTGGCGGTGATGGGTGCGTCCAATTACACCTACGCCGAGGCCACCTGGAGCCAGACACTGCCGGACTGGATCGGCTCTCACATCCGGACTTTCGAGTTCTTGGGCGGCGTGCCGGAACTGGTGGTTCCGGATAACCTCCGTTCCGGCGTCAGCAAGGCCCATCGCTACGAGCCGGATCTCAATCCGACCTATCAGGATATGGCTAGCCATTATGGCGTGGCCGTTGTCCCCACACGGGTTCGCAAGCCCCGTGACAAGGCCAAGGTGGAAGGTGGCGTATTGATCGTTGAGCGCTGGATCCTGGCGGCCCTGCGCCACCGTCAGCACTTCTCCCTGGGGCAGCTCAACGCCACCATCCGTGAGCTGTTGGAGAAGCTCAATAGCCGCCCCTTCCGCAAGTTGCCCGGGTGCCGGCTTGATCACTTCAAACAGCTGGACCAGCCGGTTCTACAACCGCTACCCGCCGAGCCGTATGTCTACGCCGAGTGGAAAAAAGCCCGGGTACACATCGACTACCACGTGGCCATCGATGGGCATTACTACTCGGTGCCCTACACCCTGATCAAGAAAGAGGTGGAGGTCCGGATCACCCACAACACCATCGAATGCTTCCACCGAGGCAACCGGATCGCCAGCCACCGGCGTTCGGATCAGAAGGGTCGGCATAGCACCATCGCCGCTCACATGCCGGAGTCCCACCGCCAAGCCGGCGAGTGGAACCCAGAGCGACTGACCGCCTGGGCAGCCAAGACTGGACCGGCAACTGAAAAGCTTATCCGTACCGCGCTGGGGGCAAGAAAGCATCCGCAACAGGCCTATCGGTCCTGTCTGGGCATTCTCCGGTTGGGGCAGAGCTACGGCGGGTCGCGGCTGGAGGCCGCCTGCCAACGCGCCCTGATGCTGGGCAGCTGCCGATACAAGAGCATCGAATCCATCCTCAAGCACCGCCTGGATGAGCAGCCCCTGGAAGAGCAACAAGAACTGGCCTTACCTGACACACACGACAACATCCGCGGCCCTGCCTACTACCACTGAAGGAATCTGACATGTTGAAACATCCCACACTGGATAAGCTCCACGCCCTCAAACTGACCGGCATGGCCGCCGCCCTGGAGGATCAGTCGGCCACCCCCGACATCACCGATCTGAGCTTCGAGGAGCGCCTCGGGCTGCTGGTCGACCGGGAAATGACGGAACGGGACAACCGGCGCATGAGCAGCCGGCTACGCCGGGCCAAACTGCGACACGCCGCCATCCTCGAAGACATTGATTACCGGAACTCACGCGGCCTGGATAAAGGGCTTATCCAGGGCCTAGCCAGCTGCCAGTGGGTGAAGGAACACCTGAACGCGCTGATCACCGGTCCCACCGGGGTCGGGAAAACCTGGCTGGCCTGTGCTCTGGCACACAAAGCCTGCCGGGAGGGTTACACCGCCCAGTACGTCCGCCTGACCCGACTGCTACGGGAGCTGACCATTGCCAAAGGCGATGGCCAATACTCAAAACTCCTGACGGATCTGGCCAAGGTCGACGTGCTGATCCTGGATGACTGGGGGCTGATGAAACTGAGCGCCGAGAATCGGCGAGACTTGCTGGAGGTGCTGGAAGACCGGCATGGCAGGCGCTCCACCATTGCCACTAGCCAATTACCCATCGAGGAATGGCATGGCGTAATCGGTGACGCCACTCTGGCAGACGCCATTCTGGATCGGCTCGTACACAACGCCTACAAGATCAACCTGCGGGGCGAATCCATGCGAAAACAACAGGCAAAGTTGACGGCCACCGAGACTTCGGAGTAAGAAGAGAAACCCCGCGTCGCTACGCTCCGATGGGTGGCAGCCTTGCTCCGGTCCGGGTGGCAGGCTTCACATGGAATGGGTGGCAACCTTCAGCGGTTTACGCACCCATAACTGCCATATACATCCCCTTATTTCTTTTTAATCAGTTTTTCCTCTACAGGACAATCCATTTGCATAATGCGGATTTCAGTTCGCCCCCCCCAGATTATTTAATCTTTGTAGGCGCAGCCGCGCAACAGTCTCCACTAAGGCCATGATCATCTTGATCATGCGATTTCTGGTCATGGTCATGGCCACAACCTTTGTAAGTAGGCTTATCATGATTTAGGTCTTTTTCAACATGCGAATGGTTGCAATCATTATGAACATACAAATGACCATTCGCCTTGTTCAATTCGCCTGATTTCTGAATCTTGCCTCCCACAACCAAGCTTAATTTTTAAATACAACTAGCAGCTTCCTTCCTACTAGAGTTTTACTTTTTTGCGGGACCACTTGCCCAATATGTTTACTATACTGACTACTGAAGACCCTAATCTAACTACAGAGTCAAGTTCAAACGAGGGATATATGAAAATTGGTGAGTTGGCGCGTAAAGCAGGCTGTCCGGTAGAAACGATTCGTTACTACTAGAAAGAAGGTCCACTGCAGGCACCTTTACGAGACATAGGAAATAATTATCGTCACTACGACAAAACCCGTCTTGAAAAACTACTATTCATCCGCCGCTGCCGTTCTCTCGATATGACCCATGAGGAAATTCGCGCTTTGCTGTTAGCAATCAATAATCAGGGTAAAGAATGTGGCCCGATAGATGCAATCATCAACGCCCACCTAATTCACATTCAGCATCGAATCAAAGAATTAGTAGCGTTAGAAGAGCAACGTAAGGAGCTGAATGCTTTTTGTAGCGCTGACCGCAGCATAGATAAATGTTGCATAGTCCAAAAATTGACAGCTGATGAAAGTGATAGCGATCTTTCCTTAACCGCACCAACCAACCATTTAGGGGGGCATTAGTGATGCCACGCGCTTGTTTAAAATGAAAAAAATGTGATGGTGTTAAAACTGCGTAGTCTTACACCATTATGGGCCAATTTAAAGTACTACATTTTGCCGCTCAGCTTATCTCCAGAGCGGCGCTGTACCGCTCCTCCTCGGTTTACGGTGCGGGCTTTGCCCGAAGCATTGGTTAATGTCCTAAGAATAGGACATTCTGACCGCTCATCCCCAGCACAACTCCGGATTAAAACTCGTAGTTTCTCAGTCATTTGACGTATACTTTCCATACGTCGTTCTAAGTCAGCAATGTTCTCCTGAGCCAGGCGTTTAACATCAATGCTCTGGCGAGATTTGTCATTCCATAACGTAAGCAAGCCTTCTATATCTTCCAGAGAGAACCCGAGATCTCGGGCACTACGAATAAAAACCAATCTATGAACATCATTGAGAGCATACTTACGATAACCTGACTCCGTACGCTCGGAGGCAGGGATTAATCCAATTTGCTCGTAATAACGAATCATCTTGGTGGATATTCCTGATTTACGCGATGCTTCTCCGATATTCATAAGCCCACCTTGTTAATGCTCAGCGTTAATGCTCAGCGTCCTCAACCAAAGGAGGCTGGAACCGACGCAGACGCAATGAGTTTCCCAGAACGAACACGCTTGATAGCGCCATCGCCCCTGCTGCAAAAATTGGAGAGAGCAGTATTCCATAAGCTGGGTATAGCAGTCCTGCAGCCACTGGAATCAATGCTGCATTGTAAGCAAATGCCCAAAAGAGATTTTGTCTGATGTTACCGATTGTTGCCTTAGACAATCCAATAGCATTAGGAACTCCCTGCAAGTTTCCTGACATTAAGACAACATCAGCTGACTCCACGGCTATATCTGTTCCTGTACCAATTGCAAGTCCAATATCTGCAACTGCAAGTGCCGGGGCATCGTTTATCCCATCGCCGACAAAAGCAACTTTACCGTAATTTTCTTGCAGTCGACGCACCGCTTCAACTTTGCCTTCAGGTAACACTTCCGCAACCACTTCATCAATATCTAATTGTTTAGCAATAGCCTGAGCTGTATTCGCATTGTCACCGGTAATCATGGCGACCTTGAGACCAAGCTGATGTAATGCCTTTATAGCTACTGGAGTACTTGATTTAATAGGGTCAGCTACAGCAATAATTGCAGCCAACCGACCATCTATAGCAACATAGAGAGGTGATTTCCCCTCATTCCCGAGGCGTTCAGAAATCCGGGAAAAATACGTTACCTCCAATGCTAACTCACGCATAAATCGATCAGCGCCTACTTCTACAAGGCTCCCTTCAACAGTCGCTCGTACTCCCATACCAGTGATTGAATCAAACTCAGTAAGCTCTGGCAGTAAAATGCCGTCTCCTTCTGCCGACTCAACAATAGCGCGAGCAATAGGGTGCTCAGAACGTGATTCAACTGCGGCAACTTTTGCTAATACCTCATTACGTTCAAAACCCTGAGCTAGTTCCAGATCTGTCATGACTGGACGACCTTCAGTCAGAGTTCCGGTTTTGTCTACAGCAACAACTTTGGCATCTTTGAGTAACTGTAGGGCTTCTCCCTTGCGGAATAAAATTCCCATTTCTGCACCACGACCTGTACCAACCATGATAGATGTCGGTGTCGCGAGTCCCATTGCACATGGACATGCAATGATTAGCACTGCCACAGCATTAACCAATGCGAAAGACAGGGCTGGTGATGGACCAAATACTAACCAAATCAGGAATGTAAAAAGTGCTGCCAACATCACAGCTGGAACAAACCACAATGTCACTCTGTCCACAACAGCTTGTATAGGTAACTTTGACCCCTGGGCCTGTTCTACCATCCGTATGATTTGTGACAGCATTGTCTGACCACCAACCGCAGTAGCACGCAACCTCAGTGCTCCTTTCTGGTTCACAGTCCCTCCGACAACTCCACTGCCAACGATTTTTTCCACTGGTATAGGCTCACCAGTTATCATCGATTCATCTATAAAACTGGTACCTTCACTTACCTCTCCATCGACCGGAATCCTTTCTCCCGGGCGAACTTCGATAATGTCTCCAAGCACAACGTCTTTGACAGGAATATCATTCATTACGCCATTACGGAGCACGTGCGCCTCCTTAGCCTGCAAGCCTACTAAGCGTTTGATAGCCTCAGACGTTCTCCCCTTAGCTCTCGCCTCCATAAATCGTCCCAAAAGAATGAGAGCGACAATCACTGCAGCAGCTTCGTAGTACACATTAACGGTACCCTCAGGCAAAAGGTATGGTACAAACGTAGCAACCACAGAATAACCAAAAGCAGCAATAGTCCCGACAGAGACCAGTGAATTCATGTCAGGAGCAAGCCGCGTAAGAGCAGGAATGCCTTTCATGTAGAATCGACGACCTGGAACCACTAAGACTAACAATGTCAATACAAACTGGACGTACCAGCTTTCCTGGATCCCAATGGTATTCATCACCCAGTGTTGCATTCTTGGAATCATGTGAGATCCCATTTCGAGAACAAATACCGGCAGAGCCAGTGCTGTTGCAATAACTAAATCTTTCTTTAATAAAGCCTTCTCTGCGTCCTTTCTTACTTCAGACTCATTACTGACCTGATTTTGGGTATCGATGACACGGGCTTCATAGCCAACTTTTTGAATAGCAGATATGAGATCGTCTATGCCAGCCACTCCGCGAATAGTTGCCCTCTCAGTTGCAAGGTTAACCGTTGCCGCCTTTACACCATCAACCGCTAAGAGTGCCTTTTCAACACGGCCAACACACGAAGCACATGTCATACCTTGCACTGAAAGTTCAACGGATGTTACAGGAACTTCATATCCTACCTTTTCAATTGCTTCGATTAACTTCAGTCGATCAACAGGAGCTTTAAGATGAATATCCGCCAGCTCAGTCGCAAGATTGACACTTGCGTTTACGACGCCTTCAACTTTGTTTAAAGCTGCTTCAACTCGTCCTACACAACTTGCACAGGTCATACCCTCAATAGGTAAGCTAACCCGGGCTTCAGCATTGCTGGAGAGCTGGTTTTTATGAATGCTCATGATGTATTTCTCATTGTTGGTTCAGATATTAAACAGTCTAGGGCTTACCATGATGGGAAGGTCAAGCGTATTATTTTTAACCTCATGAACACAACAAATGAAGCGCCATCATTCCTGATATTCATCCAGCTGTTTGGTAGTGTGTAACTCTAACTCAAAAGAAACGAGCGCCTAAATCTCAAAATATCAGGCTAGTAGCCTGTTTGAATGTGCTCCCTCAAGAAAAGCCCCGCTAACTGCCTTTTGCAGTGGCGGCGCTAGCATTCTTTTCGGTATTCATGGCCGCTGCTTGTAATCAAGCTAAGTGAATGGGAAACCTATTAACTGAAACGCCGTCATGGTAATCGGGGACGGGGTGGGATGACGCCCAAGCCGTCAGAAATCTGGCCGCTTGGGCGTTTTTTATTGTTATAAGGTGCCCAGTAAAACGGCGCTGATTGCTGGAATTGTTGTGCCAATGACTTCTTGAGTGCTAGCAACAACAGGTAAAGTTGCAGACATGACACTTTCAACGACTGTTGGTGTGTTGTAGAGACCCATACCGCCACCAATGCCCAAGGCAAAGGCCATCAAGCTTTGGCGAGCGATACCGCCCACAATACCCACCAGAACCATGGCTCCCGCTACGATCCGTCCCAAAGTACCTTGGGTCCAATCTTTTAGGGTATCCCACACATCGGTGAAAGCATCACCACCGGTGCCTGCAAATGAGGGCTCCGAAATCATTAACGCCATTAAACCAAGCGCACCAATGGTCATTAGGCGCTGAGTCTGAATGCTGCGAACTGCATTTGTCATTCGTTAGTTTCTCCGTAGATACTCAAGTTATCGCGCTTACCATCAGCTCCCGCTGAGGCTGAATCGCTTTGAGTCTGAAGTGGACGTAGCACTGGCGAAACCGTTCGAGGTGCTGACACCCCAATATCCCACCGGCGCGGTTCAATTTCGGTAAACACGTAGCTGGATAAATTCAGATCTCCACGGTCATCCTCCCAAGGCGCAATCCAAATCCGCATTACCCTTGAAGGAATGCGAATA
Organism: Marinomonas sp. UCMA 3892; assembly: GCF_012726345.1. Lineage (GTDB taxonomy): Bacteria > Pseudomonadota > Gammaproteobacteria > Pseudomonadales > Marinomonadaceae > Marinomonas. Next base: position 54,585 of record NZ_PTXN01000005.1, read on the forward strand.
GGTGCAGATTGCTGCGTCTCGGGTAATGCTGGATGGCTCAGCAGTCCTGTCTCTAAATCAGATTGTGAATACCCAGAGGGAGAACCAATTCGAGTCGCCACAGCATCAATCGTCTTGGGTGCAGCGCCATAACTGGTAAGCTCATAGACTTCACGAGCAGATAAACAGCGCACACCGTCAGGCATACCTGGGCATCCATATTCACTACTCCCAAGACCCAATGAACTACAGCCAGACAATAAGGTTGAGCCGACTGCCAATAAAAGTAATCCAGCTTTAGACCACTGTTTTGACTGGTGCTTTGGGTTGTTCTGCATTGATGTCGTCATGGTTAACTCTCCTCTGGATACACATCTTATTGTCTGAAACGGACTTCGATCGGTTAGCAACATGCAGGATTTTTTCATCTTCTTGCACCACCCCCTTGAGAAGTGGCCAACGACAACGAGGCACCACGAGTGACTATGACTTCAATTTTCCTTGCAGCGTCTACCTCTATGACTGGGAACATATTTTCAGCCATGTCCAAATAGAACTTGGCCACTCTATCCAATGCTTTACCTGTGCCTTTAATCGCAGCGCCTTGTAATGCTTCTTGGCTCATGACTTGCTGGTACAGCTGAGTATCACCGGCATTACCCGTCTGAATCGTCGGAACAGGATTTACATCAAATGCGCCAGCCAAGCCCTGAAGGAATCCGGCCATCATCGACTTGGCCACCAGCTGGCCTTGTTTCGACACCAATCGGCCACGAATGCCGGCTTTGCCGTCTTCACCTACAGCATAAGAATCCAGTCGTGTTTCAATGACGCCACCGTCTTCTCTCACACATGAAATGGTCTCGCCTCGCAAATAAGCACGCTCAGAGCTCAAATCACCGTAACCTGCGGCGATCAAGAAACACTCTTTGATATCCGCTCTAAATCGGTTGGGTAAAATGGCTTCCTTTTGAATCCTCAGCAATGCAGGAAAAGGTTCGCGTCTTGCGGACTCGTGAGTAGGTGCATCCAAACCTGTGATCAAAGTACCTGAGATGATGCTGCCCGCCGGTAAATACAAAGGCGGCGCTTCTTGCACAACAACCTCTGGTTCAGCAACCACTTCAGGCTCAATCATACGAATCGTGATTGGCGGCAATGGAACATCCCGTGCTCGTGAACCTTGGCCACTGGCTGGCTGCCGATAGAGCGGATCTGGCAGCGGCGCATTGGCAAAATAGTCGTCTGGGTTAGACGGCAGTGGCTTTTCGTCTTTAGGCAATTCCATGGCAGATAAAGGCACTTCAAAACGGCTATTTGTGCCTTCAACTGCTGCATCACCTCCAGCGCGAACATCATTAAGTTCCGCTCGAAGGCGAACCAACTCCGCATTGACCTCACTTGGTATAGAAGGCGAACCTGGGCTTAGCCGTCCTGAATCGACGTCACGACGCAAGCGCTCAACTTCACGACGTAACTGTTCATTGCGCTCACTGAGTAGTTTTACGTTCGCAGCCAAACTATCGACCCCAACATCACGAGTATTGGTATCCGTAAGAATGTGCCGGATCGTTTCCTGCCGGTTCCGACTGTTCGCGCCATCGTCAGGATTAGGTGAAAACACCATCACCATAAGGATGAGACCACCAGCAATACCTGCAACCGATAGGCCCCGCTTCATGTTCGGGCTCAATTGCTCCCATTGTGCTTTCATCGTTATTCACCTCCTACAAGAAGCGAAGGTCGCTGACTTTCCACCGCTTCTTCACGATGATTGCGAACAACCACATACAACTCAGTCTTTTCGCCCGGCAACAAGATATTGCGAGGCCAGTAGGCGCTTGCCACTATACCTGGTGCATTGCAGGCTATCTCACTGGCTTCTATCGGCTCATCGGCAAAGCTTTCAACCAGTCCTACATAGACGGTGAAGTAATGTCCCGTCACAATTTGCCCCTGTTTAAAACCAAACTTTAAGCCAGGCTGAAAACATTTCGGGCTTGTGTCAGTTTGGCCAGCTAAACGGATGTCATAGCCTTGTGGTAACTCATTTAGTGCAAGGCGTCTGAGTAAATCACGTAAGCTATCGACGTATGGCTGAGCCGTTTCCCAAGTGGCGGCTTTTCGGTTCACGACGCCCTTAATAGGCCACTGCTGACCATCAATAGCTAAGGTGATTTCACGCGGTGGAATACGACGAGGTACTAAGGTGACAGATAATGCGGGAGCTTCCTGACCAGGCGGAGTGATGTAAAGTGAAACCGGTGATTCTTTGTCCGTGGCTACATATACAACATTCCCCTTGATTTGCGTCTGAGCATCACTGGTTGTTCTCACCTGAGGCGATTCAAACGGCGTCACAATCCGATTCAGATGACCAAGTGCTACAGGGATCAGTTCATTAACCCCCGGTGTCATCAGTAGCATTGTTGGCGTATCCGCTGCAACCGAATTGCTTTGAACCGGTGGATTTGCAGTAGCAGACTGCTTCATCACACTGGCTGGTACAATCGGCAATTCCACGTCTGCATAAGAAGCTTGAGATAACAGGACGCCACTCAAGCTCATTGCGATTAAGCTTGGTATCATCCATCGACTAATTTTGGTTCGCATCATTCACCCTCCGGTTTTGCTCTTGGGTCAACTTTTCACGAACTCGCTTCGTTCTAGCTTGCCCCTCATACGTATCCATCCAACTGAGCTTTGGACGGTATTGCTCAATATCGATGTCAAACTCATAGGTGCGAGTTTGGCGCTGTTCATCTCCAGATGGTCCAGAGACCAAGGAATAACCGGTCACAAAGACATGGCCGGTTTCATACTCATACTCCACTTGTCTGGGTTGGAATTTGAGCGTGACTCGGTCTTCCCGGATTTGTCTTGCCTGAATCTCCAGTGCATCGACCACTTGCTGGTACACCGCTGGAGAAAGTAGCGGCTCAATAGCAACCCGGATAAAAGACACATTACCCGGCGTCACGTTGCCCATAAGCTCAGCCAGGTAGAGCCCCCAGGATTCCAAGTAAGGCTGAGTAGCCTGGTTTCGTGACACTTCAGCCGTTTCAGACAAGGTTGGCGGTTGAATGGCTACCACGGTATTGCGAGAAAATGCCGCTACCGCAAGCAGCAAGTTAGATAGCACCAGCACTGCAATCAGGAACCGTTGCCATCGGTTCTCTAATTGCGTGCCTTGCCATGATTTTAAAAACACGTCGAACTTCACGGCAGATAGCTCCTGATAAATGGGTTAGGGATCGTCTTGGCTTTGGTTGGCAACAGTCCGCCCCAGTAGATGGCGTGAAGAATAAAACCATCTGGGCGGCCATCACGAAAACGCCGATAGAGCTTGGTTGTTACCAACCCCAACAGGCATAAAACCAAGGCATTACCGGTAAAAATGCCGATCACTAGCCCCAACAGAATGGGAGCCATCTCATCGGCACTCCAAAGCAGGAAGTGCGGCGGGTCATCGATATAGGATGGAATATTTACAGGTTCCATAGTCACTCCTCGTTGTTTGAATTGAGAAGTGAAGGATGCCTCGGGATTGGCAGCTTCAGTGGTCAGCTAGATGCCGAATTCTTGAAGGTTTTGAGGGTTCTAATCAGACAATACTAACAATTGATCTTTTTGATGCGGTTGATATGATGGGGATATTGGTCGTGTCGAGACCAGCTGCCCACTTTAGCAAACCCGGACGGGACGACATGCATATCAAATTTATTTTTTGCTTAGGTTTTTTCTGCGACCTCGGCAGTGGGCACCGTATTCGCTAATAGGAGAAACTCAATGCAAATTACTAAAATCATTTCCTCTGCCTCGGTTGAACGTTTAAAGCAAAAAGCACGAAAGCTTAAACGTGAAAAATCCATTACACACACTGAAGCACTCGATGAAATTGCAGTATCTGCTGGTTTTAATCATTGGCATCAGGTTGTACAAGCTAATGACGTACTGAAACCATCAGAAGTGGCATTATCTTCTGGATGTGTCATGGCTTTTGATGTCAAAGATGGTATGGATGTCGATACCAGTGATGGGGTTTTAATTAAAGACCACTTATTGGAGATACTTACTGAAAAGCAGCTATTTGAAATTTATGCCAACTCCCCTGATGAGGACGACGAACAAAACAGGCCGCTAAAAGAAACGCTATCGGATTCAGAGCTTCATGAGTATTTTCGAGATGATTGCTCATTCATGTACTTTCGTCTTGCCGAGCCTCATGCAAACAAACCGTTAAAAGAAGTATTGGCTCTTATACGACAGTACTCTTTTTGGATGCCTCAATATATTTGGCTTCAAGGCCACCTTATTGATACTTACCATTTGCCTGCTGAAGACGAGAACGGCAATACCGTAGGCGTAAGGTTTTAGCTCTACAAGATGAGGCCTGATGGGCCTCATATCTTCTTCTGCAAGTGACTTAACGCCAACCCCGCCATCAATGCCAAACCGATGATCAGCGACGGTAACACCACCGGTGGAATAGCCAGTGGGGCGAACAATCCCATAAACAGCAAAATGACACCTGAGCCCAGGATAATCATGCTGTAGCGGTGAATGATAGGGCTCGAAAAATCAAATGTTGTCTTCTTAATCTTCCAGGTCATTAAGCCATCCCACAACGCCGGCAACATGAGAATAAGCGCAAAGGGCAACCAGACCATCAGCAACGCAAATCGAGTGAACACTTGGTACAGCACATCAAAAAATGCCTGAATACGGTCTTCTACCCACACAAACCAAAAGCCTCCCATGTTCTCCATCCCTTTAGAACGAAGTCGCTGTTCTTCAGTGGGGATTAGAAAATCACGCACAGATTGCTCCATCTGCGTATCCACAATCCATGACTGATACCAGCGATGGCTAGTTTGACCAATCCAATAGCTTGTTTGTGCGCCCAATTGGTTTTGGATCATCTGCTTCTCTTTACTGATGACCCGGCCAGTCCAATCACCGGGCACTAACACGCCAATGGCAATAATCTCCAGCATCAGTGCCAGACACAGCAGCCAAACGGACTTATGCTTGCTCATGCCAAACATCCTCTTCTACTCGCGCCAGCATGGCTGCAACGGTTGGCGTCATAATCCGAGCTTTAATCACTTGCTGAAGCCGCTTTGTCGATGTATGGTCACTGACATAACGCACATCAATACGTCCTTCAGCCAAATACGCCATCCGATTTGGACGATTACGAATCCAGGTGTGGAAATACACACCATCCACGGCGGCCCACTCGAAATGGTCAGGATCACGCAGGCGAATCCCCGTTAAAGCACTGGCGGCAGCCCAGGTCAGTGCCTCAATGAAATGCCAAAGGCGTACACTATCATCATCACAACTGACTTCTTCATAACTGCCCAAGCCATTACACAGACACAAATCAAAGATGGAATGGCCATCTAAAGTGAGCGCATCTGTTAAATAGTCCGCCAAACAGTGCACTGAGGCCAAAGCATGAGGCCAGTCGGTTTCAAGTAGTCTTAAGGTTTCCTTGAACTGGGGATTATGTTGCTGCCACTGAGCGAGCATTTCTTTACTGGTAAGTGTTGTCATTTTCAGACAGACAGAATGATGCATACAGACTCCTTATGCTGCCTGTGTAGAGCTGGTTAAAATAGGAATGCGGCCTTTGATCACGCGGCCACCTGAAAGCTTGGCGATGTACTCCAGGTTGGGAAGCTGGCCTAATAACTGCGGTGGAAACATATCGCCTTCTTCCTCCATCAAGCGTTCGCCATGATTGCCGGTAAACAACGCGGGGCTGTCCGAGTTGGACGACATACCTTGAGTTTGCATGATGTACTGCAACCGAGTCTTAGGCAGATTGTCGGTAATGTACTGCTGCGTTTCGGCATCCATCACCCGAAGGGCTATCAAGTTGTTGATGTTACCTAACACCTGGCGAGCCTTAGCTTCACTGCCTGTACGAGCTGCAAAGTCAGCAAAGGTCTGAGTAGCAATTACACAACGCATTTTTGCGCCACGGCCTTTGTTGAGCAGTTGAATGAAGGGATCGTTGACGACTTCAGCCGCCTCATCGATGAAGATATTTACGGGACGATTTTCAACACCATAGTTATAGCGATCACCGGCCACAGCAGTGAGATCGGACAAAAGCAACGAACCAATGGCGCTGCCAACCATGGCGTCAGTTAATGAATCCAAGCCGATATACGCCACTTGGGCATTGTTGATAATACGGCCAGAATCCGTAATTAACCGGCTGTCATCCACATCGTTTGCAATCGGTGATAACAGTGGCCCTAATTCACTTGATGTGAGCATATTGAGCACCGGCATCAGTGAGGCCACCATCTTGGAATAGTGGGTTCTGTCATGCTCAAACATACTCAAAAGTCCTTCCAAATCGGTATTGGCGGCAACGGGCTGAATGCGTTCGTAGTAGAAAAGCAGCATCGCCATGGCTTGTTTAGCCAAGGTATTGGCCTTTTCGGTAAAGCGCTTGATCTCCACACTAAAGTTCGGATACACCTGCTCACCCCAGGCTGTGACGGCTTTTACTACCAAGCCTTCTGGGCCACCTTCCAAGAATCGCCTCAGTGTTTTCAGATCAGGACGTTGTGACGTAAGCAACAGACCTTGCACTATGTTGTTCAATGCCATTTGGCCAAAGGCTTTAAATGGATCAGCACCGGTTTCAGATGGGATTAGTGCCGCAATTCGGCTGGCAATTTCAGTGCCCCGGTTAAAGTTTCTAAGGGGATTAAGCCGTACCGAATGCTCAGGAAAACCCGGATGAAAATACACAAAGCGCTCAGGACTACCGGCGGCAATACAGGCTCGCTGCGCATTATCCTTAAGTTCCTTGTCTCCCTTAGGGTCAATAATAATCACGGCTTCATTACGCAAAATGGCCTGAGTGATCATCGCATCAAAGCATCGGGTTTTTCCGGCACCGGTCGTACCGACAATTAAGGTATGCCCCTCGGTGTGACCAACTGGCTGGTACACATCTTCTTCTTTGGGCTCGACACCATGAATCCAGGTCGAACCCATTTGTTTGCCGTGACCTTGGTTAAGCAAGGTTTGCTTATCCCGCTTTAGGATTTCATAAGCGCGTTGGGCATGGCGTTGGTCCCACTCAAAGCCATAACCTAACCACAATTCATCAGGATGTTTTGCCATTACCTTTTGCAAATGCGACAGCGCCATAAATGCCAATGGTTTGCCTTTTAGCCCCTTCTGCAACTTATAAAGACGGTAAGCCTCAGGCAGGCGATACAACGCCATGCCCGAGGAAATCCCTGTCATCCACCAAAATGGCTCAGGTGGTAGCTCAGTCAGCATTTCTGCGGCAATCGCCCCAGTGGCCCCAACCACCAGCCAACCTGCTGCTGCCATGGCCTCATAGTTCGTGCGCCAGGGCATTTCGTATGCGTTTTCTTTCATTCATGCTCCGCAAAATAACCGTTTGCAATCCACTTAATTTCAAATGGATTAACGTTTAGCGTGAGCGGTAAACAGAACCGTTTCCCCCTCATCAAACTGGCATTGGTCACTGGCCGAGATCCCCCGAAGCAGCTGTCCGGCTGGAATGCCATGCTCCTTGGCGACTTGACGTAAGGTTTGAATCGTGACGCGAATACCATCGGCACTATGATCCACGTCTGGGTAATCGCCATCGGTCAGTAAGATGGGCAAATCTTTCACAAAATTAACCATCTGTTGCCGCTGTGCGTGTTTGGGGTCTGTACTTGAGTTCGCATTGGGCGCAATCGGCGTTTGCTTGCGCTCAGCTCTTGTGGCGAGCTCTTTTGCTTGGGCACTGGTTGTCTCAGTTCGACTCGGACGCTGTGAAGCCTCTTTGTTCTGAATTGCTGCCACTGATTCTTCGTCTTGTTTGGAGATGTCTATCAGTGCAGTAAGCCCCTTAGAAATCGATACTTTCAGTAGTAACCCTTGCTCCTGAACGCCATCCTTCGTAGTCACAGTTCTGGCCTTACGTGTCGGGTTTGCGGGATCTAGTTCAAGCCAATCTAATCGACTGAGTTCAGCAAGTAGTTTTCGGGGGGCACACCAAGGTCTTACGGCATCGGGATAGCGGATCAGGGCTTGCTCACCAACCATAATCAACGCACTGCTGGCCTCTGGGAGCCACGCCAAAGATTCAGGGAGATTCAATGAATCTGCATCGTACTGGTTTACGTTATTTGAGATAGCGCCATCATATGAATTGTTAGGCTTTTCACATCCATCACCCGGAACGTTTTCAGTTGCCTGGTGGTTATTAACATCACTAGCAAGACGAAGTTCATCATCTTGGTCGGACGGTTTTGTTGATGGCGACTGTGCCGAATTGCTATGTTCGATTGATGATGACGCTTCAGGCAAGTCTGGATGCTCACTGGAACGACTCTGAGGTTCTGCTTGTGTTTGCTGTGTTGCTTCCCACTCAGATTTGCTAAACAGTGTCACGCTACTTGGTACATTCGAGCTGAACAATAAATCGGCCTCAGATATATGCAGCATGGGTAACCAGATTGGCTTGTCGTCTTTGATCAGCACTTCAGGGGCAAGGCTTTCATATCGCTCATTTGAGGCTGATTTTGTGGCCAATCCCCGCTCAATGAGGATGTCCGCAAGGGTATCGGGATCTCTTGGAATGCCAGGTATCTTGTCTTTGGCCAATAGCTCAATGATGTCCTTAGCCGCGCTTTTCCAAACCAGGTAAAGATGGGTTGATTGATTGGATTTTTGTACCCAGACTCTGGCGTCTCGCTGATTAACTAACCACTGAGAACTGGCAAGCAATCGCCTCATGGCATCAAGTAGATAGCGTTCGACTGGGACACCAAGGGCGTTGTCGTCAACGGAAATTCGTTGAGCTTTCAGGTCTCGCTGGACACTGGTTTGGTCAGCTTCAATGACCAGTTTAGACAGGACATGCTCGGGATCGGTATTGCCAATTGCTTCTAGCATGGCTTGCAAAATCTCTGGGCCCGGCTGGGTTAACCAGGCGAGCAACTCAGGTGTCATCACCCGGTTTAACACCAGAATTGAAAATTGCTCGTGCCGCTTGCACCGTCCGTCGCGCCAGCGAATAAAATAGCGTTCAATGCTGTTATTTGTGGTCCATTGAGATAAGGTTTCTAAAAAAGGGTTCCACTGATAGCGTCCATCTTCGTCAGTGATAGACAAGTCTGAAACGGGCTTACCAATATCATGGAACAAACCGCCTAATGCCGCCGCAACACGCCACCTTGGCTCTAGCTCTTTTTTCTCAACCGGTGTGCCACTGGCAACAAAGATGATCCCTTCAGCTGCTTGTGCCGCCCAGAAAGCAACTTCCAAAGAATGACGTAATAAACCACCAGCGCCACTGTGATGATGATGCTCAGAAGCTGGCAACAAATGAACATAAGCAGCCAGATGATCAATGCAGGGCTGAATCAGCTTTTGAAAATCACGCTGGTTGAAGCCAAGTACCTGGCGCAGTTTGGCAATTAGCTCGTCTTGTGTGGACTGCAATTCCTCGGGTGACGCAGCAGGCAACCCCTTCAGAAATGGCGGATAGCGTGGAATGTCTGCATCCAGTTGAGATGACAGCTCTGGTATTGCTTTGGCTTGAAAAAATAGTTTTTTGAACATGATGAACCTCCGACACGATAGTGTGAAGGTTCAATCTGCTGTTGCCGGTTCATTAGACTCAAAAATCCGATATGTATTAACACATATGCCATAAAATGCCCGAGAGAGCTTATCAAGCTAAGGCGTATTTCTACTTGGCCTTTTAGTTTTTTTTCCAACTCTCCTTTTGGGTTTTTCAATCGGTGTAAAAGCTTCTTGTAGGTGATCGCGAAACCATCGGCGTCGCTCAACTTGGCGAAACTCGTTCAAGACAAACCGATAGTCACACGAGCCAAGACGATCACCACAACCACATGGACACGGTAATTTATTTGCCTCACGCTTGCGCAAACCTAACGCTTTCAGTGCCCGTAGAACTGATGCTTTACCATTGACATTGAACAACTGAGAATAATCATCAATCAGGCCTTTCTCACCATGGTCCAGTTCGCCATAGGGAAAGTTGCCAAATTCAACCCTATGGGACACCGAATAAAGAAACCTGACAACAATCTTTTCGAAAAAGGTTGTCAATGACGAGTCGGTTTTCAAAATTGACTTAATTTTCAGGTCTGAGCCAAGACAAAATGATCCATCAGAGTAAGTATGGAAGTCCTGATTACGAGGAAAGTAACCAGCGGTATCAAACACCACTGGTAAAGCCCTAGGATAATTACTTGGGCATATAATCCTTAGAGAAAATGTTCGCTCTATAAACCGACTTCCAGCTAGCTGTGCTTTTAACAGATACTCTCCCTGCAACTCAACCTTATCTGCATGGACATCTACCAATCTAATGTTCGGATAGGCCGAGAGAAAAGCCTCTAGGCCTACAGCCTTCCAGTGCTTCATCTATTGCTTAAACCATGGCTTTGGATCAGATGATTGAATTGCGAAAGTTGGTTTTGCTGTCACCGCAGGAATCCCCAAGAGACGTGCTACCGAACTTGAATCAAGCTTCAGATCCAAACCATTTTGCGCCGCATTTACTATTCGTTGCGTATCATCACTTGAGCAAAGAGCACTAAAATCAGCTCTAGCTTGATACAGCCATTTATAAAAGTTTTCTTGTAATCGGTATTGAGCAGATTTTTCGTCATACCACTTGTCTGCAAAATCTTCGGCTGGGTTAACTGGGTTCGGAATCATTGGCGCTTGTGCAGAAATATGGTCATCCATCTCGGAGAGCACCGTATTCAACGCTGAAGCCAAATCACTTTCACCTTTATATGATTTAGCTGCCAATGTAGTGATGATTACCGATATTGGCTTACTATCCTCATTGTTTTTGAACATAGTGTCACGATGACGCTTCAATAATTGGATCACCTGTTGTAAGGGTGTCTTCCATTGATAATATGGCAGACTATCTATACTGGCTTTAAATCGCATTTCACGTTCGTTTATTACTAACCGTGCCGTCTTCATGCGCGTTTCAAACCATCGAGCATATCCTTCAGGATTGCTGATACGCCAATTTTCATCCACAACTGCATAAGTGGAATCTGTGTTGTCGGTAATCGAAACTGCAAGCTGAGACACGTTTTGAGCCAAGTTTTCATCAAACTTAGAGTTTTCGACCATCCGCTTTTTCAACAGTCCTCTTCCTGTATCACTCTCTGGCACACACGGAACTATGTCCATGTGAAAGCTAAGCCCATCGGCATACTCTAAGCGCCAACAACGTTTCTTCTCGGCTAGCTCTTCCTTAATGCCTCTGGCGTTTCGATAAAGCTCTAATTCATGACCGACTAGGTGCTTTAGTTGCTTTTGAGTGATAGACGTTTTATCCAGGCCACGCCGAAGATTGCACCCCATATCTAGGTCATACTGTTCTTCTGAATCGGGCCTAATCGCCGTACCTAGACGAAAGGAACCTTGAGAAAACACGTGGGGATCAAAATTCACGCATGTTGACTCTGGGCGATGTAACCAATCACCTAGATCCTTATAGCGTTTTTCAGCCTTTTCATAAGCACTGTCTGGTAGCTCAATTTTTTCCAGAATTGTGTTTAGAACGTCGTTACTTTTAGTATTACTCATGTAGATCTCCTCGAAGCTCGACTGCCATTACGAATTGTTGTGTTTTTATGTCGTGGTCATAAATAAGCCATGGCATATCAGCCTTAGGCATTCTGGCCCGTCCTAATTCGACGGCACACGATACTGGCATCACAGGAAAAATTTGCAGTGGCGTGGCAGCCCCGTGTGTATTTTTGATTTCAACAATCAGCTTTCTTATGCACTTTCTGAACAAGGAGAGCTGCTGCTTTGACTGCATGAAATCATTATGAGGCTGCTTGATAGTCACTTCCCAAATCGATGTATCTGGCCCTAGAACCCCAGTAATTCGCTCATGCGACACATGGTCACTCAAAGAAAGTAGCAGGGCTGGCTTTCCCTCCATATTTTGAGGTCTGTTGATGATGTACTCAAAATCATCTGAACAGTCTTGCCAAAACCAGCCTTTAGGCTCTCGATGCAGCTGATAAGTCTCAACCTCAATTTTGTCGGTAAGCAAAGCGCCAAGTTTTATTAACAATGGTTGAGGAGCTAACGCGAACAATGAAAAATGCTTACAAGAATCTTCTTCGATGATCGATGAAATTTTACTTTGAAAACGCTTCGTTAGGTGTTGCGACTCTGCTTGCCAATATTGTTCAGAGTGATCCTTCAGCTCTGATACCATGGATAGGGTCACTGGCTTTTCAGTTGCCGGATACCAATTCGGAAACATTGCCTCAACACAACCGTGATAATTAATCGGTGATCTTTCAGTTCCAATATTGGCACCATATAAAACAACATTTGATTTGCGATCAGGAGCAATGCCTGTGAGGATTTCTATACGTTGCTCATGCTGCATTTTCCAACTAATCAAGAGGTCGGCTGGATACCTATCTTCGCTGCCTTTCTGGTCAATTTTTTTGTGACAGTCATAGCACAGCAACATGAGGTTGCTGACGTCATTCAAACTGGTTGGCTTAGTTTTAAAGAGTCCCCAACCACGAGGCCCATTCTCAGAAAATGCGTAAATATGAGCATTTTGAGAGACATTGACCGATTCCTGAGTCACCGCTGATTTGTATAGCAATTTATTACACCCGCTAAACTGACAACGAGCAGCGGCACGAGCCCAAAGTTCTCGCTCAACTTTACGGTCTATGGGTCTTGTGACTTTAGCGACCATTCAAAACTCCTATAGTTTGCCAATTAAAGGAAGTGAGCGCGGTGTTGTCGCATCACAGAGCAAATGGCTGACATAAGCACATCCAGCGATTAGCCCAAGCCCGCGAAGACACTTATCAATTGCCTCTTCCGGTTGCCACTCATACAAATGTTTGAGACCAACACCTAGTGCAGTTAACACCAATAGACTGTGGCAAAACTGGCGATGGTGAGGGTTACCCAAAGAGGGTTCCAGAATATCTGGAAGCTTGCCAAATAGAGAGCCAACCGTAATGGCAGTTACAGGATGGTGACTGACAGCTTGTTTTTTGTTGTCCGCTAGGGCAACGGTTAAACCAACCGCAGCCCCGACGACCAAATGGGTTTTACCATTAGCCAAACTATTTCTCCTTCCTGACGCCTTTAAAAGGCGTTTTGTCAGATGTCTTTACATCCATGAATCGACCAGTATCAGCATCTCGCTTTACCCAATGTCCGCTTGGCGTCTGAGTCTGAGATCTACCTTTAACGGCACCGTTTCTGTGTCCGTCACCTGATGGGGGATTTGTAGCCATAAAGCCTCCTATTCTGCTTAACTTAATCACATTTATCAGATATTAATAAAAAAGATCCAAAGGATCTGATCAAATAATAAACTTATATTCTGATTAACGCAAGCAGATTAACCAGAAAACCAAAAAAACTACACAATTGATCGGTAGACAAATTCCAGTCCACCTGACTCTGCCACTTCTTTTTGACCTAACACAAGACCTGTAGCATGAAGCTTCTTTAATCGACCACTGGCATTCTGTGCTGAAATGTCAAAGTGCTTAGATACATGTGACGAAGTCACTGTCTTTTTTGCAATAACAAAATCTAGAAGCTCTTTGACAGTCGCACTGAGTTTTACACCAAGCACTTCGTAACCGCTATCGCTCTTGACTAGAAGAGGTTGATCCTTGGCTGTAGCGCCATAAGACCAATTATCCAGAAGGTCACGACTCGGTACATTAGAAAGGTAAAAACCTTTTTCTCCTTTCAATGCTTTAGCCAACGAGATTACACTTTCACGAGGAAAAGAAGCATCAGTGAATCGAATGCCTTCCAAGCTGATAGCAAAAATATCGCATGATGGGTGACCATCAACGATCTTTTTAATCTTCACATAGGCTTCACTACCTTCATCGTTACCAAAGGCATGGTCAGAACCTACGACTTCTGAAAGAAGAATTTTATGAGTTAACTGTTTCATCTGCTTAAGTTGACACTATTTATCAGAAATTGTCAACATAGAAGTCAAAACAGATGTGGGTTCCTGTGATAGGGACCAACCCTCGATCTTCAGAAACATTGATAAGTTGTCCCTTCGAGTATTCCAAAGCCAATGAGAAAGTTAGCTGCCTAATAACAATGATAACTTTCTCTTTGCTAGCGTGCTCTCGACTACTCTTAAAGCCTAGCCCCCGGCCTTTACCAAAGCGACTAACCTCACCAGATGTAAATGCTTTTTGAACGAGCGCAATGTCATTCTCAACACTTTCCGCTGAAAACTGTGCGTACAACTTCGGATGTTCACTTTGTAACGTTGTTCTCAAGGTAGCGGCAATACCTAAACCAGAGTCGGATATGACTGTTTGAATATGCTTTGGTTTATTATACGGTCGATACACTTGCAGACCTGCTAGTCCAGGTATTTTGGATTCACTGTGATCAGTAACGTTGCCTACAAGCTCTGAAAAAACAGTCTTAGCCGCTAAGAAATAGCTAACTGAAGAATGCTCTACAAACCTGTCGCCCAAACGAATTACAAGCTCCTTGTTTTGGGTTGGCTGTGCAATTTCTCCTAGTTCGACCAAGGTATCGCTATTATCCCGATAAGTTTTAGCAGCTGACAAAACGGGCCTTTCAGGAAGACAAGTGACACTTTGATTAAGATAATCAAAGAAGCCATTTCTGCTGAAAAAACTGTGAGTATTAGGACATGCTGTAGTATCCATCACCACATCTTTACCATTCGCAGTAAGCTGATTCGCGAGAGCAAGAAAACGGGCCAATGCTATCAGCAAAAACTTACAATCGATGCCGAATCTAAATGTTATCTTGTTTGCATCTTTTTGATACGCAAGCTTACCGATAGCACTCTCAAAGGCTTTATCATCAATCCAACCTGTAGCGAAATCAATTTCCACATGCTGAGCCCGTATCAAGCACCATTCATGATTTGAATTTTTCACAAACGTATCCTGGTTTTTGTGAAGAAACGAGTTCACTTGAGACTTATCCAGTCCCAGCTCCTTGGCAATTTGACGTCCTTTCAGGCCTGGTGACCCATTTAACAACTCTGAGACTGCCTTCAGCAAACCATCACTCCTTTCTTCCTACCTACATACCTACCATTCGTTGCATACTTTGCGTCCACGACGCTTTAAATGCTGAATCTCCTGCGAACAACTTGTAGAGCTCAAGTTCATCTTTACGGCGTTGCAGCATAATTTCCTTGAGCATTTTTTCGAAAGCCAAATCTCGATTATGAGGATCTGGGTTGTTTTTGTATTTAGATTCGAAATCTGGGTGATTGCGGATACTCTCAGCGATGTTCACAAACTTAACTTTTTGCTCTTCAGGTGTGGCACTCCAGCCCTGGAACCATCGCTCATTAAATGTGCGAATGATTTCATCCAGCGGGTCAGTTTCTTTTTCACCGCCATGCGCCCCACGTGGGTTCGGATTTTGAGGATCAAGCTCCGCTTCTTGGTCACTAAGTTTAATGCTGTGGTTAAGCTTCACACGTTGCAAACCGTATGAACTCAGATCGACAGAATCAAGAAGCTCATCAATAGCATCTGCATCAGGATCTTCCACTTTCAATTTCGGTATTAAAAACTTCAGGAACCAAAACAGTTTTTCCCAGCTGACCATTTCATAAGGCATGATAGAAGCCATCTGCCCATAGATTTTAACGAACTGTTTGGCTTTAATCTTAAAGTCCACTTTAGCTTCAGCTTCAAGCTCCAGCTCATGGTCGAACCGGGCTGCTGCAACATCAATGATTGGGCTGAGTGTTTGGGCGTCTTCATTCTTGAAATAACGCGTCACAAAGTCTTCAACCTCATACCACTCGTACACACCGACATCGTCCATTTCATCTTTCAACTCGTGCAGTACGTTTATATCTGTAGCTTGGGACAATGAAGTTGCTGTGTAGAAAGGATCGAATGCTGACTGAATATCTTCAACCGAGTTGAAAAAATCTAAAACAAACAAGTCTTCAGTTTTTTTACCCCATTTTGGCGCACTTCGATTGAGACGAGATAATGTCTGTACACACAAGACACTGGCGAGCTTCTTGTCCACATACATGGCGCAAAGCTTAGGCTGGTCAAAGCCTGTCAGATACTTGTTCGCAACCACTAAAAGTCGATACTCATCGGTATCAAACATATCTTTGGTATCTGACTCGGCAAAACCATTAATATCCGCTTCGGTATATTCAATACCGTCAACTTCTTTGATTCCTGAGAAAGCAATGGCAACTTTAAACGGGTTTCCTTGCTCCTCAAGTATCCGCCTAATCGCTTTGTAGTATCGAATGGCCGTCTCAATATTTTGAGTGACCACCATTCCCTTACCTTTACCTTTGAGCTTTTTCGCATTCACGACATGTGGAACAAAATGCTCCAGCATAATCTCTGCCTTGGTATCAATCGTTTGCTGGCTTCGCTCTACATAAGCTCTGAGTTTTTTCTGCGCCTTTTTGGTATCAAACTCAGGGTTATCAGCGATTGATTTCTCAATCTCATAATAACTTTTGTACGTCGTATAATTTGCCAGCACATCCAAGATGAAGCCTTCTTCAATGGCTTGTTTCATCGAATACAAGTGAAACGGCTTGAAAGAGCCATCTTCTTGGCGTTGACCAAATTTCTCCAAAGTGCTGTTTTTTGGTGTCGCTGTAAATGCCAGATACGATGCATTCCCGCGCATCTTGCGCGATTTCATCGCCTGAAGGATTTTATCCTGAGCATCTTCTGCCTCTTCGATTTCAGACTTGCCCATCGCTCGGTTCATATTGTCATGCGCCGAACCAGACTGTGAGCTGTGTGCTTCATCGATGATCACCGCAAAGCGCTTGTCACTAAGATCGGCGATACCATCAATAATGAACGGGAATTTCTGAATCGTCGTTATAATGATCTTTTTGCCATTCTCCAGCGCCTGCTTAAGCTCAGATGACTTGTTCGCCGGGGCAATAATGTTCTTTACTTCAGAAAACTCTTTAATGTTATCCCGCAGCTGCTTGTCCAATAGGCGTCTATCGGTGACCACAATCACAGAGTCAAACAACGGCTGCTCCAGGCTTTTTCCACCGGCCACATCAGACGATGCAGGATAGGTTTCAATTAACTGATAAGCAGCCCAGGTAATCGAATTAGACTTACCTGACCCGGCAGAGTGTTGAATTAAGTAAGTCTGACCGACACCGTGCTGGGCGGCATGGTCTACCAATTTTCTCACCACATCCAATTGGTGGTATCGAGGAAAGAATAAGGTTCGCTTTGGTAATGGATCTTTGCTTGACCCATCCAGACGCACAAAATGCTGAATAATATTCGCCAAGCTTTCTTTAGTGAATACTTCTTGCCATAGGTATGCCGTTTTATGGCCAGTTGGGTTAGGTGGATTACCCTGTCCAAGATTGTGTCCTTTATTGAACGGCAAGAAGAAGGTACTGCCACCTGATAACTTGGTGGTCATATACACTTCGTCGGTATCGACCGCCATATGCACTAGGCAGCGGCCAAAGGTCAGCAAGGCTTGCGTTGCATCTCGATCATCTCGATACTGCTTTTGGCCGTGATAACGTGCTGTTTGCCCCGTCCATGCGTTCTTCAACTCCAGCGTTATCAATGGTATTCCGTTGATAAACAATACCATGTCGATTTCTTGTAGGGGATTTGCCATGGAATAGCGCACTTGGCGAGTACAACTAAACACATTGTCTGCAAAGTTTTGCTTTACCTTCTCACTACTGCTCGCCAAAGGGGCTGGATAGAGCAAATTGAAATGAGCATCGTCTACGCTTAGCCCTTTCTTAAGTAAATGCAGAATGCCATGCTTCTTAATCAGTCGGTCAAATCGTTCAAGTAACTTACGCTGCCAATCTGAGGGGTTGTTCTTTTGCAGTTTGGCCAACTCTTCTTCTTGTGTCTTTTGCAGAAACTGCCAGAAAAAACGCTCATCAATGGCATATTGCATATTAAAGTCACTAGCAGCACCAATGAAGTATCCAGCACCCAGTGACTGCTGACTCAGCCCCTCTTTGAGCTCTTCAGTACTGATCCCAGCCAGACATTTCTCAATGGCCGACTCTAATGCTTGTTCATTGGTTTGACTGACCATAATTGTAAGTTCCCTTAATCAAAATTCTTCTGTTTCATTGCCTCAGCCGCTTTTTGCAGCGGTCCTTTCAAGGCTTTTTCTAACTTTGTCATCTGCTCTAAGTGCCACGCAACCGCTTGGGGCCAAGTCTCTTTGTTAAACCCATCAGCTTTGGTCGAAAACTGGATACGGCAAGATTTCTTCTCATCCAGTCTCATCCACTCAAGTTCTGCACCAAAAGTATGCTCAATGTCTTGTTTGGACTGACTCAACAAATCAAAAAGGTATTTATTCTCTTCGGTAACCCCACGGCTGATCCAAAGCTCTACTCGAAGCTCTTTTTGCAGAAATATCAGGTTATACGGACACCCACTTAGCCCTGAGCCTGCTGATAACCAATGATCTTTGCTTGGGCTAATATTGTTATAGAGTTGGCAAGAGCTTTTCTGAAACGCCTCTAAGGCACGCTCCCAGTACTCGCGACGCACGGTATGGCGGTTTTTTAGTACCACTTCGGTGGTTTTTTCTTCCGCTTCCTTAGCATTAATACCGATCATCAACTCTTTCGCTTCTGGCGTTGGGATGATCTGGTCAATATTAATCAGTAGCTGTTCACCCAGTGAATAAGGAGTGATTTTGAAGCAGGCAATGCTAATGCCTTGACCCAATAACCATAGCGCTGTGCTGGTCACTTCCTTGCGAAAGTTTGCCGCAACCAACATAATGCGCTGGCTGTTACCCAGGTTGAGTTTTAACTCATCGAGATCGGGCGCATCCAAAAACTCACATATTCTCGCCGAAGCACTTGAAGGGGTATTTAACAGGTCAACCTCTCCTGCTACAGGCTCATAGCGGTCTAAGTACTGCTGGTAAATTTCAACTATTTGCGCTTTGGTTAAACTTGCACAGTACGAGGCATATTTAAGCGCCTGCCACACCACATCTCGGCCACTGTCGTCCAGCTTGTTTTCAATAATGACCAAGTTGCCATCTTTATCCAGTGCCAGTAAATCTAGGCGTTCACGGGTATCATCAAAGCCATCAAACTCCTTTTGAATAATCAGTAGCTCTTCACCCAGTGCGGAAGGCTCGTGTGCCAACCATTCCTGAAGATGCTTGCGCTCTGTAAAGCCCAACTCACTGAACTTCTTTGTCCTAACAGGACTGATTCTGTTGGTTTGATGATTTACCGTGAACATAATCGCGTCCTATTGCTCAATCATTTCTGGGGTGATTTTTATTTTCCCTGTCACGGCGCTGTTGATCAGGGAGGTTTTGTATTCTTTGAGCTTTTCGATTTGTGCAAATAGCAACTCAATGCCTTCATCAGAAGACTTCATAAAAGCGCTGACGTAGTTAGCTATTTCTTTTTGCTCTTCAATGGGCGGAATAAACAAGTCAACCTTTGAAAAGTTGTCAAAATTTAGGTCTTGACCATCTCTAATGAAACTTGCTGTCTGCTGCAAAGCTGCGATGTAAGAGGGTAGCTTTAATAAATACCCATAGAAAGAAGGATCAATTTCATCTAATGCTCTCAGGACTACATAGGAGGACCGGATACATCCTTGCGACCAGGCACGCTCTAAGCCGCCTTGGAAACTTCTCATGCTGATTACAAAGTCGTCCTTTTCGACGTGCTTTCTTTTATCTAAATGAAACTGAATTTTGACAACGCGTTTACCCGTTAACTCTTCATACTGGTCTTGCGGTATAACACCATAAGCTTGAGTTGCAGAAAGCTGTACGTCATCTTTCCAAGCCCGCTCTTTTCTTTGAGTAAATACAAACTTGCTACGACGGACTTCCCAATGCGCTGGAACCTTACCAATCCAATCCACACCGGAGTCTTTCATTGGCACATTGGGGTCAAGCCCTTGGGTCACCGCCTGTTGGATGATGATCTGCTTACGCTCTTTAAGCAGGCTAATTTGCTGTTCTTTGATAGCTATAGCTTCGTCTACTTGTGCTGTTTTCTTTTCGAGGTAGTTGGCAATAAGGGATTGTTCTTCTAGAGGTGGAAATACCAGCAAGCTATTCGCAATATGGTTAAAACTAATTGTTTGTCGTACCCCTGAACCCAATAGCTTCATGTAAGCAACATCGTATCTGTGCAAAAGATATTTGAAATACTGCTTTTGCAGTTCTTCCTTTTCTTTAATGACGATATATCCTGCACTAACAACCACATCGATTTCTGAAAGAGCAATTCTCAAACTAATCAAGTCGTAATTTAGATTTAACGGATTTATTAAAAACTCACCAGATAATACCTCCTGATAAGAGGCTTTAGTGCTCAGTAATATCTTTTCATCATCTTTTGTAACAACTTTTCCAAAACTAATAGCACCGCTATTCAAGCTCATATTTGGCCGATGCTTCTTTTCATAAAAGAGATGCTTTAACTTTCTAATATCCCAGTGTTCCGGTACATCACCAATCCAGCCCTCGGTAGAGTCCTTGTAAGTTTGATATTTAGGCATTTCAGCAATATTTATCATAACTGCTTACCCCTGAACCTTTTCTACTGCGACGCCCAATATCTGCGCAATAAGACCTTCGGCTTTTTGTTCTAGGTTGATAATATCGGTTGCGACCTCCTCTAAACTACGCAGCGGTTTATGACGGTAGAAATACTTATTGAAGCTGATTTCATAGCCAATTTTTACCGTATCTAGGTTTATCCATGCTTCATCAACATGAGGCTTCACTTCGTCTAGGAAGTACAGGTAAATGCTTTGCTTCAGTGGGACAGATTCTGTGTCACGCAGGTCTGAGTTGGTCTCGTAAGTAATGAACTCGCCTTTTTTGCCGCCTTCTGTTGTAGGAACGGGGTAATAACCAAAATCTGGCAGGTCAGCGACTTCACACTCATAGCGCTCCAGCAGGTCGTTTAATTTATCACCCGTTAATTTAACGATCTTTTTCACCACTTTCTTGGCGGTTTCGTCATACCAGCTCACCGCGTTCAGGATGGCATTTTTCTCAGGTGCTGAAAGCTTAATAGCATGGGCTTTTAGCGATTTATCAACTTGGGTTTTAAAACTATTGAAGTCATCAAATTCAATGCTACCGATGTCAGCCATCAGCGTTTCTGCCGTTTCAAGCAATGCTTTAAGCGCCAGCCAATGTTTCACATCGAGCAGTTTTGCTTTAGCTTTGGCATTGAGACTGATGTCGTTATCTTCACACCAAGAAAGAATGTCTTTCTCAATGGATTTCAAGAAGCTCTTTTTCTTTTCAGTACCATAGCCAGTTTTTTCGTAAACACGTTCGCCGTGCTCTGCGTACACGTACTCCATCACTTCACTAAGCTGCTTATCAAAACGCAGTGGGGCTATTGCGTCTTGAGTGAACTTGGCTCTTCGGCGGTCTGGGCGCTCGATAGTGACTTTGTAATAGCCAAAGTCGTCATTGCTAAACACTTTGCTGGCTATGCCAACAGGATCATTGTTTGCATCAAGTGCTCTTTCAACGCCCACACACGCGAGGTAAGTATCGGTAATTTCCGTGATGTGCGCAGGCGCAAATTCGCAGTTTTTGTTACCTAAGTTCTTACGCAACTTACGGTATAGCAAGCTAGCATCAATCAGTTGCACCTTACCTTTACGTGCCTCGGGTTTATTGTTGTTCAACACCCAAATGTAAGTGGTAATGCCGGTGTTATAGAACAGGTTATTAGGTAACTGAACGATGGCATCTAGCATGTCGTTTTCAATGATGAAGCGACGAATGTTACTTTCGCCACCGCCCGCATCACCGGTAAAGAGCGATGAGCCATTATGAACAGAAGCAATCCGGCTGCCTAATGGGCTTACGCTTGGATCTTTCATCTTGTTGACCATTTCCATTAAGAAGAGCAGCTGGCCATCACTTGAACGTGGCGTGGCATCCACCACTTCGAGATTTCCCCAATAGTCTTTCAGGCTAACCTTAAAACGCGGGTCAATCACATCACTGCCGTCTTTAATGTGCTTCTGTTCAGACGCCCAACTCTTACCATATGGCGGGTTAGACAACATAAAGTCAAAGCGTGAAGCCGCGAACTCATCGGTAGACAAGGTTGAGCCTACTTTGATGTTCTCAGGGTTGTTGCCTTTGATCATCATGTCCGATTTACAAATCGCGTAGGTCTCGTCGTTGATCTCTTTGCCGTAAAGGTAAACATCACGGCTGTCGTTAGGGTATTTCTCTTCAATGAAGTTTTGAGATTCAGTCAACATACCACCACTACCACACGCAGGATCATATACTGTCATGGTAAGCGGCAACTGGTCTTTCACAGGGTCAAACACCAGGTGCGTCATCAGTTCAATAACTTCACGTGGCGTAAAGTGTTCGCCTGCTTCTTCATTGTTTTCTTCGTTGAACTTGCGGATCAACTCTTCGAACACATAACCCATACCCAGGTTAGTAAGGGCTGGCATCTTGTTGCCATCCGGGTCTTCGACCGTTTCATGAGTTAAATTGATGTAAGGGGAAACAAACTTTTCGACGACATCAAGAAGGACTTGCTTTGAGGCCATGTGACGAATTTGCGATTTAAGGTTAAAGCATTCAATGATCTCTTTAACATTATCGCTAAAGCCAAGCAGGTACTCTTCAAAGTTGGCGAGTAATATCTGTTGGTTATTTGTTGCGGTGTTGAATAGGGATTTCAGCGTCCATTTAGATGTATTGTAAAAGACATAGCCACTGGCCGCCTTCAATGGTTCATCATCAAGCTCCGTGGCTTGCATCTCTTCTTTTTGGAACTTTACCTCTTCAAGCACCGCTTCTTTGGTGGGTTCAAGTAACGTATCTAAACGTCGTAATACCACCATAGGTAAAATCACATCACGGTACTTACCGCGAACGTACACATCCCGTAAACAGTCGTCGGCAATATTCCAAATAAATGAGATGAGCTTGTTATGTACACTATGATCCATTTTCTTTTCCTGTTCAGTGTTGGTTGCACCCCACTAGGTTGCTGCAACGGCTTCACTATAAATTTAAAATTCTGTTCTTTATGTAACGTCTCAATGGTCGCTACATCGTTCGATTAACTTGTTCTACCCGGCGCAATACTTAAGTTTGTGACACCATAAAGAGCCTGGCTGTTACGCAACCAAAGCTGATACTCAAAGCCCATTAATGAGTGTTCCGTAGAACAATCCACATGCCATTGGCGTAGCAAATAGCCAGCGGTTGCTGCTCTAATCTCAACCTTTAGAACGCCACCCGTCATGCCATAGTCCAGCTCTATCGCTTCGCTGTGCTCAATACGTGGGTGTGGCACTAACTCAAGCTCTACAAATCTGTTCCATTGCCGGTCTTGGGTTTCGAGCTCCGTTTCAGACAAAGTGGAATCTTCAAGCACAACCGCAGCTTTAATGCGGGTCAATACAAAGTCACGGAACTCACCATGCTTGCGGTCAAAACCACGAACATGCCAACGCAGGCCATTGTCCACCAGCGTATGCGGTACAATTTCACGCGTTGTTTCACCGCTCGATAACGACACATAGGTGATGCTCAAGGCTTTGCCTTTGTTTATGGCCTCGGTGACTTTCGCCACTATCGATAAACTCGGCTTGTTGAGGTGATAAGGCGCTTCACAAGCAAGGGGTGGTTTTACCTTGCCAGTGAAGCCATCACCGTACCCTTGGCTAATGGTTGCCAGTGTTCTCACAACGTCGTACTCGAACAATGGGGCAAAAGCTTCACCACGCTTATGCAATTTGAGCTTTTGGTCATACTCAATGTTGCCTGGTGCAAGCTCTCGGTACATTGTGAAGTCTTTCGTTGCTTGTGCAGCGGCTATGCTGAAGCGATCGACTAAATCCGCCCGTACCGCTTCTCCCTTAAACAATAAGGTGAAATCGATGTGGGCAATGCGATCCCTGGTTGCTTGTGGCAACTGCGCTATCTGCGAAAGCCTATCTGACTTCGCCACTACCGTTTGTTTCAGACCATCATTTGTCATGCGTCTTGTTTATCCAATTCAACCAGATTCTTAATACTCTGCTTATAAAGTAAGGACCGTCATGGCGTAATCACATTGAATAGTGTCACTCAATGCTGCTCTTAATCCGCAATGACTTAGCAATCTCTAACGGTTGAAGCTGGACAGATGGTCATAAAACACTGAATAGGCTTCAACCTAATTAATTTTATTAGGTATCATCCTATCACAAATTATTTTGTAGGGAAGACTAAGCGGCAACTTTTTGATCTGGATTGCAATTGCCGCTCAGGTATGGGCGTGAAGACCTTGTTTGGTGCCATCGATGATAGTTGCTATCAATCAATGCGCTACCCGAACCAGTGACACCACGATGTTACCGCGCTGAGATCCCCCTTTGTCCGACTCTGTAGACATCAGGACTCGTTGCTCACTCTCTCGAACGCGCCTGGCAACTTCTGCCTGGGCAGGCAGCAATGGCAGCATCCCTTCAGCAATCGCGTCTGGTGCAGACTCTTGGCCACAAGACATCAAGTGCTTCCATGGATCTTTAAGAAAGCGCTCGAACGTGATGCCAAATTCAATGATGCGGGCAGAGACGAAGATTTCGCCCCAGTATTCAATGTAGGTGTCTTGGTACATGGAAAGATTCCTCTTGTTGGTTAAACCATGAGTTCACTTTCCATTTTCCAGAGGTTTTCAA
Organism: Marinomonas sp. UCMA 3892; assembly: GCF_012726345.1. Lineage (GTDB taxonomy): Bacteria > Pseudomonadota > Gammaproteobacteria > Pseudomonadales > Marinomonadaceae > Marinomonas. The sequence continues at coordinate 79,358 of NZ_PTXN01000005.1, forward strand.
ATATGCAAGGCTTACCTTGTAGAGAGCTACAAAGCTTTAAATCGATTACGGGCATCTTTGTAGTCATAGTGGGCATGTTCTGAGCCACGATGATACAAATCATCCAGGTAAGTTTGTTCCTGCGGCAACTCGTCTTCGCTGATTTCGCGCCACCAATGTTTGTTGGCACCTTTAACACCGTCATGCCAGCGGTAACCACGCTCTTTCAAATAGTCCTTTACGTCAAACGGCGCACCAAACGCACGAACTAACACAGTTCGCCTGTCTGCTTCAGACAACAAGTTTGCAACGGACTCGGGCAACAAATGGAACAACCAGGCCATCGCGAAACAATCAGTTGCAGCTCGGTGTCCTTCATAAAACCAACCTAAGCGAAGCAGCAGGTACTCAAGCTTTCGACTTTCAAAACCCAGCGCCTTCCAATCTATGCCACTGGCTGAACAGGCCCAAGATAGATGTCCTAATGCAGCAAACCGCTTTTCAAAGAAAGGACGATCAAACTGCGCATTGTGTGCAACCACCAGCGGATCATCGGATAACCAACTCGCTACCAGTGAATCATCAATGTGCTGGCCTTGAACCATATCATCGGTAATACCGGTTAACTCGGTAATCAGCTCGGGGATTGGCTTGCCGGGATCTTCATACAGGCTGATCACATCAACAATCGACACAATCCGCTTAGCAGAGGGGCTGTAAAGCACCTTAACCATACCAAGCTCAATAATGGACTCGTCATCGGCAGACAGTCCGGTTGTCTCTGTATCGAGCAGCACCATTGGCCGTTCATCACCGACCACAGGAGAAAGTTCAAGTGGCCAAGTCTGCGGCTCACGCGTTAATGGAATACGCTCCAGCAATCTAAAATCTTCTGGTCTTTCTGGGATATCCGCGAGGCGCTCTAGCGGAAATGGCGCAGGGGCTCTTGTCATTGATGGTTCCTCTTCAATTCTATTGTTCGCTTTGGGTTATTTAACTGTGCCACAGGTTGTACAAAATGCACCTTGGATACCTCAGCGTTTTTTTAATCTTTCTACTGGGTGAACCTATGTATGAAGGCTTTGACTAAGCCTTTCAGAAAGCCTTAGCTAAACCGTTTAGGTAACCCTTACCGATACCCTTTACGTATGGCTTAGCCAACCCCTTTTCAAACGGTTGAAAAAGGCTTTAACTGAGTTCGACTGAGCATTTTAATGATGCTCCTGACTTCGCTTTAAGCCAGTAAATTCAATACGAAGCAGAATTTTACTAACTGTTTTTAAACCCTTTGCAAAGGGTTCAACAAGCCTTGTTTGACGGTTACTTGACCCATGCGTTAACCAGTAGCAGTAACAGGATCAGTAACAGAAACAAGAGCAGTAGGCAGAAGCAGTATTGTCCAAGCCTTGCAGGCTTTGGCGAGCGCGAGCAATCCCCACATCTAGTTTTTCATCACAAAAAAGAAATCACCCACGACACAACGTCTTACTCGAACAACTACAGTTTTACCTACAATTTTACTTGTAGAAATCAGCATAGCATTAGATACTGTATAAACAAACAGTACTAATTGTGATTTTTCGAGGTTCGTCATGAGTGTCTCGCTGATAGGCCGTAGCGGCGCACTTGCCTTCATCAAAGCCAAGCGCCTTCGTATTCCATTGTTTATGGAACGTGTTTCTGCTGGTTTTCCCTCACCAGCGCAGGATTATGTTGAGCAAACGCTCGACCTTAACGAGCTGTGCATCAAGCGACCGGCTGCAACGTTCTTTGTGCGTGTTGAAGGTGATTCAATGATTGATGCCGGGATTCACCCAGATGATATTTTGGTGGTTGATCGCTCTGTCCAAGCCGAACACGGTGACATTGTCATCGCGGGTATCCATGGTGAACTCACGGTAAAGGAGCTTCAACTAAGGCCGTGCGTCAAGTTGATCCCAAGAAACCAAGCGTATGAGCCCATCCATATTCCTGAAGGGACAGAGTTAGAGATATTTGGCGTGGTTACCAATGTGGTGCGAAACATGCGCCGCAAGTCGTGACTAGCCCATGCCTGTATTTGCCTTGGTGGACTGCAACAACTTTTACGCCAGTTGTGAGAAGCTGTTTCGTCCTGATTTAAAAGATACGCCGGTTGTGATGCTGTCCAACAATGACGGCTGCGTGGTTGCACGCTCGCGTGAAGCTAAGTTACTCGGTATTAAAATGGGCGTACCCGTTTTTCAAATAAAAGCTGAAATGCAGCGCAATGGTATTTTGGCATTCTCGTCCAACTATGCGCTGTATGCAGATTTAAGTAGTCGAGTGATGCGCACTTTGGAAGAGATGGCACCACGAGTAGAGGTTTACTCCATTGACGAAGCGTTTTTGGACTTAACCGGTATTGAGTCTGCCATATCTCTTGTCGAGTTCGGACAACAAGTGCGAGAGCGCATAGGCCACTGGATTGGGATCACCGTCTGTGTAGGGATTGCACCGACTAAAACACTCGCCAAACTGGCAAACCATGCCGCTAAAAAGTATCCAGCCACTCAGGGCGTTGTAGACCTGACCAATCCAGAACGGCAACGTCGATTGCTCGCATTAGTTCCGGTTGATGATGTTTGGGGCGTTGGTAGACGGCTTTCTAAGCGTTTAAATACGTTGGGTATCACCACAGCCTTAGACCTCGCCAATGCCTCTCCTAGAGCCATCAGAGACCAGTTTTCGGTGGTTTTAGAAAGAACCGTCAGAGAGCTCAATGGTGAGTCGTGCATTGAACTTGAAGAGATCCCGCCAACTAAGAAGCAAATCGTCTGTAGCCGTTCATTTGGCGCAAAAGTAACGCAATTTGAATTGTTACGTGAGGCCGTATGCGAATACGCAACCCGCGCCACGGAGAAGCTACGCAAAGAACAGCAGCAAGCCAAAGTGATGACCGTGTTCATACGAACCAGCCCCTTTAAGGACAACGAGCCGCAGTACAGCAATTCCGCATCCGGTGAGTTACTGATCCCCAGTTGCGATACGCGGGATTTTATCGAGCTGGCCAATCACTTACTCAAGCGAATTTGGAAGGATGGTTTTCGTTATGCCAAAGCGGGCGTCATGCTGTCTGACTTTTACGATCCTAGCATGTTTCAACCAGGACTATTCGATGACGTATCGACCCGCTCTAATAGCCAACAGTTAATGTCTGTATTGGACACCATTAACCAAAGCGGTGCCGGAAAGGTTTTCTTTGCTGGACAAGGTACGAAGAAAGATTGGTCGATGAAGCGAGAGCATTTGTCTCCCGCCTACACAACACGCTGGGACCAGTTGCCGAGAGTGAAGTAGCGCAGTTAACTCAATAGGCATTCACTCTGCGACGCAGCATGTTGAGCTTATCTACTTGGCGTCGAACATCACTGAAGAATTCTTCTTTCTCCATGGCCAGCGCTAACTCCCATTCTTTGGCTAGACCTTGGCAGTCCAAAAATGCGTATCTCAGCTTCGTCTTTGAAATACGCAGTCCCTTACTAAAGACCACGCGCTTGCCTCGTTGACCGTGAAAACTGTTGATGTACCACTCTATGCCAAAGCCATACTTAAAGTCTCTGATACGGACACCAAGCAGGCCCCAATCTTTAAAGGGCTCATTCTCTCGAACCTTGTAATGGGTAACCCAAAAGTCATCAACTTCAGCTCTTGCCAGTGCTTTTAGCCTGTCCGTTTCTTGCTGAAGTAAATCTGATACCTCTGCTTTCCATTGTTCATTGACGATTTCTACCAAACCAATTTCCTCACCCAATTAACCCCAAAAGCCAAAACCACTATCCGTTTGGCTTTTGGATCGAAACGCCAAACGTAAAACTACCGTCACAATCACTGTTTGGCGTCTCGATATAAATCAACTCGCGCAATCCCATACCTGACAAGGGATACAGCCCGATTTCACTTAAAAACGCCTAAAAAGACGTATCGTCATGAAGATACAAACCGTTTGGCGAGTTCAGGCCAGAATGCAAACGACGTTTGGCGTCTCGATTTTTTTGGCTCAGTCATCCGCCGCCAAACAGCGCCTATTCTCATACTTTTGCGAAAATGCAATAGGCAGATAGATGAAAGGATTTGTCACCTTTCTGCCCACCGCCAATGCACCGAATCCTGATAATGACATTTGAGTGAACCGCCAGAGCACTTGGAAATGCCCAAGCGTGGCCAGTGCGGTTGATTGAAAACCGTTAGAGCACTTTGAGTGCACAGGAGATAAGTATGTTTGTACTAGGCGTAGATATCGGTTACTCAAACCTGAAGCTGGCAATTGGCCAATCAGGCAGTGAACCGAAAACCATTATTCTGCCTGCGGGTGCCGGTCCTGCGGATCGTATGCCAGAGCGTATCGGTGGAGGCGATGATGAAACTTGTTTGTATGTATCTGTCGATAATGAGCGTTGGGCCGCTGGTGTGCCTGCTGGACGCCTTCAAGGCTGGGAACGAGAGCTTCACCCGGAATATCCGACCACAAAAACCTATAAGGCGCTTTTTCATGCCGCCTTGTTAATGGCTGAAACTGAGTCCATCGATTTGGTTGTCACTGGATTACCGGTTTCCCAGTTTCATGAACCACAACGTAAGTCTGACCTTGTGCAGCGTTTAAAAGGTGTCCATCAAGTAACGCCTAAGCGCAGCATCACAGTTCATGATGTCAAAGTGCTGCCGCAGCCTGCCGGTGCCTATATGGATCTGGTTCAAACAGGTGGTGATTTGGGCTTGATTGAAGAAGGTCGCGTCGTCGTCATAGATCCCGGCTTCTTCTCTGTTGACTGGGTTGCCCTTGAGGCCGGAGAAATTCGCTACAGCTCATCAGGAACCAGTCTTCAGGCAATGTCCGTGCTACTGGAAACGATTGATAAGCTGATTTCAGAAGATCATGGTGCCAAAGTCGGAATGGATCGACTTGAAAAAGCCATGAGAACCGGCGACTTGCAGGTCCTGCTATTTGGAGAAAAAGTCGATATTTCACCTTATCTGAATGCTGCCACGAAAAAGGTAGCGCCTATTGCTCTCACAGCCATGCGCCAATCTATGCGCGACGAAAGCATTAATGCGGACTTGGTATTGATCGCTGGGGGTGGAGCCTTGGCTTATAAGGAAGCGGCCAAGGAGATTTTTTCACGAAGCAAGATCATCGTGCCGGAACAGTCTGTTTTGGCGAACGTCCGAGGCTTCTGGTTTTATGGGGCCTGATCATGAGAGTTGTCGTCAACATTCCCCCAGGGAGCCACCCTGAACTGCTCAAAGAATTAGAAAAGACGCCGCCACGGGAACGCGCTGAGCGTCTGCGGATGCTGGCCACCTTTGGGTTAATTCACATGAGCCAACCCAATCTATCCACGATATCTGTACCGGTGGATGGCATTGCACCAGATGGTGAAGTTACTTCTATGAGTACAGCGCCAGAACCCAAAGAAGAATCACGTAAACAATCATTAAAATCCAAACTAGGGCTGGGCTTATAACATGGCGTTATCAGTTAGCTGGCTCGATGCCAGGTTAAATAAAGAAGCAAAAGAAACCGTAGTAAAAGCCGACCGTGATGGGCTAAGTGCTCGGGTATCGCCCAAGGGCAAAATTGTTTTTCAGTTTCGTTATCGTTTCGATGGCAAGCAACAGCGGGTAGACATTGGTACTTACCCACTTATGAAGCTTGCTGAAGCTAGGAATGAGCTGGATAGGTTAAGGGCGGTACTCGACCAGGGCAGAAACCCCAAGCTCTACCTACAGCAGGAACGGGCCAAGTATTCTGCCAATCAAAGCTTCGAATCGATTTTTCGAGACTGGATAGACTCTGCCGGTAAGCAAGGGCTAAAGGAGAAAACGTGGCACTACCAAAAACGCAGCAGTGAAATATATTTGCTGCCCCGACTTGGCAAGTACCCATTAACTGACATCAATGAATTGTCCTTGCGAAACTGTCTTCGTGAGGTTTCGGAGTCGTCCCCTTCAAACACAGAACGTCTGGTGTCTGTGCTGCACAAGTTTTATGACTGGCTGATTGATGAACAAATTTTGGAAATTAACGCTGCCGCTGGGATCACAGCAAAAAAGGTTGGCGGTAAAAAAGGCAAACGAACTCGGGTGCTAAATGACAACGAGATCAGGATACTTTGGCGCTATTTGCACGAGTCAAAAATCACTGAGAAGAATCGCATCTACATAAAACTGCTTCTCTTATTGGGCGGTCGCAAGGGCGAACTCATTCAAGCTGAAAAGCATCACTTTGACTTGCAATCTGCAATGTGGACAGTGCCCATAGAGATCCGCAAACAAGGTGAGAAAATTGGAGCGCCGATCATGCGGCCATTGATAAGGCCTGCTATTGAGCTGATTGAACTAGCGATGCAGATGAGCAAATCAACTTACTTGTTTCCCGCGAACGGACAAGAAGAGCTTGCCACAAATGGCTTTGATACCACTATTCCTAACAATGTGAAAATCTGGGCTCGCAGGTCGCTTGGTATTGAGATGGAACACTGGTCTATGCATGATCTTCGCAGAACGATGCGAACGCGAATGTCTGCCATCACGACGCAAGAAGTTGCCGAGTTGATGATTGGCCACAGCAAAAAAGGGTTGGATGCTATCTACAACCAATATCAGTACCTGGATGAAATGCGTCATGCTTACGACGTTTGGTATCAACAGCTAGAAACCATCATCGAGCCGACAGGCTTTCCATTCAACTGGCGTTTCGGACAGTAAAATAAAAGAAAGAGGCTCAGTCCTCTTTCTTCTCATACTCCTCCAAGTCTTCAATGTGCCAAAGCTTGTTTCGTGTATTTCGGTTGATACGAGGTTGCGGCAAGCTGCCATCTTTTATTCTTCGCCAGAGCGTCGTATAGCTAATGTGGTAACGAGCCATCACTTCGTAAGACGTTAGAAAAGGGGTTACCTGGTGCGCTACTGCTGTCATCTGCATTCTCCTGAAAATCAATGTAAAGCTATCATCGCCTGATTAATCACTTGTTGATGGTCAGAAAGATGCATGATTTGTTCAGAAGATCAGGTCCATACAAATGAACTTTTAGGACAGCAGGAAAGCAACCGTTAACCAATTCGACCGGCAAACAATTAGAGATAATCGCGAACGTCTTACCATCATTTCTCGATTTTTAGCAGGAAAAATATAGGTAAGTTTTGGCCAAAACCCAGTCGCTACAAGGCCTACAGCTAGGGCTGTGTCATGGAATTTCGCTAAAAACGGTAAATATGGCGATTTGTACTCAAGTTTGTACACACTTTCCGAGGTTACGCTTGAACATCATTGAAAAGCAAAGAAACGAGAAAAAGACAAAAAGCCTTTAAATTCAGTACGTAGAGATGTGATAGTGGTGTGCAATGAAAGGTGGTTTTAAGCGTTGAAAGGCTGGGCGGCATCAGGGTGAGAAATAATCGCAAAGGTACGTCTATCGCTTACTTCATTAAGAAAATTCTGGTCTGCCATTAAAGTGTTCTTTTAGGTTATACGCGAGTTCTATAAGCACTCGACATAAAAGCCAGCGCTCAACCCCGTTATGTTAATCGTGATTTCGTTGGCGACTATTTTCGCTGATCTCGGCTTTATAAACAATCAATGCCTATGGAATTAATTACTATTTAAACATTCAGTTACTAAAAGCATAATAAAACCAACACTTACAAATGATTTGCATTACCATTACTAATAACAATAAAATAACCACCCAAATAAATTCTAGTGCAAATCCTCCAGTGCTGTTTTTTTAAGCACATGCAAGTTTCGATTTAAAGATAATAGAGCCTTAAGAATGATAGAGTCTAAAGAACTGCAATTTAGTATCGGTGACCGTTCACTATTAACAAACTTTTCAATGACATTTGAGCCTGGGAAAATTTACGCCCTGGTAGGTCACAATGGATCGGGCAAATCCACCCTTTTAAAGTTACTTGCTCAGCAACAAAAACCCACTGCAGGCAATATTTTATTAAACAGTAAAAGGATTACTTCATGGTCTCAAAAAAAGTTCGCTCAGCAAGTGGCGTATCTGCCTCAACAAACACCTTCTACAGATAGCCTTTCTGGAAAAGACTTAGTCAGCTTTGGTCGCTACCCTTGGCATGGGTTACTTGGACGATTAAACCAAGATGATGAACGATATATTAACGAAGCAATGACGCTGACAGATACGCAAAGCTATAGAAATAGACTGGTCGACACTTTATCTGGAGGCGAGCGTCAACGCTTATGGCTAGCCATGTTACTAGCTCAACGGACACAATATTTACTTCTTGATGAACCACTTTCTGCCTTAGATATTGCCCATCAGATAGACATGCTCGATCTCATAAGAAAACTCAGTAAAAAACTCCACTTAGGAGTCATTATCGTTATCCATGATATCAATATGGCGGCACGCTTTTGCGATCACATAGTGGCTCTTCATAGCGGTAAAATGATTGCCTCAGGCTCTGTGGAAAGTATTTTCAATCAAGATCAATTACAAAAGATCTACGGTATCAAAATGCATATTTCAGATCATCCCGCTGGCTATCCTATTGCTATGCCCTACTAATGAAAAAAGTCTTCATGAAAACAAAGCCATTTACTTTTTTGACTCTATTTTTTGCTTGTTGCACCGCCAACATTCTTCACGCGGAACAAGATAAACCGCTTAAGATTATGTCAATTGACTGGACCCAAACGGAAACACTTATTGCCCTTGGCGTACAGCCAATTGCCATGGCCCAACAATCAGGCTACGACACTTGGGTTAAAGAACCTGCCATACCAAGCTCAACGGCTGATGTGGGGTTAAGAACCCAACCAAATCTAGAAAGGCTATCAGAACTCAAGCCAGATAAAATTTTCATTTCACCTATGTTTACTTCACTTGTTCCTAAGCTTTCCCATATCGCCCCTGTTACTAACTTCACCCTTTATAAACAAGGTAACATCTCATGGGATGGTTTTAAGGACTTCACTCGTAGGCTTGCCAATGAGACCAATACGCAAGCAGAAGCGGAAACTCTGATTACCTCCTCAGAAAAAAAACTCGCAAATCTAGCAGATCAAAACACCAAAGATACACCACCATTACTGATGATCCAATTTATGGACAGTCGCCATGTCCGAGTTTTTGGGGACAACAGTATGTACAAGGTTGCGGCGAATAAAATTGGCCTAGAAACCGCGTGGAAAGAAGAAACCAATGCTTGGGGATTTTCGCTTGTGGGCCTAGACAAGCTGATGAACACCAAAAGCCAAATCATCATAATTAAACCAATACCAGTTGGTGTTAAAGAAAACTTACAGCAAGATCTTTTTTGGCAATATCTAGTAAAACAATCAGGCCAACCCGCTTTAATAGTCGAACCTGCATGGAGTTTTGGTGCTATCCCTTCCACCGTTCGCTTTGCTGAATTACTCACCAATACTTTAAGCCATAAAGAGAAACAATAATGCGAGTTTTCCCTATTAGCTTTATCCTAATACTCACCATAGGTGTTGCATTACTGGCGGGTTGGCAGCTATCACTCAATGACTCATTCACCAATAACCTAGCAAGCTTACTGCGACCGAATTGGCTGTCAGACAACTCAATCAAACTTCATTTGACTTGGTGGCCACGACTCTTTAGCACTTTAATTTGCGGTGCTGCATTGGCAATAGCAGGCCTATTAATGCAACAGGTATTAAGAAACCCTCTAGCCTCACCAACCACACTTGGTGTAGCAAGTGGCGCTAGCTTTAGCCTAATGATGGCAACACTCTACGCTCCATGGTTGATTGAACTATCCTACAGTTTAGTTGCTATGGCAGGCGGCTTAATTGCCATGGGGATTGTTTTTACTCTTTCTTGGCGCCGTGCACTCTCGCCGACTATTGTGGTTATTTCAGGGTTGATCCTTAACCTCTACTTTGGCGCTTTCAGCTCAGTTTTACTTATTATGAACCAAGAAAAATTAGCAGGGCTGATGATCTGGGGGGTTGGCTCGTTAGTGCAAACAGGTTGGGATAATGTTTTCTATTTGACTCCTAGAATTTTTGTTCTCATTCTTATTGCGTTTCTTTTCGTCAAACCTTTAACACTCTTACAACTGTCTGAGTCTGGTGCAAAAAGTTTAGGCGTATCGCTCGCTAAACTTAGAGTCATCTGTCTAGGCCTTGCCGTATTATTAACCTCTTTGGTTGTTGCCACCGTTGGTATAATAGGCTTCATTGGGCTGGCTGCACCAGCCATTACTCGCCTTATTGGTATTCATAGGTTGCTGCCAAAATTTCTCGTTTCCATGTTCATCGGCGCGCTATTACTTACCCTAACAGATTTAACAATACAGCACTTACCTGGACTTATGTCTATCATGTTACCGACAGGCGCCGCTACTGCTGCTTTAGGTGCTCCTCTCATGCTTTGGTTGCTTCCCAAATTAGCAATGCGCAATCAAACCCACACAGAAACCGTTCTAACTCGTCACAGCGAGCAAGGACGATACCTTAGCAAATACACCATATGGATTGTTCTTAGCAGCCTTGTCATTGGCTTATTTCTTTTCTCAAGCCTATCTATTGGAAACCATGGCTGGAGCTGGATATTTACAACACAAGATTGGTCTGTATTAGACTGGCGACTCCCTCGCCTACTGGCAGCCATTTTGGCAGGCACCATGCTTGCAACCGCAGGAACCATAATTCAACGCCTAAGCGGCAACCCAATGGCTAGCCCTGAAGTTATTGGCATAAGCTCAGGAACTGCGCTAGGTGTTATTGCGGCACTATTTTCAGGCCTAAGTACAAACTTACTAGGAATGTATATTGGTGGTCTAATTGGCGCACTCTGCGCTGTTAGTTTAATAATATTGCTCAATCGAAAATCTGGCTTCCAACCAGAAAAGGTCTTGTTAACTGGTGTTGCCATAACAGCATTAATGGGAGCAGTGCAAACAATCGTTTTAGCTGGCGGCGACCCGAGAAGCTATCAGTTACTTGCCTGGTTGGCTGGCACGACATACTACGTCACGGCAGATGCCCTCATCCCACTATTCTCGGTGACATTCATTTTGCTCACTATTACTTTTATTTGTCATCGCTGGCTAGACATTTTGCCTTTGGGTGAAGCCAGCGCTCGCGCTTTAGGAATGAACGTCTCTCGCTCAAGAATGCTGCTATTGCTGCTCGTTTCAGGACTAACTGTCAGCGCAACATTAGTTGTCGGTCCTCTCAGCTTCATCGGTTTAATGGCCCCACACCTAGCTCGTTTATTAGGTTTCAGCCGAGCTAAAGAACACCTTATCGCTTCTATTTTAGTTGGCAGCACACTTATGCTCTTTTCTGATTGGCTTGGAAGGCAGGTTCTTTATCCCCAAGACATTCCAACCGGCATGGTTGCTTCTATTATCGGCGGACTCTATTTGATGTGGGGACTACGCCGACTCTAAAAGGTGTCGTTTCTAAACCAGAGGTAGAGTAAAAATCAAATGAGAATAATAACACAAATCAAAAATATTAATTTAAAGAAGGCGCTATGAATTTACTTCGACAGCTAGCCAATAACCAATTAAAGGCTCTCTCTCTTGTCGTATTACTTAGTATTGCAAGTGCATTACTTACCTTAGGCGTCATTGCCTTTATCCAACACAAACTATTAAATACAAACAATCTAACATCGACTGTTATGTGGCAGTTCTTATTGTTATTAGTAGCGTTACTAACCATAGCGACATGGGCTCAAGTTGCTCTGCATAAATTAGGACATCAATTTGTCTACTTAAAACGTTGTCAACTCATCAAGCAATTGATTAACACCGACATTGAACAAGTCGACAATATTGGTAGCGCTCGTCTTCTAGCATCATTAAGTACTGATATTCGTAATGTCACTGTGGGGTTCGTCCATCTACCTCAGCTCATTTATGGTATTGTGCTATCCATAGCAGCAATGACCTACCTTGCATTTTTATCATTTCCGCTATTTGCTATCAGCTTAATCATACTTTCTCTTACAGGCTTAATTGGCTTTGGCCTCGTCGGTAAAATCACTTTTCATATCAGACAAGTACGTGAATATGACGATAGGTTATATAAGGATTATCAAGCGATTATTGATGGTCGAAAAGAGCTTGCTCTCAACCCAAGCAAAGCAAAGCGCTACTTCGAAGAAGAGTTTGATCCGAATGCACAGCATTATCGAAATCAGATAACGCAAGCAGATACCTATAATGGCTTTGCCGCTAATATGGCAAACACCTTAATCTTAGCCCTTGTTGGCATGAACTATTACGCCGCGCTAGGTTTGCACTGGGCAAGTTTAGAAGTTGCCTCTGCTTTTGCTCTCGTTATCCTCTTTATGCGCGCCCCCTTGATGACGGCAATAGCTTCTCTCCCCACCTTGGTCACAGCAAACATTTCAATCAAAAAGCTTGAATCTTTGTCTCTTAATAAAAAAGCTGAGTTCATTCCGCAACAAACAAAACATCATCCGTTCAAGACACTTAGCCTGAAGCAAGTTACTTATCAATACAAGGCACACTCAGCAGATAAACCCTTTCAAGTTGGTCCAATTGATTTCTCGGTCCAACAAGGAGAAATTCTCTTTATTGTCGGTGGTAATGGCAGTGGAAAGTCTACTTTTGCACGTTTATTAACTGGCCTTTACCGCCCTCATTCAGGAGAAATCATTCTCAACAGTGAAACGGTTAAAGCAGAACAATGGCCAATATACAGACTGCAATTCTCTGCTGTTTTTAGCGATTACTACCTTTTTCATCAGATTGCCGATAGCTATGGCAACAACATCGACGATGACATCATTGATGAGTGGTTAACCTACCTAGAAATGATTCATAAAGTCTCACATCAAAATGGCCATCTATCAGACACTCGCTACTCCCAAGGGCAGCGCAAACGACTCGCATTACTTATGGCTGTGATGGAACAGCGTGGCTGCATCCTACTTGATGAATGGGCAGCTGACCAAGACCCAAGATTTCGAAAATTTTTCTACCGAAAATTACTGCCTCGGCTAAAAGAACGTGGCGTGACCGTTATCGCGATTACTCATGATGATAAATACTTCGATACTGCTGATCGGGTTTTCAAAATGGATATGGGCAAACTAAATGAACTAAACATTTCAGAACCGCAACAAAACCACTCTATTTTTTCTCACATCATTTCTTAGAAATGTAAACCAACAACCTACAAGAAAGGAAAGGACATGAAACCACGCTTTACACTGACCCCGCTGTCATTTGCTATTGCTTTGGCACTATCAACAAACATTGCCCATGCGGAAGAGATGGGAACACTTGTAGTAGAAGGTGATACAGAACAAAGTTCAACATCGAATAACTTTAACTATGTCAGTAAAGTTGCTCAAACAGCGACAAAAACAGACGAACAAATCACTAAGATTCCTCGCGCCGTTTCTGTGGTTACTAGAGAACAAATGGATGATCGAGCGCCGATCAGCATCTCTGACGCACTACAATATACGCCAAGCATCCAAACCAACTTTTATGGTGAAGACAACAAACAAGATTGGTTTGTAATTCGTGGCTTTAAACAAGCTAACAACGGTCTATACCAAGACGGCACTCGCCTATATTCTTCCAGCTTTTATAGCTGGCAAATCGACCCTTTCATGCTAGAGCGTATCGAAGTATTACGAGGCCCTGCATCAACACTAAATGGCCAAACACCACCAGGCGGCGTCATTAATGTCATCAGTAAACGCGCTCAGCTTGAAGAAGATTTTGGCTCTGTTACAGGCACCATAGGTTCTAATGACCGCAAAGAAATTAACCTTGATGTCAATAAAGTCATCAATGACAAATTAGCTTTTCGCATGGTAGCAATCACCCGTGAAAATGGTACCAAGGTCGATGAAGTTGAAGCAAACCGAACACTACTTGCTCCTTCTTTTGCATGGAAAATAAGTGATGATACCAAATTGACTGTGCTAGCCAGCTACCAAAAAGACGACTCTGATCCCTATCTGCAATTTTTACCGATAGAAGGCACTTTAACATCTAACCCAAATGGTAAAATTGGCTATGATACAGCCTTAGGAAATGCTGATTGGGAAACCTTCCAACGTGAGCAAACCTCTGTAGGCTACGAGTTAGAACACGCCTTCAATGACAGCTTAAGCTTCCAGCAGTCTGCGCGTTTTAGCCATATGGATATTAATCTACGCCAAGCATATTTTGGACGATATTCAGCCGATGCTCCCAGCGTAGGCGCGCTTCTTGATCCTACTGGATCAAGAAGCGACATTATCAGAGCCGCCACCACCGCTGATGGTGATTCCGACGCATTTAATATTGATAACCGCTTTATTTATACATTTAACTCAGGCAGTACAAAACACACCTTGCTAGCAGGTATCGATTATCAAAGTATCGACGTTAACAATAAAGACTATGCAGCAGACCCTATCATTGCTGATGGAAACAATCCTATAGCTGGGCTAGGGCTTACAGGTAACCCAAACTTTAATATTTACAACCCAAGCTACAGCAACAATATCGTTTTACTCAACTCCAGCACATTCGCCCCCCTCACTGATGCCGATCTGCAAACTACAAAGACTAAAAACCGCCAGTTAGGTTTCTACCTTCAAGATAAAGCCAATATCACAGACAAATTCACCGTGATGGCTGGCGTTCGTTATGATGATACCAGTAACGAAACCAACAACACGTCGACCAATAGCAAAACAGACATAGACCTTCACGAGTGGACAGGGAACTTAGGCGCTTCCTATCAGCTCGATAACGGTCTGGTGCCTTATGTTAATTACGCTCAATCCTTCACCCCTATTCTTGCTCTAGATGCGAACAACAATCCAGCAAAACCGGAAAAAGCAGACAGTTACGAACTGGGTGTAAAATTCAAACCACAAAGCTTTGATGGGCAATTTGGTATCGCGGCATATCAAGTCACTAAAGAAAATCTAAGCAGCGGATCCAGTGGTACAGCTAACTTCCGTCAGTTAGGAGAAGTACGTAATCGAGGCATTGAATTTGAAGCTGTTGCCAATCTAAACAAAGCGGTCACTTTAGTCGGCACATTGAGCTATGTAGATTCCGAAATAACCAAAGACACTAATAGTTCTAATGTAGGAAAAACACCGGCCCAAATCGCTAACAAACTAGCTTCTGTATGGGGTAACTACCGCTTTATTGACGGTATACTCGATGGTTTAAAAGTCGGTGCTGGTGTACGTTATATCGGTGAGACCTATGCGGATAACACTGAAACAAACAAAGTACCGTCTTACGCCCTTGTTGATGCCATGGCAAGCTATCAAGTTGATAATTACAAGTTCCAATTAGTGGCAAAGAACTTATTTGATAAAGAATACGTCGCTACTTGTGGTGATGGTTTCTGTTACTATGGTGACAGCCGTAACATCATGGCCAGCGTGACTTACGACTGGTAAGCGTTCTAATTGAAAGGCTCTTCTAACTTTAAGAGCGCTTCTAACTTTAAAAGCGGTTCAAATCTAAGGGCCTCGAATAATAATGTTCGAGGCCCTTTTTTTGATGAATTAACTAAATGCAAAAAGCCTCAGATACAGGCACTCCAGAAGCCCAATCATCGAGTCGAATATCCGACACCAATAGATCTGCAGACCACACAACTGCAATCACCCCCCACTCAAAAGAAAAGCTTTTCAGGCAATATTGTTTGCCCTGCCAATGCAATGAATAAGACTGGTCACTCAATAAACTTTGTCGGCAATTGATACGATCCAAGTCATCTATCAAACCACTTCCACAGGCTTTTAGCAGTGCTTCTTTCGCAGTCCAAAGCTTAAAGAAACCTTTGCTTCGATCATCACATATATCAAGTTGCTGCTTCTCGTCAGGATGACAGACCATCTCAATCATTGACTCAAGATCATCCATTTCCCGAAAACACTCAATATCCACACCAACAGCACTTTTATCAGTAGATTCGACAAGAGCAATCGCAACGGAGCTGGAACTGTGACTAAGATTAAAGGCAATGTCTTCTTTTATATAAGGCTTACCAGATGATGTTTGGGCAAAATACCATTCAGATGCTTTTCTAAATGGAAAGTAATGACTCAAAATCCGTCGTTTAAAAGCATGCGCAAAAATATATTGCTCACGTAGGTGTTCAAATCGAAACATTGAGGCACGCTTTTTTTCACTGTCATCAAGAGTGCAATCTATAGGAAAAGCTTTTTTACTAAATGCGATCGTCAATACCACGCTACTTCCAAGGTTGTAATCCATCCTCTTGATTCCATTCAAAAGTATAATCCACAAAGGATTTTCGTTTAGCCAGAGAGGTACGTTTTGGCGTACCTAGGGATATAACCCCAAGCACTTGATCTTCTTCACCCATTTGCAACATTTGACGCAAAGCATCATCCGTTTCTTGGCTATGCCAAATCCCACCAAACCCCATTGCGTGAGCAGCCAGCAATATGTGTTCGCAGGCGGCGGCTCCTGCCAACTGTTGATCCAATACCGAAACACTCGTGTCTTGATTTATAGCGGAATAGACACAAATCATCATTGGCGTATTAATGATCTCTTCAATAAAACGCTGGAAATATTCTTCATTTTCCACTTCGCCATCGTAAATAGTACGGAGCAAGCCCTCCAGATCTTTCATACCTTGTCCCTGAATCACCACGAATCGCCAAGGTTTTAAATTACCATGATCAGGAACAGTCATCGCAGCCTGTAAAATTTGCGCTAATTCAGCTCTGTTTGGTGCTGGTTGTAAAAGACTGCCTCGTGAATAAGAACGACGCGTCATCAATGCATCAATAGCATCCATTTTCTATTTGTTCCTTCTATAAAGCATATCAAGCCATGCAAGGTTAGATGTCATAAAACACGTTAATAATAACACGCAAAGATGAGATTGATTCCTAAAAACTTAAGATGGTAACAAAAGATAGTAAAAGCTTGTGATGGGACATTTTTGTCCTCAATATAGGCCAAAACCTAGCGATTCTAAGGCCTTAAAGTTGGCATTAATCTTTCATTAGGTTATTCAATTATAAAAATAATAGGATATAAATTAATGGGCATTCCTACGCTTTTTTGGCTTCGCAATATTGGTATTGGCGGCAGGCTGTTTTTAGCCTTTGTGTTGATATCTTCTATCACGATTGTTGCTAGCGGTTTGGCGACAAACACATACCTACAGCTAAGCGATCGACTTCTTTTACTGAAGTATCAGGACATCCCAGGGCTAGATGCTGCGGCTCGATTAAACGATAAAAGCCGTCAAATCGTTGCTACGGCACCTATGCTCGTGACCAGTGATGCATCCATTTCTAGAGAAAAAACCATGAATGAACTGAGTGCCGCCATCAGTGATATGGATTCTCTCATGCGCAACCTGCCGGACTACAACCGTTATTTTCTTGAGCTAATTACGCAAATTCAAAACAGCCTAACACTCTTAAATCAAAGTGTTGAACGCCGTGAGGTCATAAGGCGCGAACTGGCCGCACAGTCATTACTAATTTTTCCTTTATTTCAGGATCTCATTTTTCAAGTGGATCAATTGGAGCG
The DNA here is from genome assembly GCF_012726345.1 of Marinomonas sp. UCMA 3892. GTDB lineage: Bacteria > Pseudomonadota > Gammaproteobacteria > Pseudomonadales > Marinomonadaceae > Marinomonas. The sequence goes on from NZ_PTXN01000005.1 coordinate 96,884, forward strand.
CTCAGCAGAATTAGAGCAAGTTATTAGTCGGCTGTATTACTTCTCAGGTTTAATAGAAAAAGTCAGTAATGATGCTTCTTTTAATGAGCTAGATTACACATTTTTGCGGCTTGAAAAGTTAGGCTATGAGATTGCCCAATACCTCACCTTATTGCCACAGGTGCCACTGCCATTACGTCAATCCTTGCTCGATTTACTCACCATGAGCTCTCGGCAAGGCGAGCTATTTCAACTCAAAAACGAAGAGCTGGACTTGCTCTACCAACAAAGTTTTCTGTTAGAAAACAGCCAGCAGCACATTCAACAGTTAGCGGCACAAATCAATCAATATACGAATTATACCAATACCAGTATTCGCAGCTCTCTCGAAGGTGCCATCAAATCCATCAATAATAGTATTCGTAACATTCTATTGCTGTCTCTTATAAGCTTAAGCGTCGCTTGTGCTATTTCTTGGTTTTACGTACGTCGCAATGTATTACAACGCATCATTGAACTGCAAAAAAACATGCGTGCCATTGCTAGCTCTCAATTGGATACCAAAATACGCATTGTTGGTCATGATGAAGTCTCTAGCATGGCCAGAGACTTACAATACTTCCAACAAACGGCGATAGAAGTAGAGAAAACCAATCAAGCTCTCGCCGCTGAAATAGAAGAAAGAGTCGCTGCCGAAGCGCAACTAAAAGCCGCACAAAATGAATTAGTCCAAGCAGGAAAACTCGCTGCATTAGGTCAACTTGGCGTGGGAATCACCCATGAAATAAACCAACCTTTGACCGCTATCGCCAGCCATTTGCATACGGCTGGGCGACATATGGAAAAAGGCCAAGTGGACAAGGCTCAAAATAGCTTAGATAAAATTGGCCTGTTACTCACAAAAATAGCGCGAATTACCAAGCACCTTAAAGCCTTCGCTCGCGTTGCCGGCACGGAACTTACACCTGTTTGTCTAGATGCCGTCATCCAAGATGCTATCGAGCTAATGTCCAGCCAGATTACCGACCAACATTGCACACTTAATTATAAAGCAAGCTCAGCGTCATTTTATGTACTCGCCGAACCAATTCGCCTAGAACAAGTCATGGTGAACTTAATTAGCAACGCTGTTGATGCCTTATCAAGTGCGTCGGTGAAACAGCTATCAATCAGGGTTTATGAACAAGACGACAAGATAATGATTGACGTACATGACACTGGAATAGGTATTGAGGAAGGTCAATTAGAACAAATTTTCGATCCGTTTTTTACTCAAAAAGAAGTTGGTCAAGGCCTCGGTCTAGGCTTATCAATAAGCTACAACATAGTTCAAGATTTTGGCGGCCAAATTAGAGTGTCATCAACACCAGAAGCAGGCAGCCGCTTTACCTTAGAATTAAAAAAGGCAGAAAAATAAATGCTTAATACAATAAAAATAATCATTATCGACGATGATCAAACCATCATTGAAGCATTGACCGAAATGCTTGAACTCGAAGGTTTTCAAATAGAAAGTCATAGCAGAGCAGACAAAGCCATTGCTTTACTCGATAAAAATAGTGCGGCGGTGATACTTAGCGATGTCAGAATGCCCAAAATGGATGGAATGAATTTACTGGCTCGCCTGCAACAATTAGACAATGAATTGCCTGTCATCTTAATGAGCGGCCATGGCGATATTCCTATGGCTATCGAAGCGATGAAAGAAGGCGCATACGACTTCCTAGAAAAACCCTTACAACCTGCTCAACTGATTAATCAGTTACAACGCGCCGCTGAAAAAAGACAACTGGTTCTAGAAAACCGAAAACTAAAGCAAAACCTAGCCCAACAAACAGGCTTAGAAGCCTTTATAATTGGCGAATCGGCTGCCATAAAGAATATACGCCAACACATCTCCTCTTTGGCACAAGCTAACGTCGACACCATTATTTATGGCGAAACAGGCAGTGGCAAAGACGTGGTTGCCAGAGCTTTGCATCAATTCAGCCTACGCAATAAAGGCCGATTCATTGCAATTAACTGTGGCGGCATTAGCGAAAGCTTGATTGAAAGTGAACTTTTTGGCCATGAAGCAGGCTCCTTTACTGGCGCCAATAAACGTCATATTGGCAAGATTGAAGCGGCCAATGGCGGCACGCTATTTTTAGATGAAATAGAAACCATGCCACTGCCGGTACAAATAAAACTATTGCGCGTGCTACAAGACAGAACCATTGAACGAGTTGGCAGCACCATGCCAATTCCCGTCGAGCTCACAGTTATTGCCGCCAGTAAAGACAACCTTGCACAACTAGGTGATGAAGGAAAATTCCGTAAAGACTTATTCTATCGGCTCAACGTTGCCAGCCTGACCATTCCCCCACTTAGAGATCGACCAGAAGATATTCTGCCACTATTCCATCATTATGCACGAAAAGCCGCTGAGCATTTTTCTAGAGAATTACCCAGCATCACGCCTTCATATTTAGATTATTTGATCCAGCATCAATGGCCAGGCAACGTTCGAGAGCTAAAAAATTCAGCGGATCGATTTGTACTTGGCATTAGCGAAAATTCCCTCGCGTCGATTAAGCGCGAAGACGACATAAATGGCAGCTATGAAGAGCGCATGGATCAATTCGAACGTCACATCATTGAAGAAGGACTAAGAGCCACAAATGGCCTATTAAATGAAGCTGCAGAGCTACTTGATATGTCGCGCAAGACGCTGTATCGGAAGATGAAAAAGCACCATCTAGACAAAGAGCAATTTAAAACACCAGAAGACGAAGGACAAGAATGACCCATTACCTAGTTTAACATGAGACTAAATCGTCCCAAAAAATATGGCCATTTTATAAAGAGTAATATTAAGCATTTGTTTTTAAAGGATTTATTAACATTGGCATCAGCCTTGCTCTAGATGAGTCAATCCTTCTCCTATGTAGGATTGAACCATCTCCGACAACGGAACCTCCCGACCGGTGATAACAATAAAAATACATCACGAGGAAAATAATAATGCCTATTAAATTATTAACGGGTTTAGTGCTCTCAAGTTCATTGCTATTCGGTGCAAGCGCCGCTCTAGCCGATGATTGCAGCTATCGTGGCGTTCTGGACGATAAGTTCTGTGACGAAAACTACGACCTTGTTGCCGACCTACCAAAAGACCCAAGCCAATGGCGCGACCCAAGCACTCTAGTCTTCACTTACACACCGGTAGAAGACCCTGCGGTTTATAAAGACGCATTCAGTGATTTCCAAAAATACCTCAGTGAAGTGACTGGCAAAAAAGTGGTGTATTACACAGTCCACTCAAATGCGGCAGAAGTCGAAGCATTGCGTTCTGGTCGATTGCACATTGCTGGCTTCTCTACTGGCCCAACGGGCTATGCTGTTAACCTAGGCGGTTTAGTTCCAATCGCCGTAAAGGGTACAGAAGAAGAATTTCAAGGTTACAACCTAATTACCATAGTTCGCAAAGACAGCAGCATTACTAAAATGGCAGACTTAAAAGGCAAAGTAGTTGCTCATACATCTGCGTCATCAAACTCAGGCAACTTAGCACCTCGCGCTATTTTTCCGGCATTGGGTTTAACGCCTGATAAAGACTATGAAGTAAAATACTCAGGTAAGCACGATCAATCGGTCATGGGGGTTCTATCTGGTGACTATGATGCAGCACCAGTTGCCTCAGATGTTTTCAAACGCATGGTTGATGCGAAACGCGTGAGCAAAGATGATTTCCGTATCATCTATACTAGCCCTCGCTTCCCAACCTCGTCCTTTGGCTACGCTTATGACCTCAATCCAGAGCTAGTTGAGAAAATCAAAAAAGCCTTTTTCACTTTCCGTTTCCCACCAGAAATGCAAAAAACTTTCGGTGGTGCTGATCGTTTCTTCCCAGTGACATATAAAGAAGATTGGCAAGTTATTCGCGATATCGCCCACTCATCAGGTACCGCTTACACCAAAGCTGGACTTAAACAGCTAGCGGAAGCTGACGCTGCTAAAGCCGCTGCAGACAAGCGTAAAAAAGAAGCTGCTAGTAAAAGCCAATAAGCAGTTATTTCTAATCGTCTAATTCGTTTAAAAAGACTTATTTTTAAAAATACCAACAGCCTGAGCCATCAGGTTGTTGGACCTCTTCGCCTGTAGGAAATCATCATGTCTGTCACTCAAAACACAGCAGAGCATTCAAACTTTCTAGAAATTCGAAATTTAAAAAAAGAATACACAGCAGGAAATCCCATTTTAAAAGGGATAGATATTAACATCACAGAGCCCGGCATCGTCGCCATTATAGGACCCTCAGGGACAGGTAAAAGTACCCTACTGCGTTGTATTAACCGCTTAATTGATCCTACAGATGGGCAAATTTTATTTGATGATGCTGACCTTTGCTTAGCCAAAGGAGCTCAACTGCGCAAGCTACGCCGACAAGTTGGCATGGTGTTCCAAGAATACAACCTTGTTGAACGCTTAACCGTTATTGAAAACGTCTTAACAGGCCGTCTAGGTTACATGTCTGCATGGCAAGCTTGGCGCAGAAAGTTCAGCCAAGAAGACATTAATACTGCATTTGAATTATTAGACGCTGTGGGCTTAACCGAACATGCAAAAAAACGCGCCGATAGCCTTTCTGGTGGCCAACGCCAGCGTGTGGGCATCGCTAGAGCTGTAATGCAAAACCCACGCATTCTATTGGCTGACGAACCAACCTCTTCTCTCGACCCAAAAACCGCGGTGGAAATCATGGAGCTACTTGAACGCTTCTCTGCAGAAAAGAACATTCCAGCCTTGGTCAATATTCATGACGTAAAACTGGCCAGTCGTTTTGCTAAACGTATGATCGGCATGAGCAATGGCGTTGTGGTTTACGACGGCCCACCAGAAGGCATTACCGACGAGCACCTAAAACAAATTTATGGAGGTGAATCATGGCTGGTATAAATTCTTCACAAAATAGAGAAAATCCATTCAAGCAGAACTGGTTTGTTACTGCAATTTGGCTGCTAGTCATCTGTTATGTGGTTTATTCTTTTAATGCGATGGGTCTAAGTTGGGAACGTTTTAACGAAGGCTTAGGCCACGCCAGTAACCTACTAGGTCGCATGGTTCCGCCTAACTTTAGTCGCTGGTCTTTGCTAATGAGCGGACTGATTGAAAGCCTTGAAATTGCAGTTATTTCAAGTATTTGCGGAATTTTTATTTCATTGTTTCTAGGGTTATTTGCTGCTCGTAATATGATGCCAAGCTGGATCAGTACACCAGTGAGAACACTTATCGCACTTTGCCGTACTTTTCATCCTGTGATCATTGCGATCTTGTTTGTTAAGAGTGTGGGATTTGGCGCTTTGGCAGGGATTTTAACTCTGGTTGTCGCATCGGTTGGCTTTATCGCCAAACTCTTTGCTGAAGCCATAGAAGAAATTTCTCTTAAGCAAGTCGAAGCAATCCGCGCCACTGGCGCTGGCTTTACTAGCATCATTTTATTTTCCGTTATGCCACAGGTGTTTTCTCGCTTTATTGGCTTCTCCACATATCAGCTCGACTCTAACTTGCGTAACTCCACCATGGTGGGGATTGTCGGCGCGGGCGGTTTAGGCGGTACATTATTCTCTGCGTTCCAGCGCTTTGATTACGATTTTGTCGCGGCCATCCTAATCATCATTATCGCTCTAATCATGTTTGGTGAGTTTCTATCAAACATCGTTCGAAGCATTTTTCGCTAGTTTGACCTAGGAGCCTATTTTTATGAACACAATAGACCATCACTGGCAGCGTTTTACGCTAAAACAAAAGCTATCTCGTTATGCTGTTTATCTTGTTCTCGTTATAGCGTTTGTACAATCCATTCAATCCGTCGAAGTCATCCCTGAGTTCTTACTGGATGCACCAGAACAAATGGCAGACATGTTCTCCCGTATGTGGCCCATTGATTTCGCGTACTATCCGATTGCAGTACACGACGCTATGATTGAAACACTAAATATCGCTACGTTAGGTACGCTCATTACATTAATTTTTGCGATTCCTTTAGCTTTAATGAATGCCAGCAACATTGTTAATTCGGTTTGGTGTCATTGGATATCTCGATTTTTCCTAGTGTCTTCTCGCTCGGTAAACTCACTGGTTTGGGCATTACTTTTTGTCTCTATCTTTGGCCCAGGCGTGATCGCTGGTGTCTTAGCAATTGCCTTCCGCTCTATCGGCTTTGTCGGCAAACTACTTGGCGAGGCAATCGAAGAAGTAAATATGGGGTCTATTGAAGCACTTAAAGCCACTGGCGCGTCTTGGATGTCTATTTTGCTGAAAGGCTATTGGCCTCAGGTACTACCTGCTTTCTTTAGTATCGTATTGTTTCGTTGGGACATTAATGTCCGAGAATCTGCTGTGCTAGGTTTGGTAGGAGCTGGCGGTATCGGCGTAGTGCTTGATGATTCGATGAATCTATTCCAATGGGATCGGGTTGCTATGTCCCTATTAGCTATTTTTATCATCGTTATTTTGGCTGAAATAGTCGTAATAAATATTCGTAAACGCTTAATCTAAACTCACTATCTAGTATCATTATTTAATCTAAGTATTTCATCATAAAAAAGGAGCCGAAATTGGCTCCTTTTTCATTCATCCCCTTTTACGAATCACTCAGTGTTTTCGTTACTAGATAAAGCCTCAGGACGTTTTGGGAAAATACGACGGACGACTACAAAGAATAAAGGTACGAAGAAAACCGCCAATACCGTAGCGGTTAATGTACCGCCCACGATACCAGAACCAATCGAGATTCGGCTGTTCGCACCAGCACCGGAAGAAAGTGCCAATGGTAACGTACCCACCATGAACGCCATAGACGTCATGATGATAGGTCGTAAACGCAGACGTGCAGCTTGAGCTGCAGCATCCCAGACATTCAAACCTCGGCGATAAGCAGCCTCAGCAAACTCAACAATCAAGATAGCATTTTTCGACGAAAGACCAATGGTTGTCAATAAGGCAACTTGGAAGTAAACGTCGTTTTCTAGACCGCGTAAATGCGCCGCCGCCGCCGAACCAATTACCCCAAGAGGAATAACCAAGATAACAGAAAATGGCACTGTCCAGCTTTCATATAAGGCAGCCAAACATAAGAACACCACCAAAATAGAAATTGCATAAAGGATCTGTGTTTGACCACTTGATAGGCGTTCTTGATACGACAAACCACTCCAAGAGCCAGTAACACCGCCTGGCAAAGCATCAGCTATATTTTGTAATTCATCCATGGCAGCCCCAGAACTTACACCTGGGGCACCAGAACCCTGAATCTCATAAGAAGCCAAGCCATTAAAACGAGTTAAGCTTTTCGGTCCATACGTCCATTCACTCTTAGCAAAAGCAGAAAATGGCGTCATCGTATTATCATTACCGCGCACATACCAATGTTGTAGATCTTCAGGAGAAGAGCGATATTGAGCTTCGCCTTGCATATAAACCGTTTTAACGCGGCCACGGTCGATGAAGTCATTAATATAAGATCCTGCCCAAGCACTGCTCAAAGTCGAGCTGATATCTGACATAGACAAGCCCAAAGCTGATGCTTTTTCTTGGTCTATATCGATATGTAATTGTGGAGCTTCTGAATCCGAGCCTAAACGAACCCCAGTTAGCAACTGACTTGTATTGGCATTTTGCAGCAAGGCATTACGCATTTCGAGTAACGTTGCACGATCTGTATTCCCTGATGCTTGAAGCTGGAAAGTAAAGCCATTACTCTGACCCAGACCTTGAATAGATGGCGGTATCAAAGAAAAAATTCTTGCATCACGAATTCCCGCAAAAGCACCATATGAACGACCAACAATCGCACTCGCACTATTAGCAGGACCAACACGCTTACTCCAGTCTTTTAAGGCAACAAACGCCATACCAGCATTTTGCCCGCTACCCATGAAGTTAAAACCTGAAATGGTAAAAATATCTTCAACATTATCTTTTTCTTGATTCATGAAGTAACTTTCTACGTCACGCATTACCTTATCTGTGCGTGACATAGCAGCACCTTCAGGCAGAGACACCATAACCATCACTCGGCCTTGGTCTTCTGTTGGCAAGAATCCTGACGGCAATGTCACCATCAAACCAGCTAGACCAGCAACAATAACACCATAGCCTAGCATCCAACGAACCGGTTTCTTAATAATGCTACTAACACTACCAAAATATTTATCCGTAGCGCGATCGAAATTACGATTAAACCAACCACCCAAGCCTTTATTATTACCACCATGATTCGCTTTTAGCAGAGTCGCACAAAGCGCTGGCGTTAATGTCAATGCAACGATTACAGACAAAGTCATAGACGCTACGATGGTAATAGAAAATTGACGGTAAATAACACCTGTTGAACCACTGAAGAAAGCCATTGGTAAAAACACCGCTGACAAAACAACCGCAATACCCACTAAGGCGCTGGTAATTTCTTTCATGGATTTGATTGTTGCCTCTTTTGGAGACAACTTATCTTCTTCCATAACCCGCTCTACGTTTTCCACCACTACGATGGCATCATCAACTAGCAGACCAATGGACAACACAACACCAAACATGGTTAAGGTATTTATCGAGAAACCAAATATCTCCAATACACCAAACGTACCTAAAAGCACAACAGGAACAGCAATCGCAGGAATTAACGTTGCGCGCCAATTCTGCAAAAAGATGAACATGACGATAACAACCAAGACGATGGCTTCAAAAAGGGTTTTCACTACCTCTTCAATTGATATGCGTATAAAAGCGGTATTATCTACAGGAAAGGAGAGTTTATAGCCATCAGGTAGGGTTGAAGATAGTCCATTCAATACTTTCTTAACGGCTTCAGATGTTGATAGCGCATTAGCTCCAGGAGCTAGCATAACAGCCATGCCTGAGGCTGGGTGACCATTCAAACGTGGAATGTACCCGTAAGACTCACTACCCAACTCAACCTTCGCCACATCGCTCAAACGAACCGTCGCGCCGCTGTCATCGTATGCCAAGATAATGTCTCTAAACTGCTCTGCTGTCTGTAATTTAGACTGAGCAGTTACCGTCACATTCAACTCTTGACCCTTTATTATTGGGTAAGCACCTAAGCTACCAGCTGCCACTTGGGTATTTTGAGCATTGATAGCAGAAGATACGTTAGAAGGCATTAATTTATATGACGCAAGCTTCAATGGATCTAACCATATACGCATAGCGTACTCTGCGCCAAACACCTGAATACTACCTACCCCATCAACGCGAGAAACAGGGTCTTGCACACTAGAAACGAGAAAGTCGGAAATATCGTTTGCAGTATCCGTATCCGTTTCATCATAAATAGCCGCAACCATTAAGAAATCAGAATTCGACTTTCTAACAGTCACGCCATTTCTCTGTACTGATTCAGGTAAATTAGAGGTAATTTGTTGAATCTTATTTTGAACCTGCACTTGCGCAATATCAGCATCCGTACCCTGTTCGAAGGTTACATTGATGCTGGTACGACCACTTGAACTACTTGATGATGAGAAATACAACAAGCCGTCTAAACCAGTCAGTTGTTGCTCTAATATTTGCGTAACGCTGTTCTCAACCGTTTCAGCAGAAGCACCAGAATACGTAGCAGAAATACTGATAGTAGGCGGCGCCACATTAGGGTATTGGGATATTGGCAAATTCAATATCGATGCCAAACCAGCTAGCATGATGGCGATAGAAATCACCCACGCAAAAACCGGACGATTTATAAAAAAATGAGCTAGCATAAATTAATTCCCTTGAGCCGAAGATGCATTAGCATTCTTTGCAACAATAGCGCCGCTTTCAGGGTCTCTTGTCATCTCAACTGGCACCACCTCAGCCCCCGCTTTCACTTTCAAGGAACCTTCAACAATCACTTTTTCACCAGCTTTAACACCTGAAAGCACCAACCACTGATTACCAATAGCACGTTCAACTGTTAAAATGCGGCTTTCAATTACATTATTTTGATTAACAACTAAAGCGATAGGATTACCTTTCACGTCGCGAGAAACACCCTGCTGTGGTACTAAAAGAGCCGCATTATGAGTTAACTCATGAATCAAACCACGTACAAACATACCTGGTAGCAAAAGATTATCTGGATTCGGAAATTCTGCGCGTAAAGTCACACTGCCAGTAGATTCATTAACACTAACTTCTCGCGCTTTTAAGTTACCTTCATATTGGTATTTAGTGCCGTCCTCAAGTATCAAAGACACTTTATTAGAACCTTTTACAACATCATCTTGAGATAAGAAATTTCGTTGCTTAAGCTGATCTAAACTGGTTTGTGCTAAATCGACAAAGATAGGATCTAAAGAGCGAACTGTTGTCATCACTGTTGCTTGACTACCTGTCACCAATGCCCCCACCGTAACTTGAGAAATACCAATTCGACCATCTATCGGTGATTTAATCTTGGTATAACCTAGATTAATTTTGGTGTTTTCCAACGCAGCTTCAGAACCTTTTTGCTTAGCAATTGCTTCTAAATAAGCAACATGCGCGTCATCAAGATCTTGCTGAGAAACGTTATTCTGTTTACGCAATTGAGTGTAACGTTCATTTTTCAGTTGCGCAGACTTAAGGCTAGCATTCGCAGACTCTAAATCAGCTTGCGCTTGTTTATAAGAAGAAACATAAGTTGAATCATCCAATTCATAAAGTAAATCGCCAGTTTTTACATCCTGACCCTCCTCAAAAAAGCGCTTCTTAACTATTCCGCCAACTTGAGGACGAATTTCAGCGACCAAACTAGAAGTAGTTCGACCTGGCAGCTCAGTCATCAAGTCTGTTTTTTGAGGCTCAATAATTACAACGCCCACTTGCACTTTAGGAGGGGCTGATGGTGCAACCGCTGACTTAGGGGCCTCCTCCTGACAGCCAACCAGCAACAAAACAAGTAACATACTTGAAGCATATTTAAATTTAGACAACATTGAGGAGACTTCCTTTCGACATATTGAGAATGATCATTCACAAGCACTATAATATAAGCAATCTCTCTAAATATATGACAAAACGTGCAAATAAATGAGAACTATTAAATTACCATGTAAAAGTGATCTACGAAAACAATGCATTATTGATGCCACAGAACAACACGTTCTGACTAAAGGCTTCCATAAAGCAAGCATGAGTGAGATTGCAAAAACGGCAGGATTGAGTGTCGGCCAAATTTACCGTTACTATGCCCATAAAGATGACATTATTTGTGCATTAGTTGAACAGCTTACACAAAAAAGATTACAGTTTATGGCGTCTTTTTTAGATAAAAAAGACTGGCTAGAGCGACACTTTTCTGAAGAAAATCAAGAAACTCATAATATGAGAATAATGCATACTGAGATTCAAGCGGAGGCAACACGTAATCCAGTTATCTCCAAAATCTACAAAGAATCTCATACTCGTTTACAAAATCGCGCAGTCGTTATTTTAATGTCACGCTATCCGACTATTACAGAAAGAGAGGCCATTGCTCGTATTGAAATGCTGGTCACTTTAACAGAAGGGTTACTCGTTCGCTGGGATTTTCAAACGAGGCCCTTTACTAAAGAAATGCATCAAATTTATCGACAAACATTAGATACTATTTTGCCAGATGTAATTTAATTAAAAAGATTTAACTGGTTTGAAAATCGCTCTAATTTGAGACCAGCGGCTCACTAACATAGCAATAAAAATCAAAAAGCAGCCAAAGACTTGACCTGAAGCCATGGTCTCACTAAACCAAAAAACAGCAAAAATAGCCGTCCAAACGGGTTCCAGGTTCATAATCACTGCGGCATGACTCACTGGAGTCATACTCATCCCATAGGTCTGTAATAGAAAACGTAAACTACTTGCCACCAAAGTACTAACTAAAAACCACCCTGCCACTGGAATACTAATACTGTGCGGAAGCGTTTCTGTTAACAGGGAAAGGAAAAGTAAAAAACACCCAGCTACACTTAATTGAATGGCTGTTAACACTAGAGCATGCATGCGCATTGAAAAGCGAGACAATAAGTTTAACTGAAATGCTGAGCCTAAAGCGGCCCCCAAAAAATACAAGTGCGAAAACTCAAAATTCAACCCATCGTTCAACGCTAAAAAGCCCAAACCAACAACCGCAATAGGTAAAGCAATCCAAATACTTAACGGCGGTCTAGCACCAAATAGAAAACGAGCAACCACTGGAACGAGTACAACACCAAGACTAGTGATAAAAGCTCCCACTCCTAAGTTTGAGCCTTGATCCAATCCAGTTACCCAAAACATCATAGTGATGCCCATTACCAAACCAACCAAACTCGCTTGCTTAACGTTTTGCCAATCTAAACCGCGAAAATACTTTTGCCCTGCAAGAAACAATACAAAGCCAGCAACAATAAAACGCACCCCCATAAAAAAAAGTGGAGGTAATCCTGCGAGCGCTTCTTTTGAAAATATCCAACCGAAGCCAGCCAAAATAGTAACAAATACCAGTATCAATTCGGCCTTTAAATGTGATCCTTGTTTCAAGAATAGTCCTTAATAAAAAAAGCTTACTAAATAAAGTTTACAACGTTAAACCAGAAAGCAAAAAAAGCCCGCGCCCTTCGTGATAAACAACTTAGAGTGCGAGCTTTCCTATCAATAATTTGCTTTTGTTAAGACCTACCTCGCGCCTTTTGGCCAAGCAATAAAAATAGAAATCAAAGCCGCAACAGCTAACAACCAGCTATATTGGACATATCCAACAAGCTCTAATGGCGATACTTTAGCCAAAGAAGATGCTAATAATATTTGCGCGCCATACGGCAATACACCCTGTACCACACATGAAAAAATATCTAACAAGCTGGCACTGCGTTTAGGGTCTACATTGTAGCGTTCAGCAATGTTTTTTGCGACTGAGCCATTAATTAAAATAGACACAGTGTTGTTAGCTGTACATAGGTTAGTTAATGCTACTGCAGCGCTGATACTCAACTCACCCGCGCGCGTTGAACCTGCTTTTGCACCCAAAGCTTTACTCATACGTTCGATAGCACCAACTAACCACTCCAGACCACCTTGAGATTTCATTAGTGCAGCAAGACCACCAATCAACAAAGAAAGAATCAAAATCTCCTGCATCCCAGTATAGCCAGCGTAGATATCAGAGGACCAAGACGCCACCGAATAATCAGGCTGCATGGTCAAACCAATCACACCAGCCAAAATAATGCCGCTAAACAACACTAACATTACGTTAACACCAGCGACTGCCAAGCCCAAAACCACAACATAAGGCAAAACGCGAATCAGCTCATAGTCTTTAATATCTGTAATGTGCGCATCACTACTCTGGAAAAACAACCAAACTAAAGTAACCAAGGCCGCAGGCAAAGCAATTTTGAAGTTCATGCGGAATTTATCACGCATGTCACAACCCTGAGTTCGTGTCGCGGCAATTGTGGTGTCAGAAATAATCGATAAATTATCGCCAAACATAGCACCACCAATAACGGTACCAACAGTCAACAACAAGGATAAATCTGCAGCTTCCGCAACGCCAATAGCTATTGGAGCAATGGCCGCAATCGTTCCCATCGACGTTCCCATGGAAGTTGCAACGAACGCTGTAATCACAAATAAACCAGGCAATAAAAGCGAAGCAGGCACCACGCTCAGACCAAAGTTAACGGTCGCATCAACACCACCAACACTTTTAGCCACACTAGCAAACGCACCGGCCAACAAGTAAATCAACACCATAGTGACAATAGTGTTATCACCCACTCCCTCAATAAAGGTTTCGATGCGTTGATTAAAATGTCCTTTGCCTAATAAAATTGCCAAGGCAATAGCAGGCAAAATAGCGACAGGGGCAGAGATCTGATAGAAGGCAAAGTCCACACCTTCGGACTGATACCAAAGGCCACTGCCAACAAAAAGAACGAGGAAAAGTAACAATGGCAACAATGCCAAAGGAGATTTAGAAGTCATATCGTCTGAGGGTTCCAGATTAAGTTAGCCCCGCGACTTGTGGTCTTAGGGAAGAAAGGCCCGAATAATAGTAAAAAGTAATGCATGAGACCAATAATAAATCGCGATGTCGTTGTCACAAAACGTTATAACCAAAAATACAAATAAAATAACTAATTATTCAAAATGGATATATAGGATATTGAAGCAATAAAAAGCCCAGTAATTAAAGCTGCCACTATTTCTAGCAACTTCAATACTGAGCTTGTTGTAACTTATAAAGACCGCTTCTCTATAAAACGACTAATCGATATAAAGAAAGCCCTAAAAAGCTACTTTTTAAGTTTATAAGCAACCACATAATCACCAATGGTTGTACCAATGGAACCATGACCACCAGCTACCTGAACGACCATTTGCTCACCTTTGCTGTTTAAGTAAGTCATTGGTGTAGCTTGACCACCCGCAGGTAAACGGCCTTTCCACAACTCTTCACCAGTAGACATGTCATAAGCTCGCAAATAGTTATCAACTGACGCTGCCATGAAAACAACACCGCCATCTGTAATCACTGGGCCACCAATGCCAGGCATGCCCATTTCTATTGGCAACTTAAGAGGTGTCATGTCTTCGATGGTGCCATTTTTATGCTTCCAAGCGGTCTTGCCCGTTTTAAGATCCACACCAGCCACATAACCCCATGGTGGTTGCTGACAAGGCACACCTAATGGCGATAAGAAAGGTTTCAATTCAACGGCAAAATCTGCACCTTCATTTGAGTTTAACCCTTGCTCACCTTTATTCGCTCCCCCTAAATCAACACCTTCTTTTGGCACCAAGGTAGAAGTAAAAGCGAGATACAAAGGCATGCCAAACATTTGTTGACGTTTTGGGTCGACAGCAATACTTCCCCAATTAAATACCCCAAAGTTCCCAGGGTAAACAATAGAGCCTTGCTCTGATGGTGGCGTGTAGCGCCCTTCATAGCGTAATTGCTTAAATTGAATACGACACATTAGTTGGTCCAATGGTGTCGCGCCCCACATATCTGCTTCCATTAACTTAGCAGGCTTAAAGGATAAAGCCGAAGTAGGTTGAGTTTTCGCCGCATAGTCACCAGGAATTGTCCCCTGTGGTGCTGGCTCCTCAGTAATAGGAAAAATAGGTTCACCCGTTTTCCTATTCAACACGTACACATCACCTTGTTTGGTTGGTACCACCAAAGCAGGCTGTTTACCCGTTGGTGTATCTAAATCCAACAAAGCAGGTTGAGCTGGCGTATCCATATCCCATAGATCATGGTGAACAAACTGCTGAACCCAAGCGACCTGACCAGTTTCGAGGCTCAAAGCCACAACCGAAGTCGCATACTTTTCTTCCGCTGGAGTACGATACATACCTAGCTGATCCGGAGTGCGATTCCCCATGGGGAAATAGGCCAAACCAAGCTTTTCATCCGCACTGGCAACAGACCAGCTATTTGGCGAGCTTGTCGCATAAGTTTCATCTGGGCCTATAGGCGTTGTATCGTCTGGGTGACCAGAATCCCAGTTCCATTTCAACTCACCCGTTTTCACATCGTAAGCGCGAATCACACCTGATGGAGAATTCACATCATAGTTATCATTCACTGACCCAGAGACAATCACCACACCACCAGCCACTAATGGCGGCGACGTAGAATAATAGTAACCCGACTGCTTAAACGGCATATTGTGCATCAAATCTAGTTCGCCATTATCCGCAAAATTAGCGCAACGCGCCCCCGTTGTAGGATCAACAGCCACTAAACGTGCATCAGATGTAGGTAAGAACAACTGTGCATCACACTGCATACTTTCTAAACTTTCAGCAGGTACAGATGATTTTTGAATAGGTGGGAGTTTTACAGAATTAGTGGGCGGTAAATAAGATACGCCACGACAAGTCTGATGCTGACGCTGACTTTCTGCGGGCACTTTCGCATCATAGACCCACTGCTCTTCACCCGTATCCGCATCTAATGCCACAATCCAGTTATGCGGTGTACAAACATAAAGAGCATTTCCGAGTTTTAGAGGGGTCGCTTCGTAGGTAGTTTCACCCACATCTTTAGGACCTTTTTTATCACCTGTTTGATATTGCCAAGCAAGTTGCAGCTGATCAGCGTTATCAGGTGTAATTTGACCTAATGGCGAGAATCGCTGACCTAAATTACTACGTCCGTATGCATTCCACTCCCCCTGATTAACATCACCAGTATCCGCGTCAGACATGGTAACTGACCGCGTCATTGTGCCTTCAACCGTCGTTGGTGACGTCATGAACAAAGGAGAAATAGTAACTAAAGCTGTTGCTAACCAAACTGGCAATAACACACGTCCACCACTGCGTCGCTTAAAGAAAGCCAGTAAGAGAAGAGGAACGGCGAGGATTAAGAAAAGCCCCATTCGAGATGCTAAAGGCCACCAACTCAAACCAGATTCCATAATCGACCAGATTAAGGTTCCTACTAGTAGCAAGGCGTAAATTAGATTCGCTATTTTATTACGCTTTCTTAACAACAAAGCAACGGCGATAAAAGCAATGCCAGCAACAACATAATAGAGACTGCCATCAAGTGACACAAGCCAGCCACCACCCAATAGCAAAGCCAAACCAATGACTAAAAACAGTACCGAGAGAACAATCATATGACACAATCCCTTCGAGTTTAATTCGTGCGTTTATTAATTCAGGAAAAAGTAGCAAAACGACCGCAGAGCAGCCATCGCACCACCTATTCACCATAGATGATTACAACTCAAAGAAAAAGTGTAGAATATAAAATGACAAAATAGACTTTTTTCTTACATATTTATAAAGCAATAACCCGCGATAATGCTCAATTCTTAGTCACATCATGACCATATACGAAATCTAATTTAGATTGAATAACATCAGGAACAAACCGTCCGGCAGCTTGAAGCGCTTTTAATTTCATTATGCCCAGTACACCTCCGTGCATATGATATAAGCCAACATTGGCTTTAGACATTTGCTGAATTTTAGTCGCTCGGGGTTTACGAGATTGCTCGTATTTCAGCAAAGCATCGCCCAAAGCATAATTAGACAAACACTTAGCTAAAACATATCCATCTTCAATCGCCATTGCGGCGCCTTGCGCCATAAAAGGCAGCATGGGATGACAAGCATCACCCAACAAAACCACTCGACCTTTGTGCCAGGTAGGCAGTTCATCGCGGCCATTTAATGCCCATAAAAACGTACTGCTCGCAGCTTTTATCAACTCCCTCACTTCAGGATGCCAATCTGCAAACACGCGCTTTAATTCGTCAACATCACCTTCTTCGCGCCATGATTCAGACCGCCAATCACTGCGTTCTTCTACAGCAACAAAGTTGACATAGTCTCCACCACGTAAATAGTAGGTCACAAAATGACGGCCTGGCCCTACCCAAACACACGCATCAGGTTTGACATCAACAGTCAGATCACTAACAGGAATAACGCCGCGCCATGCTACTTGCCCCATAAAAGTTGGACGCTCTTGTCCTAACATTTGCTCGCGTACTTTTGAGCGAATACCGTCCGCACCGATCAACAAATCTGCACTAAATTCACGACCATCTTCGAGCAACAAATAGACTTGCTCGAGCTCAGTATTTTCACGATAGCCCGCAACCGTCGCATTTAGCACCATTTTAACACCAACTTGTGCACAAGCTTCTGCTAAAACCTGATGTAAATCAGCACGATGCAAATGCCAGTAAGACGCACCATAACGTGCTTCAGCTTGCTTACCTAAAGGCGATTTGAGGTAATATTCGCCGGTTTTATAATCGCGAATAGCAGCATATTGAGGTTTAAAAACAAACTGACTTAACTCAGATTCTAAACCAAGTTCTCGTAGCACCCTCATAGCATTAGGGCTTATTTGCAGGCCTGCACCAACTTCTCCAAGACTTGCAGCTTGCTCACATACTGTTACCTGAATACCTTGCTTGGCCAATGCCAATGCTGCACATAATCCGCCAATACCAGCACCAGCAATCACAACACAATCAACCTGACCCACTCATCTTTCCTCTTTGTTAATGATGCTTTTGCAAGAATTAAAGGCGCCATAGTAGCGAATTCCCACCTAAATAAAACCGATCTATATCACTTATGATGGAACAAAAAATGTGAAAATACTTTTCAAATACTATGGCTCGATCCTTGCTTTATTCTTTCAGTAGTGCGAAAACATTACTGGCAGCCTAGTAAATCAAGGTAATGATATCGCTAGGTTTAACCTTACAAAGTAAAGAAGTCTCCCCAATGTGGGGCGGATGCACAAAAAAAGCCCACAAACGTGTGCAAGTTTAAGGCACCCACCTCCGGCTTGATAAAGAGAACGAGGTATACATGGAAAAACTAACCAGCCATTATCAGTCATCTGATTTTTTTGACGAGTTAATAGATGACAAAGGCGCCCCAAGATCTCCTGCAAAACAACTCTTGGGATATTTAGATAGTCTCTCAGAAGACGAACTAGAAAAGAGGCGTCTCACCGCAGAAGCAACGATACAAGAAATGGGCATCAGCTTCACGGTCTACACAGAAGAAGGCAATATAGACAGAGCATGGCCCTTCGATATCGTCCCTAGAACTATAAAAGCTTCAGACTGGAAAATAGCTGAAGCAGGATTAAAACAACGTCTTACCGCTCTTAACCTTTTCATCAACGACCTCTACCACGACCAAAACGTCATCAAAGACGGCATCATCCCAGAACACATCATCAAAGATTCCAAAAATTTTAGACCAGAATGCGTTGGCGTTTCACCAGCCTACGGCGTATGGGCGCATATTTGTGGTACCGATCTAGTACGAGATGAAAATGGCGACTTCTTTGTTTTAGAAGATAACTTACGCGTACCCTCTGGTGTGTCTTACATGTTGGAAAACCGCGCCATTACTAAGCGCGTCTTGCCAGAACTGTTTGAAAACGAATCCATCTTGCCGATCGATTCTTATACCTCGCAATTATTTGACACCTTAGCCTCTTTGTCACCAAGAGACATAGAAAACCCTGAGATCGTGGTATTAACACCAGGGATTTATAACTCCGCCTACTTTGAACACGCTTTCTTGGCACAACAAATGGGTGCCGAACTCGTTGAAGGCAGCGACCTATTTGTCGACAACGACGACTGCGTTTACATGAAAACTATTGATGGTCCAGAGCGCGTAGATGTTATTTATCGTCGTATTGACGACTTATTCATCGACCCAGAAGCCTTTGACCCTGAATCTGTCCTAGGTGTTGCTGGTCTAATGCGCGCATGGCGAGCAGGTAATGTCGCACTAGCAAACGCGCCGGGTGCTGGTGTTGCCGATGACAAAGTGGTTTACGCTTATGTCCCAGACATCATTCGTTATTACTTGAACGAAGAGCCGATTCTTAACAACGTCGAGACCTTCTTGTGCGATGACCCAGAGCAGCGTGCCTATGTTCTCGCCAACCTAGACAAACTGGTTGTTAAACCGGCCAACGAATCTGGCGGTTACGGTATGCTAGTCGGGCCTCATTCAACGAAGAAAGAACAAGCACTGTTTGCCGAGTTAATTACTAAAAATCCGCGTAATTACATTGCTCAACCAACGTTGAAATTATCCACCGCACCAACGCTTATATCCAAAGGTGTCTTAGAACCTCGTCACTTAGACCTTCGTCCATTTATCTTGCAAGCTAAGGAAACCTACGTCACCACTGGCGGCCTAACTCGCGTCGCTATGAAAAAAGGTTCCTTGGTCGTTAATTCGTCACAAGGTGGTGGTAGTAAAGACACTTGGATTGTTGAAACAAAGGGGCAGTAATCATGTTATCTAGAGTCGCAGAACGCTTATATTGGAGCGCACGGTATTTGGAACGCGTTGAAAACACAGCCCGCTTGGTCAGTGTTTATGACGACCTATTATTCGACCTTCCAAAAAACATTGAAGTATCTTGGTATAACTTAATCGAGATACTCAGTGGTGAAGAAATTTTCGAACAACGTTATAAAGTAAAAGACGAACGTAACGTAGTGAAGTTTCTTTTAGCCGATGACACAAACTCAAGCTCTATGCTGTCATCATTAAAAATGGTCCGAGAAAACATCCGCACCACACGTGATGCGGTTCCTAAAGAAACATGGGAACTAATAAACGAACTAGATCTATACGCACAACAGAATATCAAGCAAGGGATTAATCGTTCAGAACGTCACCTTTTCTTGAATACCATTATTGAAGGCTGCCAAAAAATCATCGGCCTCTTTGCTGGAGCAATGAGTCGTGATTCCGGCTGGCATTTCCTCATTATGGGACGCTATTTAGAACGTGCTGACATGGGAACACGTATTCTCGATGCGGCCGTGTCTTTAATGTTGAAATCTGAGCCCGAAGCAAGAATTCAACTTGGACAAGTGACTTGGTCAAAAGTATTAAAGTCTCAAAGTGCGTATTTGGATTATCGCCGCACTGTTAGAACGTCTATCAACGGAGCAAAGGCCACTACATTCTTGATGAATGACCCTTGTTTCCCACGATCCTTAGCTTACTGCTTAGGTCAAATAGGTGAAGCGGCGACAAAATTACCACGCGCTGGTTTGATTACCGCTAAGGTAGATAAACTTTTAGAATTTGATTACCCAATCAATAGTTCAGAAGATTTGGATGAAGACTTCCATAATCATCTCAATGATATACAGATTGCCATTATCGAAATAAATCACCAGATCACCGAAAACTGGTTTCATTTTCGGCAAGGAGACGCTGCATGACCATTAGAGTCGCAATACAGCACAAGACTACCTACGAGTTTGATCGTTTTATCAACGTGGCTCCCCACGTACTAAGACTACAACCGGCGGCGCACTCACGCACAAAAATTCATGCTTACTCGCTTAAAGTCTTGCCTGAAACACATTTTATCAATGTGCAACAAGATCCGTTTGGCAACTTCCAAACTCGCTTAGTGTTTCCTGAAAAGACTAATAAGTTAGAGTTTTACGTGGAAGTTATCGCCGATATGACGGTAATCAACCCATTCGATTTCTTCGTTGAAAGCTACGCAGAAGAATATCCATTTGCCTACGACAAAGCGCTTAAAAAAGAGCTCGAGCCTTACTTACAAGTAACCGAATCTTGCCCGTTATTAGATAAATGGTTATCAACAGTTGATCGTAAAAATACGCCGATTAACGATTTTCTCGTGGCGATCAATAGTCGCTTAGCAGCGGATATTGGTTACGGAATTCGTTTAGAGCCAGGCGTTCAGACCTGTGAAGAAACACTGACCCTGAAAAAAGGTTCTTGTCGTGACACATCATGGTTACTGGTTCAAATACTTCGTAGCCTTGGATTAGCTGCACGCTTTGCGTCAGGTTATTTAGTACAGCTCACTGCGGACGTAAAAGCTCTCGACGGTCCATCTGGCCCAGAAGAAGATTTCACCGACTTACACGCATGGTGTGAAGTGTTTTTACCAGGTGCAGGCTGGGTTGGCTTAGATCCTACTTCAGGCCTATTCGCTGGCGAAGGTCACATTCCTCTGGCTTGTACACCAGAACCAGCTTCGGCAGCCCCAATCACAGGTTTTGTTGACGAATGTGAATGTGAGTTTAGCTACAGCAACATTGTTACTCGTATCCATGAAGATCCGCGTGTGACCAAACCCTATGCAGAAGGCGAATGGGACACTATCAAAGCTCTTGGCTTTGCGGTCGATAAGCAACTTGAAGACGGAGACGTTCGCCTAACCATGGGTGGCGAGCCGACGTTTGTCTCAATCGACGACATGGATTCAGAACAATGGAATACTGGCGCATTGGGCGCAGAAAAATTAAAACTAGCCAAAGATTTGCTAATTAAAATGAAGCAAGAATTTGGTGCTAACGGCCTACTCCATTATGGGCAAGGCAAATGGTATCCGGGCGAAGAAGTACCACGCTGGGCGCTGGGTTGTTTCTGGCGCACTGACGGCGAAGCCTTGTGGAATGATCCAAAATATTTAGCTCGTGTAGACAAAGACTACAAACACACCATCAAAGACGCCCAAGCGTTTGGTGAATTGTTGTGTGAAAAACTCGCCTTGGATAAGCAATACCTTCAAAGCACCTACGAAGACACGCTGTATTATTTATGGATGGAGCAATCGCTTCCTGCGGATGCAGATCCAACCAAAGCCGATTTAAAAGATGATCTAGAACGCCGTCGTCTAGCAAAACTGCTTAGCCGTGGTTTAAGCACCACAACAGGTTTCGTTTTGCCGTTAGAATTCGATACGGTAAACAATCGTTGGAATAGCTCCCTTTGGCCAATGCGCAGTGACGTTATCACCTTAATTCCGGGCGACAGCCCAATGGGTTATCGTTTACCACTGAATTCTTTACCTGCTCAAGCTGAAGAAGATCGCATACCTGAGCGTGACCCGTTTGATCCTCGCCAACCTTTGGCGAACAAAAAAGACAACGCGGTATTAGAAAGCGTTGCCAAGCAGCATTTCGCTAAAAAACCAGCAGCACCTGCCTTAGCGCCAGAAAAAACGTTGAAAAACGTAATTCGCACTACCTTGTGTATCGAACCACGCGATGGCCGCTTGCATATATTTATGCCGCCAATGACACATCTTGAGCACTTTGTAGATGTTCTTGAGCAGCTTGAAGCGGTTGCGAAAACCCTTGATAAACCAATCGTTGTCGAAGGTTATGAGCCTCCAAAAGATCCGCGCTTGCAAAAGTTCCTGATCACGCCAGATCCAGGTGTTATCGAAGTAAATATTCATCCTGCCGCGAGCTGGAAAGAACTGGTTCACAATACCGAAACCTTGTATCACCAAGCTTACCTTTCTCGCCTTGGCGCAGAAAAATTCATGCTAGATGGTCGCCATACTGGCACAGGTGGAGGTAATCACGTAACGCTAGGTGGTCGCACACCAGCAGACAGTCCGCTGTTGCGCCGCCCTGAGTTGTTACAGAGTTTAGTGACCTTCTGGCAGCATCATCCAGGTTTGTCTTATCTTTTCTCTGGCATGTTCATTGGCCCAACTAGCCAAGCACCTCGCCCAGACGAAGGACGAGATGAAGCTCTGTATGAAATGGAAATTGCTTTCCAAAATATGCCTGAAGGCTTTGTTGAAGATCCTTGGTTAGTTGACCGCTTAATGCGTAACTTACTGGTTGATATCACAGGTAACACCCATCGTTCTGAGTTCTGCATAGATAAGCTTTACGCAGCTGGCAGCGCCAGCGGTAGACAAGGTTTATTGGAATTCCGTGGTTTTGAAATGCCACCGCATCCGCATATGTCGCTCGTACAAATGCTGCTGTTGCGCTGTCTCGTGGCCCGTTTCTGGAAAGAACCGTACAAAAAGCCTTTGGTGCGTTGGGGCACTAGTTTGCATGACAAATTCATGTTGCCGCATTTTGTGTGGCAGGACGTGAAAGAAGTGGTCGAAGATCTTCAGCGCCATGGTTTCCCATTCAAACTAGAATGGCTAGCGCCGTTTGAAGAGTTCCGTTTCCCGCATTATGGCCGTCAAAAAATCGATGACATGGAAATTGAACTTCGTTGGGCAATTGAGCCTTGGCACGTTCTAGGTGAAGAAATCACCGGATCGGGTACTGCTCGCTACGTAGATTCTTCCGTAGAACGTTTGCAGGTAAAATTATCTGGCTTAACCGATGGACGTTATGTACTTAGCTGTAATGGCCGTCGTGTGCCGATTCGTTCTACCGGTCGCAAAGGCGAATACGTGGGTGCAGTGCGTTACAAAGCCTGGGCACCACCATCTGCTCTGCACCCAACACTAGGGACAGACACGCCACTAATATTTGATTTAATCGATACCTGGAATGGCTTATCTGTGGGCGGTTGTACTTATCATGTGTCTCACCCAGGTGGACGTACGTATGACAATGTACCGGTCAATAGCAACGAAGCGGAAGCTCGTCGTGTGAACCGTTTTTGGGATCACGGCTTCACTCAAGGCACGCTATCTCCACCGCCAGCCTTCAGTGCATTGCGCTCTTTTTACCCAAATGGAGACGAGCCTCGTGCCATGTCGCCACCAGCAGAAGAGCCAATGAATGAATATCCGCATACATTAGATCTAAGGAAGCAGTATAATGTTCTCTAATAATTAATTTTTTTAGGCTCAAGCACATTATGCAACTTCAAACAGGTACTTTTATAACGTCGGTGATAGATGAAAAACCGACGTTATCTTCCGCCTATGATAAACCGATAAATGCTTATGATGAGGCCTTCACGGAAGATCGCCAACCGCGCGCACATTGGGAAGCCCTGCTGCGTAACATAAGCAATCTTTCAGACGAGGAAATGCTCGACCGACAACGTCGTGCTCAGCGTATCCTTCGTGAAGACGGAGCTACCTATAATTTAACCAGCGACCCACTCACGCCAAGTGTTTGGTCGCTGGATCTTATTCCCAATATTATTCCGACCGATGAATGGCTTGAGATAGAGCAAGGTTTAGCTCAGCGCTCAAACTTATTCGATCTGATCTTAAAAGACCTCTATGGTCCGCAAGAACTACTGAAAAACGGCATTATTCCTTCTGAGATTATTTTTAGCCATCCAGGATTTTTACGTCAATGCCACGGTGTTATGGTTCCCGGTGCTCATCAATTATTGCATCATGCGGTAGATCTAGTCCGTGACCATGCGGGTCAATTCCAAGTCATTGGCGATCGTACCCAAGCTCCAAATGGCGCAGGCTACGCATTGGAAAACCGTACCGTTGTATCGCGCGTTATTCCGAACAGTTTCCGCGACAGCCAAGTGCGTCGTCTTGCAGGATTTTTCCAATCCTTCAAAAATATGCTGACGTCTCTTGCCAGTCAATGGACAGATACTCCACGTATCGTCATGCTGTCTCCCGGTGCTTACAGTAGCACCTATTTCGAACAAGCCTACTTATCAAACTATCTTGGCTTTCCATTAGTCCAAGGCAGTGATTTAACCGTACGTAATGGTGCGGTATGGATGAAGTCTTTAAATGGATTGGCTCGTGTCGATGTTATTTTACGTCGTGTCGATGATGCCTACTGCGATCAAGCGGAGCTAAGAGCCGACTCTTTCCTAGGTGTTCCAGGTTTATTAGAAGTAGTTCGTGCAGGTAACGTCGTACTTGCTAACCCATTAGGTAGCGGCATTCTAGAAGCGCCAGCATTAGTAAAATTTTTGCCTGCCATCAGTGAGTTTTTGACAGGCGAACAACTTACCTTACCTTCTGTAGCAACTTGGTGGTGTGGTGATAAAGACGATTTAAATTATGTTATCGCCAATCTTAGTAACCTAATTATCAAGCCTGCAATTCGTAGCCATAGCAGCAACAGTATTTATGGCCACACGCTAAGCGAAAAGCAAAAACTTAATACGATAGAAAAAATCAAAAAAGCCCCGCATCTATATGCAGCGCAAAGTTATGTTCCCGGCTCTATGTCGCCTATTTGGTTAAATGGAAAAATACAAGCTAGGCCAAGCCTATTGCGGGCTTTCACCGTTGCTAACCCAACCGGCTACACTGTCATGCCCGGCGGTTTATCTCGTGCTGGCGAATCAACAAAAGATTCCATTGTCACCAATATGTCTAGCTCAAAAAGTAAAGACACTTGGATCATTGCAGCAGAGCCGGAAGTACCAAGTAACTTGATCACAGATCAAGTTATGCTGCAGGACGAAGCCTTACAATCAAATTTACCAAGCCGAGTGGTAGAAAATTTATTCTGGATGGGCCGTTATGCCGAACGCGCAGAAATCAGTATGCGTTTACTACGGACCATTTTTAAACAGATGAATGGCATTGATCCATTACCAGAAGAAAGCCGCCGTATGTTACTTGAAATGGCATCTACGCAAACAGGCTGCTTGCCAGGCTTTATGGAAGCTGACGAAAAATTGCTCACCAACCCTGAAGCTGAACTCGTTTCTATCATCACGGATGGCAGCCGAGCGGGATCGGTCAAAGCCAACCTGCAAGCCATGTTAAGTTGTGGCGAGCAAGTGAAAGAAATGCTTTCTGCCGATACACGTATCATCATCAATGAGCTGCGCGACCATATCCATGAGTTAGATCGCGCTTATACCAATGGCTTGCCTTCTGCACCGGAAGAATCGTTAGACAGTCTTGTTACCTCTTTGTTGGCGCTGTCCGGTTTGAACCATGAAAGCATGTTACGCGGTCTCGACTGGACGTTTCAGGAAATTGGTCGCCGTACCGAACGCGCATTGCAAACGGCAACCTTGTTACGCTCTGCGCTCACTACGCCACTATCATCCGGGCCTCAACAGCAAATTTTAGAATCCGTTTTATTAAGTGTAGAAGCCCTTATTTCCTTCCGTCGCCGTTACCGTAATCGTGTACGCGTTGCATACGGATTAGATCTATTAATGATTGATGGTACGAATCCACGCTCTTTACTTTATCAAGTAGAACAGCTACGTAAATACATCAGAGAATTACCTAGAAATGAGACAACAACAGCTGGCCTAAGCCCTGAAAATAAAATCATTTTAAAATCGCTAAATGATATTCAGCTTGCCGATTTGGAAGAACTTGCCAAGATTGATCCTGATAGCCAAAGCCGTCTAAAACTCGAGCAACTCATGACCGAGCTTTTAGCTCAACTTGAGCAATTCACCGTTCTCATTAGCGATAAGTATTTTGACCATACCGCTGGCCCGCAGTCATTGACTGAAGCCATCAGAGGAACAAATGTATGAGATACCGCGTTCGCCATATAACGGAATACACTTATGGAGCGCCAGTGAGCTTATGCTACAACATGGCTCACCTTCTACCGCGAGATACGCGCAATCAGCGCTGCCTGAATCAAAAAATACAAATTAATCCGCCACCCGTTTATCAAAATGATGGCGAAGATTATTTCGGCAATCAAACATTTTATTTTTCGATTCAAGAAGCTCATAAAAAACTGGTAATTGATGTAACCACTGACTTTGAAATTTCACCATTGGATGTACTGCAATGGCAAATGCAAAGCACGCTCACTTGTGGTCAATTACGCGCGCAACTAACTAATCCAAATACACCTGAACTGCGTATGGCAAAAGAGTACCTACTGGATTCTCCGCAAATACGTTGTTCAGAAGATTTAAAAGCCTACGCTCTAAGCACTTTTACAGATGACAAACCTGTCTTGCAGGCAGCGCTGGCTTTTACTCATAAGATCTTCACCGAGTTCAAATTCGATCCGGCTAGCACAACCGTTGCCACGCCGCTTGAGCAAGTACTAAAACAGCGTAGCGGTGTATGTCAGGATTTTGCTCATTTAGCCATTGGCTGCTTGCGTTCAGTTGGCATTCCAGCTCGTTATATGAGTGGCTACCTAGAAACCTTGCCTCCACCAGGACAAGAAAAATTGGTTGGTGCGGATGCATCCCACGCTTGGTTCGCGGTGTTTATCCCTGAATTAGGCTGGGTGGAATTTGATCCAACCAATGACCTCATGCCAAGCGATCAGCATATCGTCACTGCATGGGGTCGAGATTATGCCGACGTTACACCGCTGCAAGGCGTTATCTTTGAAGGCGGCGGCTCTCAGCAGCTTGCCGTTTCAGTGGATGTAAAACGAGTCTAAACAAAAAACTAGGGGAGATTCAAATAGTCTTTGCTCGACATGGTAAGCCGATGCAAGGACCCTTTTCCCTCGTTTTTAACTGCAATTTGAGCCATGGCAATTATCACACAAAGATCATACTACATAGCATGTAGAGCCGATATAAGGTAAGCTTCGCGAAATTCTTGCATAACCTGACCTTTCAGCTTTGCACCTGCCTTTATAAAACATGAGAACATCTATGAGTTTCAACAAACTTGGGCTTTCTGCCCCCATCCTAAAAGCCATTGAAGATCAAGGCTATACTGAGCCGTCTGCAATTCAAGCTCAGGCAATACCAGCCATTCTTGAAGGCCAAGATGTGATGGCCGCAGCCCAAACTGGGACAGGCAAAACAGCCGGTTTTACCTTACCCTTGCTTGAAATACTAAGTAAAGGCGAAAATGCACAAAGCAATCAAGTTCGCGCTTTGGTATTAACACCAACTCGTGAATTAGCAGCACAAGTCGCAGAAAGCGTCAAAAATTACGGTCAGCATTTGTCTCTTAAATCAACAGTCGTATTTGGTGGCGTCAAAATCAATCCTCAAATGATGGCACTACGTCGCGGCGCGGATATTTTGATCGCAACGCCTGGCCGCATGATGGATTTATACAATCAAAAAGCTGTACGTTTCGACAAGCTAGAAGTCCTAGTGTTAGACGAAGCCGACCGCATGCTGGACATGGGCTTTATCCATGACATCAAAAAAATCCTCGCTATCCTGCCGAAAAAACGTCAGAACTTATTGTTCTCTGCGACTTTCTCCCCAGAAATTCGCCAGCTAGCAAAAGGCTTAGTAAACAACCCAATCGAAATTTCCGTTACGCCACGCAATGCGACGGCGGTCTCTGTAGAGCAGTGGCTGCATCCGGTGGATAAGAAGCGCAAAACCGAGCTATTAATTCAACTTATCGCTGACGGTCGTTGGGATCAAGCATTGGTCTTTTCTCG
Organism: Marinomonas sp. UCMA 3892; assembly: GCF_012726345.1. Taxonomy (GTDB): domain Bacteria; phylum Pseudomonadota; class Gammaproteobacteria; order Pseudomonadales; family Marinomonadaceae; genus Marinomonas. The sequence goes on from NZ_PTXN01000005.1 coordinate 125,419, forward strand.
CACCAAACACGGCGCTAACAAGATCACCAAACAATTAGAAGACGCAGGCATTCGTGCTAGCGCCATTCACGGTAACAAAAGCCAAGGCGCACGTACTCGCGCTCTAGCTGACTTTAAAGAAGGCCGTATACGTATTCTTGTTGCGACAGATATCGCGGCCCGTGGATTGGACATTGAACAGCTACCTCATGTAGTCAACTTTGACTTACCAGATGTAGCAGAAGATTATGTTCACCGTATCGGCCGTACTGGTCGCGCTGGTGCAACTGGCAAAGCAATTTCCTTGGTGGCAGCAGACGAGCTAGATCAATTACGCGCCATCGAGCGTTTGACTCAGAAGCTAATTGAACGTCGTTACGAAGATGATTTCATGCCAACGCACATGTTACCTGATACCACTCTAGATACACGTCCAATTAAGCCTAACAAGCCCAAAAGACCACGTGAGCAAACCAATGGTCCAAGACAAGGCAATGGAGCGAAACAAGGTGGTAATCCAGCGAAACAAGGCAATGCGCCTAAGTCTGGCAACCGTCGCCCTAGCGCACCAAAAGCTGAAATGACACCAGGCCAAGGCCTTCGAAGCAAGCCTTTAGCGCCAGCACGTCGAAATCGTAAACCAGATTAATTCTCGCCAACTAATCTGCTAGAATCAATAAAGCCATAGTGAGACTATCTCACTGTGGCTTTTTTGAAAAAATAATAAACGAAATTCACCAACATCAAGGACGTGTTATGGGAATAGTAATCCTCCCTCTTTTTTTATTTTGGGTAATCTGCTTTCTTTTCTCGCTTCGAATCGGCTATGTCTTATTGAAAGAAGAGAAGCTATTTGTCTACAAGATACTGCCAACGATAGCCGCCATTCTTCTCGCTATTATGTATAAGACTCACACTATCAATCAGTTTGAAGGTAAAGAATCGCTCTGGGTATTTGAAATAATATTTTTCTTCTTATTTAACCTAGATGCCGCTCTTTTATACTGCGCTGCGTTGTTAGCCTACTTTTTTCTTAAAAAACGCATTAAAAACCCATCAATTAAATCTCTAATTTTCATTATCGCGTTATCTATTTCATTAGGAACACTGCTTGGCTCATTTAGTAGTGAAAGCTTCATGGAAAAACACAACATCGAGCAAACTTATTGAGTTTGAATAAGCAGAAATAGAAGTAGAACACCGACGAATAGATACAAAGTGAATATAGGTGAAAACCTATGAACTAAAGAAGGGTAAAATAATGGGATTGATTTTAGGACCACTTTTAATTTTTTGGATTATTGCTGCTGGATTTTCCATTTATATGGGAAATACTCTATTAGAGGATGGTCAATCATTTATAGCCTATTTGATTGTGGTTATAACAACATTGGTTTATGTTTTGCTGAATTTAGTCATTCGATTTGGCAATAAAAAAGAGTTGTGGGCATTTGAGATTCCCTTCTTTTTCGTAACCAACAAAATTAGCTTGTTTCTATATGGACTATCGCTTTGCCTTTACATTTTAAGAGGAGCTCCGCCAGACCAAGAATACGCCAACGGGTTGATCTTCATCATAAACGCTACCGTTACGTTTAGCGCGATTATAGGCACATTTAGTAATGATGTTTTCATGAAGACCTTCGAAATAAAGCGCACTCATTAGGTCTAAAAGCAGATCAAGCTCTTATCGTGAAAGCTTGATCTGTTATGTAGCTAACTCAATTTATATGAGCTGATCTCTTTCAGCACATTTTCAAAACGCTGTTTGGCTTGAGTAGACCCTTCATCCGTTTTATTGACCAAGTCCAAAATACGCTCTGAACGCTCGCTGACATTCTGAATGTTCTTATTAATTTCTTCAGATACTTGAGATTGCTCTTCTGAGGCTGTAGCAACTCGCTCTATAGTCTGAGTAAGCAACTCAATAGCATCAAATAAGCCTTGCATCATGGTGACATTTTCACCGACCACACTAGACGTTTGTGTTGCCATGCTGGAACATTTATCCATGGATTGTAGGGCACTCTTACCAGCCCCCACCAAGGCTTCAATCATAGAACGAATCTCTTCAGTCGAGTTTTGTGTACGCTGAGCAAGCGTTCTTACTTCATCGGCAACTACAGCAAAGCCTCGTCCTTGTTCACCGGCACGAGCTGCTTCTATCGCTGCGTTTAATGCCAATAAATTGGTCTGTTCAGCGATAGATTCAATAGTTTGCAAGATAGTGCTAATTTGCTCTGTATGACCAGTAACCGACTGCACCGCTTTATATCCGCCATCCACTTCTGAAGATAAATTGGCGATAGACTGCAGAATAGTCTGCATCCGCGCTGAACCTTGAGTACTTTGCTCTCGAATATTCTCCGTCGCTTCTGCCGAGGACTGCATATCTTGGGAAATGGTATTACTCGTTAAAGACATCTCTTCAACTGCCGACGCCATAAGATCGGTTTGATTAAACTGATCTTTAGTTTCTTGTAATGCACTTCTTGAATAGCCACTCAGAACATTCATACTTTCTTTGGATTCAGACGCCATATCAACCATCAGATGGAAAGACTCACTCAAGTGGTCCAAATGAATATTTAAGTACTGAATAATTTCACCCAACTCGTCTTTAGAAGTATTTTCAATTCTTCCGACCAAATTACGATCAGAAGACACGTTCGATAACGCTTCACTAATACGTTCAACACGTTTCGAAAGAGATCGAGTAAGAGAAAAAGCCAACCAAATAACAGGAGTAATTAATAGAATAAAACCAATAATCAAGCCATTACGATAAAGCTCGCTACGTGAGGTTAATGATGAACTAAGGACATTAATTTCGGAGCTAATTTTATCCGCAACACCTTTTATCAAGCCTATTTTTGCAGTGGCAAGTGCAAACCAATCAGCAGGACCACTCACTGATGAAACATCTTTCATCGCTAAAAAGACATCAGTCGCCTGAACAACCGCCTTCCATTTATCATCTTTCATGGCAGCATTCAGTAACGCTTCCTCTTTATCTGATGCCGTCACTGTAAAATGTTCTAGCTGATGACTCTCATCCTCGATAAATGCCGCAATTTGAGACTGACGTTTTAAGGTTGTAGACTTAGCAACATATACACCGTTTAACGCACCGCGATACTGACCTACCCGTTCCTTCATCCACAATAAGCTTAAACGAGCCTCAAGTGCTTTAGCAATTTCTCGATTGCTAATATCTAGAATGACGCGTTGAATTGAATTTAGCGCTTGGCGATTTACCTCTGAATAAAAATCAAAAGCGCCATTATCAGCGGCTAAAACATCAATCTTTTGTCGAACTTTATTTTTGTCCTGTAACATTGTTAAAACAGGAGCTCGCAGGTTATCTAACCTATCCAGTGTTAACACCTCAAAAGCACTGCTATCGATATTTTTAAGCGCCGCTTCTGCATTATCAGCGACTTTACGCTGCGCCAACAAGGCGTCTTTACCTATGCTTCCCTTACTACCAAGGAAACCAGCGCTTAAACCACGTTCAACCGCAAAGTTATGCGCTACACCATCTAAAATAGTCGACAACTTCACCATATCTTCGGCAATACGTCCCTCATGAACACGTGCATTTAAATCTTTAACTAAAAACGCCACAATAATAATGGCAAACAGAGATGGTAAAATGCCAACAATGGCCACCGATTGAGATACTTTAAGATTTGAAAATAAGGACACGAGCCTCTCCTTGTCGTTGTTATTAAGCAAGCTTAGATCAAATTATGCATTTTGCATGCCCAGAACTTAATTTTTAAATTAACCAAATTTCGCTACGTTCCCCTTAACCTCCTATACTTTCTTTCTTAGTTTATTTAATACGTTGCGAAAAAAAACCACCCGGAGGTGGTTTTCTATAAATAAGATGTTGTTACGCTTTGCTATTAACTATTTTTCAGCTCAGCTTCTGGCACCTCATCCTGTTCAAACACACTCGAATCAGTATGACCAAGCCACTTCGAGGTAATACTACCGGCCGTCATCGCACCATTTACGTTAACAGCAGTGCGCCCCATATCGATCAAAGGTTCGATGGAAATCAACAAACCAGCTAATGCAACAGGCATATCTAAAGCAGACAATACAATCAAAGCCGCAAATGTCGCGCCACCACCGATGCCTGCGATACCAAATGAGCTAATGGTTACGATAGCAACCAGTGAAATAATAAAGCTTGGATCTAATGGATTAATGCCTACTGTTGGAGCAATCATCACTGCCAACATCGCAGGATATAAGCCAGCACAGCCATTTTGCCCCATCGTCGCACCAAAAGAAGCAGAGAAATTGGATTCACCTTCACCGTTACCTAGACGTTTAACCTGAGTATCGATATTCAGTGGAATCGTTCCTGCGCTTGAACGAGACGTAAAGGCAAACAACAATACAGGCAATACTTTCTTAAAGTAGCGAAGCGGTGAAATGCCATTAAATGCCAACAAACATAGATGCATAACAAGAATCAACGCCAAACCAACATAAGACGCCACAACAAAGTTAAGCAAAGTCAAAATATCAGAAACATTTGATCCCGCAACAACCTTGGTCATCAACGCAAGGATACCGTATGGCGTAAGGCTTAACACCATACGAACTAAAGTTCTAACGATAGATTGAGCTACATCAATAAAATGCTCAAAACTTGCACCTAACTTTGGTTCAGTTCTAGCAACCGTCACGCCAGCAATGCCAACAAAAGCTGCAAAAATAACCACAGCAATAGTCGAGGTTGGACGACTACCTGTTAGATCGGCAAAAGGATTGCCAGGGAAGAAAGAGGTAATCATGTCAGCAAACGACACACTTGCTAGTCCATCAAGGCGTGTTTCCAATGCTGCACCACGCGCCATTTCGCGAGCGCCCTGTACGATACCGTCCGCAGACAAACCAAATAAGTTACTAACAAAAACACCGATCAAGGCAGAAACAGCTGTCGTTGCTAACAAAATCCCGATAATACCACCGGACATTTTGCCCAAAGAACCAGTATCCTTCACCTTAATAATAGCGCCGATAATAGACACCAGAATTAACGGCATAATGATCATCTTCAGCAAACTAACGTAACCATAACCAACAATATTTACATACTCTAAGGTCTCATTAGCTTCAGCACTGCCAACACCATAGATAAACTGCAATGCAGCACCAAAAGCAACACCTAAGCCCAAACCAGTAAATACCTGTGTGGATAACGTCTTTTTCGCTTTTTGCTGTCTAAACAACAATGCGATCAACAAAGCGAAAACTGCTAAGTTAATAATGGGATACAACATGGAAAGAAAACCTTAAAAAAACAAGTCATAGAACACCGACCTCCTGCCTACCTAAAAAACAATAAACAAGGCGAATCGATAAGTTGCCGTTATCTTAACAAAATGCTGACTAAATGGATAAGAAGGAAATATGATTAACTTATATAAGAAAAATGTATAAGGATGAAACTTGAACGCATTACAAAACCCGCAAAATCACAAATCATCACACATATTAATTTGCACAAATGAATGAATTCGGTTTGTATTAAAGAAAGTAGAAATCCCCATCCCTGACTCGGCATTCAAAACTTATTATAAGGATGTGAATGGTGACTAGAAAAAAACGGATATTCAAACGCTTATCTATCAGGATTCTAGTCGCTAATATGTTCCTACTGGCAATTATTATTACAGCTTCTGTTGCTATTTCACTGCAGTACAGCGCCAACAAAAGAATCGCCGTCAGTCATATGCTATCTAGCATGAATTTACTTTCTGACCATATGAGCGACAGCGTTTATAGCCTAGAGAATGATGCAAAACAGACTGTCAGCTTACTTGCAGAATTAATCGACACGAATCTATCAGATGCTAGTATCGAACGTAAAAGCAGTTTATTTGCTCAGTTCTTAAATAAACGCCCCGAGTTATACAGCCTTTACATTGGTGACAAACAAGAACATTTTTTTCAGCTCATCAACCTAGACTCAGCCAAAGATATAAGACAACGAATGGGTGCTCAGCCAGATGATCGTTGGGCTGTTGTCGAAGTCTCAGGCAGTAATGAAAAACGTATACGACAAACCTACTTTTACACCTCTACTTTTCACCTTAATCACCAGCAAACGGAAAACAGCAATTTCTACCCAACTGAACGGCCATGGTTCGCAGCTTCAGCACAAAATGATATCTATAAAACCCCGCCTTACCTTTTTCAGCATCTACAAATATCTGGGCAAACCTACGCTCAGCGAATACGTAATTCAGACCAAGTAGTTGGCTTAGACATTCTCTTATCGTCTTTATCCGATCAACTGTCGCAGTCTTCATCAAAATTAATTAATGGGCATGAACAAGCTTTTTTGTTTAGCCAAAATGGAGAAATTATTGCCTCGAACATCAATAGCACCCACTCTGTTATCACACCGGAAATACAGCCAATACTATTAAGTCAGCAACAAAAGGAAGCCATCACCAATCTAGGTCGCCTTAAAGTATCTAATCAGAATGATTGGCGCCCTTTTGACTTCAGCGAATCAGGAGTGCCAAAAGGCTACTTTATCGAGTTGATGCAAATGATTAGCGCCATGACAGGCCTTAAGTTTGACTACATAAATGGCTTCAGCCGCGAACAACTTGTCCAAAAATACAAAGATGATGGGATTGATATTTTACTGTCTGTACAAAAAGCTCAACACACAGATATTGAAGGATTATACAGCGTTCCATTGCTAGATATTCCGTATGCCATTGCAACAAAGAATATCACGCCAGAACCAAAGTCATTAAGTGACTTAAATGGAAAAAACGTCGGCTTTCTTGGCCGCTGGTCAGTCCTCCCAACGCTCAAAACACACTTTCCCAACATAAAATGGCAAGAGTCTATCACCGAACAAGATCTCATTTCACGCCTACAATCCGGACAAAATGACGCCATTATAGGTGCATCACCTGTCCTAAAATCAACAATAAGCATAATGGAAGCTGAAGACTTACAAGTGTACGATGAATTAAAAGAAATCAACAATTTCGTACCCAATCACTTTTATTTAGTAACAAAAGAAAAGCAAAAATTTGCGCTCGATTTAATAAATCAGGCATTAAGTCAAATTACACCTGCTCAACGAGATGCTCTAGATGCTGCTTGGCTACAACAGCATACTCAATATATGCAGAATCATCTTGATATCCCCTTTAAAAAATTAATCAAAACTGCCGATGATTCAAACGCTAAACAACCCTTGATCATCAAAAAAAATGACGATACCCGCTACTATATTTTCATCAAAAATATAGGTAATGACATATTCACCAAACAATACTTTACCGCTGTCATAACAGAGGAAATGCTTTTCCAACAAGCAACTAAAGAAGCTTTTCACTCAGCATTATTAAGTGCTTTAGTAATGGTAATCCTATTACCGATTATCTGGCTTTTTAGTACACCAATAGTCCGTCCCATTCGACAATTACAGCGAGTAACAGAGAAAATCAAACTACGTCAATTTGACGATGTAGCATTTGTCGATTCCAATATCAAAGAACTCTGGCAACTGTCCAACTCCTTTGTCTCCATGTCACAAGATATTAAACAGCACGAAGCCAGCCAAAAAGGATTTATGGAGGCATTAATTCGTCTAATCGCAACGGCTATAGATGACAAGTCGGCACATACTGGCGGTCATTGCTATCGGGTTCCTGAGCTTGGGTTGATGCTTTCTGACGCTTTAGAAAAAGCCGAAGAAGGCCCTTATAAAAACTTCCAATTTGCCAATGACAATGAACGTCTAGAATTCCGCATTGCCGCTTGGTTACATGACTGCGGGAAAATCACTATGCCAGAACACATCATAGACAAAGGCTCAAAGCTCGAATGTACTTACAATCGCATTCATGAAATTCGCACACGTTTCGAAGTCTTATGGCGTGATGCAGAAATAGATTACTTACATAAAGTACATATTGAAAAGCAAGATCCTACCATCGCCTTAACGACATGGGAGGAACGCCAAACAATACTTCAAGAAGAATTCGCTTTAGTTGCCAAGGCAAACATCGGCAGTGAATTAATGAGCGAAAAAGACAGACAGAAAATAAAAGAAATTGGCGCGCAAAAATGGACACGGCATTTTAGTAATCGCTTAGGTTTATCCCCTGCAGAAGAAATGATGCTCGTCAAACAAGATCAAGCAGGCAATCTAGAAAGTGAACAGCTAGGCCAACAAGCTGTGATAGAAACCTTACTGTCCGATAAACTAGAGCACATTATCCCACGAGTTAAAAACATCTATTATCCACCTTCCTTGGGCATAAAAATGTCCATACCAAAACATCAATATAACCAAGGTGAAATCTACAACTTAACAATAAAAAAAGGCACGCTTACAAAAGAAGATAGATTTAAAATAAATGAACACATCATTAGCACCATTACTATGCTGGAAAGCTTGCCATTCCCGCCTGAACTAAGCCGAGTCCCTCATTACGCTTCCACTCACCATGAAAGAATGGACGGCCAAGGTTACCCACGAAAACTCAATGCAGAACAACTCAGTATTCCTGATAGAGTCCTCATGATCGCCGATGTATTCGAAGCTCTAACAGCCTCAGATCGACCTTATAAAAAAGCCAAACCAATAAGCATCGCTATCGATATCATGTTTAATATGTGCCAAGAGGGGCATCTCGATTTACAACTATTCCGCTTTTTTTTAGAAAGTAATACCTACTTAAAATACGCCGAGAAATTCTTACCAGAAGAGCAAATAGATATAGTTAACATAAAACCTTACCTAGAAAACTAACCTAGAAAACTAACCTAGAACACATCTTAGAAGACTAACTTAAAACACATCTTGTAAACAAATAGAGCAACACCGATCTCTTGCATCAATTCGTTATATAGTTCAATATATAACGAATTGATATAAATCCTACTTTCAGACAACTCTATAAGGATAAAACTCATGCGGTCATTCACCTCGCTAAGCATCATGCTATTAAGCTTCTTGACACTTAACTCCTCAACTTACGCCGAAGAAATTCATGCGGCTGTAGCATCAAACTTCACTGCCCCTATGAAAGACATAGTCAAACAGTACGAAGAAGAATCGGGTAACAAAGTCATTCTATCTTTTGGTTCCTCAGGTAAATTCTTCGCCCAAATCCAAAATGGCGCTCCGTTTCAGATATTTCTATCAGCTGATGAAAACAAACCTGATGCCTTAGAAAAAGCAGGATTAATCGTTACAGGTACTCGTTTCACCTATGCTATTGGTGCCCTAGCATTATGGTCAGTCAAGCCTGATTTTATCGATAACAATGATGCTCGTTTAAAAAGCGGTGATTTTAATAAATTGGCGTTAGCCAACCCAAAACTTGCGCCATATGGCATTGCCGCAACAGAAGTATTGGAGGGATTAGGGCTAACAGAATCAACTAAATCCAAATGGGTAATGGGTGAAAATATTTCACAAACCTATCAATTTGCAAGTACAGGCAATACAGACTTAGGATTCGTCGCGCTATCACAAATAATGAGCGAAGGACGAATTACAAAAGGCTCAAGTTGGATAATTCCCACTGATCAATACAGCCCTATACGCCAAGATGCCGTATTATTAAAAAGTGCAGAAAATAGCACTGCAGCAAAAGAACTTCTTAACTACCTCCGTAGTGATAAAGCTCGTAGCATCATTCATTCATACGGTTATAAAACGGAATAACACCACAACATGCTTTCTGCGTCAGACCTAGAAGCCATTTGGCTAACCTTTAAAGTAGCAACAACTGTTACTGTTATTTTACTGCTCATTGGAACCCCAATCGCATGGTGGTTGGCTCGTACCCGCTCTCGCCTAAAAGGCCCAGTCGGTGCCATAGTCGCATTGCCACTCGTTTTGCCACCCACTGTGCTGGGGTTTTATCTTTTGATAGCAATGGGACCCAATGGCTTTATTGGACAACTAACTCAAGAATTGGGGATAGGAACACTACCTTTTACTTTTTGGGGTCTGATAGTCGCATCAGTGTTTTATTCTCTGCCCTTTGTCGTACAACCCATACAAAACGCCATTGAAGCAATTGGAGAACGACCATTAGAAGTAGCAGCCACTTTACGAGCTGGCAGCTGGGATCGCTTTTTCACTATTGTATTACCATTAGCAAAGCCCGGTTTTATTACTGCGGCGATTTTGGGTTTTACGCATACTGTCGGCGAATTTGGTGTTGTCTTAATGATTGGCGGCAATATTCCCGGACAGACTCGCGTTGTATCAGTGCAAATCTACGATCATGTTGAAGCACTGGAATATGACCAAGCCCATAAACTTGCCGCTATAATGGTGATTTTTTCATTTTTGGTGTTGCTCGGTCTGTATAGCTTTCAACGAAAAAATACACTGTGGGGAGCGAAGTGAGCATGCCAACAAACAACACCACAACAGAGAATACAGAAAGCATAGAAACTACCGAAAAAGGCCTGTATGCCAAATTCCACCTACAACACTCAAATACAAAATCATCAGGTTTTGCTTTAAATGTCGACCTTACTCTTCCGGAAAGTGGTGTAACAGCTATTTTTGGACAATCCGGTTCTGGGAAAACCACCCTACTACGCTGTATTGCAGGACTAGAGCGAGCACAACAAGGGCACTTCATGATGAAAGGGGAGATATGGCAAAACGATACTATTTTCCTACCGACTCATAAACGGCCATTAGGCTATGTGTTTCAAGAATCTAGCCTCTTTACCCATCTAACCGCAAAAGGCAATTTAGATTACGCCATAAAACGCAGTGGCATTCCTTTACCACCCAATTTATACGAACAAGTTATTGACTTAATGGGCATTGAATCTGTACTGGCGCATAATTCACAGCAACTGTCTGGCGGTGAAAAACAACGTGTTGCCATCGCCCGAGCCTTATTGATTCAACCAAAAATATTACTCATGGATGAACCCTTAGCATCACTAGATAACGCAAGAAAACAAGAAATCCTGCCCTACCTAGAAAAGCTTCGTTCTACCCTCAAAACCCCCATTTTATATGTCAGCCATTCGGTGGAAGAAGTCATGCGCCTGGCTGATCATGTGGTGCTGATGCAAGACGGCAAAGTGGCCACTCAAGGGCATGTAGAGGAGGTTTTTTCGCAGCTTAAATCACCTCTGCTGGTGAATAGTGACACTGGCGTCATCTGGCAAGGCAAGATTATTGAACAAGATGATAAGTGGCACTTATCAAAAGTATCTTGTGCAGGTAGCGACTTATGGATTCGTAACAACGGCGACACTCTCGGACAAAATGTTCGTGTAAGAATACTCGCCACTGACGTAAGTTTAACGCTCACTTATCATGAAGATTCCAGCATATTAAATCGACTGCCAGTAAAAGTCCTCGAAATTGTTGCAGACAAGGACCCGGCCATGGCGCTAGTCCGATTACAAACAAAACAAAATACGCTTATAGCAAGATTGACCTATCGATCCGTTGAGCACCTAGCCTTAACAGAAGGAAAAGTACTATGGGCTCAAATTAAAAGTGTGGCTCTTGTAAGGTAATCACATAAACAGAAAAAGAGATTAAAGAGACTCAGAAGCGAAGAGAATCTATTCGTCTCTGAGTAATATCACGCTTGGAGCCTTAAATAACGCACAAGCTTTATTACCCACTTCTAGCGCTAATTCCGTTGCACTGATGTTGGTAATAATCGCAGATACTGACTTTCCGCCCCCAATATCTAACGTCACGTCCGTATTGACTGCACCTGGTAACAAACGCGAGATCGTACCAACCAGCTTGTTTCGAGCACTGGTGATAACACCTGTATCAGTACTCAAAATCACTGAAGAAGCCTTGATCAAAGCCACTACGTCACAACCTTTATTCAGCGCAAGTAGCTCAACACTTTCCTGAGTAATCATCGCAATGATCGATTGATTAGTACCGATATCCAACTCAACCTCAGCATTCACCGCGCCAAAAGTAATATTACTAACCGTACCTCGAAATTGATTTCTTGCACTAGTTTTCATACTCTCACTCCTCATAAAACCCGCGATATCATTCAAGGTATGCAGCTTATCACCTAAACGCTCAATAAATTTCCGATGCTCTTCCTGTAGAGATTGAAAGCCCGAAATAACCCGATGGCCCAACTCAGTTAACAAAGTTCCGCCGCCTTGTGCGCCGCCGGTAGAACGAACTACCAAAGGCTGAGCCGACATATTATTCATCGCATCAATACGATCCCATGCAGTTTTATAACTGATTCCCACCTGCTTTGCCGCCTTAGAAATCGAACCACAGTCATCAATAGCTGCCAACAACTCAATTTGCGCAGATGCAAAAGATTTATGCTGCTCGGTTAATAGGAAAACCTCCCCCTTCAACCCAGCCAACGCTGTTTTTGTATTATCCATGGAGCGCTCACTTAGAAATAATAGCCAATTGTGCCCGTCAGTTTACAGGTATGCAGTCATTGCGGAACACTAGGATTTACCATTTTTGGGGCTTGCCAGCTTCTGCCACCCATCTAGTACTGCCTCTAACTTAAGTAGCTGGGCTGCGTGTTTGTCTTGATTTTCAGCCAACTTAGCAATGTTTTGTAGTTTCCAACGTATGGCTGGTAATTCTGCTACTTCTGGAAAATCAAACAATGACCAATCAGGATTTCCTTGCTTAAAAGACAATAGAAATGCGCGATCTTGTAGTGTGAAGTGTGTTTGTAGAGCTATCAACATAGCGGGTCTTACAGAAACTAAATCTTCAAGATCAACAGTTTTAAAAGTCATCCCATCAAACTCTTTGTAAAATGTCTCATCAAGCGACTGCCAATTAGGCGCCATCACTTCACTTATGGGCCTTGGGTGACTTAAAACATAAGTAAGAAATCCTACAAAGATTTCCCGAGAAATACCGCTCTCTTCAAGTAACATACGGACATCAAATAAATCTCGAGGATGCTGACGATCCATTGCAGCACATAGCTTACCGCCATAAAGATCCGGAATACTAACAACCTGCACCTCGGCATAACCAAACTCGTCTTCTACTGAGGGCTGAACAGACATTGTCTCAGGTTGATGTAATGTACCTCTCGCAACAGGAGAAACCTCAATTTTGATTGTTGCATTTGGGCTTGTTACAACAATCCGAAGCTCGTCTATCTTTTGATCCTGTAATACGGCACGAATCAAAGGCTGAACATTGATTAAGTCTGTAATCCGTTGCAGAGCCGCTCTTACATTTGCTAATGCTTCATCTCTAGGTTCAAGTGGGAGATAAGCCAAATCAATATCCACTGACAAGCGAGGAAAATTTCTCACAAATAAGTTAATAGCCGTACCACCCTTAAGTGCGAATACCGGCTCTGTTGCTACCACTGGCAACACCCTAATAAGTAACGAAACCTGATTGTAATACGGACTATCCCTATCCATTGCTCTACTCTCCTTTTTTGATACTAAACGTTTCTGGCACTGTGATTTGATAAGCCTCATCAAACCGCCCGTTTTCTACAACTTGTCGCTTACCAGAACCTAATTTGATCATTTTTTCATCAAGACGTTTAACCCACTGATGACCGTAATAATGGCTTAAAAACAAAAACACTCGGTTAGTTTGAACTGAACTACTTCGCTCAAGAAGAGATTGAACCTTCCTAGGACTAAGATTTACTAAACCTTGAAAAAGTTCTGCCGCATGCTCAAACGAAATTTGCTTGCCGATTGCATCAACCACTTCATAAGCAGCAAGCTCGGGACAACTCACAGGTAATTCTTTTCCTTTAACCACGACTGTCTTCAAGTCTCTATCAGGAACGACTTGTAGTTTATAATTACCACAATAAAACCAATTCTGATTTTGAAACTCGCGAAACCATTTAGGCAACAATTGCTTATTTTTTACACCAATCCAAACCTGCTCTTTGCTCAGCTGTAAATAATGGCTTAGCCCTTGGTGAGTTAAGCTACTCAAACCAGCCAGATGAACAGGGAAATGCAACTGCCCATCAATAGCTTGTATGGCATCAACCCAGCTAGGCTTGAGTTCATCATTTCCATCAGGACGATAATAAACACCAGAACACAGCTTCTTCAGCCAACCACTCTGTGCATACTTCTGAGCTAAAGAGTAGCTAACGCCATTTTCAATCAGCCACTGCTGAAGAACAAGCGCCCCAGGAGCTGTATGGGTAACAAGCCAGTTTATTTTAGATGACATTTTCACACTCTAAGTATCAAAATAATCTTTATATCAAACCATATTGTTTACTATAAACCAAATATTAATACTTAAAGTATTAAAATATATATTTTAATAAACTATTTATAAGTATTACATACCTTGCTTAACTAGATTTGAACTCTAGGGTGTCATCAAACAAGATCGAGTAAGGGAGGTCTGAGCTACTACACTTAGTAGCCATGTAGAAAATTTTTTTCAGAGAGATATGTATAAAATTTGACCTTAGCAATAGGCGGTAACCTATCTCTTACTTGACTATATTTAACAGACAATAAAAAAGCCCCGATATGTCAGTTTTCACTAACCTATCGGGGCTTATTTTATATGGTGGGCCTGCCCAGACTTGAACTGGGGACCTGCCGATTATGAGTCGGATGCTCTAACCAACTGAGCTACAGGCCCTAAAAGCGTTGCAGATTATATCGATATGCTTGCCGCTTGCCAAGAAGTGCATGCAAATTATATGTAATAAATCTTCGAAAGTGGTTGATTATCCGGCTATTTTTTAACCAAATAATTACTCAGCCCTCTAATTTTCTGCATTTTACTCGATTTTTATTTATTGTTAACGACTCATTTAAACTCGCTCAAAAGCGTGTTGAATGTCGGTATAGGTAACTTTCGTCTTAATGGCTTCTAACGCGATCAGGTGTAAAAGCTGTTCACGAGTGGTACAAGCATCTGGCAAGATGCTGACTTGATAAAGATCGGCGGCATTAGAAATCGCAGTATGAGTCACGCAGTTTTGCGTCATCATGCCGCAGATCACTAGACGATCTACTGCTAGCTCTTCTAGCACTTGCGTTAGGTTTGTCTCTTGAAAAGCATCGGCGTGTTTTTTGGTGATCACTGGCGCATCAGGTGCGGCGTCTAGAATCGCTTGGTGAAGTTTCACCCCTTCGGTACCTTCAACAAAAAATGGCGATTCGCCAGCTGCTACATGCTGTACAAGTACAATGGCGGCATTTTGTTCTTTTGCTGCGTTAATGGCATTAAGAATTTCTTTTAACGTATTGTCAGTATTCCACAGTGGAAAATTACCTTTATCAAAATAATCGTTTTGTGGATCGATGACTAATAATGCAGTGCGGCTCATAAATTGGCTCCTATTAAAAATAGTATTGGCAAGCACAGTCGTCGTGCAAAGGCCTCTATATAGAATCGCAAAACCATGCATTCCATTACAGTGTCAAATTTGACATATTAAGGGCTTAAAATGACAAACAGGTGATTCCTTGAAACATTATCAAATCGCTGTACTTGCTTACCCCCATTCTCTTTTATCCGCTGTTTATGGTTTTACCGAGACGTTCAAGCTTGCCAATGAAGCCTGTGAAGAAGCAGGCTTAGAAGTTCGTATCACCACCCATATTTTGCATGAAGCCGACCTTCTCAAAAACCAAGAGACTCAACAACCTTATCACGCGGTGCTATTGCCTCCCAGTTTAGAAAAAGCCAGTTACAGCGAGAGAAATACCTGCATCAATGATTTTTTAATCGCACAGCATCAACAAGGCTCCATACTTTGCAGTGCCTGCGCAGGCGCGTTTTTCTTAGCTTACACCGGCCTCACAGATAAACGCGTAATGACGACACATTGGGCGTTGGAAGGTTTGTTTAAAGAACGTTTTCCTCAGCAAGCCATGGATACTTCGAAGATATTGATTAATCAAGGCGATATAGTCAGTGCTGGCGGTATGATGTCTTGGGTAGATTTGGCCATGGAACTAGTACAAGTACTGACGAATGCTAATATCGTTCGTCAGTTAGGAAAAACATTAGTGATTGATACAGGTAAAAGAGAGCAACGCTACTACCAGCAGTTTCAACCTAATTTCGACCATGGTGATGCGGCGATTCTGGCGGTTCAGCATTATTTACAAGGACATTATGCCGAACTGCAACGCACTGAAAGCATGGCCGCTCTTGCTAAATTAACGCCGAGAACCTTTTTAAGACGCTTCGCTAAATGCACTGGATTCAACCCAAATGAATATTTGCAACGTATCCGTATTCAAACGGCTTGCGATGCCTTAGAACAAACAACGCTGCCGTTCGAGAGCATCGCCCTGCAAGTAGGATATGAAGATGTTGGCAGTTGCCGTAAAGCCTTTCAGAAGATTATGGGATTAACTCCCAGTGCTTTTCGCCAACGTTTTGTATCTTCTATAACAAGCTAATCAAGCAATTATGTAGCACAAAATAAAAAAGCAAACCCTCAGGTGTGATTTTGCTTTTTCTATCTATTATTAGCCATGTTCAATCTACAGCTCTCGATCAAAAACGCTCAATCTACAATAAATAGCGTTGCGCCTTCAGAGGTTGAAGAGCGATGTGGTTCGGCATCATCAGCCACTTGGTAACTCATGCCTGCGGATAACACAAAAGTACGACCGTCTTTTAATACGGTTTTCAATTCGCCACTCATGCAAAACAGAATATGCCCTTTGGTGCACCAATGATCTGCCAGGTAGCCCGCAGAATAAGTAACTATTCGCACACGAATATCACCAAATTGTTTAGTCTGCCAATACGCGAATCCACTTTCGCCTTTGTGGGTCGTTTTTTCGACACCTTGCCAATCAGTAATGCCAAAGGGTAAATCTGTAATCTTCATAAAAACGCCTTAAAATCCTTCTATTAACAAGACAATACCGCACCATTTGAGCGGCATAACATATTAAGTAGTAAGCGTTAGCAAAGAACTTTGGTCAAGCACTATATTAATAGATTAGAACAATATTTAAGATGTTTAAGCTATCTCTATTTGGTAACAAAACGTCTCTGCAGCACCATGAGAAATACGGTATTCCAAAGGTTTTTTGTCATAACCATAAGCCACTCGCTCAATGACGGCAACAGGGCTACCTTCTGTAATTTTCAATGCTTCAGCAATATATGTATTAGCAGATTTAATAGTTAGGGTTTCTTTCGCTGAAGCGACAAGCTGGCCACATTGCTGCTCATAAAATGGGTAAAGCAAGTTACCAAACTCAGATATTTCTATCTCGATAAGACGGGTAAAAAGTGGCGCTGGCAGCCAAATTTCTTCTGTTAATACCACTCGATCTTCCAAAAAGCGCAAACGCTCAAGACAAATAGCCTTGTCATTCACATCTATTTTTAACGCATCAGCAACTGGCTGTGGGGGCTTTTTAAGTGTTCTGGATAGCAACTGACTTTCAGGCATAACAAAACGCCCGTCAGAAGACATCTGACGGAAAAAGCGAAATAAAGAGGCATTAAAATCGGGGCGACGCACAAAAGTGCCACGACCTTGACTACGGTAAAGTAAACCATCAGTAACTAAGGTGTCGACCGCTTTACGAATCGTTCCAATGGCAACACCATAGGTTTTTGTCAGCTCACTTTCAGTAGGAATTGGGGCATCAGGTAGCCAAGTTCCTGCGCTAATATTTTCTAGCAACTCATCACGTACCTGTTGATATAGCGGTAAACGTTGGTCTCGCCCCTGCTTAAATAACGCCATTTTGATCCCTCATTTGTAAAGAACATTATTCTAATACCCATACTGTAAGGCGTCTACGATTGTTGACTTAATATTCATATAAACATATATTCATATATATGAATTACATAAATATACAATTTTCCTCATAATGAACGAACTTAACCGCATGAATGTAAAGGTTTCTTTATGATTTCTGATACTAATTCGCCAGTAAAAGGTATAGACACCCACGCGCATATTTTTCGTACCGATCTGCCTATGACAGCAGAACGAAGGTACGCTCCAGACTATAATGCGCTGCCTGAAGACTTTTTAATGCAGCTAGCAAATTACAACATATCGCATGGTGTTTTAGTTCAGCCTAGTTTTTTAGGTACTGACAACAGTTTTATGCTGCAAGCTTTATGTCAATATCCTCAGAAACTTAAAGGCATTGCGGTCGTAGACCCTAGTATTAGCGATAACGAATTAGATGAGCTAGACGCTGCTGGCGTAGTAGGTATTCGCCTAAACTTGATAAATAAGCCACTGGAAAATTACACATCTCCTCTTTGGCAAACATTTTTAGCTAAATTAGCAAATCGTAAATGGGTTGTTGAAATTCAGCGCGAACTAGACGATTTGGCAAGCTTTTTACCCGCTATTTTAGAATCTGGTGTTGAGATCATTGTCGATCATTTTGGCCGGACATTGGAGGGAATCCAACCAGCTAATCGAGCACACCAAGACTTTTTAGATTTACTAAGCAGCGGCGCTCCCATCTGGACAAAAATTTCAGCCGCATATCGCTGTAATGCCAATATTGAGCAAGCACAGGAAATGTTAGCTATTTTACGTTCAGCCTATAGTCACTCAGACTATTTATTGTGGGGCAGTGATTGGCCAAACACACAATTTGAAATGCAAACAAATTACACAGAACAATACGGTTTTATGGAAGCCTTACTACCCAGCACGGATGAGCGGAATAAAGTACTAATTACCAATCCAAGCAAGCTGTTTAAGTTTTAACCGGCAACCAAATAAGAAATGTAAAAGAGAACTATAAAATGAGTCTACTTGTTGTTGGAGCAATCCTACTATCTATCATCCTTGGTTATAAAACCCGTATTAATATCGGGCTTTTCGCCATCGCTTTCGCCTATTTAATTGGTAGTTTTGCGCTTGGATTAAGCCCTAACGACATCATCAAAATGTGGCCATTGAAGATTTTCTTTATCATCTTCTCTGTTTCCTTGTTTTATAGCTTTGCCATTATCAATGGCACGTTAGAAAAGCTGGCCGAGCATCTTATGTATCGTTGCCGCCGCTTTCCTCATCTATTGCCATACGCTATTTATATTACGACGACTATCATTTCAGCATTAGGCGCAGGTTATTACACCGTTCTGGCCTTTATGGCACCTATTACTTTATTACTTTGCCAACGAACTGGCATGAGCATGGTGATTGGTTCTATGTCTGTAGGTTATGGCGCACTGACTGGCGCAAACTTTATGTCTAGTCAAAGTGGTATTATTTTCCGCGGCATAATGGCAAACGCTGGCGTGACGGAAAACCAAGCATTCATTAACTCTATTGGCATTTTCCTAAGTACCGCAGTTATTCCTTTAATCGTAATTACGGCATTGGTTTTCTTTACTAAGCATCGTAGCACCATTGCAAAAGGCGGCTACCAAGCAGACCTTCCTACAGCGTTTAATAAAGAACAACGCCAAACATTGACGTTAACGTTGATAATGATGGGCTTAGTCTTGCTTGCACCAATTTCACATCTGTTATTTCCAGACAATCAGACGATCACCTTCATTAATTCCAAAATGGATATTGGTTTGATTGCTAGCGTGTTCTCCGTGATCGCACTCTTGCTTAAGTTAGGTGACGAACGTAAAGCTATTGCTTCTGTGCCATGGTCAACGCTTATTATGATCTGTGGTGTGGGTATGTTGATTTCTGTAGCGATAAAAGCTGGAACCATCAATGATCTAGCATCTTGGATCGGCACCTCAATCCCCGCAGCTTTAGTACCTGTTGTAATTGGTATTGTTGCTGCCTTTATGTCCCTATTTGCCAGTACATTGGGCGTAGTTACACCAGCACTTTTCCCAATCGTACCGTCAATTGCTCAAAGCTTGTCACTGGATCCGATGATGCTATTCATCTGTGTCGTAGTCGGTGCGCAAGCCACGGCAATATCACCTTTCTCTTCTGGAGGAAGTTTGATTCTAGGTGCCTGCCCAACAGAAGAAAGCCGAACAAAACTGTTCCCTCAACTTCTGTTTCGTGCAGCCCCACTGGGCTTTGCAGCAGCTCTAATCTTTAACTTGCTAATCACCTTCGTGCTTTAGTACTCAAAAACCTCTTTGGGCGTATGCATCGCTTGATGCTGCGCCCTTTTTTTATTGGAGATATCCAAATGACTCTTTCATTGCGCGCTCGGATCCTGAGCGTCAGCATTCTCGCAGTCGTTATTACGACAACTTACTTAGTCACAGAAACAACACTCTCTTTGACTCAGCAAATGCGCGATTCGTTATTAAAAGATGTTCGTCATTTTTCAAAAGCCTATGGCGATAACGCCAGTGAGTGGCTAAACAGCCGAAAAGTCATCGCGGCCTCTCTTGCGACCACATTAGAACGAGCACCTGATCAATCACCTTATATTGCCATTAAACAAGCTTATGACAGCGGCCAATTTGCCCTAACCTATTACGGTAATAACGACGGCAAAATGTATCGTCAAGACCCAGATTTAGACGCAAAACGCCCAGGTTACGATCCTCGTCAAAAAAGCTGGTATACAGAAGCCATGAGCATTGGTGAAGCCAGCACCCTTGGACCAAATCTAAGTTCCACCACAAAAGAACTGGTTATTATCTTAACCAATCCTGTGACTAAAAATGGCCAAAAATTCGGTATGGTTGGTGCAAACCTAAGTTTGAATCAATTATCTAAACAGGTAGCAGAACTTGATATTCCAGGTTCGGGCTCTGCCATGATGGTGTCATCTAACAACGATATTATTGCGCATGCAGACAAAAATATGGTGATGACAAAGGCCGAAGCTATTTCGCCTATTTTTGCGCCTAAACTCCTATCAAAGCTAGCAAGAGAAGATAAGCTGGTAGAAGAAACCTTAGATGGGAATGAAGTCTTTGCCTACGCTCAAAATATCCCCAACACGGATTGGACCTTAGTTTTCACCATGGATAAAAGTGAACTAATGGCCCCTGTTTATGCGGTATTAGTTCGTCAAACTATCACAGCCTTGGCTCTATTGGCCGCCTTTAGTTGTTTCTTATATTGGTTGTTTAAAGTGCTTTTTAGCGACTTAATTCGAGTATCCAAAGCCTTGCAGGATATATCCAAGGGCAAAGGTGATTTACGTGCTCGTATAGAAGTAAAACGAGATGACGAAATTGGCATCCTGGCACAAGGTTTTAACGACTTTGTTAGCCATATGCACGGCGTTGTCGAACGTCTAAAAGTACTGTCTAAAGATGTAGCGGACGAAGCGCATAACGTCTCGAATTCCTCTACTCAAAGCGCTTCTCGTGTAGCCACACAACAACAAGAAATTGACATGGTTGCTTCTGCTGTCACTGAAATGGCGGCCGCAACTCACGAAATCGCAGGCAATGCAGAACAAACCGCAAAAGCCGCTAGCCACTCGGTGGAACTTGGTCAAAAAGGCAGCACACAAGTGCAAAAGAGCCGTAACTCAACTTACCAGCTGGCCAACGAAGTGAGCCTTGCCACTGAGCAAATTTCAGCTCTGGACCACCATGCTCAACAAATCAGCGGTATTTTATCAACCATTACAGGCATCGCAGAGCAGACCAACTTGCTGGCACTAAACGCCGCTATCGAAGCAGCTCGTGCTGGTGAACATGGTCGTGGGTTTGCCGTGGTTGCCGATGAAGTACGTACCTTGTCACAACGTACTCACTCTTCTACAGAAGAAATTCAAAAGATGATTGAGTTATTACAAGAACAAACATCAAAAGCCGTTACCTCGATGCAAAACAGCAGCATTAAAGCCCAAACCAGTGTGGCCGATGCCGATGCTGCAACAGAAAGCCTTGAAGAGATTGCTAATGCCATCATCAGCATTTCAGACATGGCAACACAAATTGCCACCGCAGCAGAAGAGCAAACGGCTGTAACTAATGAAATTAGCCAAAACAGCGAGATCATTCGCCAAGTGGCAGCTGATTTAGCTGATGAAAGCAAAACAGGTGTAGAGCAATCGAAACGACTTAGCCAACTCGCTAAACAAGTCGACACAGAAGTCGGCCAGTTCCAAATATAAATTCTAATCACTAAAAAAGCTGGACTGAACTATTTTCAGAAAGAGATAGTTCCAGATCAAAATAACAAAAGCCCCGCTGCAAAACGGGGCTTTTTTACAACGAAAGCTCGCGATAATAGAAACATCATCAAGAACCTTTTAAAAATTTAAGCAAAAAAAAGTGATGACTCAAAAATGAGACATCACCAAAAAAAGGGAAGTACAGAATGAATCTTTAGCGATTTAAAGAAACATCACCCTAAAAAAGGGCTACTGACGCTACTTAAAAAATAGAAAAAACTACAAAGTAAGATAGAGAACAGGTTCATTGTCGAGTCTGGTAAAGCTTTACCAAACTCGCGAAATCCAAAAGGTTTGAAGGGAGTCCATTCGATAGATTAGACGATATATTTAAGATCTAAAGGCCTTCAACAGGACCTCATAATAAAAAGAAAAATGACTCAAAACAATGCACACAAGGCATCATGAACATTCTTATCTCGTTCAAGCGTTTGTGTGTAAATTGATGAAAATTTGCAAAAAACTGTCATTAAAACATAACAAAAGATCACATAAAGCATATCTTTTATTCTTTATGTAATTCAAGAACCTATCGATTATGTTTACTTTAAAGATTGGATATCCGTTAACACCCATGCACTGTTATGCTGGGTAAAACCAATTTTAGGGTAATAATCTACCGCCTGAGGAGCAGACAAAAGAATTAAAGAACACTTAGGCTGCAACGCTTCCTTGGTCATTCGCACCAAGGTTTTACCAATACCAGATGCCTGCACAGACTCATCCACCGCCAAGTCCGATAAATAACAACAAAAGGCAAAATCCGTCACCGAACGAGACACCCCCACCAGAGCTTCCCCCTGCCATGCTGTAATCAACAAATTAGCATTTTCCAGCATCGCGTTTACGGTCTCTAAATTATCAATAGGACGACGCGCGCCCAGTGTAGTTTTCGACAGCAGCTCAATAAACTGAGCCGCCGTAATCGCCTGATTTACCTTATATGTAATAGCCAGTTCTGTGGATTGCTCAACGGACATTATTCAGACTCCTTTAAAGTTAGCTAGTGCTACGTCAAAGATATTATTTAGCATTTTTTCGTATAAACAATCCATTTTAAATTGGTTTTGTTTGTATAACTGTTTACTTAACCTTTCCTTGTCTTTAACACCTCAGGCTAGACCTCATTTCATCAAGGAAAACAGAAAATGACTTTTAAAAAACGACTCAGTATATTGCCCTTAATTATTAGTGCTACGGTGGCTAGCCAACAGCTTATTGCAAAAGACATCACCTTGCTCAACGTGTCTTATGACCCAACACGGGAACTTTATCAGGCGTTTAACCCACTATTTATCGACTATTGGAAGCAGCGTACTGGTGATGACGTAACGATCAAACAATCCCATGGTGGCGCAGGCAAACAAGCTCGTGCAGTGATTGATGGCCTGCAAGCTGATGTAGTGACGTTAGCATTGGCCTACGACATCGACGCGATTGCCGAAAAAACTGGCAACATAGATCCAAATTGGGAGAAAAAACTCCCCAACAACAGCGCGCCTTATACATCAACCATCGTTTTCTTAGTTCGAAAAGGCAATCCTAAAAACATCCAAGACTGGGACGATTTGGTCAAACCCGGTATCCAAGTCATCACACCGAACCCGAAATCCTCTGGAGGTGCTCGTTGGAATTATTTAGCGGCATGGGGCTACGCAGAAGAAAAGTACGGCAGTGAGGAAAAAGCCAAAGATTATATTAAACAGCTGTTTAAAAATGTCCCTGTGTTGGACAGCGGTGCTCGTGGCGCAACCAATACCTTTGTTCAACGTGGCATAGGCGATGTATTGCTAGCTTGGGAAAATGAAGCTTTTCTAGCCATTAATGAACTAGGCCCAGAACAATTTGAAATTATCGTGCCATCGGTATCTATCTTGGCGGAGCCGCCAGTTACTGTGGTAGATAAAATCGCTGAAAAACATGGCACAAAAGCCGTAGCAGAAGCTTATTTAGCCTATTTATATTCACCCAAAGCACAAGGTTTAGCGGCCAAACATTATTATCGTCCCGTCTTGCCAGCACTGGCAGATCCTGAGGACATCGCGCGTTTTCCAAACGTTAGAACGTTTACTATCAAAGAAAAATTCGGCAACTGGCAGCAAGCACAGAAAACTCATTTTAGTGATGGTGGGGAGTTTGACCAGATCTATACCGTTAAATAAAAGCCAATCGCCTTCTAACTTCTTAATCTCGTAACCATAAATGCAAAACGGACGCGTCATCAGCGTCCGTTTTGCATTTAACGTTTTACTTTTACGAGACCGTTGTACAAGAAAAGCTAAATCACTTTTCTTCATAAGCTTCCCATTTATTCTTAGTTCTGCTGCATAAACCATCTCCATAAACTACAGACTTTAGACATTCTGGAGTCAGTAATGAACACGCTTCGTCAATTTTCGGTGTTACCCGGATTTGGTTTATCTCTGGGTTACACCTTGGTGTATTTATCCCTCATTGTACTGGTTCCCATCAGCGCAATTTTTATCTTCACCAGTCAGTTAAGCCTGTCTGAATATTGGCAAGTCGTCACCTCACCTCGAGTGATGGCGTCGTATCAATTGTCATTTGGCACATCATTTTTAGCGGCTGCCATTAATGCCGTCTTCGGCGTGTTGCTGGCTTGGTGTTTAGTACGTTATTCCTTTCCCGGTAAACGCATCGTCGACGCCTTAATCGACTTGCCTTTTGCTTTGCCTACTGCGGTTGCTGGTATCGCCTTAACCGCTTTATACGCACAAAACGGTTGGCTTGGACAAATCATTGAAGGTTATTTTGGCATTAAGGTGGCTTTTACACCGATTGGTATTTTGATTGCGTTGGTGTTTATCGGCCTGCCTTTTGTGGTGAGAACAGTACAGCCCGTGTTGGAAGAAATTGATACCGAATTGGAAGAAGCCGCGTCAAGCCTAGGTGCGAGTCGTTGGCAAGCTTGTCACTATGTAGTTCTACCAGTCTTGTTACCCGCCATCATGACGGGCTTTGCCCTAGCTTTTGCCCGTGCGGTGGGCGAATACGGCTCGGTTATTTTTATTGCCGGTAACATTCCTATGGTGTCCGAAATCACGCCCTTAATGATCATCAGCAAGCTAGAGCAATACGACTACACAGGCGCGACAGCTATCGCTTCCGTCATGTTAATTGTGTCATTCATCTTATTGCTATTGATTAATTTATTGCAGTCATGGACAGCCAAACAAACAGGAAGGAACGCTTAAATGAGCACACTTGCTATACAAACGCACGCTTCACAAACAACACGTTTTGAAAAGAACGCCGCAACACGTGAACCCAACTGGGTAAAATACTTACTGCTAGGAATCTCATTAAGCTTCTTTGCGCTGTTTTTATTATTGCCGTTAATCGCTGTCTTCACTGAAGCCTTGCGCAAAGGATTAGAAACTTATTGGCTTGCATTTACGGATGCTGATGCCCTGTCCGCCATTGCTCTTACACTAACCGCCGCGCTGATATCAGTGCCGCTTAATCTGTTTTTTGGCGTGGCAGCCGCGTGGGCCATCACAAAATTTGAGTTTAGAGGTAAACAGATTTTAATCACCTTTATTGATCTGCCTTTTTCCATCTCGCCGGTCATTGTTGGTTTAAGTTTGGTATTGGTATTTGGTGTTCATGGTTGGTTTGGCGAATGGTTAATCGCCAACGACGTTAAGGTTATTTTCGCCTTACCGGGCATTGTGCTGGCCACCATATTTGTGACCTTTCCATTTGTCGCGCGGGAACTGATTCCACTCATGCAAGCACAAGGCAAAGAGGAAGAAGAAGCAGCCATTGTGCTGGGTGCGAAAGGCTGGCAAACCTTTTGGTACGTGACCTTACCGAATATCAAATGGGGCCTGTTGTATGGCGTAATTCTCTGTAACGCCAGAGCCATGGGTGAGTTCGGCGCGGTATCCGTTGTGTCTGGTCATATTCGTGGCGAAACCAACACCCTGCCCTTACATGTGGAAATTCTTTACAACGAATACAACTTCTCGGCGGCTTTCGCAGTGGCGTCTTTATTGGCTTTATTAGCCTTGCTGACCTTGGTCATCAAAAGCTATGTCGAACATAAAATCAGCAAAAGAACGAATGGATAATAGGTGATATATGAGCATCAACGTAAATAACATACACAAGCAATTTGGCGAATTTACCGCCCTTAACGATATATCACTGGACTTTCCATCAGGCGAATTAGTGGCGTTACTTGGGCCATCTGGCTGCGGCAAAACCACGTTATTACGAATAATTGCCGGATTAGAACAAGCCGATCATGGTGATATTATTTTGGACGGAGAAAACGCCTCAAACACGCATGTAAGAGATCGTCAGGTCGGTTTTGTTTTCCAGCATTATGCTTTATTCAAGCACATGACGATTTTCGACAATGTCGCCTTTGGTTTAAGAATGAAGCCTAAAGCACAACGTCCGTCTGAGTCAAAAATACGCGAAAAAGTACTCAGCTTATTGCACCTTGTACAATTAGATTGGCTGGCTGACCGTTTCCCTGCACAACTATCTGGCGGCCAGCGTCAGCGTATCGCCTTGGCGAGAGCCTTAGCAGTAGAACCACGTGTATTGCTACTAGATGAACCCTTTGGCGCCTTAGATGCAAAAGTACGAAAAGAGCTACGCCGTTGGTTGCGAAAACTCCATGACGAGCTGCATATCACCTCTATTTTTGTCACCCATGACCAAGAAGAAGCCTTAGAAGTCGCTGATCGAGTGGTCTTAATGGATCACGGCAAAGTAGAACAAGTCGGCACACCAGAAGCGGTTTACAATCACCCACAGACGCCGTTTGTCTACAGTTTTTTAGGTTCGGTGAACGTATTTCATGGCCGCGCAGAGCAAGAGCACTTACAAGTTGGTAATGAACAATTGCGCCACCATAATGAGCCTTATGGGTATGCCGAAGATGTATTTGCCTTTGCCAGACCCCATGAATTAAAAATCGTCGATAATAACCATCACGAAGGCGTATCTGCACGAATAAGCCGTGTATTATCCTTTGGTATCGAAACCAAAGTAGAACTAGACGGTCTCAACGAAAGTTCGGGACAACATTACGAGGTACATTTGTCTCAGCAACAACGAAAAACTCAACCTCTACACATTGGACAAATGGTCAAATTGGTTCCCTCGGCTTTAGCGCTCTTCCCAAGAGAACTAGAAACATCAGCACAAGCCCAACGACTTAGCGAACAACAAGGATAACGACCAGTGAATTTTCAGCAATTACGTATTTTGCGAGAAACCGTCAGACAGGATTTCAATCTGACGGAGGCGGCCAACCACCTTTTCACGTCGCAATCGGGTGTTTCTAAACACATCAAAGATTTAGAAGACGAGCTAGGAGTTGAGCTGTTTGTTAGAAAAGGCAAACGACTGCTCGGACTCACCGAGCCGGGTAAAGAATTAATCAAAATTGCCGAGCGGATTCTGTTGGATGCCAACAACATCAAAAACTTAGCAGATCACTATCGCGACAACGACAGTGGCGAACTCACCATCGCCACTACTCACACTCAAGCGCGATATATCCTACCTGCGGTAATCACCTTATTTAAGCAAAAGTACCCAAAAGTCCATTTGAAGTTACATCAAGGTAGTCCAAGCGAAATTGCCAAGCTGTTACTCGCCGGCGA
Organism: Marinomonas sp. UCMA 3892; assembly: GCF_012726345.1. Classification (GTDB taxonomy): domain Bacteria; phylum Pseudomonadota; class Gammaproteobacteria; order Pseudomonadales; family Marinomonadaceae; genus Marinomonas. Next base: position 153,141 of record NZ_PTXN01000005.1, read on the forward strand.
AGCCGACATTGGCATTGCCACAGAGACACTGGGCGACATCGCCGAATTGGCGAGCTTCCCTTACTATCAATGGACGCACACCGTCGTCGTGCCCAAAGATCACCCATTGAATCAGCATCCACAACCACTGACATTAAAAGCCATCAACGCTTATCCGATAGTGACCTATCACGATGGGTTTACTGGTCGAGCCAATATCGAAAAAGCCTTTCGGCATGCGGGAGAAAAACCGAATATCGACATGTCAGCGTTAGATGCGGACGTCATCAAATCGTATGTGGAATTGGGCATGGGCGTGGGGATTATTGCTTCCGTCGCCTACGATGAAAAACGCGATACAGATCTGGTTATATTACCATCACAACATTTATTCGAACCGAGCTGGAGTAAAATTGGCTTACGCCGAGGGCATTATTTACGCCAATACGCCTATGACTTCATTCATTTATGCGCAGACAGCTTAACCACCGACGTGATAAATGCAGAGATAAAGCCCGAATAGCTAACGCCCCTTTAAATTAGTGCTCAGCCGACAAGACTCGCAGCGCTACACCAGCGGCTGAAGTACGATTTTCGACACCAAGTTTTGGAAAAATTTGCTCTAGATGCTTGTTAACTGTACGCGGGCTCATTTCGAGAATTTCCGCGATTTCTCGGTTGGTTTTACCGTTGGCGATCCAATGCAAGACTTCTGACTCGCGATCAGTTAGATCCAGTTCTTTCTTTAGTAAAGCAGGGCCCGTCGGTTTATCGCCATCTTCCAACCTTAACAGCACTTCTTTTTGCTCGGTGACGCCCATCATTTTCAGTGCCAGAGGATATTCCAAACCGCTAAGTTTCAACAGGTTACCCACCACAGGTTGATGAGCTAACCAAAGACGTATTTGCAAGGCCAGTTCCGTAGCTTGCCATTCTGTGCTGGCGCGTGCTTTGGCAAGCAAGGCATAAGTTTGCGGCGTTGCCCAAGCAATTTCCCCTGCATAGGTTGTCGTCATTAAATACTGTCCCATACTATCAAGTGCTGATTGTGCATTGTTGCTCAAACGAGCATTAGACAAGTGCACACGCATGCGAGCAATAAGCTCATTAGGTTGAATTGGCTTAGTGAGATAATCCACTCCACCTGCTTCTAAACCGCGCACAATATCATCGGTATCACTCAAACCTGTCATAAAAATAACCGGAATCGACGCCAAGCTTTGGTCGGCTTTTAGCGCTCGACAGGTTTCAAAACCATCCATATTCGGCATGATGGCATCGAGCAAAATAATGTCAGGACGAATCCGTCGGGCGATGGTTAAGGCTTGTTTTCCTTCAAGGGCGACAAGCACATCCATATTAGCCGCTTCCAAGGTGTCATGAATTAGGCTCAACGCATCTGGTGAGTCGTCGACCACTAATACAATGTCACTTTTATTGCTTGGGGTTATCATCACTGGTTCCACTTTATAGAGCTCATTATGAAGAATGTTGCTGTATATACTGAGCAATCGCATCGAACTGAAAACTTTGATACAAGCTCTCTAATTGCTGCAAATGCCTCGGAGCAATCACGTCTGTTTTAGCCAACTGGTCCAACACGCCACGCACGCCTTTTTTGTAACCCATTTCCGCGAACGCCATCAACTCGCGCACACTTTCATGGTCTGGAATGGCGACTGGTTGTTGCCCATCTAACACGATCTGATCCGTTTTTTCACTGCTGCTCGAAAGCTTCTCAATAGCAATCGGGACAACTAAATCAGAGTCTGTTTCTTGATACACCCAATCCAGCACCAGCCAGTTTTTAATCGCATCTAACAAAGCACTGTTGTTCACCGGTTTGACTAAATACTGATTAAACGCCGCTTGCTCGTCAGGCTTACGTTGATTTTCTTTGGCATCGGCAGACAACATAATAATCGGGGTGCTGTAAGCGCGATCTCGTAACAGCTTAGCCAAGCTCAAACCATCCATTCCGGGCATCGACACATCTAAGACAAATAAATCTGGTGAGCAGGACTCTAGCTCATCCAAGCAGCTTTCAGCATCGGCGGCTTCCAACACATTAAAACCAAGCGGCACGAGAATATCAGACAACAAACCACGCACCACAGGATCATCATCCACCACCATCAGAGTACGCTGATAGCCACGATAACTCACGATGCGTTTGTATTCATAAGATAATTGGACTCCCCCAACTCCTAGAGCTGGGTTAATATTTTGGCTCTCACACACAAAATATTATGGAGTCCAACATGCACAATATAATCACAGGTGTTGATTTAGCAAAAGAAGAAATTCAAGTTTGCGTCTCTAAACGCAACAAGGTGCAGTCTAATCAGGCAATGACACCGTCACAATTTACTTCTTGGTTGGCTTCCTCAAAATCTATGACGATTGTATTTGAGGCATGCAGCACATCAAATTATTGGAAGCAATCTGCATTGAAATATGGGCATGACGCTCAAATTATTTCTGCCAAACTGGTTGCCACGGTGAGACAAAATCAAAAAACGGATAAAAATGATGCTTTGGCTGTTGCTCAGGCAGCTCAACTTTTAGACGTTTCATTTATCAACGGTAAATCAAAAGAACAGCAAGAGCTGCAAACCTTAGTTCGATTACGAGAACTTGCTGTAAAACATAAAGTTGCCATGCAAAATCAAATTAAGTCATTGTTATTAGAGTTTAATATTAGGGTATCACCCAGCCAAGGTGGCTTAAACGGCGTCGTTCAATCGGTTCTGGAAGATGCTGAAAATGGCTTTTCGATGGTTTTTCGCCAAGCATTACATATGGCGTGGCAACAACTTTTGCTCTGTATTGAATCGATACAGCAGTATGATTTGTGCCTAGAAAAAGCAGCAAACCAACATCCAGCTTGTAAAGCGTTACAAGCTATCGAAGGTGTTGGCCCATTGAACGCCATTAATCTTTATATTGCTCTAGGCTGTGGGGAAATGGGGACCTTTAATAAAGGTCGAGATGCTTCTGCTTGTATTGGCTTAACCCCCATCCAACATTCTTCAGGGGGAAAAGTGAAATTGGGCTCTATCGGTAAGCATGTTAAAAACAGTAGCATTCGAAGTTGCTTAGTCAGTGGTGCGATGGCGGCGGTTAATCAAGCGACTAAACGTCCTGCAAAAACGAAAAAAGACTTATGGATACAGCAAATGGTTGAGCGCAAAGGAAAACGGTGTGCTGCTGTCGCGTTAGCCAACAAAACGGTACGAACGGCCTTTGCTATGTTGGCAAATGGTACAGAATATAAAGCAGAGCTTTTGGCTGTTTAAAAGAGTTGTTAAACAACAATAATGCTCAATAAAAGATGAAAATCAGCTTGTTTAGTCAGTGCTTCGCTTAGAGCCGTTAGCTCGTCCATGAGATTTGACAACAAGTTCGCGTAAATATCATAGAGCCTGGGATAGCTTCCCCAATTAGAGCTCGTACATAAGCACGCATTTATTCTTTAATTGATCTTTAATGTTGTTGACAAGGGGGAGTCCACATAAGCGAAGCGTGATGTGCCTAAACATGTTTAATTTTTATCTGATCCTAATTGTTAAAAATTGATTCTTTAAAGGTTTCCTTTCACCTTGGTGACTATAGCAAGTAGTCAAACAATTACGGTCGTTGCTTTCGCACATCATTCTAGAAAACCCGGCTACTGGCTCGATAGACTCACCCCATAACCATGGCGAGAGCGTGAGCGTTATTTAAAGCAGTCAAACTTTATACTATTTCTCAATTTTGAAAATAAATGTATTAGCTTCTTTAAAGACAGCGCCAGCAAATTGAGTAATGTGTTTAATTTTCATCTGACCCTAATATCCCAACATAAAACCCGTGAACAGGTTTTGTTGGATGGAGAGTAAAAGCGTAGGGCACCATGAGCGGAGTGTGATGCGCCGTTGGGCATTATGGTCAGACAAATAAGTTTAATTATTATCTGGGGTAATTACTCCAAAAACTTCAAGGCTCACTTTTGATTTATAACGCCGCGTTAAACGGCAGACAAAGTTGTGATGCTTTTGTGCGATAATTTGCGAAGCAAATGCACAAAAGTAGCGCAGCTTTGGCTGTCCAGTGTAGGGCCGAAGGCCCGGAACGAGTTTGAACGCTTTGTTATGTGTTTTTGACATAGCCGAAAACCCAAGACAGTACGAATATAACCAAAAACACTGGTAGAAAAGCAAACGCACCCAACGAAAACCAATAGCCCCAATACACTACGCCCTCACAATGTATTTCACATTGGGAGTTGTGCTGCCAAGATACATACATTATTAAAGAGCCAGCAATAAGCCCAAATAGTGCACTGACAATGAGACGAGACTTATTTGCAGCTATGTGACTCTTTATACTCATGAATCAATAGGGTCAGAGTGTTTGATTTTTGGCCTGCTCACGAAATTTCTCCGATTTTCTGTCACCACCACGATTAGCTGGCTCTATTCGTCTATTAACCTGAGTTTCAATTTCTCGCTTAAAACGCTCACTACCCAAAACCCATGCTTTATTCGTTGCCGTTCTAATCAACTCTATAGTGTTGTCTGATAGATAGTCATCAAACAATCTAACATACCGTTGAAGCCTTTTAGTATTGCTTTCACCTAATTTTATGTATCGTTCATGTGGCGTGAGCAACTCGATAACTTTCCCAACTCCATTAGCTTGATAACTCGACCAAGGGTATTCTGCTGGATGCTCTACCATGCCTGCTCTCACAGGATTCATCTCAATATAACGCATTACCGTTAATAAATAATTATCACTATCGACAATGGTTGATCTATACCGTCCTTCCCATAAAGAGCCTGTTCGTTGATAGTTTTTATTGATGTATAAAACATAATAACGCCCTATCGATTGCATCATCTTACTGATGGCACCCTCATGTTCGGTCGAAACTAATAAATGAACATGATTCGTCATCAAGACATACGCATGAACGCTTACTTCATATTGCTTGGAGAAGTCTTTGAGTTTAGCTAAATAAACGGTGTAATCTTCATCAGAAAAGAAAATAGCTTGACGATTGTTACCCCGTTGAATGAGATGCTGGGGACAACCTTTGATAAACAATCTTGGTAAACGTGCCATAAGCAATCCTTGCTAGAATAAATATCGAATTAATTTAATCCCTTTATTTAAAATCAAACACTCTGACCCTATTGATTCAGGCTTTAGCTGATTTCATCGCAGGCACTTTAGCGGCTTACTCATGGAGAATGCTGGACTTTAGCCGTTTGATATCTCGCCCCGGTGGAACGTTAAACATTCTTGCATATTCGCGTGTGAACTGCGAAATACTGCTATAACCAACAGCTGAAGCTGCGTGAGAGATAGTAACCCCTTTTGATAGCATCTGATTTCTGGCGTGGATGAGGCGGAGCTGTTTCTGAAACTGCAACGGGGTTAGCGTGGTGAATGTTCTAAAATGTTTATGGAATACAGACACACTCATGCCTGCTGTGCTGGCAAGTTCTCTGATTTTAATTGGGTGCATAAAGTCACGACGCAATATTGCTATCGCTCGATTGATTCGCGCTGCATGACTGTCTACCACGCCAAGGGCTCTGACCGCTTCCCCGTGCTCACTTCTAAGTAACCAGTAGTGCAACTCACGTAGAAGACCTTTGCCGAGGATGCTCAATGCTTCGCGTTCGTTGAACAGCCTTACTAGTCGGCATGCGGTATCTGCCACATCGCTAAGGATAGGTTCCACGTGAATACTGTTTGCGGTGTCGTGAATTTCAACCGGCATCGCTGCCTGAAGTTCACGCAATGTCTCAATATCCAACTCCAGCACCAGTGAGTAGTACGGCGCGCCAGCGCTGGCTTTTGTTATCTGGCTAACGGTTGGAATATCCGCGGATATAATCATCGCTTCACCGGGGCCATATTCAAAATTGTTCAAACCGGTTGTGACGCGTTTGCACCCTTGAAGTAGTATGGCAACAAGTGGCTTGGATATCGCCACCTGTAATTCTCCCGGGCGCAAGGAGCGTACAATAGTTAGCCCAGCTACAGGCGAGGCAGCAACACCGTTATGATCTGCGTGAATATCGGCATAACGTCGGCAAAGATTCAGAAGTTCGTTATTCATGTCACTTTTTTAGGCTAGAATTTTCAGCGCTATTTTGGCTTAATTCGCTATTTAAAACATCATAAAAATACTATTAGGCAAAAAATGCCTAATTTCAGGCAACGTAGCTCTCTAAGAATTCCCTACTATATGTGGACCGAAAATCAGTAACAGTAAGGAATATATAATGAGCAAAATTACTCTCGTAACCGGTGCTAATCGTGGCCTGGGTCGCAATACCGCTATCTCCATCGCTGAACGTGGCGGGGACGTTATCGTGGCCTACAGAGGCAACGAAGCCCAGGCTAAAGAGGTTGTGACTAAAGTTCAGTCTCTGGGACGCAAAGCAGTTGCAGTGCAGCTGGACCTGGGCGACAGCGCAAGTTTCCCAGCATTTGCTAACGTGCTGCGCACCCAGCTTTCAGAAGTCTGGGGTCGCGACACATTCGACCATTTGGTAAATAATGCTGGCCATGGCGAGTTTGCTATGCTGGCAGATACCACGGAAACACAATTTGACGGATTGTTTGATGTCCATGTTAAAGGGGTATTTTTTCTGGTGCAAACGCTTCTGCCGTTGCTGGCCAATGACGGACGAATTATTAATTTCTCTTCAGGGCTGACACGCGTTTCTTATCCTGGGTTTTCAGCTTATTCTGCAGCAAAAGCGGCTGTAGAGATTCTGAGTATTTATATGGCCCGAGAACTTGGGCCACGTGGCATCACTGTCAATACCGTGGCTCCCGGTGCCATCGAAACCGATTTCGGTGGGGGGCTTGTACGGGACAACAGAGAAGTGAATGCTCAGTTTGCTGATATGACTGCGCTTGGCCGTGTCGGGGTTCCTGATGATATTGGCCCGATGGTAGCTAGCCTGTTGCGCGAGGATAATCGCTGGGTCACCGCGCAACGCATTGAAGTGTCAGGCGGCCAGACAATCTAATAGTGACAACCATCCCGTCTTAGAAAAGAATACGTCATTCACTTATGGCGTATTCTTATTAACTATGAGAAATAACAGTGAGACCTACCTGCCACAGAATATGACGACGTTGATGAAATCTGTATCAATAGGGTCAGAGTGTTTGATTTCGTGAGCAGGCCAAAAATCAAACACTCTGACCCTATTGATTTGAATTGACCGAAGCCGCTGCTTGGTAAGAACTTGAGATACCCGGTCTGGGAGAGCAGCTCATTACTAGTTTTGAGCAGGCTACGGCAAAGCTCAGCAAACTAAACCCACCGCTCGTACCGGTCATTGGTAAAGCTGCCAAGTTTGGAGCCAAAAAATTGATTCTTCAAAGGTTTCCTTTCTCCTTGGTGACTACAGCAAGTAGTCAAACAATTACGGTCGTTGCTTTCGCCCATCATTCTAGAAAACCCGGCTACTGGCACGATAGACTCACCCCGTAACCATGGCGAGAGAGTGAGCGTTTTTCAAACAGTCAAACTTTATACTATTTCTCAATTTTGAAAATAAATGTATTAGCTTCTTTAAAGACAGCGCTAGTAAATGGTATCGCAATAAGTAATGAATTTAGTGAATTTAGGGCCAGATGAAAGATACTATTTTTCATCTGGCCCTAATATCCACGATTATGTGATGTTTTCTTTTATTTTCAATGAATTAGATATTTTTTGAAGATTCTCAAAATTGCCTTTTGAGAAGGGGTTGTCATATGGTTCTATTCTATCGATAGAATTAGGATCCGTAAGGATGTTGTTCACAATTTCAAGTTGCTTTAGTATCTTATTTTTTAGCTCTTGCGTTTCTTCTTTGGAAATTTCTAGTTCTGCCTTGTCTTCTTCGATTTTAATAGCTATAGCTGATGTTTTGGACTCAAGTTCTCTAATGTCATTCCACTCTTTATTCTCTATTGTTTCATCTGATTTTTCTTTTAAAGGGATCTTATTTGCTATGTTGTGTAGAGCCCCTAATAAGGATTGATATCTAGTAATTGATTTTTCAAGATCTATATATTTTTCCGCTCTTTTAACAAGTTTAGCTAGGTCCTTACTGTTAATCCATTCAGGCTTCTCTCCTTTTAGAAAATGTTCGGCCTCGTAACTTGATGAAATATCGTCAAAATTAGTGAGTTGGATTTTATATGCCAGGTCATTTAAGCTATTTTGTTGTTCCTTCACCAAAATTGACAAATCGACTTCTCTTAAAAATACTATTGGTTCTCTTTCTCGAAGCATTTCTCGGTATATAATTTCATAGTATCTTTTTAATAAATATTCTTTGTAATTCGCACAATGCATAGGTGGCATACCATCGGGCATGCCAGTGTTTAATTCTTTGATAATGTCTTCAGAGCTTATGTAAAACCGCTCATTAAGTTTTTTTGAAACGATGAAACTTTTACTTATGTCCTCAGTAACTTCTTTCCATTGATTATCAGGGAAATTGACGGGTTTTTTTATTGTGAAATATTTTGAAAGGTTATCAAGATGGCTGCTTGTCTTAATGGAATATGATAAGAAATCTACCAAGCATTTCGTAGTTTTCTCTTTTATTAGCTCCCATTCATCAGCAGATAAATAGTCTGGCTTATCTTGATTAAGGATTTTATAACTTTCGAGTTCTTCAATATCAGTTGAGTGGAAGTACTCAACTTTGCTCATTTTTTCTATATACTTTCTTCGAATGGAGTTCCATTTTTCCTGTGACACATAGAATGGTTTTGATTTGTTAAGATATTCATAAAAACCTGTATAACTCCCACGAGATTCAAGACGGTCAATTGCCATTGAGCGCACTTGAATAACCAAAAATGCGAAATAAAAAAATATTATAGCTAGAAGGCTAAAATAGCCAACTTTGCTTGCAGTGGAAACTACATCGCTTGATAGTGCTTCTGTCCCCTTACCTTTATTGTGTGTGATTTCAATAAGGCTTTTGGTTAACCCCATTCCGTTTGTTTTAAATATGTAGGAGAATTGAGCGCCAGGTGGAAGAGACGGATATATAGCTTCAAAATGTCCATTTGAATAGTGCTCCGCAACGTTGTCAGAAACTGAGTTTTTAAGAATATCGTATTCTACAATTTCTCCCGTAATTTTTATTTGAATTTTTTCTGCAGGAATGTTTCCGTTGTTTTTTACAACTAGTTGTTGAACTGTTTCAGCTGTAGAGGATTCGATATATTTTGTGGGAATCTTTTCTGAAATTGTGTAACGCAGATCAACGAATTCCTTATTTAAATTGAAAGCAAAGTACGTAATGATCAAGCCGATTGCTAATGGAATAAGCAACATGCTAATTATTTGTTTCATTCAAGTAATTCCTTTATTTTTTCGACCACATAGCGCCGCGCTCTGCGGCAAGTTTATAGCGCCGCGAAAACTTGTCCGACAGCTGCGCTTTGTTAGGCATTTTGGGTTCTAGAACAACTTTTTCCAAAGAGTCTCAAGTCTCGTACCACTTACACCTTTGCCAACATTATCTAACCCGCGAACCATTACATACAAACCGCCCAATATTTGGATTCCTTCAGTGACTCCTAAACCGGAATAGCTAAATGTCGGAAAGAAGACATAATAGGACATGATTAAACCGACGCAGAGTTCGAAGGCACCGTACGAAAGACGGAAATTTTCTCTATACCAGAATAACGCCAAGCCCAGAATAGGCAATCCGACCATCGTTCCCCAAACAGTGATTGTGGATACCAACAGGTCTATATTCGAGTAAACAGTGTTTCCGGCTACAGAAGCGAGCACACCAAGAAAAAAGCTTATAAAGATGTAACGTCTCTGAGATGAAACAACTTTCTCTGCTTTGTCCTCGATGTCTTTATTTAAAGAATCCCCTTTACTCGCACCAATAAATTCAGAGCCGGTAATAGACATAATATTGCGACTAGATAGAAAATAGGCCAAAGCTTTATCGTTTGTTACTACGCACGGAGTATCAATCCTTTGCTCCTCGGCATAAGCGATCGCTATCCGAGCAATGTCAAAATCAGCTCCGCTTAGACGCTGGGCATTTCTATCAGATTGGATAAGATCGTTTTTTAGCTTTTCAGGCGCATCAGCAATTTTTACACCTGTAGGAACAGAAGACGTGACTAGCTCCGCGATATCAGCCCATTTGCTCCCTTTCCCCCTTTGAGAGAGCTCTTCCATTACAGCTCTTGGAATAACAAGTTTCCGATTGCCAGCTCTAGACAATATTTGTGGGTGCTGAAGCAAAACACTTGTATCGATAATGTATCTAGTTGGCATAAACCTTCCTGATGCCTAACAATTAAGGGTTATACAGCCGCGTAGCTGCGACTATAACCCACTGTTGAACTGCTGCGTTGTCTATATATGGGATTTGCTTTTTTTATCATCTGACTTCCCTGTTGGTTTTTGGTGTATTACTGTCATTTTCTGGTTGCTGGCAGCTTTAATACGTTATCTTTACTTTGTTTCTTGTCTCTTTTTACTTTGGCTTAACGCAGTTGGCAAGCCTTATTTCTTCGCTTCTTTGATCTGACTCACCGTTTTTTTGAAAAACAGTGGCGCCTTCTTTACGAATTAAAAGCGTTTGAATGGAACATGAATTGCGCGTCGGGCTAAAGCCGCGACCTACAGTGAAAGCTTCGCTTTCAGCGGCGGATTACGGTCGTGCCTCCCTTATCACGCCCTACGAAAGAGCTGATTCAGCCAAGAAGTCAGTTCGACGCGACGAAGTTGCGCGACTCTATGGAGTTTCAGAGCCAGTTAAAAATATCTTCTCTCAATCCTGTAAAAACAATCTATGCCTTACGATGTAAATCGTCTTGCCAAACTTAATAATAAACAAAGTGAATCAGACGTTTGGGCGATAGCCCGATAAAGAGACCTTTTGGTTACTTTTGCGGATCTGGGCAAAAGTTACCCGCCCAGCAGGGCGGAATAAAAGGTTGGGAATGCAAAGTGTTTGAATGGAACCAAAAGTACGAAATAGCGGTATCACCGATGAAGTCAGTTCGACGCGACGAAGTTGCGCGACCCTATGGCGTTTCAGAGTCCGTTAAAAATACCCTTCCTTAAGTCTGCAAAACAATCTATGCCTTACGATAAAAATCGTCATGCTAAACCAATCTTAAAAAAGTGAATGAGACGTTTGGGCGATAGCCCGACAAAGCGACCTTTTGGTTACTTTTGTGTCGCTAGACAAAAGTTACCCGCCCAGCAGGGCGGAATAAAGGTTGGGAATGCAAAGTGTTTGAATGGAAGCTGCTGTGTCTAGATTTGTTTTGGGGTTGTTGGGCTAAAGCCCAACCTACAGGAAAGGGGAAGGGATTCAAAAAAAAGCCCCGCAGAGCGGGGCTATAAAACTAGGGAGTGACTACGATAAGGTCACGTGCTGCTTTTACACAGCATTCTGATCTGGTGCTGCATTAAAAACACAACACCAAACGCAGACTGTTTTCCCGATACGCCATGTCTGGTATTACTGCGACGTAACGGGAATATTTCTTTAAATGGCTTTGTTGTTCAATTCGGTATTTTTCAATACTTCATCAAGGTGTAGCCAAGTTTCAATTACAGTGTCTGGGTTAAGAGACATGCTTTCGATGCCTTGCGCTACGAGCCAGTCGGCGAAGTCGGCGTGGTCGGATGGGCCTTGGCCACAGATGCCGACGTATTTGCCTTGTTCGCGACAGGCGGTGATCGCCATTTTTAGCAGTTTTTTGACGGCTGGATTACGTTCGTCGAATTTGTCGGCGATCAACCCAGAGTCGCGGTCAAGTCCGAGTGTTAGCTGAGTTAAGTCGTTCGAGCCGATGGAGAAGCCATCGAAGTATTCTAGGAACTCGTCAGCCAGTAGGGCGTTAGACGGTAGTTCGCACATCATGATGACTTTCAGGCCGTTTTGACCGCGAGCCAAGCCTTGTTCCGCAAGCAGTTCGGTAACTTGTTGTGCTTCTTCCAAGGTACGAACAAATGGGATCATGATTTGTACGTTGGTTAAGCCCATTTCATTACGAACTCGGCGGATGGCTTCACATTCTAGAGCGAAGCAATCGCGGAACGAGGCGTCGATGTAACGCGCGGCGCCACGGAAGCCAAGCATTGGGTTTTCTTCGTCTGGTTCAAACAACGGACCACCAACAAGGTTGTGGTATTCGTTTGATTTGAAGTCGGACAAGCGCACGATGACTGGTTTTTTAGAGAAAGAGCAAGCCAGCGTTGCGACGCCTTCGACCAGTTTGTCGACGTAGAATTCCACTGGGCTGTTGTAGCCGGCGATGCGGTGGTTGATTTCTTCTTGCAGCGCTGGTGTCATTTCTGCGTAGTTCAGCAAGGCTTTCGGGTGAATGCCGATCATGCGGTTGATGATGAATTCTAATCGCGCCAAGCCAATACCTGCGTTTGGTAGCATGGCAAAGTCGAAGGCGCGGTTTGGGTTGCCCACGTTCATCATGATTTTTACTGGCAATTCTGGCATGTTGCCGACTTCAGAGGTGATGATGTCGAATGGCAGTTCGCCTTGGTAAACAAAGCCCATGTCGCCTTGCGAGCAAGAGACTGTGACGATTTGGCCATCTTTCAATACATCTGTTGCGTCGCCACAACCAACGACTGCTGGAATACCTAGTTCACGTGCGATGATCGCCGCGTGACAAGTACGACCGCCACGGTTGGTCACAATCGCAGAAGCACGCTTCATGATAGGTTCCCAATCTGGATCGGTAATGTCGGTAACCAGAACGTCGCCCGGTTGGATGCGATCCATTTCGGTAATAGAGGACAATACTTTCACGGCGCCTGTGCCGATTTTGTGACCAATGGCGCGGCCGGTGATCATGACCTGAGAGGTTTTCTTTAGATTGTAACGTTCCATGCTTTGGGCATTGGCTTGGCTACGAACGGTTTCTGGACGCGCTTGAACAATATAGATTTTGCCGTCGATGCCGTCTTTCGCCCACTCAATGTCCATAGGACGTTTGTAGTGTTTTTCAATGATGCAGGCTTGGCGAGCAAGATCTTGAATCTCGTCGTTAGTCAGTGCAAAACGGTTTTGGTCATCCAAAGCGACTGGAACGATTTTAACGAATTCTTCGCTGCCCGCTTCGGCGTATTCCATTTTTTGTGCTTTGCTGCCTAGGCTCTTACGAACAACAGAAGGGCGGTTTGCAGCCAGTGTTGGTTTGTGTACGTAGTATTCATCAGGGTTGACGGTGCCTTGTACAACCATTTCACCAAGGCCATAAGCGGCAGTTATGAAAACCACTTCGTCAAAGCCAGATTCCGTGTCTAGAGTGAACAGCACGCCAGAAGCGCCGATGTCACTGCGTACCATTTTTTGAATACCTGCGGACAAAGACACTCCTTGGTGTTCAAAGCCTTGGTGAACGCGGTAAGAAATCGCACGGTCGTTAAATAGGGAAGCAAAAACGCGTTTGATAGAGGCTTTGATGTCTGCCAAGCCTTTCACGTTTAGGAAAGTTTCTTGTTGGCCTGCAAAAGACGCATCTGGCAAATCTTCTGCTGTAGCAGAAGAGCGCACTGCAAATGATGTATCGTCTGCGTTGTCGTCACAAAGTGTTGCGAAAGCTGCTTCGATTTCTTGGTCAAATTCTGCTGAGAAAGTGGCGTCTTCAATCCATTGGCGAATCTTTACGCCAGTTTCAGCAAGGGCGTGAACATCGTCCACATCCAATGCGTCTAGTGCTTGATGGATTTTTTCGTCAAGGCCGCTTTCTGTGATGAAGCTTTGATAAGCATAGGAAGTAGTTGCGAAACCGTTAGGTACTTGAATACCAAGGTCTGTCAGGTTGGAAATCATTTCACCTAAAGAGGCGTTTTTCCCGCCTACTTCACCGACATCTTCCATATGAAGATCTTTAAACCACTTAATAAATTTGCTCACAAGAGACTCCAATTATTTTTTTCTTATTAAAAGAATTTGGCTGGTTGGCCAAAAGATGGCTGGTTTGCCAAGTGGACTTCAGACGCTCATCAAATTGCTGTGTGCTCTTGTCAAAGCGCTTGGTCTGAGTTCATTGTATGTAGGGTAGTTGCTTTGAATAAAATCGATTATTCGATGTAGTTTTATTTCAATCGAAAAAACGAATGTCGTTAGATAACAACAAAAATGGGAAAAAACGCATGAAAGTGTATTTTGTATCAGACGGGACAGCGATCACGGCTGAGGTATTTGGGTCAGCAATGTTGTCGTTTTTTGATGTGGCGGTAGAGACCAAAAGTGTGCCTTTCTTGGGCACCAAAGATCGGGCAGAAGGCTTGAAGCAACAGATCAATTTGGAAGTGCAGCAAGGTGTTGCTTTGCTGGTATTTTATACTATTTCCGATGTGGCAATCCGCGAGATTATCGATTCTTGTAATTGCCATTGTTACAATTTGTTTGGTGATTTGTTGTCGCCGATTGAGCAAGCCTTAGGTGTCAAGGCTCAGCCGACAGCACAAAAAGCTCATGGTATGAAAGAGGGCGTTTACGATGGTCGAATAGACGCTATTAACTATGCTTTGGCGAATGATGACGGGGCTTCAGTGAAGAATTTTGCCGAGGCAGATATTATCTTGCTGGGAGTGTCTCGCTCTGGCAAAACGCCAACCAGTTTGTATTTGGCGATGCAGTACGGTATCAAGGCAGCAAACTATCCGATCACTGAAGATGATTTTTCCACGCCCGGTTTGCCTAAGGTGTTAAAGGATCATAAGAAGAAGCTGTTTGGTTTAACCATAGAAGCTCAGCGCTTACATGAGATTCGTACTGGTCGAATGGCGGCAAGTAAGTATGCCTCGGCTCGTCAATGTCGCTATGAAGTAGACGAAGTGGAGTCTTTATATCGCCAAGAACGCATTCCTTTTTTGAATTCGACAAAACTGTCTGTGGAAGAAATTTCCACCAAAGTGATGGCTGAAATGAATTTGGTGCGTCATAGGCAATAAAAATGCTTGGCGGAATGATCAGATAATTCGATGGGTTCATTGTTTTTGCTTGAAATTTAGACAATTAAGTAATGAAAATATTTCGCTTAGGCTAAAATGGCATTACAAATGCTTGTAAAAGACAGACAAATATCGAGTCATAAGGGCTATTTGTTGTGTAATTACCAAATTAACTCGAAGAGAGTGTGCAGATAATGCTAAGAGCTACGCTAACTTCGAGAGTATTTGGTGAATATGCTCTATAATGATGATTAATTGAGCGCGACAGTGACTCGGCAAAAGTGGCTTATTAGAAGTGACTTGTCAGAAATGGCTTATCAGAAGTGATAGCGAGTACTGCAAATGTTCTAAATAGTGAGATGTTCATATTTCTATTTTATAAAAGGGCGTCTTATTGAAAAAACCAAGGATAAAAATACATTGAGTAATAAAAAAATTAACGATCCACACATGCAGCGAGAAGCGTCTAAGTACGATAACCCCGTACCAAGCCGTGAATTCATTCTAGAGTTTCTTGCCACCCAAAATAAAAGCATGGGTCATTTAGATTTATGCAAAGAGTTTTCGCTGACTGGCGAAGACGAAATCGAAGCCCTCCGTCGTCGTCTCATCGCTATGTGTCGAGACAATCAAATGACCAGCAACCAAAATGACGAATACTCGCCGATTTTAGAAAGTGACCTAATTGAAGGTTACGTTCAAGGCAATAAAGAAGGTCATGGTTTCTTGTTGCGTCAAAGTGATGACGATATTTTTCTATCTGCCCGTCAAATGCAGAACGTGATGGATGGCGATAAAGTAAAAGTACGTCTTTCTGGACGTAGTGTTAAAGGTCGCTTAGATGGTGTGGTTGTTGAAGTCATAGAGCGAAAGCACAGCCAATTGGTTGGCCGCTACTATGAAGAAAGCCGCACTGCTTTCGTTACACCAGAAAATCCACGTATCGCGCAAGACATTCTGATTACCACTGACTCTGGTTTAACACCAAAACATGGTCAATATGTATTAGCAGAAATCGTGTCTTATGCCGAGCGCGGCAAACCAGCCCAAGGCTTGGTGAAAAAAATCCTTGGCGACTTTATGGCGCCAGGTGTGGAAATTGAAGTGGCGATGCATCGTTATGAAATTCCTAACGAGTGGCCAGCAGCGGTTGAAAAGCAAATTAAAAACTTCAGTACCGAAGTGGCGGAAGAAGATAAAGCTCACCGTGTTGATTTACGCGATACGCCATTTGTTACTATTGATGGTGAAGACGCGCGTGATTTTGATGATGCCGTATATTGTGAAAAAACGCCGGGTGGCTGGAAGTTATTTGTTGCCATTGCTGATGTCTCTCATTATGTGAAAAAAGACACAGCGTTAGATGAAGAAGCTATCGTACGTGGTAACTCTGTCTATTTCCCTGGTCGCGTTATTCCTATGTTGCCGGAAGTATTGTCGAACGGCTTGTGTTCACTTAATCCAGACGTAGATCGTTTGGCGATGGTAGCCGAAGTATCCTTGACTACGAAAGGCAAGATGCGCGGCTTCAAGTTTTATGAAGGGATTATTCGTTCTCATGCTCGTTTAACCTACAGCAAAGTCGCTAAGATGATCGATGACGAGCCAGAAGAGCAAGGTATTGAGCTGCGTGAGCGTTATGCGTCTATTGTGTCGCACATTGACGACTTAAAAGGTTTGTATCATGTATTAAAAGGCGCTCGTGATGAACGTGGTGCGATGGAGTTTGATACGATCGAAACCCGCATGGTATTCGACGAGAATTCTAAGATTGAACACATTATTCCGGTTGAACGTAATGACGCTCATAAACTGATTGAAGAATGTATGTTGTGTGCCAACGTGGCGGCGGCTGAATTGTTGATTAGTGCAGATTTACCTGCATTGTATCGTGTCCATGAAGGACCAAAAGACGATCGCTTGTTAACCTTACGTACTTACCTTGGTTTGCTGGGTTTAGAATTAACGGGTGGCACAAAACCTACCCCAGCAGATTACGCGGCATTGTCTGAAAGCATTAAAGAGCGTGCAGACGCTCGTAGTATTCAAACAATGATGCTGCGTTCTATGTCGCAGGCAGTATATCAAGCGGATAACTTGGGCCACTTTGGTTTGAATTATGAAGCTTATACTCACTTTACGTCGCCAATTCGTCGTTACCCAGATTTGTTGGTTCATCGCGCGATTCGTTATTTGATTCGTGGTGAAGGCCGCCCAACTGTGCGTCAGGCGCATCGTGTGGCAGGCAGCCCAGAACTAAAAGAACGTAAAATCTACGGTTACACCCATGCGGATATGGATGGTTTAGGGGATTCTTGTTCTTTGACTGAACGCCGCGCTGACGAAGCGACTCGTGATGTAGAAGCGTGGTTGAAATGCCAGTATGTTGAACAGCACTTGGGCGAACCGTTTGACGGTGTTGTTACCGCAGTGACTTCATTTGGTTTGTTTGTTGAGCTGCAAGGTTTGTTTGTTGATGGTTTGGTGCATATTTCAGGGCTTGGGCAAGATTATTTTGTTCATGACATGGAGCATCAGGCAATTATTGGTGAGCGAACTGGTCGAGTATTCCGCCTTGGCGATACGTTGAAAGTTCGAGTGTCTAATGTGAACTTGGAGCAACGCAAGATTGATTTGAGTTTGGATGAAAGTGCTGCGCGTCAACCACGTAAGAAAGTGGAGCGCAATGACATGTCTGAACTTGAAATGCAATTAGCTCAGTTGCCGCCAATTGAATTGGGTGGTCGTCCTAAGCCGAAGTCTGCTGAAAAAATAGAAGGTGACAAGTCGAAAGACGCTAAGTCATCGAAAGATGGTAAAGAGTCGGATGGTAAGGCGAAGAAAAAACGTCGTTCGCCTGCGTCTAAGGGTAAACGTATCAGACAGAAAAAGTCGGGTACTGTTTCGGCAAATGGTAAGCCAACGGCAGCGGCTAAAAAACCAAAAAAGCCTAAGAAGCCCAAAAAGAGCAATGCTAAGCCAAAAGCAAAAGACTGATCTGAAGTCTTGAAGCAAGCTTGCTAGATGAATAACTTTTTCGATGAGTAAAGGGGGGCGTATGCCCCCCAAATTAATAGAGTAGATAATGTCAGATTTAGAATGGATATACGGCATTCATGCCGTGGAAAATGCCTTAAACCAACAGCCAGAACGTATTAAAGAAGTACGTTTTCAAGAAGGCCGTGACGATAAGAAAACTCAGCGTTTAATGCAGCTTTGTAAAGCCAATAAAGTACGCCATAGCGTGGTCGCTCGCCGTGATCTTGATCAGTTATTTACGTCAAATAAAGATCGTGTGGTTCACCAAGGCGTGGTTGCTTATACCGCGATGAGCAAAGCGGGTAACGAAGCCGACTTGCATACTTTGGTAGCTGGTTTAGATGAAACGCCGCTGATCATTATTTTGGATGGCGTGACCGATCCTCACAATCTAGGTGCTTGTTTACGAAGTGCCGATGCCGCTGGTGCCCATGCTGTTGTGATGCCTAAAGATAATTCTGCTCCGCTAAATGCTACTGTAAGTAAAGTAGCTTGTGGTGCCGCTGAAAGCATTCCTGTGTACGCGGTGACAAACCTTGCTCGCACCATGAAGAAGTTGCAGGACCAAGGTGTGTGGATCTTTGGCACTGCTGGTGAAGCGACACAAACCATTTATGAGCAAGATTTAACCATTCCGACGGCCATTGTTATGGGCGCAGAAGGTGACGGTATGCGTCGCTTGACTCGTGAGCAATGTGATTATCTTGTGAAACTGCCTATGGCTGGTGTGGTTTCTAGTTTGAATGTGTCTGTAGCGACAGGTGTTTGTCTCTACGAAGTGGTGCGTCAGCGCGCTGTTAAGGCCAAAGGTTAAGGGGCATCAAGCCTTGTTTGAGCAGTTTAATATTCAAGCTCCTTCAGCTGATATTGCCGAAGAGTTGCAACGCAAAATAGATAACAAAACTAAGCCCTTAGGTGCCTTAGGCGAGTTGGAAGGCATTGCTTTTCAGCTGGGTAAGATTCAGCAAACGTTAACACCTGATACCTCAAAAGCTAAGATGATCATCTTTGCTGCTGATCATGGTGTTGTTGCTCAGGGCATTAGTTTATTTCCTCAAGAAGTCACACCGCAAATGGTGATGAACTTCTTGATGGGTGGTGCCGCCGTGAGTGTTTTTTGTGAGCAACATAATGTGCCGCTGCGAATTGTTGATGTGGGAGTGAATGCAGAACTCGCTGCTCATCCTTTATTAGGTGCGCGCAAAGTAGCATTTTCATCTCAGGACTTTAGTCAACAAGCCGCAATGACGACACAGCAACTTGAACAAGCGATTCAAGCGGGTGTTGACGAAGCCAATTTTGCTATTGATGATGGCGTGAACTTGTTGATGTTTGGTGAAATGGGCATTGGCAATACCTGTGTATCTTCTTGCATGATGACTGCGTTAATTGGTGTGAGCGCTGCCGACAGTGCTGGACGCGGAACAGGATTGGATCAGGCTGGTGTTTCTCATAAAGCTCAGGTGATTGAGCAATCATTAAAACGTGCCGAGCAAGAAACCGGACAGCCAATGGCAAATTGGAGCGCCCAAACCCTTGCTGAGCAGGTAGGGGGCTTTGAAATTTTGGCGATGGCAGGTGCGATGTTGCAGTCTGCACAGCGCCAGACGGCCTTCGTGGTGGATGGTTTTATCTGTTCAGTGGCTTTGCTGTTTGCACAAAAAGTTGCCCCGAATGTGCGTGAATATGCGATTTTTGCTCATCAATCAAATGAAAAAGCTCATAAGTTGCTACTTGATCATTTAAATGCGGAACCTATTTTGTCTTTGGACCTGCGTTTGGGCGAAGGTTCTGGTGCTATTTTAGCTTATCCATTAATCAACAGTGCGTGTCTGTTTTTGAATAAGATGGCGAGCTTTGAAAGTGCTGGTGTGAGTGATTCTAAATAGCTTTCGATTTGCCAATAGAAATAACTAGACAAGCAGAAATAGAATGAAAGGCATGATTATCGGCACTTATTGGCAAGGTTTTAAACGTAGCCTTGCCACTTATACTCGAATCCCTTTGAAGGTGGATTGGAGTGATGAGATAGAGCACATCCCCGCGGTGTGCTTTTTGCCATGGATTGGTTTGGTGGTGGGCTTATTGAGTGCTTGGCCATTATGGTTTGATTGGTCGACCTCTTTGCAAGCGTTGGTGATGTTGTTGAGTGCTGTGTTATTAACCGGTGGATTTCATGAAGATGGTATGATGGACAGTTGCGATGGTTTGGTTGGCGGCTGGAATAAAGAGCAACGCTTGTCGATCATGAAAGATTCGCGCATTGGCAGTTATGCTGCCTTGTCTATTTGGTTTTCTTTGACACTCAAATGGTTATTGTTGAGTGAATTATTGCAGGTGATTCCAGACTCGTTTCTAGGTTTTGTTTATACCTTAAGTGGTTGGTGTGTTGTGCATATTGTTGCGAGATTCATACCTCTGGTTTTAATGAATACGCTTGATTATGTGACCATGGGACAAAGCAAAGCATCTAGTATGATTGCTAAGTTGAATCCTAGTCAGTGGTTAGTGGCATTGGCGCCATGTTTGCTGGTTGGTGTGTTGGCGTTTAATTTGTTCGATTTGATCCTCACCTTTATTTTGGCCGCCGTTTTAGTTTTTTTGATACGCCTTTATTTACGTAAAAAAATTGATGGTTTTAATGGTGATACCTTAGGAGCGAGCGAGCAGATAGGTGAAATATTGGTTGTTATGTGTCTGTTGGTATCTTATTCATGAAGCTTTATTTGATTCGACATCCAAGGCCAGAGGTTAAAAAAGGTCTTTGTTACGGGGATATGGATGTACCACTTGCCGAAGGTTGGGAGGAGGGAGCACAAGCATTAAAAAATGCTCTATCGATCGAATTTGATGGCGAGTCGAACGTATGTTTTCATAGCCCGTTAAGCCGAGCAGCACGATTAGCTGAACATATCGGTGATGGCAAATCACAAGTTGTTGATGCGCTAAAAGAGTTAGACTTTGGTGATTGGGAAGGGTTGTGTTGGCAAGATATTCCAAAGCAAGAAATAGATCTGTGGGCTGACGACATTGTGCGCTCAGCACCTTATAATGGTGAGTCTCTACAAGTTGTAGCAGATCGTGTTTGGCAATGGTGGCTTTCTGTGAAAGATATGCCGATGGAGAATTGCGTATTGGTTGCCCATTCTGGTGTTATCAAGGTATTTGTCAGCATGCTCTGTCAGTGGCCTTTGGATCAATGTCACCGAATAGATGTGGGTTTCAGTAGTTTGACGGAGTTTTCCATTCAGGAAGATTTTGTCATGCTAAAGCGTTTGGGTGCTGGTGATTGGGTATCTATTCAGTAGCGAGTACCTTTTAATGTTGGGCTTGGTATTCGCTAGGTCTTCTTAAGTTCGATTGAGAATCAATAAAAAATGTTGCTATATCTTTTGGGTATGTTTGGGATTGCTGCGTTTGCAATCACAGGGGTTATTTCGTCTGCTAAAAAAGACATGGATCTTTTTAGTGTCGTGTTTCTTGGTATGGTTACGTCATTGGGAGGCGGAACTATCCGAGACACTATTTTATCCGTGGAAACAGTTTATTGGGTAAAAGACACATCTTATCTGTGGGTAGCGTTTTTATTTTCGGCGTTGGCATTTTTTACTGTACGCTTTATTGAAGATAGACAAACGGTTTTTCATTATGCAGACTCATTTGGTTTGGCTTTGTTTACAGTTGTAGCGACAGAAAAGGTGTTGAGTTTAGGTTTTCCGCCAACCATTGCTATTACTATGGGGATTATTACCGGTGTGGCTGGTGGTGTTATTCGCGATATTTTGAGCTATCGTCCTCCCTTGGTTTTAGGGCGAGAGTTTTACGCAACTCCAGCATTTTTAGGTGCCTTGTTATTGGTGCTACTTGAAAAAAACGTCCCGACACATGAGTTTAACTCGATTTACGCTGTGGCTTTAGTCTTTATACTAAGGGTGTTTGCGATACATAAAGATTTGTATTACCCAAGTTGGTTGTTGTACAAGAAAAAGTAGTACAAGAAAAAATACAAGATGACATCAAAGAGACAAATTATGACGGATCTTTCTCCAGAGCAAAATGCAGAACAAGCAGAAAAGAACGAAGCGCGCTTGTTGAAGAAGAAGGCGGTTGTTGACGAGCGTATCGCTGCTGCGACGCAAGAACGTGGTGTCACCATCTTGCTAACCGGAAATGGCAAGGGCAAAAGCTCTAGCGCTTTTGGCACCATGGCTCGTGCTTTAGGGCATGGGCAAAAATGTGCGGTGATTCAGTTTATAAAAGGGCGTAAGGCTACCGGGGAACAATTGTTTTTTGGTTCTCATCCATTAGTCGATTTTCACGTTATGGGACATGGCTTTACGTGGGAAACACGTAATCCAGAGTTGGAAAAAGAAGCCGCAGAACAAGCGTGGGCCTTGGCTAAGAGTGTTTTGTCTGATCCCAGTGTACATTTTGTCTTGTTGGATGAAATTACCTACATGTATAAATACGGCTATTTAAACGAAGACGATTTGATTACCACATTAGCAGCGCGTCCAGCTCACCAAAACGTCATGATGACAGGTCGTACAGCGCCACGTGTCTTGTTAGACAGTGTTGATACGCACAGTAAAATTGGCAATGAACGTCACGCGTTTGCAAATGGTGTAAAAGCTCAAGTCGGAATCGAATGGTAGTTCGCATCGCGAGCTACTTTTTCTGATTCATTTTATTTCCCTCTCTTTAACTATCCTTTCTATCTACTGCTTTGATCCAAGCGGATTCTTCATAATGTAAAAAATACATAAAAATGAGATTTATTCTCAAATTATCTGGATTTTTCTAAATTCTTACGTGATAATGATTCTCATTAAGTTTTATTTGGCATCATGACATATCGTGGAGAAAACAATGCAAGACTGGGAGCGTTTAACGAGACAAGCTAATCGAGCTTATTCAAACCATGCTTTTACTGATGCTGTCGATTTAAATCGACAAGCATTGATGCAAGCTGAGCGTTCATTCGATGAAGATTTCTATCGAGATGCTGAATCTGCTGTGGCGGCCGCAGCTGTGAGTTTTTTGAATATTGCCGAATCTTATACCGCTCTGGGTGACTTTATTTCTGCCAATACTCAATTTGAAAGCGCGGTAAATTTCTTACAAACCATTATTGCCCGACCTGATATGGATGATGAACAGCGTGATCTCATTATGAGAACGGCAACTCATATTCGTTTTGAGTGGGATTTGTTTACTCAAAGTTATAACAAAGAGATGTCTGCGCAAAGTAGAGTCTTGATGCAGTCTTTGTCTAACGTGGTGGCTATGCCTGCTTCTATGATTCACCATTAATTTTCAGTTATTAAAGCAAGGAGTGATGATATGAAATTGATTATTGCAGCTATGTTGTCAGGTACTTTGCTTTTTATAAGTCAAATTGTACGGGCGCATCCTGGCCATGATCATACTCACTGGTCGAGTGAGTTAATTCATACGCTAACGATATTTGCAGTGGGGGGAATTATTGTCGGTGGTTTTGTTTATAAGCAATTACTACGTCGTTGCAAACAACTTGAGAAAGAGGATATTGGTCATGATGCATAGTGTGATAAAAACATTAGATAAAGTGATCGGATTTAAAACCGCACAGGCCCATTGTGATATTCCGTGTAAAATTTATGATCCTTCTGCTGCTCAATTAGCGGCGCTGAGCTGTGTTCGTCTTATGGACCTAATTAAAGAAGTAGAGGAAAAAGCGTCTTTAGGTGTGGCTGATTTTGCCCAGATCTCTCGTTTGGTAAGCGAAAAAGAGTCAGCTTGTGCAGAAGTGAAAGAAGCTGTTCGAATTATTTGGGGAGATTATTTTAAAGCGCCGCAATTTGAGCAAGTTCCTAATGTCCATGACTTAGTTCATTCCATCATGTTGCAAGCTTCAAAGTGCAAACAGGGAATTGATCGCGTAGAAGGGGAGAAGTTGGTTACTTTGGTGAATAACTTTGCAGAAGCCTTTTGGTTTACGAAAGACGTTCTAACTTATCGAGCACCTTGTCCTTATCCACCTATGTTAGATGTGATTTATCCAGATTTGAAAATTAAAAACCGCGCTTGAAAAAATTAATCTAATAAAGAAATTGCATAAGGGAGGGATCATGCTTCACTTAATTAAGGTGCAAGGCGAGAGTATGGCTCCATTTTTAAATGATGGGGATTTTGTATTTACCAGCCGTTGGCATAAAAAACTCAAAATAGGCCATCTTGTTGTAGTTGATCATGCTTTGTACGGTTTTATTATCAAAAAAGTATTGCACATAGCCCCAGATGGTCAGCTTTGGCTAGGGGGTGAAAGCAATAAAAGTCTGCAATCAGAACGGATTGGGTGGGTGTCTCCAAGGCGTGTTGTGGGAAAGGTCATTCACCGAATTTGTGCCACATAATTAGGTGTACATAAAATAAGACAGTTTTAGAAAACTAGCTAAAAATTGCTTTCTGTTTTGATATTGGTCTTAGACCTGTTTTTCTCTAAAATCCACGCCCCTGAAATACCAATAATTGATTTACCCAAAGAGAAATACATGTCGATAGCAGAACTACCAAAAATGAAAAAACATACTCGTCTTGAGGATGTTCAAGCAGTAATTCTTGGCACCTTGATCATTGCATTAGGTGTGAACCTTTTCACTCATGCCGGTTTGTTAACGGGTGGTTCTGCTGGGTTGGCTTTCTTGATGAAGTATTCAACTCCTTTGACTTTTGGTCAGGCTTTTTTCTTGATAAACCTTCCTTTCTATATTTTGGCGATCCTACATTTTGGTTGGGAATTCACCATTAAAACTTTCCTTTCAGTATTTTGTTTGTCGGTTTTTGCTGATATCACGCCTATGCTAGTTACTTTTGATAAGGTTAACCCATTTTATGCCAGTATTGCAGGTGGCTTTTTGATGGGGGTAGGCTTTTTAATGCTATTCCGCCACAATGCTAGTTTAGGTGGCATGAATATTTTGGCGCGTTATTTAGCTGAAAAATATGGTATTTCCATGGGGAAATTCCAGATGGCTGTTGATTGTATGATTGTGATGTTGTCTGTTTTTGTGGTGGATTACACCTTAATCATTATCTCGTTTGTCGGCGCCATTGCTTTAAATATGATTATCGCAGTAAACCATAAACCAGGGCGTTACATGGGGAATGTTTAAGCCGTTTCATAAACATCTATTTAAGAGTAGTTTTTATTGTAGTGGCATAGTGTAGTGGTCAAGTAAAACTGGCCATCGCTTTGTATAATGCAACTTGGCAAAATTACCTTCTTTTTTTTCAAAGAGTTGGTAGTGTATTAATGCTATTGCTGACTGTGTCTTTTTCAAGGACGTTTACCGTAGAAGGCATTACTTAGTAGATTATGTATAGCATTTGCTTCTATAGGTCGAGGATTCCAATAAGGCGAGGCGCAGGCTATTTCGACAGCTAAATTTATATCAGAAGCATTCATTCCTATTTCTTTGAGAGATGTTGGAGCGCCATGTTGAGCTGCTAGATCGTAAAGACCTTGTGCAGCATTACTAACCCCTAATGCTTTGGCGACTTTTGCCATTACTTCAGTTGTAGCGCTCTCGTTGTAGGCTACTGCATGGGGAAGAATTACAGTGTGCGTTTCGGCATGAGGAAGGCCAAAACTACCGCCTAGTGTATGACAAAGCTTATGATGAATAGACATCCCTACTGCCCCAAGACACGTACCACAAGCCCATGCACCGAATAAAGCATCAGAGCGAGCTGAGTTATCTAGTGGAGAATGGTAGATAACCGGAATTGCATGTGCCAAAGCTTCTATTCCTTGTTCGGCTAACATAGAGATAAGAGGATTGGCGTCTTTAGAATAAAGGGCTTCGATAGCATGAGCTATCGCATTCATTGCTGATGTGATTGTTATAGCTACCGGTAGCGTTTTAGTTAACTCTACATCATAGATAATGACTTCAGGTAATACCTTAAGGGTGCGCTGAGTTGTTTTCACTCCATTTTCAGTTTGACCAATGATTGGAGTCGCCTCTGAACCTGCGTAGGTCGTTGGAATAACTATTTGTGGTAGGTTTGTATGAAGAGCTATTGCCTTTGCTAAACCTATAGTGGAACCGCCACCGATGGCAATTATACAATCGGCTTTAGTTTCCATTACTATTTTCAGTGCGTCATTTGTTACTGTGGTAGGAGTGTGCATCGCTGCACCATTAAAGCAACCTACGGAAAACTCTCCTAGTAGATTAGAAACTTGACTGGCTGCCTTATGTTGGCCTGCTGTAGATAAGACTAGTCCGCGATTTTTTCCTAGCAGTCTTAGTTCGTCTTTAATTTGATATAAAGTATTGGAGCCAAAAATCACGCGTGATGGAAGAGCGTTGTAAACAAAAGGTTTCATGAATTATATATCTCTATATAGTTGAAATAAGTCAGGAGAGACTACTCTTATTGCTCTAAATCTAATGCTTGGTCTTCTAGTCTATCTATTTGGGGCATTGCCTCTGATATGGAAAAAATTTGAAGGTTCAACCGGTAAGGACTTAATTGAAACCGTAATGGGGCAAAAAGTATTTAATGAATAAATAAAAAAGTGCCTATTTATGAAGCGGCAGAAGTGACCCCATAAAGTTAGGCACTTTTTTATCAAGAAAATACTTACATCAGTATCATAAAGGTTCCAGCAATCGCAATACCGGAAATCCCTAGCCAAATAACTAAATACCCCATTATGTCACGTGCAGAAAGCCCTGCTACACCTAATAATGGTAACGCCCAAAATGGTTGAATTTGATTTGTCCAACCGTCTCCCCAAGTAAAGGCCATAATGGTTAGGGCCGGATCTGCTCCCAATTCATAGGCCGCTTGCATCATAATTGGACCTTGAATCGCCCATTGGCCACCACCTGATGGAATAAAGAAGTTCACAATACCTGCGCATAAGAAGGTAAGTACTGGAAATGTCTTGACTGTTGCGACCGATATAATGGCATTGGAAAAAATGGTGACTAATCCGGCTTTGGTCATCATGCCTGCTATGCCTGCATAAAGTGGGAACTGAACGATGATGCCTCGCCCAGCTTTTACCGCTAATTCAGCTGCATGAAGGTAAGATGCGGAGTTTCTATGAAGTATTAATCCAAGCGCCAGAAAGATTAAAATCATGCTGTTTAGATTAAGACTAAAGCTGCCGTTTATGATCTTAGCGATTAAATAACTTGCGGCTAATAAACCTAAAAACAAAGTGGGTAGTCGGCTGTGCTCGATCCAGTCAGAAAAGCACATTTTTCCCTCAAATGCTTTTATTTCAACATCTTCATCTTCCTTATCGTCCAGCAAAATGATCTCTTTTGGTTGCTTCTGTAGCATAAAAAAGGCAATCAATAAGACTAAAAGGATGATGGTTAGCACTATATTCCAGCTTGAATATAGCGTTTGTGATACAGGAACAATCCCGATTGATTTCTCCATAAAGTGGCCAGGAGTAGCAATAACTAAAGGGATGGAAGAAGAGGGGCCACGTACTAACTCGCCACCATAAGCTGCGGCGACAATAAGAGGGAAATGTACTTTTACACTACGTCCCATTGCTCTTGCTAAAATGGCACCTGCCACCATACCAAAGCCCCAGTTTAGGTAATAGCAAACGAAGCTAACTAAGATGGTAAGGGCTAAGGCTTGTTTGGGGGTGCTGGCCTGTTTTGCCAAAGTATTGAGGGCTTTTTTTACAATTGGCGTCATTGCTAGAACATAGCCAGTTAATAAGACTAGAACCATTTGCATACCGAAGGTAAATAATTTGGAAAATCCATCTCCCCAATAACCAACCATAGCCATGGGGCTTTGGCCAGCAATAGCAATTCCTAATACGAAGGTGATAGCTGTGAGTATGACAGCGAGTACAAAAGCACTTGGCAAGTATCGCTGTACAATACGCACGGAAAAATTGGTTATTGCTTCCATAATATTATTCTCTTTTTATTAGATGGTTATGTATCAATAAAAGTGATGGCTATAGTAATTTGTGTTCGCAATGCGAATTTATCTTTGTTATGCGAACAAATTTAATCAATGTAACGGTTTTGATCAAGGTTAAAAGTAAATTAATTTAAAATAACTTTTTGTCAGTAGCTCACTTTGGTTGTATTTCTTGTTTTTTTGTATGGAAGCTCCTTCGTTTTATGGTGCCTTAAAGTAATAAAAATGGTGAAGCTCAGCCTCTTAGTGTTCTTTATGCTCCACAGGTTGCTCTTAAGGGACTATCAGAGTCGAAACCAATAGTTAATGTTCTGTATTTTTATCATTTTTGTGTCTTCTGGTTGCTTAACTCATGCTGGCGTTTCCTAACTGAGCCTCGCTCAGGTATTATTACGCCAATCAAAAAGACAGAGGAAAAGAGTTTGGAATTACTCAAAGTAGACAACCTTAACCCCTACCTAGATGATCTTGTCGAGTTGTTATGCGATGCCGTCGATTCAGGTGCGCCAATTGGTTTTTTACCGCCAATGAGTGAATCCGAAGCTAAAGCTTATTGGTTATCTATTAACGATGATTTGCAAGCCAATGCCCGCCAAGTTTTATTGATCCGTGAAGACGATAAAGTAGTTGGTAGTGTGCAAATTGCCATGTCACCAAAAGCCAATGCATTACATCGTTGTGATGTGGAAAAGCTAATGGTTCACACTCAAGCAAGAGAACATGGCTTGGGTGGTATGCTGATGCAAGGTGTTGAGCGCGTTGCAGCATCGATGCAGCGACAGTTACTAATGCTTGAAGTTAGAAGCGATGACATAGCTCACGACATGTATGTCAATATGGGCTATATTCCGTTTGGTGAAGTGCCTGGTTACACTCGTAGTGCAAACGGTATGTTGTATAATGCGACGTTTTTCTACAAAGAAATTGAAACCACCCACGAAGTATTCTCTTAAATTTAATTAACAAAGCCATAGGCGATACCCTTGAGACTTGATTTTTATTTATCCCACGTGACCGAATTGGCACGTAAAGCTGCAAAAATTGCAGCATCAAAAGGCCGTGTAACTGTAAATGGTGAAGTGGTTAAAAAAGCCAATTACACCGTACAAGAAGGGGATCAGATTTGCCTAGATGATATCCTTTTGGCATGGCCATCTGAGGGATACTATTTACTGCATAAACCTGCGGGTTATGTGTGTGCAACCCAAGATCCAGATCATCCAACGGTGTTGGATCTTTTACCTTCGCATCTAGGGCAAGAATTGAAAATCGTTGGTCGTTTGGATAAAGACACCACTGGTTTACTGCTTCTAACCACAGATGGTCAATGGCTGCATCGAATTACCTCACCGCGTAATGCTTGTAACAAACGCTACCGTATGATGTTAGCGGATCCAATTAGTGATGAAGATTTGAAGCAATTGGAAGAAGGTGTGATGTTGAACGGCGAGTCACAACCAACACTACCTGCGATCGCAGAACGTATTAGCGATTGTGATATTTACTTGACGATTCAAGAAGGCAAATATCATCAAGTAAAACGCATGCTGGCTGCCGTTGGTAATAAAGTGGAAGAGCTTCACCGCGATCAAATTGGTCTGTTGTCACTGGATGCAGATATTCAAGCTGGTGAGTTTCGCGAATTAACCGAAGAAGAAGTTGCTTACTTTTAATAAAGAGATTAAATGATGAAAGAATTATCAATGGAAGAACGCGTTCAACTGTTAGTTGCGCCTGACAGCGAACGTTTAGCGTATTTTGTTGAGCAAGCAAAAGCCACAGAGCTAGTCTGGAGTTTAAGCAACGAAGAAGGTTTCGTCATGGTTGAAACTGACGATGGCGATTGTGTGATGGTTTGGCCAGATGCAGAATTTGCCAGCCAGTGGGCTATTGAAGATTGGGACGACTGTGAGCCTGTGTCTGTTTCCCTTGAGACGTTTAAAACAGAATGGCTACCAAGTCTTGCGGCAGACAAGATTACTGTAGCTGTTTTTCCAAATATTGAAGACGAGGGTAAGCTATCGACAGCGGAAGAGTTAACTGCGCTGTTGGCTTAATCCATTAGAAATTAAAACAGCTCCTCTCCAGACCTCTTTTTGAAGATAAAGGGAGGGAACTTAATCGCTCACTAATTTGAAGCAAAGGGATAGAGCTTCAAAGAGAGGGTTAATTTCTTTCTTCTATATTAGGAAGATAGAGAGGGAATGTCTGGTTATTAGAATATCTTTCCAAATTAGGACTTAACTCCCCCATGAGCAAACGTCAAAATCACCGTGAAGAAGTCTTTGTTAAAATATTAGAAGCCGCTGAAATTGAATTCGGCTTAAAAGGCTATAACGGTGCCAGCCTTCAGCACATAGCTGAACGCGCAGGTTTACCCAAGCCAAATATTATTTATTACTTTCAATCTAAAGCTAACTTGTACAAGCAAGTACTTGATCAGACCTTGATGGGTTGGAATGATTTGTTTGATAAGGCGACTATCAACGATGATCCAGCCGCTGTATTGGACAGTTTTATCCGCGTTAAACTTAAGCAAAGCTTTGATAAAGGGGTTGCTTCTCGTTTGTTCGCTATGGAAGTGATTGGTGGAGCACTGCACATTGGCGACTACCTAAAAGAAGAGTTACAGCCATGGTTTAAATCTCGCGTGGCTTTGCTGCAATCTTGGATGGATGCAGGAAAAATGCGCCAATGCGATCCCGCTAGTGTCATCTACATGATTTGGGCAACCACTCAGCATTATGCAGATTTTGAAGCGCAAGTCTTAGCCTTAAGTGGAATTAAGTCTTTGGGAGATGAAGACCTACAACGCATCGGTGATACCGTGAGCGGTATTATTCTAGCCGGTTGTGGTCTAAGTCTACCTAAAACGAATTAAAACCTGCTATTTCGCGTCTTCTCTCAATTGATGAATATGTTGAACCAAAGCCCGTAATTTTGCGGGCTTTGCAGGTTTCGCCATGTAGGTAATGTTCTGTTGCTTACATTGCTCAACTAATTCAGGATCGCGTAGGGCGGTGATCAATACAGCTGGAATGTTTTTTCCAACACGAGCTCGAAGTGCTTTAATCAAAGATAAGCCATCTTTATCCCCATCAAGATGATAATCCACTAATAGTAACTCTGCTTCTCCTTCTGCCTCTAAGGCATCATTAAAGCGGTTAAAGGTTCGACAATCACATTGCCAATGAGTTAATAGAGTATTCATGGCGTTGAGGTTATTTTTATCGTCGTCAATACACCAAACATAGCAATGAGCCAGTTTTTCTTGCGGTGTAATTGTGACTTGGGAAGTTGAGAAATCAATAATGTGATCACTTTGAGCCAAAGGAATACCGATGCTAAAACAGCTACCTTTGCCAGGTATAGAATGTATTTCGGTACCTAAGCCTAGTTGTTTCTGCATCCGACGAACTAACCCTAGTCCTAATCCCATGCCGGGCTCTTGGGTATTTTCCCAGCGATAGAAGTCATCAAATATATTCTTTTGCTCGGTGGCTGGTATGCCAACACCCGTGTCCCATACTTGTAAATACACGACGCCAGCACGTGGTCTTACGCTTATTAATACGCGTCCTTTTTGCGTGTACTTCACCGCGTTAGAGACAAAATTTTGAATGATTCGGCGTAAGTAAATAGGATCTGTATGAACTCTAAAAGGCCTTAAATGTGTGGTTAAACGGATGTTTTTACTGTCTGCGATAACTCCAAATTCAGCAACAATAGGCGCGAGAATATCTTGCAGATTACAATCCACTAACTTGGGTTGAATGGCACCTTGGTCTAGGCGGGCGATCTCTAGTAGGGTTGAGATAAGTGCTTCGGTTGATTCTAGTGAATCGGATAATTTTTCAATGACTTGGTTGGTGTTGTCTGGCAGCTCTGTGGATTGCAAAATCCCCATATAGAGCTTGGCGGCGTTTAATGGCTGTAAAATGTCATGGCTGGCTAAGGCGAGGAATTCTGTCTTTGACGCATTGGCTTGCTCGGCTTCTGCTTTGGCGCTGATCAGGGCTTTTTCAGCCTGATTTCGTCGTTCTATCTCTTGCATGAGTTCGTGGTTAACGCCTTGCACTTCTACCGTACGAGCTTCGACACGCTTTTCTAAGTCTATGTTGGCTTCTTTTAAGGCCTGCTGGCTCTCTATGTGCTCTGTAACATCTGTAAAGCTGGTTACAAAGCCTCCGTCAGGTAGAGGATTACCCACCATTTCGATGACACGACCACTTGCTCGACGACGTAAGAATCGGTGCGTGCTACCT
The DNA here is from genome assembly GCF_012726345.1 of Marinomonas sp. UCMA 3892. Lineage (GTDB taxonomy): Bacteria > Pseudomonadota > Gammaproteobacteria > Pseudomonadales > Marinomonadaceae > Marinomonas. The sequence continues at coordinate 185,364 of NZ_PTXN01000005.1, forward strand.
TTTTTAAGATGCTCTAAACGCTTGTTAACCAGTTCTTCTATGTCACCTACGCCACACTCTCCGCGTTCAGCATTAAAGCGGATTAGCTCTTCCACAGGCAACCCAACAGTTAACATGCCTTCTGGATAAGGATAAAGAGACAGGTAAGTTTTGTTCCAAGCCACAATGCGCAGGTCTTTATCGACCACACTAATGCCTTGGTCTAGATTATCCATGGAAACGAAAAGTAAGTTTTGGCTGAACTGGATGGCTTGGGTGGTTTCATCTAAGTAAGTTACCATTTCTTCTACCTTGATTTGTTTATCAATCAAGATGGAATTAATGATGGTACGAGCCGAAGAACCGCCTAATACACCACCTAAAATGCGTTCGCAGTAGTCAACAAATAAACGATTTGGAGATGCATTTGGTGGGATGGTTTGGCTGTAATCTTGTTCAAAATTCGACAGAACTTGCTGGCTCTTTTGTTTACCTAAAAAAGTTTCCAGCAAAACAAAAAAATCGCCATTAGTGGCCTTGCTTTTGGGTTTGAAAAAGCCTTTTTCCAGCTCTGTGGTTGGGCTAACAAAGGCGGTGGCTTGGATTCGGTCAATTAAGCGCTCGGTGGATAATAAAGAGCCGACCACATAGCCAAAAATATTCGCTAGTAAACTGATAAAAGCGCCATAGCTAATAAGTTCTGAGCGCGATTGGGCACTCTCTAAGTCCCAATCCATATTGCCTGTTAGAGGCAGCATCATGAGTAATACCCAACACAAAAAACCGAAGGTTAAGCCGGTATAAACTCCGTGGGCATGGGCGCGCTTCCAATAAAGACCACCTAGTACCGCAGGCATAAGCTGTAACACGAGAGAGAAAGCCAATATGCCTGTGTTTGCTAATGACTCAGCATTGGCCATTTTTTGATAATACAAAAACGATAACAACAATATCCCCATCATGGCTAAGCGGCGAATCAACAATATTCGACGACGATATAGAGGTAAGGCTTGTTGCTGCGCGCTGGCTCGCGCCAACATCAGAGGTAAGATTACGTCGTTACTGATCATGATGCTTAGGGCAAAAGTAGCGATGATAATCATCGCGGTAGTAGCCGACATTCCACCTAGGAAAATTAACATTTGTAAGGGAAGGCTGTCAGACGTTAAGGCGAACTGAATGACATAGGTATCAGGGTTTATATCAGCAGAGAAAAGATTTTGACCTGCAATGGCTATTGGTGGGATGAGGACTGCAAAAATCAGTAAATATAAAGGGAATAACCAACGCGCCATGTTGGATTGACGATTATTTTGATGGTCAACTACGGTGACATGGAACTGGCGAGGCAAGCAAATCACCGCCGCTGCCGACATGAAGGTTTGCATTAGAAATGTGAAGGATAAAAACTGCTCTGGGTTCCATACCGTGAAATCGACATTTTTGCTGAGTTTGTTTATATCAAACTCTTGAGTCATAAGAACCGCAACAATACCTACTGCGACAATGGAAATCAGTTTAAATAAGGATTCAGCCCCAATTGCTAGCATCATACCTGAACGATATTCAGTAACTTCGACTTTTCGAGTGCCAAATAGCATGGCGAAAATACCAATTAAAATAGTCGCCACTAAGACAACAAGACTGGTTGAAGACTCATCCTGATTGACAAAAAGTGCAAAGTTCGAGCCGATGGCTTTTAGCTGTAAGGCAATGTAAGGAATCACCGCGAGCATACTAATCAGTATGACCAAAGGTGCGGTCATTGGGCGTTTGCCATATCGAGAAGAGATAAAGTCAGCAATAGAAGTAATATTTTGTTTACGGCTAACCGTAATCATTTTTCTGAGTACAGGAAAGGCAAATAAATACAGTAAAATTGGACCAAGAAGAATAGGTAAATAACTCCAGCCTGATCGTGAAGCCTCACCAATCGAACCGTAAAACGTCCAGGCTGTACAATATATAGCCAGAGATAAACTGTAGACGAGCGGATGACGAGTCAGTTTTTTTGCTGTTGGACTTTCTTTGTCGCCCCAAATGGCGATCCAGAATAGACCGAGAACATACAGAATGGCTAACAGAATCCAGAAAACAGTCATTGAATAAATCACCTGAACTTAGGCTGATACGTCATTATTGTTTGTCTTAAGACTTTTGGGTCTTATTTTTATATAAATGTAACATAGCCGATACAACAATCCTCTACGACTTAGGTCGTGTAATTCATTAGGAAGGTTGTTTTGCTAAGAGACTCTTGCAGACTAGAAACTAATGCTAAACTTGTTTTTCTTCAGTTGACTACTTATTAACGTTAGGCGGTACGATGACCCAACTTCCTTTAAATGACGATATCAAAGCGTTCCATGCGCATCTCTATTACACAGACGAAGCGGGTGTTGAAATGGCCAAGGACGTGGCAAAGAAAGCTAGTGAGCTGTTCGAAATTCGTGTTGGGCGTTTCCATCAAAAGCCAGTAGGGCCACATCCAGTTTGGAGCTGTCAGCTTTCATTCGCTACAGAAACCTTTGGTAAGATCGTTCCATGGTTGATGTTAAATCGCCAATCATTGGACGTGTTTGTGCATCCACTTACAGGCAATGAGTATGTCGATCATACTCAAGGTATTAGCTGGCTGGGTAAATCTTATGAGCTGGATGTCTCCCAGTTCATATCATCAAGTGAATGAGTTTTATGCAAACTGATGAATAAATGGAGTAGTAAGAAGCAATGGAAATCCGATTAGCTGATATAGAAGACGCCAATGCTATTGCCGATGTAGCTGCCGCATTAGGTTACCAAAATACGGTTTCAGAAGATCTTGCTATAAAGCGTCTTGAGCGATTACTTGCATCTAGCAATGACAAAATCTGGGTCGCTGAATTCAATGGACAACTGATTGGTTGGCTGCACGCTCAGCATGCCTTTCGATTGGCTTCTGCGGATTTTATAGAAATCCTAGGTTTGTCCGTTGCGGATCAAGTAAGATTAAAAGGCGCGGGGCGAGCTTTGGTCGAAAAAGCAAAAGAATGGGCTTTAGGTGAGAAGATAGTATTACGAGTTCGTACCAATGACACACGCGATGGCGCGAAAAAGTTTTATGCCTCGTTAGGTTTTACGACTACAAAAATTCAATCTGTCTTTCAACTTTAGGATTGACCTGCAATTTTAGGATTAACTCGCTGATCAAATTTCGCTTTAAATTTGATCAGCTCGGATTATTTTTGCGTTTTTTTCAAAATATTTGTCAAATATCCCTTTAAAAATCGTCGAACGTACCAAACTTCTAGGGTTATACGGTAGTTATTGAGCTTATGGGACGTTATCATAATGCCACAAACTACTGTTTGGGTTCGTGTTGTGGCGGTGTAACGCTTATTGTTGAAATGTAAGATTTGCTTGTATCAAGCGCTCGTTCCCTCATTATTTATTATTGGTTCATTAGGAGAATACAATGCAAATCACAGAAAACACCGTTGTTAGCATGCACTACACGTTGACTGACGAACAAGGCCAAGAACTAGATTCTTCCGTTGGTCAGGAGCCTTTAGTGTTTCTAAGTGGCGCTCAAAACATCATTGATGGTCTAGATAAAGCGCTTCAAGGCAAAGCCGCTGGCGACAAGCTTGCAGTTTCTGTTGCTCCTGAAGACGGTTACGGTGCTGTTCATGAAGAATTGATTCAAAAAGTACCGACTGAAAATTTCCAAGGTGTTGATGAAATCCAAGTTGGCATGCAATTCATGGCACAAACTCCAGGCGGCCAACAGCCAGTAACCGTTATCGCAGTAGAAGACGATGGCGTGATGCTAGATGGTAACCATCCTTTGGCGGGTAAAACATTGAACTTTGATGTTGAAATCATTGAAGTTCGTGAGGCGTTGGCTGAAGAACTAGAGCATGGACATGTTCACGGCGCTGGTGGCCATCACCACTAAGCACTAAATAAATAATTAAGCGGCTTCTGATTTATGTTTCAGAAGCCGTTTTTTTTGCATTTAATAATTTGATAGTTAACTTTGCGAAGTCTCTACTTTGTCAAACTCCTAGAAAGGCAGAAAGATAAGTGTTTAAATATCGCCCAAATCTACATTGTGGCGATTTTGCTACTTGTTTAATAATGCACCGCAATCTAAAAGGGACTTGAGATGAAAAAGACGTTATCTGTGTTTTTACTTTTTTTAAGCCATTCCGTTTTCGCGTTAGACTTGGCTAAATATCCAACGGAATTAACTTCTGGCGAAGGTGTAAACGTCGTCATTGCGCCGACCACTGACAATAAACAGGCTTTGGTGAAAGTAACTGGTGTGAATCACGAAATTGATGGCGTGGTTTTTCTTACCGAAATTAACAAACAGGGCGATGATCAAAGGCTCAAATACACCTTTGACGGTTCAAAAAGATCGTTGATTTATATCGCTAATAACTACGGCTGTTGCTCTTATACCTTATATTTGCCAGACACCAAAGATGGTATTTACCTTGGCAAAAAAGATGAAGTGAAAGCGGATACCGTTCAAGCCATTTCTGCACTTTATGACCAGCAATTAAAGCAAGGTGTGCAAGAAAAATTAGCGATGTTTAATCGTGAAAAACATTTAGCGTATCAAAAAAACAAAATACAAGAAGCCGATGACAATGTCGCTAAGCAGTGTGGTACAGAGATACCAACCAAAGTAGATTGGAATAAAATCTCTGACAGTGATTTGGGTACTTATGCCATTGCCGCTTATTGCGCACAAGTATCATCAAAAGTGGCTGATCAATGCGCAGCAAAACCAGCCTTCAAAGAAACAGCAAAAGATTTTAAAGCGATTAGCTGTGACTTTACCGATGAGCTTAAGTTACGACTTAATGATCAAGTATTGAATTTTAAAACCGCACCTAAAGCACCAAATCAAGGTCAGTTTATCGAGGCTTACTTAAACAACATGTAATCGCCTTTCAAATCAGAAAAGCACTGCGCACGAGCAGTGCTTTTCTATACGGTAATTTTTATGTCTCATGATGCATTTTTTGTACTAAAAGACGCGGTTCTTTCCTGTCAGCATTGCGCTGATGTTCTGCCTTATCCCCCCAAGCCGATTCTGCAAATACACCCTAATGCAAAACTATTAATCGCTGGTCAAGCGCCAGGGCAAAAGACGCATGATATTGGTCGGCCGTTTGATGATCTAAGTGGAGATCGCTTACGTGAATGGTTGGGGTTATCTGCTGATGAATTTTACGATGAGCAGCAAGTCGCTATCGTCCCAATGGGGTTTTGTTTTCCTGGGAATAGTATTCATAAAAGCGGACCGTCAACTGGAAAGAAATCAGGTGATTTACCGCCACGTCCTGAATGCTCGATCAAATGGCGAGAAGCTGTGCTTAATCAGCTGACTAATATTGAGTTAACGATTGTCTTAGGCGCTTATGCTCAAGCCTACCATTTAGGTCAGTCTGGTAATGTGACTGAGCAAGTAAAGCAATGGCGTTATTGGCTAGAGCAAGGCAAATTAGTATTGCCTCACCCCAGTCCAAGAAACAATCGCTGGCTCAAGCAGAACCCTTGGTTTGAGTCAGATGTCTTGCCTGAGCTGAGATTGCGGATTAAAGGCTTACTTCGGTTTCTCTCGTCATAAGATAATGCTCTATGCCATCTTCCATATAGGGTTCGGATACTGTGATAAAACCGTGGGATTGATAAAAGCGTTCAAGATGAGATTGTGCGCCGATTTTAATCGGACTGTCTGGCCAAAGGTTAAGGGTTTCTTTAATCGCATTCGTCATTAGCACGTGACCTAATTTATCTTTACGGCTTTCTTGCGCAACTACCACTCGACCTATGCTGCTATGATCTGGATAACAATCACCTTTTGCCAAAAGTCTTACATAAGCGACCACTTTGTTATTTTGTAAGGCAAACAAGTGTCTCGTATTAGGCAGTGTATCCAAATTATCCATATCAGGAAAAACGCAGTTTTGTTCTACCACGAATACATCACTTCGAAGCTTCAGTAGGTCATATAAGGTGTAATTGGATAGCTCGCTAAATGCCTGACAGTGCCATGTGATCATTTCTTTTTTCCTATTCGAATCTGTTCAATTTTACTGGTCAATATTATGCCTAGGAAGCCACATTATAAACATGAAAGATGGCGCCTCCTCTGATAATCTGTTCTTTGTATTGTCATTTAGATACTCTGTAACCTCGTTGTTCAATATAAGGATGCAATTTTGGAACTAGACATATATCAAGTCGATTCATTCACTTCTGTTCCTTTTAAAGGTAACCCCGCTGGAGTATGCATAACAGAAAATGAACTTGATGAAAGTCTCATGTTTTCCATTGCGGAAGAAATGGCTGTTTCCGAAACGGCATTTTTATCTGTAAGTAACATGAGATTAAGATGGTTTACACCTAAGGTTGAAGTCAACTTGTGTGGGCATGGAACCTTAGCGGTTGCACATATTTTAAAGGAAAATGGCTTTGTTTCGTGTGGTGAAACATTGATGTTTGATACCTTGTCAGGTGCGCTATCGGTCACAGTACAAGATAAAACGATTGATATGGACTTTCCGTCAGCTACTATTAGCACTGTCGTTGATGATCATGCAACACTTTTAGAGCATCTTGGAATTAATCCAAATAACGTCGTGTTCTTTGGTCGCTTTGATGCAAAATTTATTATCGAAATTGACAGCAACGATAGGTTATTAGATTTAACCCCCAATTTTGATGGCTTAAAAGCATTACCGGGTCGTGGCGTTGTTGTTACCGCAAAGTCACCATCCAATGAAGTGGATTTTGTTTCTCGTTACTTTGCTCCTTGGGTAGGTGTGAACGAAGACCCTGTGACAGGTTCGGCGCATTGTGCCTTAGCGGTATATTGGCAGGGAAAACTGAATAAAAATAGACTTAAAGGTTATCAAGCCTCGGCTCGTGGTGGTTTTGTAGAAGTTGAGCTTTTAGATAATAAACGAGTGAAGTTGATTGGTTCAGCGGTAACGACATTGAAAGGGAAAATATGTATTAGCGAATGATTATCGAAAATATAGAAACAGAAAAAGGTAATTTCTTTATCGATAGGTTAAAGCAGGAAGGCTGGAAGTTGAAATCACAATACAGTCCTTTTGCCTTTGATAAAGGTATCGACTATGACTGCTATGAGTTGGTGTTGGGCAAGAAAACGATAGTGCTTGAATGGAATAATTGGTTTGAGTGGACACTATTCGGAAGTGAAGAGGTTGTTTGTGATTTGCAGGTACGGTTCTTTTTAAGTAAATGAATTTTTCCTTTAAAGATATATCAATTATTTTCTTCAATATTCATTAGAAATACGTTTTACTGATATCAATAAAATAATAAAAATAGAGGTCTGTAAAATGAAAACCATGCTTGAACACTTGTCCCAATATGCTTTTTACCACCAAGATCGTCGTAATGTTGCAACGCATTTTGTTGGCATTCCGATGATAGTTGTTGGAATTGCTGTTTTACTGTCTCGTCCACACTTTACCTTGCTCGACATAGTGTTCACGCCCGCTCTCATCATTGCCCTTGCCTGTAGTGTTTTTTATGTCCGCTTAAACAAAATGATTGGCATCGTAATGACAATATTGTTGGCTTTGATAATTGGGTTCGCCGAGTTTGTTGCAGTTCAAAGCACATTCGTATGGTTAATCACGGGGATTGGTTTGTTTGTCGTAGGTTGGATATTTCAATTTGTAGGGCATTATTTTGAAGGTAAGAAGCCGGCATTTTTGGACGATATTACAGGGTTGATTATTGGACCTTTGTTTGTCTTTGTTGAACTATTGTTTTTACTAGGGCTAAAACGGGATTGGCAACAAGCAATAGAACGTTCTTGCGAAAAACAAAATAAAGCTGAGAATAGCAAATAATTAAGATTGAAGTAGAATTGTTTGGAGCGGATTAGATAGATAAGGTAGGAACAGGAAGCGCTTAATGTTTTTATTCTAGCGCCATTTCCTTACAAGCCTGTTGGAGTAAGCCAAAATATCTGTTTTGAAACAGACGCTTACCCAATAACTTTCTAGTGTACTTAACTGTTACAGCTTATTGATCTATTAAGCGTGTTGAGCAGAAGAAGATACAAGTGCTGATTTCAATTTGATTGCTACATTTTTAACGGCTTGAGCAGCAGCAGAGATGCTAGCAATGATAAATTCAGCGCGTTCTGCACGAGCGATAGCTTCGTATTTTTCAGCATCAGTAAGAAAAGAAGTGTTTACGCTTTCTAATAGCTCAGCAATAGATTTAGTGTTTTTCATGATGTATTCCTCGTTTATGGTTGTTTCAAAAAGCATCAAAACTTATTCCGTTTTGATGCTTGTATATTAGAAACTATGGGTAAATAAGACAAACGATAAAAAATACGCCTATACCTGAAAAAAACTAATCAATCGGACAGTTAACTATTATGTAAGTTAGTGGACACAAGATATATAAAGGCTTTCAGCTTATTTATATATTGTCCAAAGGGCTACCATTTTGCTTTGCTGTGTCTAAACGTATGTAGGATTTTGTGCTCACAACGTCTGCATGGGCATAAAGTTGTTTGACTACTAAGTCAGTGAATTGCGCCATGTCTTTAGCATGAATTTCTACCATCAAATCTACGTCTCCAGTCACACCATGAACGTTTATAGCAGCGCTTTGCTGTTGCAGAAAGCGCATTACATTATCACGTGCATTCGGGACGTCTTTACTGACTGTGACTAATGTCCAAGCCATGACACTGTAGCCAAGTTTTTGGTAATTCACCTGCGCTCGATAACCACTAATAATGTCCATTTCTTCTAGTTGGCGTAAGCGCCTTAAACACTGCGATTGTGAGAGATTAATACTCTCAGCTAATTGTGTATTGCTAAGGCGGCCATCTTTTTCTAATGCTTGGATTATTTTGTAATCGGTGCGGTCTAAGGTGATTTCTTTCATAAAAGGCTCTAATTAAACAAAAATCTTGTATTACGTTAGTGATTCTCCCTGTAAATAGCAAACAACTTGTGCGGCATATTATCTATACTTTTATCATATAAGTTTGTTGTAGATGACAAGCTTAAGATTGCATTCGATAAGGAGATAAAGTAATGGCACCTAGGTTAGATTTGGCGTTTGTGCGTTCTCAATTCCCAGCGTTTAAAGAACCTTCTTTAGCGGGTCAGGCGTTTTTTGATAATGCGGGTGGTTCTTATGCTTGTCAGGCGGTGATTGATCATTTAGATCAATATTATCGAGAAACCAAACTGCAGCCTTATCACCTTCATCCTGCAGCACAAAAAGCCGGTGCTCAGATGGATTTATCTCACGAGCGTTTAGCATCTTATTTGAATGTGAAGACTAGTGAAGTGCATCTTGGACCTTCTACCTCTCAGAATACGTATGTATTGGCGCAAGCTTTTGGCAAGATTCTAAAAGCGGGCGACGAGATCATTGTCACTAATCAAGATCACGAAGCAAACATTGGTGTTTGGCGTGCATTAGAAGTACGTGGAATCGTGATTAAAGAATGGCAAGTGGATGCTCAGACTGGATCATTAGATATTAATAACTTAGAGACCCTTTTTACGGAACGAACCAAGCTTTTAGCTTTTACTCATTGCTCAAATATTGTCGCTGAAATCAATCCAGTAGCGGATATTTGCGCACGAGCGAAAGCGGCGGGAATTGCGACTGTGGTTGATGGTGTATCTTTTGCCGGTCATGGTTTGCCAGATGTGGATGCATTGGGTGCGGATATTTATCTATTCTCGCTTTATAAAGCGTATGGAACGCATCTTGGTGTGATGGTCATTCGCGATGCCATGGCTGATAAATTGGGTAATCAGGCGCATTATTTTAACAAAGCTTATCGTCAAAAATGGTTTGTGCCTGCAGGACCTGATCATGCTCAAGTGGCGGCAAGCAGTGGAGTGTTGGACTATTTTGATGCCTTGCACGATCATCATTTCGATGCAACGGACTCTGGTGCTGAAAAAGCCCTGCGCGTGAGAAATTTGTTCCATGATGCCGAACAAGTCTTGTTGGCCAAGTTGCTTCGCTTTGTCGATCAACATCCTAAGTTGACCTTACTTGGAACGGCAGATCCTGCGAAGAGAGCCGCCACGGTGTCGATTATTCCCAAAGGACAAACACCTCAGGAACTGGCGCAGAAATTAGTTGATCAAGGCATTATTTGTGGAGCAGGGCACTTCTATGCCGTGCGTTTGCTAGAAGCGATGGGGGTGGACACAAGTACAGGCGTGGTTCGCTTGTCATTTGTTCATTATACGAATGACGAAGAAATGGATCAGTTGATCGAGGCTTTAGATAAGGCGCTTTCATAGGACTAGAGCGAGGGTAGATTTTGTCTCTGCACTCGCTGTTTTTTTACGTGAATTATTCTTTAGTTGGTTCTGGCCAAGAATCATAATGAATTGCAGAGCTAGCATCTCGTCTTGGTAACCAGCCAGCCCTTTCTAGGTCTGGCGTGTCATGAAATGTGTCCACATAGCCCACGCACAAATAGGCAATGATATCGATGGATTCAGGAATGTTAAGCGTGTCGCGTATGACCTTGTCATGAATAATACTGACCCAGCCAACACCGAGGTTTTCCGCTCTTGCGGCTAGCCATAGATTTTGTACCGCGCACACCGAACTGAATAGATCCATTTCTGGCTTCGCGGTTCGCCCTAATACAACAGAGCCCGTCCGGCTGCGATCGCATGTCACACAAATACCCAGTGGCGCTTCTTCAATGCCTTCTAGTTTGAAACTCTTATATTGCTCTTTACGCTTGCCTTCAAACAGTTCGGTTGCTTCGGCGTGAGCTTGCAAAAATCCTTGTTTAATTTGCGTCTTGGATTCTGCTTTGGTGACAAGAATGAAGTCCCAAGGCTGCATAAAACCGACGCTTGGCGCATGGTGTGCAGCCAATAATATGCGCTCTAAAACATCGTTCGGAATAGGATCGGGTTTGAATTCTCGTCGTACATCTCGACGAGAAAATATGGTCTTGTAAACTGCGTCGCGCTCTTCTGGAGTGATGTTCATAATATCGACTTTCGCAATTGGATAGATCGATATTATGAGGAGTTATGATGTTTTATGCCAATGAGGAAAACTTGGGTTAAAGAGATTTTTTCTACGCTTGATCGCTACAAACCGCCTTTAGTAATAAATCATCGCTTTCAAGTGGATACCAAGTTGAAGTTGATGGCTGTTTTGAATCTGGGGAGGCTGTAAAAGATTGAGTGAAATCTGTTCTGGCGCCTTGTACGCAATCGACTATTTGTGGAACGCGTTTCGCCATGTGGCGACGTTCAAAAAAGTACAAGTCGACTAGAACAAGGTTCGGATCAATTTTATTTTTTGCAGAATTCTCTACATCGGCAGCGATAAAACGAAGAGTTTGTGGGAATACGTAGCTCCAAGGACGCCATGGGGCTTCTTCTTGAACAGCTTTTATAACGACAACGCCTTCTGGCAGTAAGCTCGTTTGATGATCGTACCAGTCGTATTCACCTTGAATTTGAAAACCAAGCATGGCAACACCAGCAAACACAGGAACCAGCCATTTCGGCGCGGTTTGTTTGGTTATTTTTCTTAACAACAGAGCAATACCTGCGCCGCCAATACCGGCAAAAACGGTAGCAATGAGTTCCCAAAACATAAGCGTTCTCTTTTTTGATATTTTGTAGATTTTTATTATAAGGAAATTGGGCCTCACAAAGAAGTGAGGCCCAATTGATAGGAAGTGCTTTTTGTTAAATTTTAGTGGTCAACAGCACCGCCTGCACCTTGAGGGTAACGAACGCTTTCAACAAGGTCTTGGATTTCTTTTGGTGGTGGCGCTGTCATCGAAGAGACGGTAAACGCGACCACAAAGTTAATCACCGCACCAATGGCGCCGAATGACAATGGTGATACACCAAACCACCAATTATCTGGAGTATTGGCGAACGACGCTGTACCGGGGATGAAGAACCAGCCAAGGAATAAGAAAATATAAACCAAGGTAGAAATCAGACCCGCTAGCATACCAGCGATTGCCCCAGTGCTATTCACACGTTTAGAGAAGATACCCATCATTAGAGCAGGGAAGATAGAGGCTGCAGCAATACCAAAGGCTAATGCTACTACCTGAGCCGCGAAGCCCGGTGGATTCATGCCTAAGTAAGTAGCCAATGCTATGGCGACGAACATGGATATCCTTGCAACCCTGAGTTCTCCTTTGTCACTAATATTGGGGTTTATTGATCCTTTTATTAAGTCATGACTTATTGCAGACGAAATTGCTAATAGTAGACCGGCAGCGGTTGAAAGTGCTGCCGCCAAACCGCCGGCAGCAATCAGACCAACTACCCAACCAGGAAGGTTTGCAATTTCTGGGTTTGCCAATACAAGAATATCACCGTTAACCGTTAATTCATTACCAGCCCAACCACGCGCAGTTGCCTCGTCTTTGAAAGCTGGAACATCGTTATAGAACTGTACTCGACCATCGCCATTTTTATCGTCGAACTTGATAAGACCGGTAGTTTCCCAAGTTTGAACCCAATCAGGACGTTCAGCATACTCAATAGGTGCCGCTGTTGGGCCAGAAGGATAGATGGTGGTCAACAAGTTCAAACGAGCCATAGACGCAACAGCAGGTGCTGTTAGGTATAGCAAAGCAATGAATACTAGCGCCCAACCAGCAGACCAACGAGCATCGGCCACTTTAGGAACAGTAAAGAAACGAATAATAACGTGTGGTAGGCCTGCTGTACCTATCATCAGAGATAGCGTAAACAGAACCATATTCAGTTTGTTATCAACATCGGCTGTGTAATCTCTAAAGCCAAGTTCTCGTACCACTTCATCTAACTTTTGTAGCAACGGCATGCCAGATTCAGTGTGGTTAGAGAAAAGACCGACAGCAGGTATAAATGTGTCTGTTAATTGTAAGGAGATGAAAACCGCAGGAATAGTGTAAGCGATGATTAGAACCACATATTGCGCAACCTGCGTATAAGTGATGCCTTTCATGCCACCTAATACTGCGTAGAAGAATACCACAACCGCAGCGATCAAAAGACCTGTGTTGTTATCTACTTCCAAGAAGCGAGAGAATGCTACGCCTGCACCAGTCATTTGGCCGATTACATAGGTAACTGAAGCAATGATTAAACATGCAACCGCTACTAAACGAGCGGTACCACTGTAGAAACGATCGCCGATGAAGTCTGGCACGGTAAACTTACCAAATTTACGTAAGTAAGGTGCAAGTAACATAGCCAGTAATACATAGCCGCCAGTCCAACCCATTAAATAAGTTGAGTTAGCGTAACCGCCTGCTGCGATCAACCCCGCCATGGATATGAAAGACGCTGCAGACATCCAATCAGCAGCTGTTGCCATACCATTAAGTACCGGATGGACGCCACCGCCTGCAACGTAGAACTCTTTTGTCGAACCAGCTCGAGCCCAAAATGCAATACCAAAATAAAGCGCAAAGGAGCCGCCGACGAAAAGTAAATTGATAGTAAATTGATCCATGCGACTTACTCCTGAAGGCCAAATTCTTCATCAAGCTTGTTCATTCTCCAAGCGTAGAAGAAGGTCAAAGCGATGAATACAAGAATGGAGCCTTGCTGAGCGAACCAGAAGCCTAAATCAGCACCTCCAATCATAATGCCTGAGAGCATGGGACGAAGTAGAATGGCACAACCGTAGGATGCTAATGCCCAAACCACTAAACTGCCTAGTATCAGCCTGAGGTTTGCTTGCCAGTATTTTTCTGCATTAATATTATGATCTGACACGGTAGATCTCCTTATAATTATTGTTATACGCCCTATTAATTTAGCAGGCAGTTGTCTAATAAGAAGTCAGACTTTAGTCGAATAGAGTGATTTTTAATCAATATATGTCTAGGCGGGATTTACGTAATATTGCCTTTCATTGCCTTTCGAAAGAGAGTAAGAGAAATGAACATAAATATTAAACAAAAGATTCTTTCGGTTTGTGCTGAAAAAATAAAACAAAAAGGTGATGGTGTTCAGGTATCGTTTTATGCTTTTTTTGCCAATAAAAATGATGATCCTATCACCTTGATGGCTGTTGCCCGTTGGTGGATTGAAGAACAGCAACTGAATCACTTCGAAAAAGCCACCAAGATTTATGCCATGGTGGTATCGCTTGATGACTCATCAGTATTTCAATCATCTTATGCTGAACAAAATAAAGGCCTTAATCATCTAACCTTGAGTGTGGCGAATCTCGATTCCTCTCTTGAATTTTATTGTCACCTTCTAGGTTTTAAAGCAGAAGTACGTTGGAATACAGGCGCCTATTTGTCATACAGGGATTGTTGGCTTTGTTTATCGCTGGGTGAAGCCAAACCTAGTCGGGATTATACGCATTTTGCTTTTAGTTTTGACTTATCAGCTATGTCTCGTGTTCAGCAAAAAAATGCTTTTCAAGCAGTGAAGCAATGGCAAGTAAATAGCAGTGAAGGGGATTCTTTATATATTGAAGACCCTGATGGTCATAAGTTAGAACTGCATTCAGGTTCCCTTGCTACACGTCTTGAGTCTTTAAAAACTAAACCTTATGAAGGATTGGAGTGGTTACATTAAATCTGTACCATATTAGTCCTACTAAAGAAGAATAGCCTTCTTGATGACTGATCTTTTGGTGAGGGTTTTTAATCATTGCGTATGTCATAATCGACCAGTGACAGACTTGTCTTAGGAGACAAAGAGTGATTCAAGCAATTTTCGTGTCGAAAAAATCCAAACAATCCCAGATAGGGATTGATGCTGTCAAAGTGGATGCGGGTAAAGGCATCGTAGGCGACCGATATTACGGAAAAAAGGGCACAGACGGCCCTAATATTACCTTTGTCGAAAGTGAAGAGATCGCAGCTTTTAATGCTAACTTTGGACAAAGTATTGCTCTATCAGCGACTAGAAGAAATATAGTGACCCAAGGCGTGCGACTGAACCAATTAGTTGGTCAAGAGTTCTCTATTGGTGATGTACGTTTTTACGGAGTTGAACTGTGTGAGCCTTGTGGCTCGCTGGGAAAATCGCTAGCCAATGATTCTATATCATCACCACAAGTCGTGAGAGCTTGGCTTCATCGTGGTGGTTTAAGAGCCAATGTTTTAAGTACTGGAATATTAAGAACAGGCATGCAATTTAATTTGATCCCAAGAAACAGCAAATAGTATTTCTTGGGATCAAAGGATAGGATATTTAAGCGAAGTCAGTTGCCAGAACAAAGCGTTTAATATCGTTGAACTCCGTATTAAATGGTTGAATTTGCGGTTGATATTTTCCTGCTAAGCAGTCTGTTACAACGGCTTCTGCGGCGATTAAATAAGCCATTTTATCTTCTACTGGACTTAGTTTTGGTTCCTTGATTGGTGCCTTCCATAACAAGTCGTTGAGCGATTTAGGTGTTGCCGATTTACCTTGAAAACGCCACAAATCGCTTTTTTGATCGTATGCGTAGTAGGGTAATAATGTCGTGCCATGTTTCGCGACAAAATCGATGGCGTCTAATATAAATGTGGCTTCTGCTTCATCTAAGAAATAGTTCAAATTGAAACGAACCCAACCCGGTTTGACTAGCTTCTCGCCTTTTTTCATCGCTTCTTGGATTCGTTCAGACTCAGCTTTGCCAATGCCTAATAGTTGGTGTCCATAAGGGCCTGCGCAAGAGCAACCACCGCGAACTTGAATACCAAATAAGTCGTTTAATAATGCGGTGATAAAGCCGTGATGCAAATAGCCAAAATCCGTTTTGATGCGAAACGCGGTAATGGACAAGCGCGCCGCTTGATCGTGTCCTAGCCGCTCAATCCTTGGGTGGTTCCGCCAACGCTGGTCGATCATCTTCACCAGCTCATGTTCACGCACTTCGATAGCCTTTTCACCAACGGCTTGTTTAAGCTGAAATACCAAACCAGCACGAATCGATTCGACAATACTGGGTGTACCGCCTTCTTCTCGGCGTTCACCAACGGGTAAAAAAGTATGGTCGTCTGGGGTAACAAAAGATACCGTGCCACCACCGATCAGACTGGGCTTGGAATTATGAATCACGGTTTTTTTAACCACTAAAATCCCTGGAGTACCTGGGCCACCAATGAATTTATGAGTGGAGAAAAAGATCGCATCTTTAGCCAGATCTGAGGACGCATTTGGGTTCATGTTCAGTGCAACATAAGGCGCCGCTGCAGCAAAATCCCAAAAAGCCAACGCTTGGTAGCGATGGAGCAAGGCGGTAATGGCACCTTGGTCGCATAAAATGCCTGTGACGTTGGACGCTGCGCTGAAACTACCGATGAGACGTTTACCTTGTTTAGCCTGCAACTCTGTTTCTAAAGTGGCTAGACACACACCACCGTCTTTGGACTCGGGAATACGGATCACTTCAACGCCCAACTCTCGCCATGGTAATTCATTGGAATGGTGTTCATATGGACCAATGAAAACGCAGATTTCAGACTTTTCAGACGGACTCAATTGGCGCAGACTTAATTGGCTAATCAAGGTGTTAATCGCGCTGGTGGCACCGCTGCCGCAAAATATGACTAGGTCATCTTCACTGGCATTAACCGCTTGTCTAATTTGTTGGCGTGCTTGTTCTCGGAATGCCGTTGTTTGTTGGCCGGTGGCATTGGCTTCGGTGTGCGTGTTGGCATAAAGCGGTAAGACATGTTGGCGAATGGCGTCTTCGATAAAGTCTAGACTACGGCCGGAGGCTGTGTAGTCAGCGTAAGTCAAAGTTCTGGTGCCAAAAGGTGTTGGTATTTGCGTGTCTTTACCAATAATGCCATCACGAATGCGGGCAAACAAAGCGTCTTTATCTAATGACGTATTGGCATTTTGATCGGTTATGTTCTCTGCGGCAGCAATGGACATGTTTCTTTCCTTTTGGGCTTGCCGCATAGATAAATACTTTTGTCACATTATGATTTCGGGGTGGGCAAGGGCAACTGAGTTGTCCACTTAATTTGCTCCATCGCGAAGTTTGAGGTGACGTCAGTTAATGCGGTGGCACTAATTAATCGTTTATAAAATTTGTCATACGCTGGAATGTCTTTTACCAACACACGAAGTAAGTAGTCGTATTCCCCTGCCATGCGATAAAACTCCACCACTTCAGGGAACTCGGCAACAACGCGGGCGAATTCTTCTGCCCAATTTGCATCATGCTGATTGGTTTTCACTTGGACAAAAACAGAAACTCCAAGCCCTAACTTGTCCGCGTCTAAAAGCGCGACACGGCGTTTAATAAAACCAGCATTTTCGAGCTTTTGAATTCGTCTCCAGCAAGGTGTTTTTGATAGGCCAACCTGCTGAGCCATCGACTCTGTGGAAATACTATCATCACTCTGAATTAAGGCAAGTAGTTGCAAATCTATCTCATCTAAGTGCATTTTGTTCTCTATATTGTTATTTAATTAGAAAATAATTCCATATTCTCTCGTTTTTTCTGGAGCTAAGCAATATGGTTGCTTGAAGCATCAATTAAGAGGAATCATGTTTTTTCTAACAATAAGAAATTATTTTCGAAAAGATTGTTTTTTATAATAAAAAAGGATTCTTAAGGGTTAAATGTCAGGGGTGACTAAAGTTTATGGCTCGCGTGTTTCTATGTTGTCTTGTCTCTTTATAATCGTGATCGACCAAATACAAAGGTCATAGTGAAAGAACAACCCTTGGATAAAGCAATTAAAGGAGTATTAAATGGTTGTGCAAAGTGCTGCTCGTATTATTGGTATTGGATTTTTGTCGAGTCTGGCGCTTGCCGGTGAGTCAGCAATAGTGGCAGATGACGAAATGGCAAAACAGCGTCGAGCACTGGAAATGAGCGCAAAGGAGCAAGGTGCTGGGCCCCAATCGCCTCGGGATATTGATATCAAGTTTGGGCGTAATGAAAAACTGTTTGTCAATGCTCCAGCAGTTAATGAAATGAATCTTTGTAATATTCATTTCCATAAGAATGCTGAACACAAAGGAGGGGAGTTTACTCGTTATGCTGGCAATGGAGACGGTAAAGGTTACCAAACCGGCTATCTTTATGCTGGTCAACTCAATCAAGCAGAGTTAATGCCTTTAAAAGGTGACGCTGTGTGCAAAAGTAAATACAGCGAAGTGCTTCCGGGCGATACGATCGAATTGCATTATGTGTATTCCACTGGGCAAGTAGAGCCCGGGCCAACACTTGGGGCGTGTATTAACAAAGAGGAAGCCACACCAAAGCTACGGGTTGAGTCCCTCGTGTTTGTTGCAGTGAATGATCGCAATGCCTTAGATTTTAGAGATATGACGTCACACCAAGTTCGTAATGGGTTTTATCAAGCGACTGATATTCCAAATAATACCGGTCAATCAGTGACCTATGTAGGTTCAACAACAGGTCCTTCCTACAATGAAAAAGTCTCACCTTTTGAAGTGACATGGAATGTTCGACCTAAAGTCGCCAAGGTTAATATTCAATCAATGGGGGCGTGGTGTGATAGCCAAAATGTGTATCAAGAGGATCATGCTCATGGTGTGCGAAACTTGGTTACGAACCCTGATTTACTATCGGAAATTTCCGTTGATGAGTAAATAAACTCACATCTATAGGTGTGTAAATCGCCATTAAACCTTTACAGCAAAAGCCCTTTTTATAGAGGGTTTTTTAGTCTTTTTGATGAGGTTTTTTGTGCTCCAGTTGTTCGGTGTAAAAATGCTTCTATCTGAATTGATAGAAATGTTATATTATAACATTTCTATTGAGGAGACCGTCATGAACAACAAGACAAATAAATTACCTGTTACTGTGTTATCTGGCTTTTTAGGGGCCGGTAAAACCACCGTATTAAGTCATATACTGAATAACCGAGATGGTCTGAAAGTCGCGGTTATTGTGAATGATATGAGTGAGATCAATATTGATGCCGCAACCATTAAACAGGAAGTGTCGCTAAATCGCAGCGAAGAAAAGCTCGTCGAAATGAGCAATGGTTGTATCTGCTGCACGTTACGTGAAGATTTGCTTATTGAGGTGCGAAAGTTAGCTGAAGATAATCGTTTTGATTATTTGGTCATTGAGTCTACCGGCATTTCTGAGCCATTACCTGTAGCCGAGACTTTCACTTTTGCAGATGAAGATGGGATCAGTCTTTCTGACATCGCTCGCCTAGATACCATGGTCACTGTCGTGGATGCAGTGAATTTTATGAAGGATTATGACGCGGCAATATCCCTGCAGGAAACCGGTGAATCCCTCGGTGAAGAGGATGAACGTAGTGTGGCTGACTTGTTAATTGACCAAGTCGAGTTTGCTGACATCATCTTGATCAGCAAAACGGACTTAATAGGTGAAACAGAATTAAAACAGTTAGAATCCATTCTACGAAGCTTTAATACCGAAGCCGACATTATCCCTATTCAGCAAGGTCAAATTGAGCCAAAACGTTTGTTGGGAACCCATAAATTTAGTTTCGAAAAAGCTCAGCAAGCGGCAGGTTGGTTAAAAGAAATGCGGGGCGAGCATGTACCTGAAACGGAAGAATATGGTATTGGCAGTTTTTCTTATTTGGCGAGAAAACCTTTTCATCCTCAGCGTTTTTTTGATTTCCTTCATAACACTGAGGCGTATGGGAAGTTGCTGCGCTCGAAAGGCTATTTTTGGTTGGCTACTCGTCCAGAGTTCGCTGGTCAATGGAGTCAGGCTGGTGGTATTGCTCATTATGGTTTTGCTGGCATGTTTTGGAAGGCGGTACCTAAGGATAAATGGCCACAAGATCCAGAATATCTTGAATCAATAGCAGATCAATGGGTAGAGCCTTTCGGTGACATGCGCCAAGAACTGGTTTTTATCGGTCAGAACTTGAAAAAAGAAGCGGTTATTAAAGCGTTAGATGCCTGTTTGTTAAGCGATGATGAATTGCTGGCAGGTAAAAATGCGTGGGCTAATTTGCCCGATCCATTTCCTGAATGGCAAGAGGTTGCTTAAGCCTAGTCTTTAAACGAAACAAAGTCTTCAGCTTTATCAAAGCAAAGGCTTTGTTTCGTGTATTTGTCTATCTTTCGTCACCCGTGTTCACAGGTTCCAATACATCTACTGTTTTGCTCTTCAAACGAGCTATTAATGTGTGAATATCTTCTTTAATCATTAATAACACCGGAATTAATATCAATGTGATAAGAGTTGCGAACATAATGCCGTAACCAAGAGAGACCGCCGCTGGAATGAGTGCTTGAGCTTGCCTTGATGTCTCCCACAAGATTGGAATCAGTCCTGCAAAGGTTGTGAAAGAGGTTAGTAAGACTGCACGTAATCGGCTTTGGCAGGCTTGGCGAATGGCTTGTTTCACATGCACTGTGTCTTTGCGAATATCGTTAAAACGAGATACCAGCAAAAGACTGTCGTTTACCACCACGCCACTTAGTGCCAAGATGCCATTGAGCGAGAAAATGCTCAAAGCAAGGTCATTCATCCAGTGTCCTAACAGGGCACCAATAATACCAAATGGAATTGCCATCATGATGATAATAGGTTGGCTGTAAGATTTTAGTGGAATGGCTAATAAAGCGTAAATAATAAGCAGGGCCAACATAAACATTTTTCCTAAAGAGGATTCCGTTTCTGCTTGTTCTTCTGCTTCTCCTGAAAAGTCAAAATTCACGCTAGAAAATTGTTTTTTCATATTTGGCATCACGGCACTTTGTAAATATTCGACGACTTCGGTCGAAGACATTACGTCTTTATCGACTTCGGCTGAAAGGTAATACGAGCGCTTGCCATCAATACGAATAATGTCAGTCTGAACTTCGGTTTTTGTTAAACTCGCTACTGTTGACAGTGGGATTCTTGCCCCATTCTCAAGGACGATTTTGGTGCTCATCACCGCTGCGGGGGATTCTTGTTGGTCTCTGGGAAAGCCTACTCGAACTTCAATTTCGTCGTTATCACGCTGGTATTTTTGTACTACGGTGCCATCGAAATTTTGTGCGACTTGGCTAGCAAGCTCGGTAGAGCTGAGCCCTAATAGTCGTCCTTGTTCTGTTAAATTTAGCGCTAAACGTGACTCCGGTGGAGTATCAAATTTTTCCACACCTGTGACGGCGGGAATGGCTTTTAGCTTTTCAATAAAGGTTTCCATGGCACCGTCTAAAGCGCTAGAGTCGCTACTAGTTAGTTCAACATACAGTGCATCTACCGTGTCTTGGCCATAGCGAATGCGTAAGCTTTTTACGCCTTCTACTTGTGCGGAAATCTCTTGCCATTTGCTGGTGAATTGTCTTGAGTTGTAATAGGGTGACCCACTGACCAGCTCGACACGAAAATTACCGCTTTGGTCGCCACTTGAAGCTGTTTGTATATGTTTAATTCCAGTGGCTTGCGGTGATGTATCTGCTGGGATTTTACCTTTTTTCTTTGCTTCTTGGATGAGTTCTTTATCCGCTTGATACGCTTTTTGCTCGATGATTAATAGTGCTTTTTGCGTTTCACCATAGCTGCTATCGCTTTGCATGGTTAATGTGGTGCGTACAGAATCGCCGGGAATTCGAGGGAAAAAGCTCATGCGAATGTCGCCAGTAAAAGGCATTGACATAACTAAGGCAAATAAAGTGATAAAAATAACACACATGGCGTAGCGCTGCTGTAGTGCAAAGTCGATAGCAGGTCGATAGAGTTTGTCGCTAAAAAACTGTAAGCCTTTATCTGCGCCACCTTGAACCATTGCCCAGAATGAAGACACAATATTATTCGGTTTTGATTTTCGTGTATTTAAATGAGACAAATGGGCTGGCAAAATAATTTTTGATTCGATTACCGATAGCACCAAGCAGATGGCGACGACGATGGCGAATTGAGAATAAATTTGGCCAAGTCGGCCATCAATATTGGATAACGCCCAAAAAGCGGCTACTGTTGTGAACACGCCAAATAACGTTGGCACGGCAACTTCCATTGTGCCTTTTATGGTATTGCCTAATGTGTCACCATCTCTAGCTCGGGTAGCGTAAATACTTTCTCCAACCACCACTGCATCATCGACCACAATACCCAAGGCTAGGATAAAGCCAAAGGTCGTAATCATATTCAAAGTGAGGTCGATGCTGCTTGTTCCCATGGCGAAAATGGTGCCAAAGAAAATGAAAGGTAAACCCATGGCAACCCAAAATGCCACGGTAATATTGAGGAAAATCGCTAATAATACAAATACTAATAACACGCCAGTGAGGGCGTTTTTGATCATGAGTTCTAAACGTTGGTTAATGGATTCGCTGCGATCATTCCACGTAGTAAGTTGTACTTGAGATGGCAATCTGTCGCTGTCTTTCCATGTATCCACAACTTTTTTCGTCGCTTCCACAGTATTGATAATATCGTCATTACCTGTGGTATTAACGCGAATTGAAAGGCTATCTTTTTGATTAAAACGGGACAGCACAAATTTATCGTCATCAAAGGTGTCGCGAATAGTCGCTATTTCCCCCAGTTTGATATTGCCACCGGTGGTGTTGGTTTTGACAATAATGTTGCTAAACTGCTGTTTAAAATAAGCTTGCTCAGCGGCGCTAATTTTAAGATAGACATCTTTATTACTTAGAGTGGCAACTTTGGATGTCGCTGATTCCGCAGTAATAGCAGTACGAATATTTGCTAAGGTTAAGCCGTAAGCCTCGAGCTTATTTTTGTCTACTTCAATTAGCATGGTCTGGTCTAAGGTGCCAGAAATACTCACTGAGTTAATTTGCTCATCTGCGAGTAGGTCTGTTTTTAAATCGTTTGCTAGTGTTTGTAAGGTGCGGCGATCAGCATCACCGTAAAGCTGAATAATAATAGCCAGCTCGGAACGTGTGTCCTTAGTGATTACTGCACGATCGGCTTCACTGGGAAAAGAGTTGATTTCGCCGATTTTGTCTTTGATATCTGAAAATACATTATCCAGTTCATAGCCATCTTTGACCTCAATGTTGACTTCGGCTCCACTGGCCGAAGAGGTCGACATAATGTTTTTAATGCCTTCCACACCTTGCAGTTTTTGCTCAATGGGAATGGCAATGCCTTCTTCGCTTTCTTTCGCAGAACCACTGTCATAGCTAACATTGATGTCTATGCCATTGGGTGGCAGTGTCGGGAAGCTTTTTTTATTAAGTGATCCCATGTTGATTACGCCGAGTGAAATAACAAGCAGCATCAACAAGTTGGCTGCAACAGGGTTACCTGCAAACCATGGAATAATACCTTTAGGTTGATCTAATGGGTTCATTATTGCGACAGCTCTGACGGATTAACAAGGGTGTTTTTTATATAGCTACTAAAAGGCTTTTTAATTACCAAGTAAGGCCGATTTCTAAGGTTTTCAGGAGCCAAAATGTAGATGGATTGGGAGTCTACAAAGAAGGGGGTGGTATCAAAGGCATCTAGACGATTCTCGTCATTGACGTACCAAATTTCACTTTTTTGACTTAACGCTGTGCTAGGTAACTTCCATAAATTAGCAATGGCTTTGCCTTCCAGTTGTGTGGTGACAAATGATCCGGGTAAGAGCGATGGTGTTTGATCTAATGGCGAATCCACTCCGACGATCAAACTGCGCATTCTAGTGGTAGTATTTATGTGTTGATCGATACCAATAACATACCCTTGCCACTGATCATCTGAGTCTATGCTATGAACAAATACCGGTGTTCGACGGTTAAGCAGTGTTTTCATTTCTGGCAGTTTTTGCCAATCACTACTGGCAAGATTGATCGTAATTTCAGCGCGGTCAGTACTGTACAAGGTGGCGACTTCACCGCCAGAATTTAAATAGGAACCCGGAGCAATGGCACGGCTGATTATAAGCGCATCAAAGGGCGCAACGATCTGAGTGTGTTTTAGATTGTCCTGAGCTTCCAATAATGTTGCTTTGGCAGAATCTACTTCAGCCAAAGCATTGGCCAATTGCGGGACACGTAATACCAGATCGGAGTCAGGGTCCCCTTTGAATCCGGCTGCTTTCCATTCAGAACGGGCTTGATCGCCTTGACGTATTTCTTCTTTCAGGGCTAGTTCTGCACTGGCTAAGGTTTTTTTGGCATTAGCAACCGCGCTGTTGAGTTCTTTGTTGCTTAAAGTGACAAGCACATCGCCTTTTTTAACTCGTTGACCTACTTCAAGTTGATCTGACATCTTCACGACTTCGCCACTGACTTTACTGTTGAGCGTGAGCTGATATCTTGGGTTCGCAATGCCTGAAGCCGTAATCATGGCTTCATGGCTTGATGCGGTAACTGAAATGACGCTGACATCTAAGGCTTCTTCTTTTTTTTCTGGCAATGCTTTATTAAGGCTAAAAGCCTTTTTGCTTAGGGCGTTGTCTATATAAAAATAGGTTGCAAGCGCGATGAGCAAAGAGAGGATAAGCAGTATCCATTGGGAAGAGGGTTTCATGGTTGTTTTACTCCAAGGCCTAATGCTACGCCTAAGGTGATTCTGTTTGATAAGTGATTAAAAATGAGTTTGTCGAGTTGAGCTTCGAGATCAAACGTGGTTTTTTGAGCGGCAATTAAATCGCTTAGTTGTACTAATCCACTACGGTATTTTTTTTGATACTGAGCAAGGTTGCTGCGAGAGCTTTCAAGAGCTTCTCTAATATGACTGACTTGCTGCTGTAGGACTTTTTCTTGTCCGATGGCATTGTCCACTTCATTTACGGCTGTTAACAAGGTATTACGATACGCTTGGTACGCTTTGGCGGTATTCAATTTAGCGATTTCTCTCTCGGCCTTTAATTTACCGCCCTGGTACAATGGTTGGGTAAGCTGAGTCATTAATGACCAGACGGGTGAGGTAAAGAGCGCTACGCGAGGTGAGTCTGCTGATTGGCTTAAAGCAGCGCTCAAGTTGATTGATGGCAGCATATTTTTATAGGCGAGAGTTGTTTTAAGGTCTGCCGCTTCAATGGAAAGGTACGCAGATTTTAAATCTGGTCGACGTTGTAAGCTTTGATTTGGTAATTCATCGAGCGTTAAACTGACGCGAGGGTAATCTATATTAGGTGCTAACGCTAGAGGTTCGGTGGTACCTACCAGGAGTTTTAGCTCACGTTTTTGGGTTTCTAAGTCTTCTTTGTATTCTACAAGGTTAGCTCTGGATTGTGAGGTCGATGTTCGAGCCTCGTCCATTTTTTCGAGATTATCTAAACCATTTTTAAAACGTTGTATAATAAGTTTTTCATTAGACTCAAGTAGTTCTAGTCTTTGTTGTTCGATGTTAATGGCATGTTGCTTAGCAGTTAGTGATAACCACGTTTTCATTACATTCGCCACGAGAGTGTCTCGGCTAGCTTGATAGAGAGCCTCGTCACTGGCTAAGGTTTTGCTGGCGGCCTGCTCTGTATTGGCTAGTTTCCCCCAAACGTCTAATTGCCAACTAACATTGATGTCGGCACTGTAGTTAGTGTCTGAGTCTTTGGACTTTTTCGAAGAAACACTGGCATCAACTGAAGGTAGCTGGCTGCTTTGGGTACTTTTCAGCTCCCATAAGCTGGATTGTAGAGTGAGCAGGGTGCTTTGTATATTTGGGTTAGACTCAAGTGCTGTTTTGATTAGTTCATCCAACACTGGATCTTGGATGAGATCCGTGAGGTAGCTGGCAGGCGCCACAGTATCTAAGGCATCCCATTGGGATGTTTTTTTATTGCTTATGGCATCCAGTTCTTGTTGTGCAAGTGAGGCAAAATGCTTGCGGGGTTCGTTTGAGCTGCATGCAGCTAGAGTGAGTACAACAAAGAGAAGCCCTAGGTATCGTAAAGGCCGATTCTGCATTCATGAAATCCTAATGAGGTAAGTGTTAAGACCGTCTTGGTCTTTAAAAAACGTTTGTAAGTTTACTTTACAGTCAAGACGGTATTTTTACCTGATTATTATGTCATTCGTTAGCGTTTTTAACTTTCTTTTCGTTTATTTACATTCCTAGTTTGCTTATTTAGCTCGCCATTAGATTACTGACGACGGGCTTGGTTTGGTCTGCGAATTGTTTCAGAATTTTTGCAAGAGTTTTGATTGCCCATTCGCGCCTCTCCATACTTTGCTCACTGAAGTTAAGTCTAAAGCAATTACGATACTTACCCGTTGCAGAAAAAAGCGGGCCGGGTGCAAAGCCTACGCCTTCTTCGCGGCAACGTTCGATTAGCTTCATGCTGTCAATACTGGGATGAAGCTCTACCCATAAGATAAAACTACCGACAGGGTAGCTAACTCTGGTGTCACTGGGTAAATAGTTTTTTATCACGCTAAGTAAATGGTCTCTCTGTTGCTCGTAGTCTTGTCTCATTTTGCGGATGTGCTTAGCGTAGCCTCCTAAGCGAATAAACTTCGCAATCGCAAGCTGGGGAAGAACTGGACACATAGAACTACTTACGTACTTGATGTGAGTAACTTTGTCTCGATAACGCCCTGGTGCAATCCAGCCAACCCGCATGCCTGGGGCAACAGTTTTGGAAAATGATGAACACAATAAAACTCGACCATCTGTATCAAAGGATTTGATGGTTTTAGGGCGTGGAAACTGATACGAGATATCACCGTAAATGTCATCTTCTATGATGGCAATATCATAACTTTGTGCGAGTCGATAGAGCTGCTCTTTTTTGTCTTCTGGCATGGTGTACCCCAGCGGGTTATTGCATGTCGGCGTGACAAAAATTGCTTTGATGGGCCATTGATCGAGTGCCAATTCTAAAGCTTCTAAACTGATACCTGTTTCTGGGTGCGTTGGAATTTCCATCGCTTTAAGGTTCGCTGCTTTAATTGCTTGCATAGAACCGTAGAAGCTTGGAGACTCGATGGCAATAATATCACCAGGTTCTGTCACCGCTCGCAAGCAAACTGATAGCGCTTCTTGGCAGCCTGAGGTAACGACTAAGTCGTCTGGGTGTAACTGACAACCGGATGCGACGGCAAGACGACATAGCTGGGTGCGTAATTCTTCCGTACCACGAATATCCGCGTAACCTAATCCTAATTCTGGTTTTTGCTTGGTAAGATCTGACAACGTTTTGAGTAAGGGCTTCAAGGTTGTTGCTTTCATATCTGGCATAGCATGCTGCAACTGTACGCCTTGATTACCACTGCGATTCATCAACATATTGAGAACTTCTTCCCATTGGGAAACTTCCAAAGGGCGCTGTGGTGGTCTTGAGATGCTGGGCAGATTGTCCTTTTTGCGTGAGCAAACAAAGTAGCCTGATTTTGGTCGAGCTTCTACCAGTAGTTCTTGCTCAAGTTGCCTATAAGCTTCTTGTACAGTTGAAATGCTGACACCATGTTCTTGGGCTAATTGGCGTACAGAAGGCAGCTTGTCACCTGACTTATAAAAGTCATGTTGTATGTGTTCACGTAAGCGGTTGGCAAGTTTCTGATAAAGTGTCATAGCATCTCCCTTAAAGCCTTCTTGGTATCTGTATTGATTATAAAGTGTATATTTGCCATTTATGACCATACAGATTTAGGTTTATTCGGCCATACAGTGTAAAAAAACCTCTCACTGTATGTTTAATAAAGTGATTTTTTGAATCTGTATCGTATTCCTATCTTCTCTTAAAGTGGTTACTCATACACATAGTGCTTGTTAAGCCCTAGTCTGTGCAGTTTACAAGTGGTCTAAAAGGAGATAGTCATGTTAGTTGTCAGTTTATTTTCTTGTCTTCAACAAAGTATAGAGCGTTTCCAAACGCGTAAAAAATTGGCATCTCTAACTCCTCAGCAGATGATTGACATAGGCATGACAAAAGAACGCCATCAGGCTGAGTTGTCACAAGCGACTATTGTTGGATTTATGCGAGATGTGATGTTCCTTATTAAAAATAAAGGGCAGATGTCATGATAGATGTATCTTTTTTCTTAGCGCTTGCCATGTTTGCTTTTGTGACTTCCGTGACACCGGGCCCGAATAACATTATGTTATTGGCGTCAGGGGCGCAGTTTGGTTTTCGTCGAACCTTACCGCATATGCTAGGAATTGTTCTTGGTGTCGCAAGTCTGCTGCTGTCTACTTTAATGGGGCTTGGTGCGTTATTTACCTGGTATCCACCTCTATACAGCGTTTTAAAATGGGTTGGTTGTGCCTACTTACTTTGGTTAGCATGGAAAATTGGCAGTGCGCCAGTGGGAAATTTAGAGACTAAAAAAGCACCATCTTCACCAATGAATTGGTGGCAGGCTTTGCTTTTTCAGTACGTTAATCCAAAAGCTTGGATGATGGCGATTGGTTGTGTCAGCTCGTTCGCAATTGCTGGAGATTTATATGTTCAGTCTGGTTTTTGGATGATCGTATTGTTTGCTGCGATGGGGTTTCCTGCAATTTCAATTTGGGCGTGGGCTGGAGTGAGTATTCGACGTTGGTTAACTGATCAAAAACGCCAACGAATCTTTAATTTTTGTATGGGGATTGCCACAGCCTCTACATTATTACTGATTATTGGTAATTAAACGCCCGGAAGAGGAGCATCAAGTGACAGATAAACAGGAAGAGCAAAGTGTCTCTAAGGATCACGAGTGGAGCCTTTATATGATAAAGACTCGCTTGAACACGCTTTATACTGGCATTAGTACCGATGTTGATCGACGCTTTAAAGAGCATTCCGGCGTAAGTAAGCGAGGAGCTCGCTATCTGAAAGGCAAAGGGCCGCTTGAATTAGTATGGCATCAATCTGTTGGTTCAAAGAGTGATGCCTTAGTATTGGAGCATAAAGTTAAAAAATTGAATCGACGCCAAAAACTGAGTCTCATAGAAGGCAAAATAGACTTAACCGCATTAAGCCAATCACCTCGAAAAGAGACTAGTCTCTAATAGATAATATAAGCTTGTTTTTCCTGTCGATCATTCGTAGCATGTCGTATATTTTGTGAGACTTGCTCTGGGAGGCAGGAGCTATGATAAGTCATTTTGACCACATTGTTTTGACCGTGGCAAATATCGACAAAGCTGTGTCTTTTTACGAAACCGTGTTGAAAATGGAGCCGATTACCTTTGCAAATGGGCGTAAGGCTATGCGTTTTGGCCAACAAAAGATCAACTTCCAATTACTGGGGCAAGAGCTGCGAAATCATGCAATGGAAGGATCTGGCGATTTATGCCTGATTACCAACTGGACCATTGACGACGTTGTCACTCATTTGAAAGCTTGTAAGGTGACTATCTTAGAAGGCCCCGTGACGAAATCTGGTGCACTAGGGCCAATCGAATCAGTCTATTTCAATGATCCAGACAATAACCTAATCGAAGTCAGTGTTTATTCTGAAAAAGCAGAGTAACCGTTTAATAAAACCATCTAAGAGTCAGTAAGGCAGGCACTATTTTTTGTTAATGCGCCGCTTTTTTTGGTACTTCTTGTTATCATGAATTTT
Organism: Marinomonas sp. UCMA 3892; assembly: GCF_012726345.1. Classification (GTDB taxonomy): domain Bacteria; phylum Pseudomonadota; class Gammaproteobacteria; order Pseudomonadales; family Marinomonadaceae; genus Marinomonas. The sequence goes on from NZ_PTXN01000005.1 coordinate 214,727, forward strand.
TTTACTTTTTATTTATTGAAGGGACTCCCAGCAAGACTATGAAAACTGTATTAATAGCGAAACAGAATCTTGAGAAAACCTATTCAGGCGCTTGTCGTAGTGTTCATGAAGAGATCAAGTTTTTTTCTTCAGTTGGGTGTGAAGTACATACTATTTCAGAAAATGCTAATGTAGAAGATATAAAAAAGAGCGGAGGCATTTCACATAAATCAAAGCGTTTTTTCTGGCAGAAAAAATTTAAGCGTAGAATTCAATTTAGTAATGAAACTTTAAAGTTAGCTAAAAAAATCAAAGCGGATTTACTTATAGGTCATGGGGATTTACAGCATCCAGACGTTCATTTTATTCATAACTGCGTACATTTAGCAGCAGAAAAAATTCATAATAAGCCACTATCTAAAAATGATGAAATGTATTTAACCCATACGCCTATTTTTCAAAATCATCAGTTTAAGCATATTGTGGCGAACTCTTATTTGACAAAAAATGAGCTAATTGCACGTTTCTCTGTGCCTGAAAAAGATATATCGGTTATTTATCCTGCCATAGATGAAAGCCAGTTTAAAATTTTGTCTAACGAGGTTAAAGCTAGAATTCGAAAAGACCTGGATGTAAAAGAAGATGAGCTTTTAGTTGGTTTGGTTACCTCAGGTAATTTTAAAAAACGTGGTATTGACCGTTTTTTTGAAGCCATTCGTCTCTTGCCAGAAGAGATAGCTAACAAAACTCACTTTGTTTTCGTCGGAAAAGATCAATTGACTCAAGAGTTTCAGGCGATTTTAGACCGTTCTCCCTACAAAAATAGAGTGCGACAACTTCCTATTATTAATAATGACGAAGAATATTTTAATGCTCTAGATATCTTTGTTTTACCGGCGAGAATAGAAGAATTCGGGCGCGTTGTTGCTGAAGCTATGGCTTGTGGTGCACCTGTGATTACGACTAAATGGGTTGGTGCGAGCGAACTTATGAAAAATGAATCGGCTGGTTTTATCTACGATGGCGAAAGTAATCAAGTATTAGCTAATCTAATGGATGCTTTGCTAAGTGATAAGGCGCTGCGTGATCGAGTATCTTTGGAGAATCAAGAGTCTGCTAAAGAAGTGTATGAATCAGCATTAGATGAGAAATTTAATGCTGTTTTTAATCCTTATCTTCGTTGAATTTCAAGACATAGTGCATTCATAGAATGCACTATGTCTTTTCTAGTTTATAAGTCTTGTATCGCTTTTAGAACTGACAAATAACTTTTTTCTTCATACGCACCAAACCCGCTAAGTTGGCGGGCTTTTATTTTTGTGAAAATGGGTTGTGTTAAACCCGTTAAGAAGCGCGTAATCAATATCGCTGTGATTTGAGTCGCTGGGCTTTTGTTTCCAACATGTTGAGCGAATTCTCGAGCGTACTCTGCTAAATTATCCTGCCACGACACATCACTATCTAGGTCTGCTTGCTGTGAAAATACCAGAATTTTTCCTCGACAAACCGAACAATGGCCGCAGTGTTCTGGTGAATTTTGATCACCAAAATATCGAGCTAGATTATTATTCAAACAGCGATCTAATTGAAAGAAACGAATCATGGTAGCGATTCGTGCAACTTCAGCACTTTGTTTTTCTTCCACATATTGATGCAATTGGTTTGCTAATGTCTGATGGTGAAAATGCTCGCTATGGACTTGATACACTTCAGTCAGGCCTTTGCTTTCTAGCGTCAGAACATTGTGATCCGCAGCGAATTCCAAGACTTGCAATACGTCGCCTCGTGATAAGCCCGCTTCGTTAAATAGCTTATCAAAATCAGGTGTGCCCCAGATTTTCTTGTATTGGATGCCTTTTAGAATTGCTTGGTAGGCAGCTTGCCACTCGGTTGGGATTTGGTTGGCAAAAGCGATTCTATCGCCTTCCCATTTAATTTTGATATCCGCGTAAAAACTGTATTTTGGCGTGAGCGCACCGAATAATTCGAGCTGCACCAATAAGGTTTTGAGCGGTAAAGAGCGAATGTTAGTGAGATTGGATAATCCGTACACTTGTGTTTCCCATTCGTATTCAACTGTTTGCTCGGTAATGCAACGTAGTAAAGTGTCGATGTCTTGTGGCTCAGGTGTGTCACCATAAACAAAGTTTTCTAGGGTACTTAAACCTTCCAAACTGGCGAGCATTACACATCGGCTTGGTTGGTTATCTCGCCCCGCACGACCAATTTCTTGGCTGTAGTTTTCGATTGATTTGGGTAAATCAAAATGCACGACTAAACGAATATCAGATTTATCGATGCCCATGCCAAACGCAATGGTCGCAACGATAATGCGTGTTTTACTATTCATAAAGTCGGCTTGAATAGCGCTGCGAATATCACTATTCAAGCCTGCATGGTAGGCGACTGCTGAGTAGCCATCGGCTTGTAGAGCGCGAGCGACATCTTCGGCCGTTTTCTGCTGAGTCACGTATACTATGCTCGCGCCTTGGGTATCATTGAGGACATTTTTTAAAGTGTTTAGCTTTTCATAACGTTGTATTGGGATAAGATCAATATCTAAGTTGTGTCGGTAAAAGCCTGTTTGCACTATATGTTCAGGGTATATGGCAAACTTTTGCGCCATGTCTCTTTGCACTCTGCGTGTCGCCGTGGCAGTTAACAGTAAGACTAATGGAATGGCCAACTCTTGTTGATAAGAGGGGAGTTTTAGATAGTCCGGACGGAAGTTATGACCCCATTCTGAAATACAATGAGCTTCGTCGACGACTAACATAGAAATCGGAACGCGCTTGATAAAGCGACGAAAACGTTCGTTTTTAAAGCGTTCGACCGAGATCATTAAAATCTTAATAGCGCCACTCTGTACTCCAGACATAACAGCCTGGCTTTCATCTTTGCTTTGACTGGAATCTAAGCAAGCAGCGGGAATGCCTTTTGCGGTTAGAAATGTTAATTGATCATGCATCAAGGCAATCAATGGCGAGATAACTAGCGTCAAATTTGGCAGTTGAGTGGCGGTGAATTGGTAACACAATGATTTACCAGAACCCGTTGGGAAAACTGCGAGCGATGAGTGCCCGGTCAGAAGCTGTTTAATGGTTTGCTGTTGTCCTTCACGAAATTGGTCGAAACCGAACAAAGAATGAAGCGAGTGTTCTAGATGTGTTGTATTTGAAGGCATCATCGTGAAATTTGCCCCCATTCTAGTTCGCAATTTTTTAGTTCGTTTAAGTGATTTATCCAATAGTCTTCACTGCCAAACCAAGCAAAAGCTTTGGTAAAAGCAGGGTCATGCCAACGGCTTTGTAGCCATGCAGTGTAACTAATGACACGCACACATTTAAAAACATCGACTAAATCCAATTCACGAGTTTCAAAAGGCAAATAGGTCTCGTAACCTTCAATGATTTCGCTTAATTGTTGTCTTGGATTTTCTGTTTGAGTAATGTGTAACCATAAATCTTGAACGGCAACACCATTTTGGCAATCATCAAAATCTAATAAATGAAATTGGTCGTCGTGCAACATTAAGTTACTGCGGTGACTGTCTCCATGAATTGGACGCAACCGAGTTGGCCAATAACTCTTAATGCTGGTCTCGCACATATCTCGCAGCGTAGCGATTTGTCTAATATAAATAGGCTTGAGCTATTCTGGCAACTGTAATTCTTCTGCTAGTTCTGAATGCCCAAATACAGTACGCCCCGTTAAAATTTGATTAGCTGCATCATCCATTTGTGATAAAGGAGAGACACTGATGCGCTCTTTAAAAGGAGTTGTCGATAGAGTTTTGTGAAGCTGACCGATGAGTTCGCCAATTTGATAAAGCTGATCAAGGTTGTCTGCTTCAGGGTGTTGCCCAACTAGACGTGGAGACAAGCAAAAATACATGTCGTTATGACGAAGCAAACTCTCACCATTAAATTCCAATGGGGCGACAACAGGAACGCCTGCGGCTTTGAGCTTTAATAATGTTTGGTGTTCTTCTCTAATCTGCGCTTCGTTCCAGCGATCAGGACGGTAAAATTTTGCAATGACAGGAGATGCCTCTTCAATACCAATCTGATAAACCCTGTTTTCGTAGCTGTTTAATGGATAAATTCGAGAGTCACTCCATAGTCCTGTGGACTCTACAGCGTCTAAAATGGCATCTGGAAGAAGGGACGAAAAAGAATGAGTAGCCGTCATAATGGATGCTCTGATATTAAAGGATAAAAATGTGTAAGTGACGATAACGCCAATTTGAAAATTAGCGCATGACCATAACGGTGTGAAGGGATTATAGCAAGCCGAGGCGTTTTTTCAGTGTTTGTTTTTGAGCGTCGGAAAGAGGCGTTGCTTGTCCTGACTTAATCAGACGGCTCCATTGTTTCCAAGATTTAATGGCTTCGCCAACGTGATCTCGAGCCAGATATTGCTGAATTTCGACGCGAAAAGAGTTAGATATCGCAGCAGGGTTGGTCTTTCCAAAGGTTCGTAGACGAATAAGTGTACGCTTAAATTTATCTGCCAGTTTTGAGTTGTCTGAGCTGCTCGTCATCATATTGGTTAGGCACTTTAAATACTCATAATAGTATTCGACCTTTTCATGACTGGTTTCACGAGTTAATCGAATGACTTTTGAGTAAGCTTGTTCAGCAGTGGGCCAATCGTTTAATTGCATACTGATTTGAGCAAGTCGAAGAGCGCGTTCTGTAGAGCGTGGAGAGACTTCTAAAACGCTGATCATAGCCGCTTGAGCATCTTCTAGATTGCCTAAATCTTCGTGTGCGTCGGCAAGTAAATCATAAGCGGATAAATAATGACGGCTTAAAGCAATCGTGTGTTCTAGCTTTTTTATAGCGGCAGCAACTGTGCCGAGTTTGAGTTCACATAATGCAATGCCGTAATGTGCCCAAGCTAGGTTTTTGCTTTTTTGAATGATAAGCATGTAGTGGCTTTTGGCGTCTTTGTATCGACCTCTAGCATAGAGTGATTCGCCAATGATTTTTAAACATTGACTAGCAAAATGAGGGTATTGCAGCATGACTGCTTTGGCTTGCGCTTCCATTTTTTCAAAATCATTTTCCTTTCTAGCAGTATTAATGCTTTCGAAAGTTTTCTTTTGTTTTTGTACTCGCTCGAAACGACGAAAAAAAGCCGCTGGTGGGAAGGGTTTAACAAGATAGCTATCTGGTTGATATTCCAGCACGCTGACAACACTTTCATATGCTGTGTCGGCAGTAATCATTATAAAAATAGTAGAATGGTCTTGGGAGTAGTTCTTACGAGATGTCTCTAAAATTTGCTGGCCGTCAATGCTGCCGCCAAGATTATAGTCTGACAACACGACATCATAAGGTCTTTCTAGAATTCGCTTGATAGCAGATTGTCCAGAAGGTTCCACGTCTATATTAGAATAGCCCATTGACGTCATTAAGGACTTCAGCATGAGTCGCATCTCACCGATATCTTCGATGATCAAAACACGCTTTTTTGATAGGTCGATAAGTCCTTGATGGATATCGTTTGTGTTTTCAACGCCAAGGGCGATTACATCTGTCAAAGGTACTACCTGACTTTAATGAACTTGCAATAAGTCTAATGCCTTATTTATATCACTTGAAAAACGAAAAAACTTATAGTGATCGTAATTTTATAGCTCAAGTCTGGAGATTTTCGTTTTTTTTTATTTAATATCAATGGGGTAAGAGATATTTAGATTTGTTACAGAATGTAATTTATAAGGGGCATTTATCTAATAATAAGACTTTTTTGGGAAATTGAACTTTTCTGTGATCATCAGAGTTGGCGTAAGAAACGACAGTAGCTTCTTACGCCAATTATTTATAGGCCAAGCTTTCTTTTCAAAGTGAGTTCTTGATCATGCGAAATCGATGAGGCTTTCCCTGATAGTATTAATTGTTTCCATTGCTTCCATGATTTAATAGCATCATTTTTACGCTCACGATGAAGATGTTGCTGAACTTCTACACGAAAGGAGTTTGAGACAACAATAGGGTCGTCTTTTCCTAACATACGTAATCTTGTCAATGAGCGTTTAAGTTTTTCAGCAGTTTGTGGTGCTTGATCGTCATTTTCTTGTATCGCAATGAGGCATTTTAAATGCTCATAATAATATTCTATTTTTTCATGTTGAGTGTCTTTGGTTAAGCGAATGACGCGGAAATAGGCTTGCTCTGCCATTTTCCAATCTTTTAGTCGAACGCTAATCTTTCCAAGTTTTTTTGTTCTTGCTAGAGATCTAGGAGTTATCTCTAGGCTTGCTATCATTGCTTTTTGAGCTCCTTTTAAGTTACCTAGCCTTTCTTGTGTATTAGCAAGAGTGTCATACGCAGGTAAAAAATGACGGGTGAGGCTGATCGTTTTTTCTAAGCTTTTCACTGCAGATAATGGTTGCTCTAAGCCTAAATCACACTGTGCAACCCCGAAGTGAGCCCAAGAGGTCTCCTGTTTGTGTTTGAGTACTCGCATGTAATGTATCTTTGCTGCTTTGTATTCTTTTCTGGATAGCAATGATTCGCCAATAATTTTCAGGCATAAACTGCTGTATTGAGGGTGCTTAAGCATGATTGCTTTGGCCTCACTTTCCATCATCTCAAAATTCATTTTTCCTCTATATTCATCCACCTCAGAAAATATACTCTTTTGGAGCTTAATACGACTGAGTCGTTTGTGGAGAGTCGCAGGAGTAAATGGTTTCACCATATAACTATCGGGGCGATGTTCTATTGCGCTGACGACACTGTCATAGCCCGTATCGGCGGTAATCATAATGAAAATAGTAGAATGACTTAAAATGTTATTTCTTCGTGAGGTTTCTAAAACCTGTTGGCCGTTAATACGGCCACCAAGGTTATAGTCAGAAAGGATAATGTCGAAATGTTTAGCTGCTATACGCTTGAGTGCGCTTTGTCCAGAGGCTTCAGCTTCTATGTTTGTGTAGCCCAATGAGAGCATCATTGATCTCAGCATTAGGCGCATTTCATTCATGTCTTCAATGATTAGTACTGATTTTTTTGTAGTACTTTCTACACTATTTTTCTTACTATCCTCTGCAGTACGAATATCTATCACTGTTTAACTTTCCCAGCCTGATCTATTACAAAACAACTAATAAAATTACAAATGGTTACATTTTCGTTTTATATCATGCTTGGCTGAGTCGCCCTAGTGTTTTTAGATTGATTTAACTAGGAAAAGTTGTAATTAATAAGGAAGTAATGTTTTTAGAGCATCTCACTTATGCTCAATGCATTAAGTTCGCTGTCAGTACAAAAATATCCATATAGCCTTGGTCGCCATCAATTGGTTTTATGGGTTGAGCACTGTGGAAAAACTTACGATCGTTGAGGACGACAAACTCCCCTTTATCAAAATCATGGCTAATGAGTGCTGGGCTGTTTTTATCTAGATGTATATTGATATTACCACCTTCGATATTATGACGTTGCATTACATAAATACCGATACGATCAAAGCCATCTTGGTGAACTCCTTCAGGTGCAACTTCAGCGACTTTATGATCAGCAAAAATACGTAATTGATGTACTTCTATTGGTGTGCCATCAACCACACTAGCCATTTTCTGAAAGTGTTCAAATAATTCAATGAAGGCTAGATCTATGACTATTCTGTCGTCAATTTCCTCATAACTGCGCACAACGTTACCTTGGAAATGGTTGATGTTTTCATCTTGGACAAACGCTTGTGAAGGCAAACGCTTTAGCTGCCCTTGTTCAAATGTAAAGCGAGAATAACGACGCAAACGGAACTCACCATCAGCGTAAGGATTTGGTGGCAAATGATCAAAAGAAGGCGTTAGGTGATCAACACTATCAGGGGTTAGTTGTCCCAATTCAAGGTAGAAGGATTCTGTTTTAACTTTGTTAGTGATCATGACATTTATCCTCAATATGTGCCGTTGGCAGATTGTGCGCAACGGCGTTTTTATTTTTGTCGTGCTTCGTGAGCTTGCTTTCTAGTGTAGTTGGATTATGAGAGATTTTTTCTGCTTTTTATGTGTAGAAAAGCGAATTTATGGGATTGAAAATTCATTTATATCTATTTTTGTGCATTATTTATCTAATTTTGAGGAATGCTGTGTGCACTTCTATAAATGAATACTTTCCTAAAGAGAAGATATATTGCTAGGTGGAAATAGTTGTCTTTGATAATAGGATTTTTCCAATAACAAGCATGTTACGTTTTTTCAGTGCGACTTTAGTCTTATGTTCTTCGTTTTATATTGACCTTCAACAGCCATAGTTAAACACTGGGAATAAATAATAATGAAAAGGAAGGAAAGGACGATGGTTTATTTCCATTGGTGTGGTGTTGTAGGGCTTCTCGTAATTTTTATTTTAGGTTACATACAAGGCACTGTTCCTCAAGCATATGTTGGTTCTGGTCTTTTATTATGTGTCTTTTTAGTCTTGCCAAAAATAGTGCGAAGTACACCTACTCCGAGCCCTAAGGAGGCCGATGCCGCCAATGATAATGCGTCAACTTCGTTTTCTGAAGTGAGTAAAACAGCTACTCGTGCCACATCAAAGATGGCCATGGGGGCGGCTGAAGTGTCTCATTTTGTCGATACGTTAAGTAAAGACATACATCTTACTCATCATGATAGCGAACAGATTTCTCAAGCAGTAGAAACGCTGTCTGATACTGGATTGACGCTGTCGACTAACCTAGGTCAGCTAGCTCGCACTATGAGTGAAACGGCAGCATCGAGTAGAACAGCCCAAACAGCTTTGTCACAAAGTGCCGATCAGATCCATGAGCTCACAGGAAAAGTCCAAACCGCTAGTGAGCAATTAGCTTTATTAACCAAAAGTGCTGATGACATCGACAGTATCACAGAGGTTATTAAGGGCGTTTCTGAACAAACCAATCTATTAGCGCTCAATGCCGCAATTGAAGCGGCTCGCGCTGGTGAGCAAGGTCGAGGCTTTGCGGTGGTAGCGGATGAAGTACGAGCGCTAGCTGCTAAAAGTGCTAGTGCGTCAGAGCAAATTTCTAGTTTATTGACAGATGTACGCCGTAACAGCGAATTAACCAATCACGAAATGTCGTCATTAAAAGGCTTAACCGAATCTTTATCAACGACCTTGTTAGGAGAAACGCAGCGGTTTATTTCTTTAACAGAAGAGGTTCAAACTGCTTCTGCCGTATTGTCGGAAGTCGAAAGTGCAGGAGAGGAATTAGGCGCAGCCAGCACACAGATAAATGGTTCTATTTCGCGTATTCGTCATTCTCTGCAAGATATCTCTCAGCGCAGCGATAAATTGTCAAAAGAAGCATCAGGTTTAAGCAACGGAGCTGAAGTGGTTTTTAGGGAGCTAGACAAAGTTGATCAATCATTATTCTTTTCTGAGTTACTAATGGTTGCCAAAACATCTGCACAAGCCATTGGTCAGCTATTTGAAGAGGCAATCAAAAAGGGTGAGCTAACAGAGCAAGCTGTTTTTTCTAAAGACTACCGACCAGTCAATAATACAAATCCACAGAAATACAATACTTCCTATGATGCTTTTAGCGACCGTGCTTTTCCAGCTATTCAAGAAGCGGTTCTAGAAAAATATGAGCAGGTTATGTTTGCTGGTGCGGTGGATGTAAATGGCTACTTTCCAACCCATAATAAAAAATTTAGTCAGCCATTAAGCGGCGATTATGAAAAAGACTTGGTGAACAACCGTAGCAAACGCATTTTTAATGATGCCACTGGCAGCCGATGTGGTGCTCATACGGACAGTTTTTTATTGCAAACTTATAAACGCGATACGGGAGAAATTCTCCATGACCTTTCTGTGCCCATTTTTGTAAATGGTAAGCATTGGGGTGGTTTCCGCATGGGGTTCAAGTCTTCAGTTTCATCTAATAGTGAAAGCTAGTAAGAAATCTCTACTTGGTATTTACCCAGTTGTGTAGACATAGATACGCTATAGTGACGGTCGTTATTACTTCATGGTGGTTATGACTGATGAGCAAACCGGAAAATGTTGAGAGCACAGTTGTTGATAGGGAAAGAGTTGATAGTGGAATAAAAACATTCTTGCCGTTTTTGCGTCCATATCGACGTCATATAGTGCTTGCTTTGGTCGCTTTAATGGTCACTGCTGGCACCATGTTGAGTTTAGGCAAAGGCGTGCAGTTGCTTATTGATCAAGGCTTGGCCTCAGGTTCGGAAGCAGGGTTAACGCAGGCTTTAATGATATTTATTGGCTTGGTTTTTCTGTTGGGAATCGGCAGTTTTTGTCGTTTTTATCTGGTGTCATGAATAGGGGAGCGCGTGGTAGCCGACATTCGTCAAGCCGTGTTCGCGCATTTGCTCACTTTGTCGCCATCCTTCTTTGAAGATAATTCTCCTAGTGAGATTCAATCCCGTATTACCTCTGATACCACGCTTTTACAAAGCGTGATTGGCTCTTCTTTGTCGATTGCCTTACGCAGCAGTTTGATGTTGATTGGTGGGATTTTATTCTTGCTGGTGATGCATTTTAAATTAACGCTTATTTTGCTGACCTGCGTACCTTTTGTGATTGTTCCCGTAGTGTATTTTGGCCGTCGAGTGCGTCGTTTATCCCGTGATAGCCAAGATGAAGTAGCGAATGTCGGGCGTTATTTATCGCAAGCATTGCGTCACATAAAAGTGGTGCAAGCTTTCACTCATGAAAAACATGATGCGCAGCGTTTTTCAGCAACGGTTGACCGTGCCTTCAACGTAAGTGTGAAACGCATTCAGCAGCGCTCTTGGCTCACTCTGATGGTCATTTTGTTATCGATGAGTGGCATTGGGGTGATGTTGTGGTTTGGTGGTAAAGACGTCATCTCAGGAGCGATCAGTGCTGGTGATCTAGCAAGCTTCTTGTTTTATTCTATTATTGTCGCTGGCGCTGTTGGTGCCATTTCTGAAGTAATGGGCGAGTTGCAGCGCGCAGCAGGGGCAGCTGAGCGCATTATGGAGTTGCTCAGTGCCAAAAGTGCGGTGGTAAGTGGTTCTAGTGAGTTTCCTTCTCAGCGCATGGCTGACATTCGTCAGGGTGAAGAAGTTATTAAGTTTGATAATGTCGAGTTTCGTTATCCCACAAGACCGGATTATGCGGCGTTGAAGAATCTTTCTTTTTCTATCAAGCAGGGTGAAATGCTGGCTTTAGTTGGGCCGTCAGGAGCCGGTAAATCTACCTTGTTTGAATTGTTGCTGCGTTTTTATGATCCCCAACAGGGCGGTATTTATCTGGCGGGAGAGAATATTAAAGCGTACTCCTTAGACGATCTGCGCCAGCACTTTGCTCTAGTGCCACAAGAAACAGTTCTCTTCGATCAAACCGTTTACGACAATTTGGGGTATGCCAATCGTAATGCCAGCAAAGAATCCATCCAGTACGCGGCGGAACAAGCCAATGCTCATGAATTTATTACGCGTTTAGACCAAGGTTACGAAACGCGCTTGGGTGAAGATGGTGTTCGACTCTCAGGTGGGCAAAGACAGCGTGTTGCTATTGCTCGGGCGATATTAAAAGACGCACCCATTTTATTATTAGATGAAGCCACAAGCGCTCTCGATGCAGAAAGCGAAAATAAGGTTCAAGCCGCACTGGAACCCTTGATGAAAGGCAGAACCACCTTGGTAATTGCCCATCGCTTGGCAACGGTTCTGAATGCTGATCGGATTATCGTTATGGATCAAGGAGAAATTATCGCCCAAGGCACGCATGGTGAATTACTCGAAACCTGTGCCTTGTATAAACGATTAGCCGACTTACAGTTTAATCAACATGATGACGCTCAATCAGATTAAAATTTAGCAACAAACACTCCACGATAAGCACAATGGAGTGTGCTGTTTTCTGTAATGGATAACCCAGGAGTTTGATAAAGTGTTTCTATGTTGTTTTCTGTAGGTAACGGAATACTAAGTGGCACATCGTCACTATAGAATATTATCCAAAAACTGCTAGAAAGATCGGCTGGTGTTAGTGTTAATGCAATGAAATGCCGACCGTCATCGGCCCAATTTTCGATTGTCATAGGCTCACTTTGTTCGTTGAGCCAATGGATTTTATCCGATGACGCATGCTGATATAGCGGATCATCTTCCAGGCGGATTTCTGCAAAAATTGGATAGGCTTTTCGTAATGCCATAAGTGTTGCTATGGTGTTTTTTATTGCCGCTCTTGCAAGGCTTGTTTCTGTGTCTACGTCTAGCCAAGTTTGCCAAGTAATGTCGTTGTCTTGGCAATAGGCATTGTTGTTACCTTGTTGACTATGGGACAGTTCGTCACCACCTAAAATATGTGGCGTGCCTTGGCTTAATAGCAGCGTCGCCATAAAACAAAGCTGCTGATTCAAGCGCTGTGCTTGAATATCTTTGTCGTCTGTTTCTCCTTCTGCACCAAAGTTTTGACTGATATTTTCACCATGACCATCACGGTTTTCTTCCATGTTGGCAAGATTATGACGATGGTGATAAGACACCAAATCCTTCATTGTGTAGCCATCGTGGTAAGTGATGTAGTTAACCGAGTTTAGCGCACTTTTCTGGCCTTTATGGAAATAGTCTCTTGACCCCATAAGGCGAGTTGCCAATTCTGGAACTAAGCCATCATCGCCACGCCAAAAACGGCGAACCGTGTCTCGGTATTTGTCGTTGCACTCAAGAAAACCTCTTGGGAATTGTCCCACTTGATAGCCGTTTGGACCTATGTCCCAAGGCTCCATGACGAGACATGTTTCGCTTAGCACAGGGTCTTGCAAGATGGCTTGCAGTAAGGGGGCTTTGGCTGTGAAATCGTGATTTGTTCGACCAAGATCCACACCTAAATCAAAGCGGAAACCATCGACGCCCATCACGTCAACCCAATAACGCATACTGTCGCAGATAAGACGGATGCTGGTGGGATTGTAGGTATCGACGCAGTTACCACAGCCCGTGTAGTTTAAATATTGTCCATCTTGATGGCGATAATAGCGTGCATTGTCTAAGCCGCGGTAACACACGCTGGATTGATCTATCTCGCTTTCTGCTGTGTGGTTATAAACAACATCTAGAATTACCTCAAAGCCAGCTTGGCGAAGCCCGTCTATCATCTGTTGGAATTCTGAAACTGGGTCTTTTATGGCATAAGAGGGCTCAACGGCAAAAAAGCTAATGGGGTTGTAGCCCCAATAATTGCTTAATTCGAGTTGTTGCAGGTGTCTCTCTGTCATAAAACTAAAACAGGGCATTAGCTGAATGGTTGTTATGTTGAGGCTTTTTAAATGTTCGATACCTGGAGCAGAAATAACACCAAGGTAAGTACCTCGCAGTGCGTCTTCAATAGGTAGGTTCTTACTGAAACCTTTGACATGCAATTCATATAAAGCGCGGCTTGAAGGCGTGACTTTGACTCTTGCTGGACGATTTTTTTTGGCTTCGATAGTACGGACAATAGATTTAGGAACGCAATATGCGGAGTCAGCAGGATGTGCTTGACCTTCTTTTGTTATCGCTGCTTGGTCTTCGTGCCAAACCAATTTGCTGCTTAATTCTTTTGCATAAGGGTCAATAAGTAGTTTGCGCTCATTGTAGAGCAATTGACGCTCAGGTTTGAATTCACCTTCCGCCCTTAAGCCATAGTTTTGGCCTTCTTTTAAACCAAGTACTTCCATGTACCAGATGCCGTTACTTTTATTAATAAAAGGCAAAGGTTTTTGTTCGTTTCCTTCTTGATCAAAAAGGCATAAATACAACTGAATAGCGTCTTCAGCAACAACGGCGAAATTAACACCGTTTTCAGTCACTGTGGCACCTAGAGGAAAAGGGGAGCCATCGGAAATTTGGTGTGCTTGGTTCATTAATACCTCTAGATGCTATTTATGTTGCTGTTGTTATTACTAAATGTTGTTAATGCTAGAGATTAAGACTCGCCTAGCCATTTTAATAAAACGCCAGCAAGTGGTGGTACTTGCAGTTCAATACTTTGATCACGGCCATGGCTGACAATAGTTTGCGTATCGTATTCTTTGCTTTTGGCAAAGCCACTGCCAGTATAGCTTGTCTCATCCGTATCTATGATGACTTGGTAACGACCTGCTTTTGGCACACCAATTCGGTAGTTGCCATGGGGGGTTGGTGTAAAGTTAATCACAGCGACCGCGTGTTCATCACTGTCTTTGGCTTTACGGGCAAAGGCCAAAATACTGTTGGCGCTGTCATCGTAGCTGATCCATTCAAAGCCTAGATAAGAATGATCAAACTGCAAACTCGCTTCATTTTTATAAAGATGGTTTAGGTCTTTTGATAGCGTTTGCTGAGCCTTATGGAAATCTGTGTCTAACAAGTGCCAATCCAAAGAGCGTTCATGGCTCCATTCTTGACCTTGTGCAAACTCGTTACCCATGAAGTTGAGTTTCTTGCCAGGATGGAAATACATGTAAGCCGAAAATGCGCGTAAATTAGCGAATTTCTGCCAAGCATCTCCGGGCATTTTAGTGATCATCGAGCCTTTGCCATGTACCACTTCATCGTGAGATATCGGCAGAACAAATTGCTCATCAAAGGCGTACACCATACTAAAGCTAAGCTCGCCCTGATGATGCTGGCGATAAATCGGATCGCGCTTTATATATGCAAGCGAGTCGTTCATCCAGCCCATGTTCCATTTGAAGCCAAAGCCCAAACCATTCATATAAGTTGGTTTAGACACACCTGGAAAGGCGGTAGATTCTTCGGCTACGGTAAAGCAGCGCGGATGATTCAAGTACACGGTTTCGTTTAAACGGCGTAAAAAATCAATGGCTTCGTAGTTATGATTGCCACCATCTTTGTTAGGTATCCATTCACCGTCTTCACGGGAATAATCCAAATACAACATAGATGCCACAGCATCAACGCGCAAACCATCGATGTGGAATTCTTCTAACCAATAAACCGCATTACTGATTAGGTAATTCACTACATGCTCTTTACCAAAATCATAGATCAGCGAATTCCATTCTGGATGCCAGCCTTTTTTAGGGTCTGGGTATTCGTATTGTTTGGAACCATCGAAGTTTGCTAAACCGTGGCTGTCGGCTGGAAAATGCGCAGGAACCCAATCCATGATCACACCAATGTTGGCTTGATGAAGCGCATCGACAAGGGCTTTGAAATCTTCTGGTGTACCAAATCGAGATGTTACAGCATACAAACCGACAGGCTGATAGCCCCAAGATCCATCGAATGGGTATTCAGTAATAGGCAATAATTCGACGTGTGTGTAGCCCATTTCTTGAATATAAGGAACCAGCTGATCTTTCATTTCAAGATACGTCAGCGGTTGATTGTCACCTTTGCGACGCCATGAACCTATGTGCAATTCATAAATGCTCATGGGTCTTTCATAGATGTCTTCGATAGGGCGTTTAACCCAAGCGTCGTCTTGCCATACGTGCTTATTATCAAAACAGGTTACGCTGGCAAAGGATGGATATTGTTCAATACGCTGTGCATATGGATCACTGCGATGAGGAAGAATCTCGCCGGATTTCGCGCGAATCTCGAATTTATAACGAGCACCGTGATTAACGTCTGGAATAAACAGTCGCCAAATACCATCACCGTTGCTCGACATAGGATGAATACGACCATCCCAAGCATTAAAGTCGCCAACGACAGATACGGATCGGGCGGCTGGTGCATAAACCGCAAAACGTGTGCCTTGAATGGTGAGCTTATCGTTTACCTTAGCACCAGCGCGAATCGCGCCTTGGCTTTTGTACTGGTTCGCTTGATGATGTTTGGGGTCAACAAAGGTCGTACTAGGGAACTGGTATGGGTCAACCAGCGTATAAGTGCTTTCGTCTTTATAAGTAATTTCAAGACGATAATGAAAACGCGTGTTTTCTTTTGGCCATTCGGCGTGAAACAGGCCTTTGTCATTGGTTTCGCTCATTGTAGCGAGCACTTTGTCTGAATCTATGGCCAATACACGAATAGAAATCGCTTCCGGTTGCCAAACCAGTAGCGACAAACCTTTTTTAGATGGTGATGATTGTAGTCCTAAACAGCCAAAGGGGTCTGAACAATGTGCATTCAGCACATCGTTAATTAGGGCGTTTTTTATTAAATCCATTCACTTCTCCAGCAAGAGTGAGTGTGTTAACTCGATGAGTGTTGGTGCTGATGACTGTGAAGTTTACTCACTGCCCAACGCAAATATTGGTTTACTTTATTAGGTGTTATTTGTGCAAATTCATCTAATGCGGCTTCTGCCCAACGTTCTTCTGGGTGTTCTGCTTGATGTTGCTTGGCATGATCCAAAGCCGCTTGAGAGACGAGCACCGGCAAGTTGATTTCTTGATCAAACTTGCAGTTTTTATGTTGCTGACAAAACTGTATGAAGGCATACAAACCTTCAAAAATAAGGCTCTTATACCAGCTTGGATGAATGTCTGATGTTAAAGTTTCAATCAACAAGGCAAAGGTATCTTCGCCTGGAGTCATAGAACTGAGCGCACGCTTGCAATCCAGTGCGGTATTACTCTGTGAATCACCAAACACAATGGTATTTACATGACTTAAACTTCCCCAGAGTTGCAATAACATAGATTCTGGGAGCTTAGTGATCATACCTTGCTCAGAACGCCAGTCAAACCAGTCGACATCTTTCATCTTGCTTTGTGCGTCGGTACTGTTGTGATAACGCATGTTATTTGCCACATGTGCGTATTCATCGTGCTTCTGTTGTAACACTTGAGTGAGTGCTTCGTAAAGCTCACTAGGGGAGACCTTAGATAATGTGTCAAAAACTGGTGCATCGTCTTCTGGATCAAATTGTCGAGCACAAAGCATGGCCAAATTGTGAATGCGAATAGTACGAACACCTGAAAAAAACTCAGGGTGTACTTTAATTAGTGTACCTGCTATAGCAATTAACTCATGGCAAATAACTAGACCAATCGGCGATGACGAGACACTTCTCAGCATGTCTAAAATGGCATCTTGATGCAGTGGTGAACTGATATCGATTTCTGTTTCTGGCGTTTCCCCAATTACTAATAAGCGCTGGCGAACCGTAATGTCGGCAATATACGTCGCTAGATCTGTTGAAGGCTTTAGAATCAGAGAATACAGTATTCGTGCAGGGCGCCAGTTTTCTGACAATAGCGTTTGAAGGTAGACGCTGTTTAATACTTTATAGGCAGTAATCGCGGGTGTTGAGTTTGGTATAGTGCTCATTAACGCACGACGACCACCAAGCTCCATTAGGCAATCTACCGCTTCGTCTAAGCTAGGTTGATCAACTAAGCGAGCAAGCAGAGCATCGGTTTCGGCTGCTTTAATACTAGCAGTATCATAGGCTTTTGGCTTTTCAGCTAAAGGCCAAGGTGTATCGTGCACTGGGAGCTTAGTTTCTAGCTGTTTATGATCAAGGGAGTTGATGATAATGGCACGCCTATTACCCGATTTAAAGGCATTTTTAGCCGATTGCGGGATCACGCGGAACTCTTCGTGCTCACGTTTTTGCAGCAAACGAATAAACTCAAACAGTTCATCACTGCCTTTCATTTCGCTCATGGCTTCATCAATGAGAATGCTGAAAACGGCATTTGCTTGATAATACCAATGGTTGGCGATGGTTTTTAATTCATTACGAATATGAGCTTGGAATAGGCTAGGATCAATTTTTCGATAGTCTTTGTCTTCATTTTGAATCCAAGACAAACACAAGTAACTTTCGTCATTAATACTAAATGCCTGAGATGTAGCCAAGCTATTTAGTGCACGGTTAGGACGACCGGTAAGACCTAACGTCTCTGAAGCACCTAGGTGGCGATAGGTTTCAACTAACTGGTCTGCACTAATGGCTTTCAGTGGTGCAATATCTTCTAATGTTTGGCATAAGCAACCGGCATTTAAAAGCTTTTGTTTAACCTTGTCGTTTTGCGCCAAAATGACCATGGATGTGGTGACTTTATTTGGCCTGTGCTGAATGCGGTGTAAACCAAGTGGATCTAAATCATCAGTGGTGATGAGTTCTTCATCGAGCATCTTGCCGACTAAGAATAAGCTCTGCGCCCAAACCAAGGGTAAATTGTCATTAGGAAGGCGCTTTTGAGATCCTGGTCTTTCTTTCTCAGCGAGAATGCTTTCTTGGGGAACATAGTAAAGTTCAGGAAGCAGCATTTGCCCATCTTTTTCAACCATTAAAGATTCAAGTTTATGGCGATAAAAGTTGGCGCTTTCCCAATCACGAGCGAACAATCGATCAATATAAAGATAAGTAAAAAATAGCGGCCATTCGGATTCAATGTGCTCGAAATTAATTAACTCATCGTACTCGTAATAGATTCGGCTTTGATCTTCTAGCTCAGATTGGTGACCGTCTAATAAAAAGCGTTTACAGCCGTATTCGCCGCCCAACTTGCTAATGATTTCTTTGCGTGTCCGGCGAGTTAATTTTTCATCGTTTACCGCAAAGGCTGGAAAGCCAATGATACTGAGAATAGCGCTATCCACTTCTTTGGAGCGAGATTCCTTAGGTAGTAGCGATTGCAATACAGAACCCGCGCGAGCGACGGCATCAGCAAAGGAATGTACTACTGCCCACTCGGGACCCTCTTCACCAAATAAATTCAATCCGTCCATAGCTTCCATGGCGGCCTTTGCCATACCAACGGAGCTGGCGTTTATTTCGGCTTTGCCATTATTTACTTTATTGCCACGCTCCCAAATGCCGTAATCTGGGGTGCGATAAGTACGCGAAATATAATAAATAAGGTTTTGGATGAAGTTGAATTCGTCACGAGAAAAGATCAGCTTGCTGCCAGCTTTGGTCATTTGCGCCAACATCAATAAATAAAAGCTAGTGGCATCAATTTGCAAATGTCCCCAGGCATCATCCGCCACGGCTTCTAAACCGGTTTTTGTATCATATTTAGCATGCAGTGCATCTTTAGGATCAAGACTATGCTTGAAGGCTTCCACTTTATGGGATTGACGCATCATGGCGAATAATAAGCCACGCATCATTTTTATACAGGCGAATTCAAGTTCATTGGCGCGTTTTTGCGGATTCGATGCACGCTTATAGGCTAGGTGTAAGGCCCATACGGCTTGAATACTGTAGACATTGTCTCGCACCCAAGCATCGGTGTAATTACCGTGATTATTGATGCTGGTGCTTGCAGGAAAAAGTCCTGTCACTGGATGTTGGCGGGTTAGGATAACCGCTTGAATATGTTGATAAAGAGAATCTAGCTTATCGTGCGTATCAGACGCCATGTTCGATCCTTTATAAAACTCTGTTGTTTAAGCTTAAAGCTTAGTTCGTACTATAGTACTAATTAAGTCTAAAACCACTATACCCAAACATAATGTGACTCACCAAGAAGTTAAAGTGGTAAAGAAGCTTCTTTTTCACTTAATTTTTAAAAATATCGTGATTTCAATCAAGTCAGGCATTTATGCACAAAATGTGAGCAGGAAATATTACTTAAGTGCAGTTTAAGGTGCATTGTTTAATGTTTTATGACGCAAGGACAAGATCTTAGAAGTGAGAAAGAGGTCATGGATTTTTAATTACATGACCTCTTTTTATATCTATATAAAAAGAGGTCTAAAAACGCTAATAGTTAAGTGCTGAATTGATGAACCAGCTGACGTAATTGACTAGCACAATCTTGCAGGTTGTTTACCGATGTTTGAATATCGGTGGAGTTGTGATTAGTTTCTTCACAAATATTCGCAATGCTTTCGAGCGTTTGATTAACGGTTTGAGAGGACTCAAATTGTCGGTCAGCGGCTTTGCTAATACTGCTGTTTAGTTTGGATATAGAGAGAACGCCATTGGCAATCTGAGTAAAGGCTTGGCCTGCCTGTGATGTTTGTTCAGCGCCTTGATTTGCTGTGTTTCTGGCGGACTCCATCACTTCAACCGTAGCCAGTGTTTGTTGAGTTAATTGATCAATCAATCCGCCAATTTCCGTCGCTGCATGTTGTGAACGCTGGGCAAGTTGTCGTACTTCGTCGGCAACCACAGCGAAGCCTCGACCTTGTTCACCAGCACGAGCGGCTTCAATCGCAGCGTTCAGTGCTAATAGGTTTGTCTGGTCTGCTACTTCAGCAATGATGCCTAGTCGTTCATTAATATGAGTAACGTCTTCACGTAATTTTTGAATCTGTTTGGCAGCATCGCCGACTTCAACCGATAGCTGCTGAATATCTTGGTTCGCTTTATTCATAACACCAAGGCCTTGTTTGGAGTGCTGGCCAAGTTCTTGTGTTGTGTTGTTGGCTTGTTCGGCAATGGCAAGGGTATCTTCAACCGAGGTCATCACGCTTTGCATTAGCTCTGTTGCTTTGCCTGTATTGGATAATTGTCTGGCGACGCCTTGTGCTGTTTTGGTTGTCGAGTTATTCGTTTGTCCAACGATGCTGTCTAAAGTTTCGCTGGAATGACTGACATTGCGCACGATGGATTGGAAATCGTTCATCATGCTGTTGAATGCACGCGCCATTTCCCCCATTTCGTCTTGGCCAGTAAATTCAACCCGTTGAGTAAGGTCACCCGAATGTTGTACCGACGTCATTGTTTTGCATAACGAAGTCACACGGCTAGTAACCAAGTGAATAATGTACAAAGCGGTTCCGCCCACCAATACAGTTAATAGGCCAACGACAATGGCGTAATCTATTAAAGCTTTTAAGAAAAAACTGAACACAGCATCCATAGATGCGGTAGCAATAATGGTAATGTTCCATGGTGTGAACGTAGATGCACTGGCAATCATTCGATGAGCTGCGCCATCGTTACCTTGGTACTCAAATTCGAGAGTTTGATAATTCTCTTTAGTTGTAGATGCTCGTGACTTGTTTAACTCTTCAGTTAGGGATGAAGGCGAAGTACTACTCTTATAGTTTGCTGGAGCGCTAAGTAGAGTACGGCTGTTTTTGTTGATAATCCATAGACTTTGTTGGTCACCATAACTGAATTCAGATAGTAGTGTTATAGCTTGTTGCTTTGCTTGTTCTGCTGTTAACTCACCAGAGATTTGTTTTTTATAAATAGGAGATAGAGTGGTGTTTACTATATCTAATATATCTTGTGTTCTATCTTTTCGGGCTTCCACATGGCTATTAAACAATGAAGAAAGAGACACGAGAATAAGTGCCGTGGTTCCCATAGACATTAGTCCAATAATAGCCCATAACTTATAACGAATTTTTATGTCATTAATGCGATCCAGCATGTCGCCTCCGTTAGGTTGGTTTTACGTATTTGACGCCAATAAATGGAGCTATTGAAATGGCTGTTTTGAGATAAAAAATGGCCATGATCCCTAGAGTAGTTGTTTTTCTATATATTGCCTAGTGGGTAAAATTGAGATTGGTCATTGTTTTTGTGTTTAGATATTTAATTACTCGATTAATGTAGGTAAAGAGAGATAGTGTTAAATTATTTATTCATATTTTTAGTTTCTTTTTTATCAGCTACTATTTTGCCCTTGGGCTCAGAAGGTTTGTTGCTTTATTATGCAAATGACGCAACTTTGTCGGTATTTTATCTATGGATTTGGGCAAGCTTGGGGAATACATTAGGGGGGCTGACAAACTGGTTCTTAGGGTTGTATTTGGTTCGTTTTGAGCACAAAAAATGGTTTCCGATGAAGGCGTCCACTCGGCAAAAAGCAGAACTTTTTTTCAATAAGTATGGCATTTGGAGCTTATTATTTACTTGGCTACCTGTTGTTGGCGACGGGATTGCTTTAGTATCGGGAGTGTTGCGTACACCTATTTGGTATTTTTTACCTTTGGTTTTGATTGGCAAAGCGGCTCGTTATGCCTTAATTTTGTGGGGACAGCACTTACTATTGACTCTGTAAGAGGTACGGATAAAAAGTCCATGCTAGTAAGCGCGAAGTTCTAATGATGTACATGGAGAATAGAATAATGGGAATGTCCAAAAAACTGATCGTAGTGATGGCAGGATTATCATTAGGTGCTTGCTCATCTCTGGACGATAAAAACACCTTTATGACCTATGGCGATTTGCAAGATAAAGTTCGTAATCATGATGAACAATGGCAAAACGTACAATCGAAATTGGATAGAATTGACGAGCTAGAAGCTGAAGTTGCGGCATTAAAGCAAGGTAAAGCTCTGCCAACAAAATCTGCAGCAATGTCAAATAACATGGCAGGCAATGATATCTCGACTAGTGCCACTATGGCAGCTGTTAATGTTGCTCCTGCTGTTATGCAGGCGCCTATGGATAGTCAAGGTAATGCTGACCCAATGACTATCGATCCAGAAGAAAACTTCGAAATGGATAGAGCGGCTCCTCCTGTTGTCGTTGCGCCAGTGATGGCAACAAAACAAACAACAGTGACTGGAGACGAATACGGTGTGCAGGTAGCTTCTTATGGTAATCGTGATGAAGCAGTTCGTGGTTGGAGAGTATTACAGAAGTCCTATCCAATGGCTTTTGACGGTTTAGAGCCGTTAGTGAATCAAAAAGAAGTCAATGGTCGTACCATGTATCAGCTTAAAGTAGGGCCATTTGTGAATAAAACTTTTAGCTCAGACTTTTGTAAAATGTTAAAAGAAAAGGGCAAAGATTGCCTAATCACGCAATATAATGGTGAGTCTTTCACTAACAACTAAATTTTTTAGTTGAATAAAAAAGGCGCGTCTTATTTCTGTAAACCAGAGTATAAGACGCGCCTTTTTAGTTTGGAACTAGGATCAGTTTAAATAAGTAACCTACATCAAAGGAAATACAGAATCGTAGATTTTGCCTTGACCGTTTTCGATCATAATTTCGCTCTTATATTTATCATCTTCTAGTTTAATCAAACCTTGTTGTACAAAACTATCGATGATCATTAATGCCTGCTGCTTTACTTCAGGTGCATTCAATGGCGCGCGCATTTTACTGGCAATGAATTGCTCTGCTAGGCTACGTACCAAGGGTTCATCCGCTTCAAGATTGGCTGTCACAATCGCGTTGTACAACCAAAACTCAGGTAGAGAAAGTTCTTCAATAGTTGGCGTGTCAATATCAGCAAATTTGCTTGTTAGTGTTGCATTGAAGCTACCTTCAGGGAAAGTACCACTGAAATCGGTGATGTTGAATTCTGGTTTCGCTGCAAGTAACTCACCAAGATTATCTTGCATAAAGGCCAATAGTACTTCGTATACAGCATCTGGCGAATGGGCTTCAGCTAGCAGGTTGTCAGAGAAGTTTTTGTAATCAATAAAGAATTTATTGCTTAACTTGGTCAGTTCAGTGGCTAAAGACAGATCAGTTGCTTTAAATTCTCCAAACATGGCATCTTTAATAAGGTAACCAATTTCAATACTACCTAGTTGTGTTTCCTTATCTAAGTTAGAACCCATTTCGATATTTAGGCCGGATAGTTCTGTATCAGTACCTATATTAAGCTTTTCAAGATTGAAGTCTGTAGTGCTGTCATAAAATCCACCTTGCATGATGGTCGCTAAGTTTGCGTTCAACTCAATAGATAGTGTGAATCCTTCTGCTTTAACTGGAGTATAGCCGTCAACGACATCAATTTGATCTAAGGTGCCTTGGTAGATGAATCCTTGATCTGTCATTTCACCTTGGCCTGTATAACCACTAAATTGAAAGGTATTAGCAGGGTTACTGAAGGCAGGAATACTATCAGCTATTTTGAAGTTACCTGTAAAACCGCCAAGTACAGAAAGTTCATATAAAGGCTGGTCTTCGTTCCAATCGATAAAGTTACGTTGTTTCTCTCCTGTATAACGAATCTCTGTATCGTACAAACCAAATAAGCCTTGGCTTGCAAATAGTAAAGGGCCGTAGTGTGTATCAATAATGAGTTCGGCTTCAAGAACTCCCTCTTGAATGGTGGGATCGATTTGCATGGTGTCGAAAGTTACAAGCACTTTGTTTTCAGAGCCGAACCACGCTAAATCTGTAGACACAATATTTGCTGTATAACCCGGAGCTTTATTAATATTTGAGACCAGCTCCGCGACTTCTTTTTGATGTTTAGGAGCGATAAATTTAGGGGCAACTAAGCAAGCAGCAACAAGCGTGAAAACGAGTACGGAAAGTATTTTCTTCACTGGAAGTTCCTTTTCATGGGGTGGATTAAGGTGAGCACATGATACAGATTTAATGTTAATGAAACAAAATGAAGACGGGTATTTGTGAAGAATATTAAATAAAAACAGAAAGGTGAGAAGGATTGTGTCGCATGAAGGTGGAGTTGTTAAGGAATATTAAGTTTTCTATAGAAAATACTATCCAGCGATACTGTGAAAGCTGGATAGTGTTTTGAGTTAACTTATAACTGGAAGGGGATATAAAGAGCGATAGCAGGGAAAAAATATACAGCTAGCAAACAGCCAAGCATGATGAGTATAAAAGGCCAAACACCCTGAATGACTTCCGCGGATTTTCCTCCAGACACCGATTGAATGACGAAGAGGTTAAGTCCAACGGGCGGTGTAATCAATGCGCACTCAATCATGATCACAAAGATGATAGCGAACCAAATTGGGTCGATACCTAGCATGCCAAGCGATGGATAAAGCACTGGCATCATGATCAATAGCATAGAGACAGACTCAAGAAAGAAGCCCATAATTAGCAAGACAAAACACACTGCCGCAATAAATAAACCTACTTCAGATATGTTCTCACTGACTAGCATCGAAATATCTTGAGGAATTTGGTACAGAGTAATCGCTTTACCAAAGACTTTCGCGCCAGCAATGATAAGAAAAATAGTTACCGTATTTTTCATTGTGCTCATCGCTGCTGCTTTGAATTTTTCAAGGCTAAAGGTTCCCATCATAATGACAATAATCAGCGAAACCGCAACACCGATACCCGCAGATTCAGTTGGCGTAAATACGCCAGTATAAATACCGCCAATGATGATGCTAGCTAATAACAGCGTTGGTATTGCTCGTAAACTGGCACTTTTGCGTTCAGCGCTAGTCGCCTTTTCACTTGGCGTGTAATCTTTACTGAAACGTGCGTAAAAAAAGCAGTAAATAATGAAACTACCTGCCATTAATAAACCAGGCACGATACCTGCTAAAAACAAATCGACAATGGATTCTTCAGTAATAACGCCATACACGATCATTGGAATAGAAGGTGGAATCAGGATACCTAAGGTACCACCAGCGGCGATCAAACCGTATACGAATGGTTTGTTATAGCCTCGGTCAGTCATTTCTTTGATAGCTACGTTTCCTATGGTTGCCGCTGTAGCGACAGATGATCCAGAAATAGCCGAAAAGATAGTACAAGAAGCGATTGTGGCAATACCAAGGCCGCCAGGCCAATGACCGACCCAAGATTGTACGGCTCTAAATAAGTCTTTGCCTATGCCGCCTTGCAGCAAAATATTCGACATCAATAAAAACAGTGGAACAGATAATAAAATAAAGCTGTCGAAAGAAGAGTACAGCGCGAGCGGTGCCATCATTGGTGAGAAGCCTGCTAATAACAGCATACCTAAACCTAACCCGCCTAAGGCAAAAGCAACAGGCACGCCGATTAGCAGCGCTAAGACCATGATAACCAGTAACAAGATAATCGTCATTATAGTGAAACCTCTTCGTGTTCTTGATAATCACCCGCGAACATCAAAAATATTTCCATGACGGCTTGTAATGTTAGTAACCCAAATCCAATAGGGATGGCTGATTTTGTTGTCCAAAGTGGTAACCCCAGCATACTTGCTGATGCAGAGCCCATTTCAATGGATTCTTTTAATAATTGATAACCATAAAAGGTAATAAATCCTGCGAAGAAGATGATCGATAATAGTGCGACGAAGTCAGATAGTTTTTTTGCTTTTTCGCCCAGCATATTGGTTAGAAAATCGATGCGAATCAGTGCTTTGTTTTGCAATACCCAACTGGCGCCTAAACAGGTTGCCCAAATCTGACAAAGTAGTGATATGTCTTCTGACCAGATAGTAGGTGCAGTAAATATATAACGGGCAACGACTTCATAAGTGATAATTGCAGCGATGAAAACAAACAGTGCTGCAGATAGCTGGCCGCATAATCGAATGACTCGGTAGTTTATACGAACCCAAAGAGCGGGGTGTTCTGCTCGCCAAGCTGACAAGTCCTGCTTTTTTTCTTCATGGTTGGACATAAGCCAATACTCCAAAAAACAACGAAATATCGCGGATGAAGGGCTCATCCGCGATATATTTTTATAAGCTTAAAGGTTTTCGGCAGCTTGAATGACTTTAAAACCGAGTGGACCTGAATTATCTAAGAAAGATTCTTTCACAGAGGTGGTCGCTTTACGCCAAGCGATGATGTCGTCATCAGTAAGATGAATCACCTTCATGTGTTTTTCAGCATCTACGATAGCATCGCTCTCGATTTTTTTGATTTTATCTCTTAGCTCTACTTCAACTTTACGAGCTGCATCAGACAGAATTTTTTGATTATCAGCAGATAAAGATTCCCATACTTTTTCATTGATAACAGTTAAGAACTCAATGTCAGCATGATTTGTTAGGGTAAGGTAATCCATTACTTGGTAAAGCTTACGTGGGCCAACCGCAGATACACCTGTCATACCAGCATCTACTGTGCCGCGTTGGTAGGCTAGGAATTGTTCAGAGCCTGATAGCGATGTTGGTGCGCCACCTACGGCTTCAACAAATTGTCCCAATGTTTTACCAAATACACGCACTTTCATGCCTTTCATATCTTCTGGTAGCTCAATTGGTTTTTTCTTAGAAAGTAACGCTACACCACCATAAGCTTGCCACCATAATGGACGCGTACCCGTTTTTAGAATAGCTTCATCCAGTAATTTGCGAACTTGGCTATCAGGGCGAGTTGCAGCTTCTACCTTGTCTTGGGACGGAAACATGAATGGCACATAAAAAACATCTACCGCTGGAATAGTACCTGCAAGCTGGGAAAGACTCATTACACCCATTTCAATGGCGCCAGAACTCACTGCTTGGTGTACTTCGCTGTCTTTAAACAGCTGTGCAGAAGGATAAATTTTGATCTTAATATCGCCATGGCTTTTTTCTTCTACTTCTTTTTTGAAGTCGACAAGGTTTTGACCAAGATGATGTTTAAGAGGTAATTGCAGCGAAATCCCTAACGTTGTTTCTGCTAATGTTGGCAAAGAAGCCATCAAAGTAGACGTTAATAAGCCAGTTTTTAGAAGGGTTTTATAATTCATGGTAAAGTCCTGTTTTCTTATTAATCATTATTTTTATAGTTTTATTACTGCTAGTTTTTTATTTTAGTGCTTTTCAATACGAGCTTTAAGGTCAAGGACACTTTGTGATAAAGGTCTTGTTTCAGTTCGTAAACCTGCCTTGGCAACTTGTCCTGATATATCGTGTTCTAGTAATTCTGGGAGCTCGCGAGCCATGACTAATAAAGTAGTCAAATCTACCCCCGTGTCTAAACCGATGGATTCTAGCATGTGCACTAGGTCTTCTGTACAGATGTTACCTGTGGCTCCTGGTGCGTAAGGGCAACCGCCGATGCCACCTAATGACGCATCTAGTTGAGTGATGCCAGCAGATAAACCTGCAAGCGCGTTCGCTAATCCCATGCCGCGCGTGTTGTGTAAATGCAACGTGACATCGAGCGCTGGAAAAATATCGCGAACTTGCGAACATAGCTCATAGACTTGTCTTGGTGATGCCATACCTGTTGTATCAGCAATCGAAATACTCTGAATGCCAATATCAAGATATTGATGAATGACTTTGATTACACGTTCAGGAGCGATAATACCTTCAAAAGGGCAGCCAAATGAAGTGGCCAATGAAGCATTAATTCGAGTACTACTGCCTTTCATTAACTCGCAAATACGTTTGAACTGCGCCAATGACTGCTCGCATGACATACGCATGTTCGAAAGGTTATGCGATTCACTCACCGACATAACCAGGTTGACTTCGTCCGCCTTGGTCGCCAGTGCGCGCTCTGCGCCTTTTTCATTGGGAACCAGAGTCACATAAGTGACCTTGGGATTGCGCGTAATACTATTCATGACTTCTTCAGCATCACGCAGATTAGGAATTGCCTTTGGTGATACAAAAGAGGTGACTTCGATTTTATTTAAACCAAGTAAAGATAGGCGATCGATAATCTCGATTTTTTTATCTGTTGGAATAAAAAGCGCTTCGCTCTGAAAGCCATCGCGAGTCGCCACTTCGTTAATTCGTACCTTGGTCGGTAGATTCTGCATGAACATAATAGGCTCCTAAATCACACCCTTGGCACGTAGCGCGGCGAGCTTGTCTTCGTCGATGCCAACTGAGCCTAAAATTTCGTCAGTGTGCTCGCCCAGTTTTGGCCCTAGCCACTGAGTTTTGCCAGGTGTTAGGCTTAATTTGGGTACTATGCCAGGAAGTGATATTTTATCGTCACCGGAAAGTGGGTGTTCAACAATCATTTCTCGAGCATGAAAGTGTGGGTCGTTAAAAATATCTTCCGCATTATTAATACCACTAGACGGCACAGCGGCTTCTTCCAAAATGGCGAGTGCATCTTTAAGAGAGTGCTGAGATGTCCAAGCTTGAATTGCTTCATCTAGTTCGTCGGAGCGTTTAGCTCGACCGTCATTTTGCGCTAACTCTGGATCGTTTGCTAAATCTGGTCGTTCCATTGCATTCATTAAACGCTTGAAAATACTGTCGCTGTTAGCGGCAATAACAATGTAGCGTTCGTCTTTGCTCATATAAGAACCAGATGGTGCAATGCCCGGCATACTAGCGCCAGTACGTTCTCGTATAAAACCGAACATACCGTATTCAGGGATTAAACTTTCCATCACACCGAATACAGATTCGTATAAGGCTACATCGATAAACTGCCCAGTGCCTTTATTTACTTTTAAGTGATGCATCGCCATCATGGCACCGATTACGCCGTAAAGTGATGCAAGTGTGTCGCCAATGCTGACACCCACTCGAACTGGAGGTCTATCGGGATAACCAACAAGGTGACGTAAGCCACCAATGGATTCTGCAATCGCAGCAAAACCAGGACGCGAAGAATAAGGTCCATCCTGACCATAACCCGAAACACGTAACATGATGAGTTCTGGTTTGACGGCAGATAATTGCTCCCATCCCAGATTCCATTTTTCTAAGGTGCCAGGACGGAAGTTTTCGATGACTATGTCGACGTCTTTAACTAAGTCGTGGATGATGGCTTGTGCATCCGCTGATTTAAGATCTAGCGTAATAGACTTTTTATTGCGGCTTTGTGAGTACCACCAAAGAGAAGTGTCTTTGTACATTTTGCGCCATTTGCGCAATGGATCACCGCTTCCGGGAGGTTCAACCTTAATTACTTCTGCGCCGAATTGAGCAAAAATGCTGCCAGCATAGGGACCGGCGATGAGAGATCCTAGTTCTAAAACACGTACGCCCTTTAAAGGTAATTCGGTTTCATTGTTAGAATTTGTGTTAGATGACGAGTCGCGTTGGCTCATTCTCGTTTCCCTTAATTATTTTTTGTAATTGTTGTAATTATCATCTTTTAAACTAGAACAAGAGAAAAGCGCCTAAATGTTAGGCTGCCATCTCTTTAGGATATGGCAAGATTGATAGACATTAAGTTGTACGTAAATGGGTTAATAAATGGTGAGCAGCGTCGAGTAGTTGATCCGAACTGCGAACACAGATCTTAAGCTCTCGATGTGCCCAGCTGTCTAATAATGGCAAAGCCTCTATTCGTGAGGCTTTTATATAGGGGCGAGCAATGTCGATAGGCATAAGTCCTATACCAAGCCCTGATTCCACCATGCTGCAAAGCGCTTCATAGCTGGTGACTTGAATACGCATATTTAGTGGTAAATTGGCATTGGTAGAGGCATTAATCATTTGGTTATTGATAGCACTTCCTGTATGTAAACCGACATAGTCATGCCCTAAAGTGTCTACAAACTTGACCTCTTTGTATTGTCCAAGGGGGTGCCCAACCGGAGTGATTACCACCAGACGGTCTGTTTTATAAGGATAGATGGAAAGGTCTGGGTATTCTCTTGAAGCGATGGTGACAATACCAATGTCTGCAGCATTTTCAGCAACAGCACGAATAATTTCACTACTGATTTTCTCTTCCAAATGAATTTGCACCAAAGGGTTTTGGTTCAAAAAAGAGCGCAGTTGTTTAGGGAGAAATTGACTGATAGCAGAAATATTAGCCACCATTCGAACTTGCCCTCGAACTCCGTGTGAGAACTCATTCATTTGGTTATAAATGTCATCCAGTTGATGCAGCACGCCGCGGGACATCTGTAACAACGCTTGGCCTGCAGGTGTAGCAACCACTCCTCGATTGGTGCGCATCATTAATGGGGTATGAAGCAATTGCTCTAATTCCTTGATGCGTTTTGATACGGCTGAAGCGGCAATAAAATTCAATTCGGCAGCGCGTGCAATCGAGCCTTGCTCAATGACGCAGACGAATAAGCGCAGGGAAGTTGGGTCAATTCGCATTTATGATTACATCCATACTTTATTGTTTTTGGTAGCCGCTACTTTCTTTTATATGACATTAATTGCGCAAAGATCATATATCATCTCGTTTTTTTCTCATACTATAGCGGCGGCTTAATTGCGATTAAGCGTTTGTTACACTTGGCTATTTTATACCTCTATTATTTTTTACAAAGGGCTTTCACGATATGGTTTTCGAAGAATATTCTCAGATAGTAAAAGGATTTCAGTATGAGTCATCATTATCGTTAACCGATACTTTCGACGCAGTATGTGAAGTGCAGGATACTCTGATTACCAAGATTGTAGAGAAGGGGGCCGTGGTTGCTGGTTGGAAAATTGTCGATAAAGATGGCGTGATTATTCTTTCTCCTATTTTTGACTTCCAAGTATTCGCTAATCTTGGCGACACCATTCCACATCAAGCATTTCGCGGTACTGAGTTAGAAGTGTGTTTTCAATTGACTGTACCAAGTACGACAGATGCAATGAATGAATTGGTTGATGAATTGACACCTTTTGCAGCAGTCGAACTGATTCGTCCGGCTATTCACCCTACGAACCATTCAGCGTGTGACTTTTACTTTAACTACGGTGTTTTTGTCTCTCAAAAGCCAGTTGCTGGTGAGATACTTTTTGAAGGCGGCAATCAAGGTTATAGCTTCTCAGCTGAATTAGACCCACTTGTAGAGGCAAAGAAAGACGTGGTGAAGAAAGGGATACTTCAGTGTATTCAACGAGGCTACGGCAATAAAGATTACTTTTTTATTACTGGAACCTTAAATGGATTAGTGCCGGCCGCCGAGTCTTTAGGTGTGAATCGAGTTATGAATCAGGGTGATGCTATTATTCAATTTGATATTGTCTAACAGCTTCATTAATCGTTTTGCTTCATAAAAAATGCTGCTTTATCGCGTTGGCCCTTGCGTTTCTTGGACCTTAACATCGAGATTGAGCAGCTCTACCGGTGGCCCGAACTGGGTGTAGATCGCCACATCAGCAGCGTCTCGCCCAAAAGCGATAGCAACACGACCACCTTGTAAATCCGCTTGCGTTGGATCAAATGTGTACCAACGATTGCCAACGTAGGCTTCAAACCACGCATGTAAATCCATCGGCTCTAAGCCTTCAAGATAACCGACCACCATGCGTGCAGGAATGGCAAGCGCTCGACAGCAAGCAATGCCCAAATGTGCCATGTCTCGACAAACGCCTCGCCCCAGTCCGTTTAACTCTGATGCACTTATGTTCTGTTCGCCTTCACCCGGTGTGTACTGAATATTTTTGCGAATATAATCGACGATAGCACTGCATTGGTCATAGCCTGGCGTTAAGCCTGCAACGATGGATGATGCCATTTCTGTAAAATGATCGGAATCGCAATAACGACTCGGGTGCAAAAAAGGTAAGGTTTCGTCGGGTAGTTGCTGGATATCGACAAAAGGCGCGCCGGGTGCTGTATCTGAAGCGTTGGCGGTTTCTATTACCACTGAGATACGAATCGAAAAATGTCCGACAGGAGCGACTAATCTTTGGCATAAGTTTCCAAAGGAATCGGTAAACTCCACTGCTGGCACACTGGGCGACAAGACATATTCTTCCCGAGCAATCCACTGCTGCATACCGCTACGAGGGCGTAACATCAGTACGAAAGGTGACGGTGTCTCAATGTTGAACTCAAGAGTACTGGATGCTTCTAGCCACATAAAACAACTCCCGAATTGATGGTTTATTCATTACAGTAGCAGCTATAAGTATGATCAGCTATAGAACATCTTTATATCTACGCTAAATAAATGAATGTGTGTTTAACTTATTCAGGTCTAAGTATCTAATGATGAAACATAGCTGATATTGCTGTTTTTAATACTTCTTATGATAAAAGCTCCCGTTTGATCTTTGCTTAGAATAATATTCTGGGACCCAATGATAAGAGCTTATGCTCTAAATACCTTTACCTATGATGATGTAACCGGGCGTATTTCGAATGACGACAGAATTACATAAAAATAATAATTTTCTTAATGCGCCTTTACCCTTGGTGTTTCTAAAAACAGCGGCACCGATTATTTTGATCATGATGGTGAATGGTTCGTTTGCGCTGGTGGACGCGTACTTCCTTGGTATGTTTGTTGGCGCCGATGCCCTAACTGCCGTTACTTCTATGTTTCCTGCTTTTATTCTGATTGTTGCTTTGTCAACGTTAGTATCGAATGGTTTTGCCAGTTTGATGGCGCGGCAATTAGGCGCGGGAAATGGATCTAGTGCCGTAGAAGTGTTTTCGCAAGCGATTAGTTTGTCTTTAGTGGTCTGTGCTGTGCTGATCGGTTTGTTTTTACTAGGTGGGCACGCGTTAACAGATGCTGTGAGTAATGGCTCAAATTTGATTGCCGATATGAGTTATCGCTATATATCTATTTTGGTCTTTTTCTCTCCCTTGGTCTTTGTTTTAGCTATTAATGGTGACAGTTTACGCTGCGAAGGGCGTGTTTCTTTCATGGCGTCGGTCTCTCTTTTGTCAGTGTTACTGAATGGCGTATTTAACTATTTGTTGATTGTTGGTTTGAATTGGGGCGTAGAGGGGTCGGCTTATGGCACTGTTTTGGCACAAGCTGTCTCTTTAGTTATTGTCTTTTTCTATCGGAAATATCAGACAAACGAGCTTAACCTTCAGGTTGTATTGTTTTCAAAATCTCGACAGCATTGGCTGACGTTTTTGTCTTTAGGAGCACCTTCGAGTTTAAATTATATCGGCTTGGCATTAACGTCTGGCGCTATTTTATACAATTTACAAACGTGGGATGCTGCAAATTATGCAACAACAGTGGGAGCTTATGGCATTATTACGCGTTTAATGACGTTTATTTTTTTGCCTTTACTTGGGCTTAGCATGGCGTTTCAAGCGATTGTTGGTAACAATTTTGGAGCAAATGAGCTGGGCCGGGTAAATGTCAGTATTAAAATTGCTTTGACTGTCGCCTTTGTTTATTGCCTGCTATTACAGACGATAGCGTTTGTTTTTAAACGTGATTTAGGAATGCTGTTTGTTAGTGATCAAGCTGTGATTAGTGAGGTAGTGCGAATTTTACCGTTTTCTACTTTGGCGCTTTTTCTGGTTGGCCCGCAAATGATGATTAGCATGTTTTTCCAAGCCATTGGTGATGCAAAAAGAGCGGGCATTTTAGGCATCATGAAAACCTATGCGTTCTCTCTGCCGTTGATTTTTATTCTACCGTACTTCTTTTCCGAGTGGGGGATTTGGTATGCAGCCGCGAGCACTGAGTTTCTTGCTTTGTTGCTGACTGTTTTTGTATTAAGTCAGCGTAATCGAACTCAAAACACAAGTCTTGGATTGTTTTTTAAAGAAGCACAATGAGCTTTTAAAATACTGATTGCGTTTATTGTTCTTAAAGGTTCCCAACACCGCTAGCTCCATTGAGATTGAGTGCTAAAGAAAGCCCTAGATTATCTATCGAAAAATGATGATTGGTTTTTTCAACTGAGATTTTTGTTAGACGAGCTAGAACACATCCGCTGTATGAACATGAATGACCAGTTTAAGTTTATGGTGAGAATATTTAAGGTATGGCCGTACCTTAATTAAGGCGATCTTGATGTGTCTTTACCAGCTCTGAAAGAAAATCCGCGACAGCGCGAGTGCGTTTCGATTGGGTTAAATCGGTTTGGATAACGAGGTAAATTTCTTGATTGATCTCTGGTATGTTAGCGAGGCAAACGAGTTCAGTGTGACGCGCAACTAGGTGTGGCAATATCGCTACGCCGACTTCCGCTAGGCAAGCACTGACTTGGGTTGCCACTGATGTCGTGGTGAGAATGGGCTCTTTCCCGGCTAATTGACTGGCTATCCATCGTGCTGCGGGCAAATGCTCGTAACCGTCTCCCCATTGGATAAAGTTGTCATTAGCATCATCGCGTTCATTTTGGTAATGAGTACTACAGTAGAGTCCGTAGCCTAGCGTGCCAACACGCTGGAAGCTGACATTACCATTGGTTGGACGCACCATACGTAAGGCGAGGTCAGCATCTCGACGATGTAAATTGGCTGTATGAATGTCGGTGACAATATCGATGTGTAAGTTTGGGCAGGTTTGCTGAAAATGGCCTAGCGCTGGAATAATGAGGTGGGTGGCGAGGTTTTCAGCCGTAGCGACTTTGACCCTTCCGATCAGTTGAGATTCCTTTTTCGCACTCTTGGTAAACGTAAAAGCAGCAGCTTCCATTGCCTCTGCTTTATTTAATAGATTCTTACCTTCATCCGTCAGTTGGTAGCCTGTTTGAAAACGCAAAAAGAGCGGTGTTTGTAGACTGTGCTCAAGACGTTCTATTTTTCGTGATAGCGTAGCAATTCCCATGTCTAGAGATTTTGCAGCTATGGTAAGCGTGCCAAAACGGGCAAGTGCCAAGAAAGCTTTCGTATCGTCCCAAATCATCTCTTTCATAAGATATTCCGCCAAAAGTTATTTTTCAATACTGAAAAATGGATTCTCTATTTCATCTAAATATTTCAATTATAAAAAATGGCATAGTAACAAGCATTGTAACTGGTGTCCTTTTATGAAGTGTTTAGGAGAGAAAAATGAATAAAGATCGTTATCAATTAGGTTTGGAAAAACTCGCTGAAATAGATGGCGAACAAGGTCAGAAAGTCGTCGATGCATTACAACCTATCGCGCCAGATTTCGCTACCTTGATGATCGAGTTTGGTTTTGGCGATATCTATACCCGCTCTGGTTTGGATTTGAAGTCTCGTGAAATCGCTACCGTGGCGGCATTAACCGCATTAGGCAATGCCACACCACAATTGAAGGTCCATATCCATGCTGCACTCAATGTGGGCTGCTCACCAAAAGAAATCATCGAAGTGTTGATGCAAATGGCACTTTATGCGGGCTTTCCAGCAGCGTTAAATGGACTCTTTGCGGCCAAAGAAGTCTTTGATGAAAGAGGTATTGATGTGACGGCAGGATCAGATAAATAGCTTGTTAGCAAAAAGAAGAAAGGGCTGTCTATTCATTAGAGAGCCCTTTCTAGTTAGTTTCTATAAGCGATATCTAATGGTTATTTGACTGCTTTAGCGTTAATACTCAATGCCATGGCTTCGGCGATTTTAATGCCATCAATAGCTGCCGACATGATACCGCCAGCATAACCTGCGCCTTCTCCTGCAGGATATAAGCCTTTGGTGTTGATACTTTCTAGGCTGTCATTATCGCGTTTGATATTGATTGGTGCTGAGGTACGTGTTTCTACGCCAGTCAATAAAGCATCATCGAAGGCAAAACCACGGATTTTCTTATTGAAAGCTGGAATGGCTTCACGAATGGCTTCGATACAAAAGTCTGGCAAGGCATCCGCTAGGTTGGTTAGTTTAATACCCGGTTTGAAAGAAGGCTCCACAGTGCCCAATTTTTCAGGTGTTTCGTTACGTAAAAAAGCACCGACGGTTTGAGCTGGCGCATCGTAGTTGCTACCACCTAGTTCATAGGCAAGGCTTTCTAGCTTGCGTTGGAATTCGATTCCTGCAAGCGGACCACCTGGGTAATCGGATGGATCAATACCCACTACAATGGCGCTGTTGGCGTTACGCTCGTTACGAGAATATTGACTCATACCATTAGTAACTACGCGATTTTCTTCCGATGTCGCTGCTACCACGGTGCCGCCAGGACACATACAGAAGCTGTAAACGGAACGACCATTTTTACAGTGGTGAACCAGTTTGTAATCCGCTGCCCCAAGAATCTCGTTGCCCGCATTTGGACCAAAGCGGGCTTTGTCGATTGACGATTGCTCGTGCTCGATACGAAAGCCAACCGAGAAAGGTTTGGCTTCAATGTAAACGCCTTTGTTGTGCAGCATCTCGAAAGTGTCGCGAGCACTGTGACCAATGGCGATGGCGATGTGTTTCGAATAGAGTTTTTCACCATCGGCAAGAGTGACGCCGGTGACTTGGCCATTTTCGATATGTAAATCATCAACACGACAGCTGAAACGAATCTCTCCGCCTAATTCAATAATTTGAGCACGCATTTTCTCGACCATGGCAACCAGTTTGAAGGTACCAATGTGAGGTTTGCTGACGTAAAGAATTTCGTCCGGTGCGCCTGCAGCAACAAATTCATTAAGGACTTTTCGGCTGTATTGTTTAGGGTCTTTCACTTGGCTATAGAGTTTGCCGTCAGAGAAGGTTCCCGCACCGCCTTCACCAAATTGTACGTTAGATTCAGTGTTCAGAATCTTCTTACGCCAGAAACCAAAGGTATCTTTGGTACGTTCACGTACTTCTTTACCGCGCTCCAGCACAATTGGCTTGTAACCCATTTGCGCTAAAACCAAGGCTGCTAATAAGCCACATGGACCAAAACCAATAACGATAGGGCGTTCTGCCAAAGTTACCGGTGCCTGAGCAACTGGATGATAATCTAAGTCTGGTGTGACTTTTATTTGCTGGTGATCCGCAAATTGGCTAAGCAAAACATCGTTACACGTCGTTTCAACATCCAAGGTGTAAATCAACATGATATTAGTTTTCTTACGCGCATCGTATCCGCGACGAAAAACGTTAAAGCTAACGAGTTTCTCTGCTGGAATTTCAAGCATGGATAAAATCGCGCTTTCTATTGCGCTAGCGTCGTGATCAAGAGGAAGTTGGATATTGGAAAGTCGTATCATAGGAATCAATAGTTAGAATGCTGGGTCAATGGCTAATAGCGGGGATAATACGATATTTTCGTTGAAAAAGCTGTTCTCAAATGGCAGCGAGATGGTTTTTCTAACAAGATTGACGTTCTTGATTGTTTGAATAAAAGAGGAAGACGAATAGACAAAGAAGGTGTATTTTTTGCAAGAAGCGTTTATTGAGTTGCATATGTGTCTATAAATAAGAGGTTTTTAATGTCTTCAATCACTTTTCGTACACTGGTTCTATCAACTGCACTGCTAACGGGCAGCTTTTCGTTCTCCGCTCTTGCCCAAGAATCTGATTATTCGGCCAAAGACTTAAACGAACAATTAGTTATGTCGACCTTGTGGATGCAAGCCTCTGCTGAATATAAGGCTTTGTCTTATCAAGCGTTTAATTTGGCAAAAATGCAATTTGATCAATACGCTAGCCAACATAAAGGCAGCAAAAAAATCGCGGTGATTGTCGATGCTGACGAAACTGTTATCGACAACAGCGGTTATCAAGCTTGGTTGATCGGTAAGGATTTTGGCTATTCAAGCAAAACATGGGGCGAATGGATGGATGCTGCACAGGCGAAAGCCATGCCGGGCGCGACTGAGTTTCTGAACTATGTGGCGAGC
Source organism: Marinomonas sp. UCMA 3892 (assembly GCF_012726345.1). Classification (GTDB taxonomy): domain Bacteria; phylum Pseudomonadota; class Gammaproteobacteria; order Pseudomonadales; family Marinomonadaceae; genus Marinomonas. The sequence continues at coordinate 252,515 of NZ_PTXN01000005.1, forward strand.
AAAGGTGGTGAAGTATTTTATATTACTAACCGTAAAGCATCAGGTTTAGAGGGCACGCGTAAAAACCTAAAAGACCTAGGTTTTCCCAATGTGGATGATGCGCACTTAATGTTGAATACATCTACTAGTAACAAAGAACCTCGCCGACAAGAAGTGGCAGAAAACTACGACGTTGCGTTGTTGATGGGTGATAACTTAAACGATTTCTCCACCGATTTTAGAACCAAGGGGTTAGCGGAAAGTGATGCAGCGGTTGAGAAAAATAAAGCGCTGTTTGGTACAACACTTATCATGTTACCTAATCCGGCTTATGGTGATTGGGAAGGTAAAGTTTATGATGGTAATTGGGGCGCTTCTGCAGCAGAAAAAGACCAAATGCGTAAGTCTAAGCTTAACGTTTGGCAGCCAACGAAGTAGGTTTCATATTTTAAATATTAAATAGCTTAGCCATTAAATAGCTTAGCCATTAAAAAGCCGCTTATCTGAATGGGTAGGCGGCTTTTGTCTATCTTAGCTAAGAACTAACCTAAAATATACCGAGAATATGCCACCAGATGAAGTTCAGTGGCAGCAGTATCAAGCTTGTTAAAACAAAGGTCGCTAAGCAAACTTTAGTGACGGCGCTGATGGATAAATTGCCAAGCGCAATCGCGGTAATCAGTGGCGGCGCCTGATAAGGCAGCAACACGTTGGAAAAAGCCAATACTTGCGTCATTAGCACTGCATGGCTAGAAAGGCCGGTGATGTTGGCTAAATGTTCTGCCATTGGGGTCATAATAGCGGGAACACCAGCCAAATTAGTTACCACAGCCACGCAAGTGGAAATAAATGTCAGCAAGCTCAAATTCAGTAAAGCTGAATCCTCTGAGAAAGAAATGACTTCGGTTAAATAATTAACCAAGATATTACCAAGGCCTGAGTAAGCAATGATCGCGCTTAATCCTATAATGCCTGCCGCAAATAGCAGTGTGCCATACTGAATGTCTTTATCGATGCTATTTTTTGCCATTAATCCAAGACTTGGCCATAGGCAAACTAATGCAGCAGTTAGCCCAACCCAGCCTGCTGAAATATGATGCAGCGAGTCCGTGAACCAGAAAGCAAAACAAACACAAAGCACAATTAACAACCGTGTTTCTATTTTTGTCATGACTGACTTCTCGATTGTCGCTTGTATCGCTTGGTTTGGTGTTTTATCTGGAAAAAGCCACAGAATAACGCCAACAGTCATGATTAACTTTCCAAGTCCCAAGATAGGGAAGTGCAAAAGTAGATACTCGCCATAAGAAAAGGGTGCGTTATAAAGCGCTTCGGCCATACCTGAAAGCAGCATGTTAGGCGCGTTCGCAGGTAAAATAGAAAAGGCTGGTAAAAAGGTTCCAAATGCCGCGGCCAATAACATGCCTTTTCGGCCATTAGAGTCTTGATCATAACCAAAGTGATCGGCAAGGGAAGCAATGATCGGAATGATGAGTACGATACGACTTACGCCAGAAGGAATCAAAAAGGCCAATCCCATCGCAAACAACGCAATTTTGATAATAGTGCCTTGGTAGCTATTGCCAAGAATCAGCATTAACAAACGTGTTGCGCGAGAATTGATCCCCGTATGATTAATCGCTGCACCGAACACCATACCGCTGAACAGTAACCAAAATGTCGACGATTGGAATCCAGCGAATATGACTTGTGTCGGAGCAAGCTGTGTTGCCGTCGCAAAAGCAAATAAGCCTAATGCTGGCCAATAAGCTGGTACCAGAGATGTTGCCCAAAAAGCGATACAAATGAACAGCAGGCCTGCAGTCAGCGATTGGGGGAGCGTTAGAAATTGATAGGAAACAGCGCCTATGACAAATGTCATCGCTAAAATTAGATAAAGTGGCCAGTGTGGTTTGCTTAGAGTTTGCTGTGGATTTTTTTCTGTTGGTGACGATATATTTGGTGAATGACTTTGATTGCTCATTAGATAACCCTAATGGAGGAAATCTGGCCTTCTTTATACCTAAATTTAGGTGTCAAAGAAGGCCAGGTTTTTTATTAGCGAAGATTCACGGCAGTTGCTTCGTCAAATCCTAACATGATGTTTAGGTTTTGTACGGCAGCGCCAGACGCGCCTTTACCGAGGTTATCCAGTTTGGCGACAAGAATGCCAGACTTGTTTCCTGGTTCACTTAGAACCGATAGTTCGATTTGGTTGGTATCTTCAAGACCGTGTGGTGTCAAAAATGGTGCTGCGTTATCGGCAACCACATTAAAATCATTCACCGTTACAAACGTATCGTTAGCATACACTTCAGCCAATTTAGCTTGTAACTGTTCCATGGTGACATCGCCTTTAAGCTGAATTGGCAAGAAGGTCAGCATGCCTTGGCGGAAGTTACCCACACTAGGAACGAAAATGGGGGCGTTATCCAAACCTGACCATTTTTTCATTTCAGCTAGATGTTTGTGGTTGAAAGACAAGCCGTAAGCACCGAATATCGGCGCATTGTTGGTGCTTTCATAACGGTCAATTAGCGCGTTGCCGCCACCACTGTAACCAGATACGGCATTGATTGAGTAATCATAAGACGCGGACAATAATCCAGCTTCAATCAATGGTTTCAATAGCAAGATCACGCCAGTTGGGTAACAACCGGGGTTAGAGACAAACTGTGCATCTTTGATTTTGTCGCGTTGAGTGACATCAAGTTCAGGCAAGCCATATACCCAGCCTTCGGCGACACGATGGACAGAACTCGCGTCCAAAATACGACAGCCTTCTTCTTTTGCCAAAATAACACTGTCTTTTGCGGCATCATCTGGTAGGCAAAGTACTGTTACATCGGCTTCTTTCATCAGACGACGCTTTTCTTCTACGTCGCGTTTTTTATCTTGGTCGATACTGATGATTTCAATGTGTGGGTGGTTAATTAGACGGTCTTTTACTTGCAGACCTGTGGTGCCTGTTTCGCCATCAATAAATACTTTTTTCACAGCGTGATTCCTTACTGGATGTCTTAAATCAAAGGAAAAGCAGGAGGTCGATGTGAGTTTCCTGCTTTTTATCGAATGTTTGGGTCGAATGTTATCGTGAGCAAATAGTGTAATGCATCATGGTGCAGCTTAATAGTTGGGAGCTTTGCTTAATCTTAAAAAAACTTATTTATCACCTTGTCGATATAGATAGCGTAAGCCAAGCGCAGCGGTTAGCAAAGCAATAATGCCTCCACAGGCGATAGCCCAACGAGCACCGAGTAAGTCGGCAGTCCAACCGACCAAAGGCCCACCAATAGCCGAACCTCCTACAGAGGTTGCTAACAAAATAGCAATGACTCGACCGCGTATGTATTTTTGTGCACTGAGTTGAATTAGGCTGTGTACGGATGTGGTAAAAAGTTGAGTAGTCATGCCTATTAAACTGAGTGAGACCGCAAATAACCAAAAATTAGGGATGATCGAGGCTATCAAGGCAATTCCCCCAAAGCCGATAGCTGAAAAGGATATAAAACGAACATTAGGGTTTTCTCGGTTAGCGGTAATCATGGCGCCGATAATAGAGCCTACCGCCATAATAGACATCAGAATGCCAAATTGCTGAGAGTTACCAGTAAACACATGCACTGTCATTGACGTCAGATAGACAGTGAAGTTTAGCCCAAACATAGCGAAGAAAAAGAACATGGTGATGGCAATGATCATGTCTGGACGTTGACGAATATAATGAAATCCATCAAATAAGGTGGCTTTACTAGATTTGCTAGAATCACTTTCGACGCTTGGAAGTGAATTGACTGGTTTGGCCTTTATCATATAAGTGATGGCTATAATTGGAATAAAGGACAAGGCATTTAGCGCAAACACCCAGCCAGCACCCATTAATAGAATTAAAAATCCTGCGATAGCAGGACCAATCATCCGAGCGCTATTAAATGAAATAGAATTCAAAGAAACGGCGTTAGCTAGATCTTTATCAGCAACTAAATCGGCTACGAATGCGTGTCTCGCTGGAGTGTCGAATGCGGTAAAGCAGCCGAGTAAAAAGGCGAAAATATACATGTGCCACAGCTCAAGGTGACCATTCAGAATCATGATGGCTTGAACCAGCGCGAGCAAACCGCGCAAGCTTTGTGTGACGATAAGTAGTTTGCGGCGATCGAAGTAATCAGCAGCCCAACCAATGATAGGTAAGAAAATAAATTGCGGAGCAAATTGCAGAGCGACAACAATACCTACTGCTGTGGCGTTTCCGTTAGACAGTTCTGCAATCACAATCCAATCTTGCGCAGTACGTTGCAGCCATGTGCCAATATTTGAGACAAAAGCTCCCATTGCCCAAAGCCGATATTGCGGGTTGCTCAATGAGCGAAATGTTTTGTGCAAGGTTATCTCCGTTGATGCGGCGCTTTATGTAGAAGCTTTATATTGAAACAGTGTTTTGAAATTATAGCAGGTTATTTTTTAGAAGAAATGCATGATAGGGAATCTGCTTGATCAACTTGGTTGAGGTTGTGCGACAGGTTACACTTTCGGCTTCTTAAATCAGTAATGTATTTTTATGAAGAAATCCGATAAAAAAATCGATAATGCACTTCGTGGAGCGTTAACGAATGTGTGTGAAACGGCACTGGGTTCAGTGGAAGGTTTTGTCTGGCTAACGCATTTGGTCAATTACAATGCGTTTCCTAATTCGCTAAAGATCGTTTGTGTTTTTGAAACCGATGAGGCCTTGTGTAAAGCCATCGAAGATAAGCAAGATGATTATTTTTATACGCTTATTAATAATGAGTTAAACAGCGTAAACATCAAGTTAAACCAGCTTCGTCAGCAAGTTAGCTTTGATACAGAAGAAGCTTGCGAGCGTTCCCATGCAGGAAAATGGAATGAACGGCTCGCCAAACTGCAAAGTAAAGTGGCGCTCCATTAATGTATTTAGCACTAACTTGCTTGATGCTAAATACGAATATTTTTAGTCATCAGCTTGAGCTTGAATGTCTTTCATGGCTTTTTGAAGTTGTGGGTTTTTCTCTTCAAGGTATTTTTTTAGACGAGCAATAAATACGGTGTTTTCATGGAAGGGTACACCTATCTGATGTGCATCGGCTACTTCCACCATAGATACTTTGTCGTGCTGATTAAACACGTCAATCATCTGTTCGGCTTTTTTATGAGAAATGCCAAGTGCTTCAAAAGCAGACCGTCCCATACGCAAGCTACTGTCGTAGTTTTCTCGAATAATGTCGCGACACCCTGAAGCCCATAAATCGTAAACGTGATTATTGTCGAAAGCTCTCGCGATAATGTGTAGATCAGGGTAGTGCTCTTTGACATATTTAACGAGTTTGGTAATTTGCTCTGGATCATCAATGGTAATAATCAACAATGATGCTTCATCTATACCTGCAGCTTCTAGTAAGTCTGGACGGGTGGCGTCACCAAAGTAGTTTTTAACGCCAAAATGCTGAAGTGCTCTTAATCGTTTTACGCTGAAATCAATCACTGTTGAATGATAACCAGCTAAGCGCAAAAGATTGTCTATCGTACTTCCCATTCGACCTGAACCGGCAATAATGATTTTGTTGTCATCGGGCAGGTCGTCGTGCGCACTGGCGGTTTGGTCTGTGGCATAACGAGGCGCGATAATATGGTCATAGATAATGAATAGCATCGGCGTGAGCAACATAGATAACGCCACAACAAGCAGCAGAATGTCGGCAACATCTTGTGATATCACTGCATTACTGACAGTAAAAGACAGCAAAACAAAACCAAACTCCCCAGCTTGGGCAAGGCCTAGCGCAAACAGCCATTTATTTGAACCACGAATGTTAAATATCCGTCCTAATATTAACAGCGTGGTAGCTTTCAGCAGAATTAGACCAACAGTTAAGCCAAGAATAGAGAAAAAGTGATTAAAAAGTAGGGTAAAGTTTATACCTGCGCCGACGGTCATAAAGAATAATCCCAGCAACAAACCTTTAAAAGGAGCTATATCACTTTCTAACTCATGTCGATAAGGTGAGTTAGCCAACACCACGCCGGCTAGAAATGTTCCGAGTGCAGGAGAAAGTCCAACCAAAGACATGAGTAGAGTGGTGCCGATAACGAACATCAGCGCGGCGGCTATAAAAAGTTCTCTTAATTGTGTTACTGCGATAAAACGAAATATCGGCGTAACTAAAAAGCTACCGCTTAAAATCACTATACCAATAGCACCAATGGTGGCTAATGCCGTCTGCCATGCCTCTAAACCATCGACTAAAGATACTGAATGGCTTTCATCCTGAGATATCTCTGCCGCATGACTTAAAGATTCGATGAGTTCTGGTGTGGCAAGTAGAGGTATAAAGGCCAGCATTGGGATAACGACAATATCCTGAGCGAGCAATACGGCAAAAGATGATTGGCCGCCATCTGATTTCATCAAACCTTTTTCCGTTAAGGTTTGGATTACGATGGCAGTTGAAGATAGGGCGAGTACTAAACCAATAGCTAAGCTGGTACGCCATTCTTGGTTTAGCAACATGCCTATCCCCATAATTAAAATGGCAGTTAACACAACTTGTCCGCCACCTAAGCCGATTAATTTGGACTTTAATGCCCAAAGTTTTTTAGGATTTAGTTCTAGCCCGACAAGAAATAACATCATGACAACACCAAGTTCGGCAAAGTGTTGAATAGAAACGATGTCAACTTTTAATAGAGTTAGTAATGGACTAATAATGATGCCAGCAAGCAGGTACCCTAAGACAGAGCCTAGTCCAAGCCGTGATGCAATAGGAACAGAAATGACTCCTGCAACCAAAAAAATAAAGGTTAGCAACAGCGTATCAGTCATTTCGTTTTTCCTTTTCTAATCGCCTAAATAGAAGAGACAGACGGTTTGGAGTTGTACAATTACGTCGCTTAAAGATAGATGGATTGCCATCGATCGTTTTATTACATATCGCAAACAGCTTGAGCAAACAAATTCACACTATTCCAATTGGTGAATTCCATATTGGTTTTTGGGTCTGTTGGCCCTTTGGTCATCCACATAATGAAACGGATCATATTGCGGTCGATGAATCCGTATTGTGGGTAATTTAATTTGCCCGCAAATACACCTTGTAAAGTTGGGTGCCAGTCTAGTTGAGCTAAAAGTTTGATAATGTAGGGGTTGGAATCCGGTTGGCATTTCTCAGGTTTACGAGCAACTAAGTTAACAGTGTAAAAAGCGCTTGGCTTGCTTTCCAACTGAGTTTTATTTTGCTCAATAAAATCAATTACAACTTTTTGATGTTTGCCATAGCGGATGCTGGCGCCAATGACTATCTTGTCATAATTGACTAAGGTTTCAGCTGTTGCCTCTTCTACTGGTAGAAGTGTGACGGTATGGCCTTGGCTCTCGATAACATCTTGCATTGTAAGGCTTATCTTTTTTGTGTGACCGTCTGTTGTTGAATAAATCAGTAAAATATTAGACATGGTGATTCAGAAAAGCTGCCTCTGTTGGTGTAGGGGAAAACGAATAGAGCGGTTGTTATAAACACTCAGTGACTTGCTGTAAAGGGCAGAGGGCGCTGTTATTTATTTTGAAAGTTTTTTGATCATAAAAAAGCGGGCTATGCAGTATAGTCCGCTTTCTGTTTTGCTAATTTTAGATCGTCGAGAGCTTACTCAGCAGAACTGTGTTTTCGAGCGCGGATATCGGATTGTGCGCTACGATAAAACTTTTCTTGTGGTTTGGATCTGGTAACTTGATCATCATCGTTGTCTTCATTACGAAGCAGCATAAAGTCAGCTACACGTTGCTCATCTAAACGATTTGCCTTAACTGCACCTTTGATAGCACAACCTGGCTCACCTTGGTGATGACAATCACTGAAACGGCATTCTTTTTCCAATGCAATGATGTCAGCGAAATTGGCAATGGCGCTGCTATCAAATTCAGCAAGTTGTAGTTCACGCATGCCAGCAGTATCTAACAAAATAGCCCCTGATGGCATGATTTTTAAGGCGCCAGAATCACCAATGTTCCTTTGCGCTTTGCCTTCGGCTGTGGTTTGCATCAAAGTATTGATTAATGCAGATTTACCTGAACCAACCGCGCCAAGTAAGGCAATGGTTTTACCTTTTTTAAGCAAGGGTGATAAACAGCGTAGGCTGTCTGGATCCAAAGCATTAACCGTTTCTACGATGAGTAACGGATCAAGCTTTTCTACTTGGGCTCGTTTTTCAGCTGCATCGTTACAAGTATCTGCTTTTGTCAGTATAACAACAGCATCTGCTTGAGCTTCATGGGTAAGTTCTAAATAACGTTTAATTAACGCTAAATTGAAATCTTGATTTAATGCGCAAATTAAAAACACAGTGTCTATATTTGAAGCGATATTTTCAAATATAGAACTTGGTTCTAACAGGCGTAGGAAGTTATGTTCAGTGTCAGTAATAACCCAGTCACCGACAGCCATGCTTGGCATATCGGAATGGTTTTCTAAAGTGAAAAAGCCGAATTCACTGACAAGCTCGTAGTTGCTGCCTTTTTGAGAGCAGATACGTGCAATGCGGTTAGATTCTAAATCATCCAATGATAACTGTTGTTGAAAGTAAGCCTGCCAGCCTAAGTCCAATAAAGTGAACGTGGAATCCATTGATATTACCCCAAGCGAAATACGCTATCGTAAATAAGAAGCAATGCGCTTCAATTAGTACAACCGAACATAAGCAAAACTTTGTTTATGTTCTAGCCAGAAAATACACAAAACACCAATGCGTTATAAACCATTTCTACAAGGCGTTAATACACGAGATTAGCACAGTGTGTGAGCGCTACAAACAGAAATATTAGTGCCATAAAAAAGGTTTATCCTCTTGGTATTTATACTGAATATAGGCATAACATATATAACCAATATAAATCCGTTAAAGGCTTATTAGGGGGCTTAAACTACTTTAATAGAACACTTTTCAGGAACTTGCTGAGTAATGCAGTGAATGTTTCCGCCACCTAATAATATATTTCTAGCATAAACACCGATAACTTTATGCTCAGGAAATGCTTTTTGTAGAATCTCCTTTGCTTGTTCATCGGTTTTCTCGCCGAATGTTGGAAATACGATACTATTATTCGTTATTAAAAAGTTGGCGTAAGAGGCTGCAAGACGTTCTCCTACTTGGCGATTCATAGAGTCACTTTTTAATAAGTTTTTTGCTTCATCTTCTGATACAAAAAGCGGTCCTGGCATTGGAAGTTTAATAATTTCTAGTGTTCGGCCTTTTGCATCGATTGCTTGGCTTAGGACTTTTAGTGCCGCTTTACTGATGGCGTATTGTGGATCGTTTGAGTCTTCGCAATCGGTTAATGCGACAACACCCGGACGAATGACATGCATAATGTTATCGACATGCCCATTGGTCTCATCGTTATAAAGCCCATCTTTAAGCCAAATGATTTTTTCAACATTTAAGTACACCTTTAATAGGTCTTCTATGTCTTCTTTGCTTAAATGCGGATTACGGCTTGGGTGTAGCAAGCATTCTTCTGTCGTATATAAAGTACCTTCACCATCCACATGAATGGAACCGCCTTCTAAAATTAATGGCGCGTGGTAAACATAGTCACCTGTGACGGCAGCCATTTTTTCGGCGACCGCATTATCTTGCTCCCAAGAGTCGTATAAGCCGTCTAACTCACCACCCCAAGCATTAAACTGCCAGCTATTTGCACGGCGTTCGCCTTGATCGTTCACCACATAGGTTGCACCTATGTCACGCATCCAACAGTCATCGGATGGAATCTCAATCACTCGAATTTGATCGGGTAAGGCGAGGCGAGCTTGTTCATAGTGCTTAGCATCGACAATAAAAGTGACCTTTGTTGATTGTGCAATCGCAGTAGCAACGGCAACAAACTCAGCTTGAGCATGCTTACCTTTTTCTCGCCAGTTGTCTTCGCGGGTTGGCCAAGCCATCCAAACTTGTTCTTGCGGCTCGTGCTCCGCAGGCATACGAAAGCCATCTAATCTTGGTGAGGTGTACAGCGTAGAGCTCATTAACATGTCCTTAAAGGTCGCTTTTATAAATAAAGCATAGATTTTGGCCAATTCTATGATAGAGATACAAACATTCAAGAGTCTTTTTGTGTATTTCCATGAAATTAGCTGTTTATTTCGTTGTTTTGTTTGTTTCTTTCATCGGATTGATGGCTTATGGACCACATTTTTTGCGTCTTTACAATTACTCGACGGAAACAGTTACCGAGTAGTTTTGTAAAAACTACTTATTGGCTTGCTATCTAGTCGTTATGATGGATGAGTATTTGAAATTAAATTTCTTTAATATCAATATGTTATGTGTTTTTTTAAAAGTTGGCACAAGCTTCGCAATACTCTAAGGGAAATCAACGATAAGGACTTACATTCTTTTGTTCTGATTGTTGAGTTGATTACTTGGGAGGGCTGGATATAAACGCAGCCATAACGCCCAAATTTTAAAAAACTAAATGGAGGTTACCATTATGAATATTAAACGCACTCTACTAAATACTGCTTTGGTTCTTGTTACTGCTGGTACATTGGCAGCATGTGACCAGAGTTCTGATGACAACAAAGTAGAAGACGCTATGTCCAATGCTGGTGATGCTGTTGAGCAAACAATGGATAATGCTGGTGAAGCGCTAAACAACGCGGGCAATTCAATTGAAGACACTATGACAGATACAGGTAACGCCATTGAAGACAAGTGTGAAGAAGCGAAAGAAGGCATGAACGCCAAAGACACTGATTGCTAAAACGAGCAGAAAAAAGGCCGAGTTGATCGGCCTTTTTTCTAACGTTTTTATAAAGTAATTTCTTACTTTATAAAAAATCAGTATGGTCGTATTTATCGAGTTTGTTATATAGAGTTTTTATGCTGATACCAAGTTGATTTGCCGTATCTGTTTTATTGCCAGCATTGTTTTTTAGCGTTTTTAAGATGGCGATTTTTTCAATATCATCAAGACGCATACCAGTAGGAATGCCAGCTGTTTTAGTTGTCTCGGTTTGATCACTGAGGTCATTGGTAACAAGGTGCTCTGGATGAATAATAGTATCGGCCAGAATATAAGCTCGCTCTATTGCATGTTTTAACTCTCGAACATTACCAGGCCATGTGTAGTGATTAATTTTTTCTAGGCTTTGTTCTGAAAATTGTTTGTGCTGACCATCTTGGGCATTGCGGTAAGCCAAAAAGTGTTGAGCAAGACCACAGGCATCCCCTTCTCGGTCACGCAAAGTGGGAACCATAATAGGAAATTGAGCCAAACGAAAATAGAGGTCTTCGCGGAATACTTCATCGCGGATGGCATCACTTAACGTACGGTTTGTTGCTGCCACAATGCGCACGTTGGCCATTTTAACTTGTTGGGCGCCGACGGGTTTGTATTCACCGCTTTCGAGTACTCGTAAGAGTTTTACTTGCTGCTCATAAGGCATCTCGGTAATTTCATCTAAAAAGAGTGTGCCGCCTTCTGCTTGCTCGAAAACGCCTTGATGATCTTTATGTGCTCCGGTGAAAGCACCTTTAACATGGCCAAATAGTTCGCTGTCAATCAACTCTGGGCTAAGCGCACCGCAGTTGATGGCGACAAAAGGACCTTCAGCGCGTTGGCTGAAAACATGCAAAGTATTGGCGATAAGCTCTTTACCTGTTCCGCTTTCGCCCATGATAAAAGCATTGGCTTTGGTTGCCGCGACTTTTCGAATAGTACGGTAGAGAGAATGCATAGCAGTTGATGAGCCGACTAATAACCCAAATTGATCCAGATAGCTGGTTTGGGTATTGGCGTTTTCGTGAGAGCGGTTTAGTTCGCAAAAGACTTCTTCTAATGAAGATTCAATCAGTTTTAAATTGTAAGGCGCTCGATAATGAAATCCAGCACCTTTATGCATTAGGCAATCTAATATTGGATCGGGTTCGCCTTTGCTGAAAAATAAAAACTCTGTTTGATAAAGAACAGGACTATGAATCAATTCTTTTAAGGCGGCATCATGTAATGAATTGACTTCGATAAGAGCAACATCGCATTTAGCTAAAGATAGTTGATCTAGCCAATTTTTATCTTGATGACTGATGTTTAGTTCATATTGTCGAACGCCATTTAAAGAAAGCAGATTTGAAGCTAATAATGGATCTTGAACATGCATAAATAGCTTTGGTAAAGACATTATTATTTTCCCTGATGTGATCATAAAAATTTATAAGAGTTATGGAATCATAGGAAGATAAGCTTGTCCTAGTCTTTTGCCGTAACTTTGCATTAAACACGGCCTTAAATATCCGTATTTGCACAAAGCTCACCCTTTTTTGAAAGGAGACAGACATGCTTAAAAACCATAGAACAGAAAAAATGCTTTATCCCAATAGGGATTCACGTATTTTATGCGACATGCTTTCTATGTGTTTTGACGGTTTTTTTGCTAACTCGGCATTATGTGGGCGAGTAGGGAATACACTTGATAAGCATGTGTTTAAAAAAGTGTCGTCTTTATATCGGCGGCTGGCTGAACGTTTGCTGCAAAGTGTAGGGACGTTACCGAAGGATACTGGCACGATGAACCCTGAACCAGGTTATATAGCAACAGCCTATTTATCAGCACTTAAAGCAGCGGATAAACATGCTTTAAGTCGTGTTATGACTGTTAATTGGCAGGTAATAAAGCGTATCGGAAAGTTAGTTAGAGAGTTAGACAATAAGTTATTTGCCAATATCATTGTTGATTATTTGGCATGTATTCAGATGGTATTGGATAACGCGCAGAAACGGAGGAAAGCCGCTAATCTGGGGTAAGTCTATAAACCAAAAGAGCTCTCTAGGCTCTTTTGGTTTATAGAAAAATAGGGAGTATGAGAGATAGCGATAATTAGTTTATTCGTTATCAATGACTCGATAGTCCAATTTACCCACGATAGTACCGTCATTAGCAGATGTGGTTACATTGAAGCTTGCGTTGTTTTTTTCCTTTTTTGGATTAATGGTAGAGATGACCTCTCCATTAACAACGAGCTGGTATGTTTCTGAAAACGTAATATGTAAGTCTTCTGATTTTGGGTTCTCAAACAAGATATTGTCTTTTAAACGAATAACTCGACTTTCACCACGAACCCATTGACCGACAAGAGGTTGCGCTTTAAATGTCATGTTGTCATGGGTAACCGTCGCTTCAGATAAGAATATTCGAATCAGATCACCATTCATTGCTACTTTTTCTCTATCATTAACCCGAGCGTTTAATAGAGCAAGTGCACTATTTGTTTTGCTGATATACGAACGTAGCTGCTGAATGCCTAAGTTAATTGCTTTCGAATCTAATTGCTCTGTTGCTAATAGCCTTGGCAGCTCTGGCGCGTTTCCTACCCGATTTTTAAGTTCTATATAGTTGGCATTAGCCAATTTTCTTTGTGTATTAAGTTGCTCGGCAAGATCTGTATTACTCTCAGTACTGCTGGCTTTCGTGCTGTTACTGTTACTGTTATTTGTCTCAGTAATAACACTCGTTTCTACAGTAGCCACTTCGTTGTCTGTCGTTTTGCTTGGCATAGATTGTTCTGTGCTTACTGTATTTGGAGTAGAGGTTTTCTCAGTTGGCTTGTTTTGTAAATCTTGAAAAATTGGCATCGAGCAAGCACTTAGTAAAAGTGTTGCAAGTAAAAGGCCAGAACGAAATGTAGGCATTTAATAATCCTGAGATTAGAAGCGAAAAATAAGGCACTAAGTATGCGGCATGGCGGATAGTATGTCGAGCTGTAGTATCTGCTGCCGATGCGAGTATCTTATTTAAATGTGTAAATAAAATCTCTTATGAATATTTGAGATAATATTGTAATACAGAAAGAGTGAGAGACAAGTTAACGGCTTGCCTCTCTTTTGACTTTATTTTTGTGACTGATTCCACAAAATACATTCGTCTAACGTTACGCCTTTGCCACCGAAAATATCCAGCGCACTGCCGATTGTTAAATCTACTAGGCCATTCGATAGCTCGTGAACACGTTTTAAATCAGCTAAAGAGCGAGCGCCGCCTGCGTAGGTAACCGCAACGGGGCAACCTTGACCAAGTAACTTAACCAAGTCTTCATCAATACCCGCTTGCAAGCCTTCTACATCGGCTGCGTGAATAAGGAACTCGTCACAGTGATTGGCTAGTTCAATTAGGTTGTCTTGGTTGACTTGAGTGGAGGTAATTGTTTGCCAACGATCGGTCGCAATGTACCAGCCATCTTTGGTACGGCGGCAACTTAAATCTAATACCAAACGATCAGTCCCTGTTTCGCGTTTAATTTTATCTAAGCGATCCCAAGAAAACTCACCATTTTCAAACAAATAAGAAGTGACAATAACGTGAGAAGCGCCCGCTTTTAAGTAGCTTTCCGCATTGCTGCTGTTAACGCCACCGCCAAACTGCAAACCATTAGGATAAGCGCGTAGGGCGCTTAATGCTTCTTCTTGGTTGCCCTTGCCTAAGGCAATAACATGACCACCAATCAGCCCGTGTTCGCGATACATATTGGCGTAATGCTCAGCATTGTGTTCGCTGATAAAGTTCTCTGTGGCACCTTTGTCGTTTAGACTTCCACCTACAATTTGCTTAACCTTGCCTTGGTGTAGATCGATACAAGGACGGAATTGGGTCACAAAAAACTCCTATATAGTCTGAAAAATAAAACAGGGATTGTAACTGATAATGTACTGAGAAACGATGCAGCAAAGCAAACACTTCTTAAGCCTGTTATAATTTCCCCTCCCAAAATAGAAAGAAACATAAAGCAATCATCATGCTACAAATTACCCTCGCCGTGGCGATCCCAGACCACGAAATTGAATTAACCGCTATCCGAGCACAAGGAGCTGGTGGTCAAAACGTAAATAAAGTGTCTTCTGCCATTCATTTGCGCTTTAACGTCGCAGAGTCTTCATTGCCAGAATTTTATAAAGAGCGCTTGCTCGCGTTAAATGATTCCCGCCTTACCAAAGATGGTGACATTGTGCTGAAAGCCCAGCAACACCGTACTCAAGAGTTAAACCGAGAGGATGCCTTAGCAAGATTGAAAGAACTCATACTGGAAGCGGTGAGAGTACAGAAAACTCGCAGACCGACCAAGCCAACTCGTTCATCGCAAAAAAAACGTGTTGACCAGAAAAAGCAAAAAGGCCAAATCAAAAGTTTACGCCGTAGTAATTGGGATTAAAAAATTACCTCATGAAATGAGCAATACTTGTTTTTCTAAAGTGCCATTGCCTTGTATTATGTTTAGGTTACTTTCTTTGGAATAATAAAAAATAGGTTTGCTTAACATGAAACTAGAATCACTAGCATTGCACCACGGTTATAAGTCAGAAGCCACGACAAAAGCGGCGGCTGTGCCAATTTATCAAACTACCTCTTATACTTTTGATGATACTCAGCACGGAGCGGACTTATTTGACCTGAAAGTTCAGGGCAATATTTACACTCGTATCATGAACCCAACAACGGATGTTCTAGAACAACGTGTTGCTGCAATGGAAGGCGGTATCGCGGCCCTTGCGGTTGCATCTGGTATGGCAGCCATTACTTATGCCGTGCAATGTATTTGTGATGTGGGTTCAAACATTGTCAGCACAAGCCAGCTTTACGGCGGCACTTACAACTTATTCGCTCACAGCTTCCCAAGACAAGGTATCGAAACACGCATGGTATCGGCCGATGATCTAGCGGGATTTGAAGCGGCCATTGACGAAAACACTCGTGCTATTTTTTGTGAGTCCATTGGTAACCCAGCAGGCAACATTGTAGATATTGAAGCGCTAGCGGCGATTGCTAATAAACATGGTGTTCCGCTTATCGTAGATAACACGGTTGCCACGCCATTCCTATGCCGTCCTTTTGAATTGGGCGCACACATTGTGGTTCATTCCCTAACAAAATACATTGGCGGTCACGGTACTACCGTAGGTGGCATTATTGTTGACTCTGGTAAGTTTGATTGGGTAGCGAATAAAAAACGTTTCCCAATGTTGAATGAGCCAGATCCTTCTTACCACGATGTGGTTTACACAGAAGCACTAGGCGAAGCGGCTTATATCGGTCGTTGCCGTGTTGTTCCACTACGTAATACGGGATCTGCCTTGTCTCCGCACAGTGCATTTTTGATCATGCAAGGTCTGGAAACTCTAGGTCTAAGAATGGAGCGTCATTGCTCTAACGCTGAAAAACTAGCGGCATTTTTACAGAATCACGATAAAGTGAATTGGGTGAATTACGCAGCCTTGCCAGATAACAAGTACAACGAAATGAGTAAACGCATTACCAATGGTAAAGCGTCTGGTGTATTAAGCTTTGGCATTAAAGGCGGTCTAGAAGCAGGCACACAGTTTATTGACTCACTACAAATGGTATTGCGCCTAGTGAACATTGGTGACGCAAAATCATTGGCTTGTCATCCCGCTTCCACCACTCACCGTCAATTAAACGATGAAGAGCTAGCGAAAGCCGGTGTGAGCCGAGACTTGGTGCGTATTTCTGTTGGTATTGAAAACATTGAAGATATCATTGCCGACATTAGCCAAGCGTTGGACAAGGTTACTGTTAAGTAATTAGGTTAGGAATACATAAACTAGAAATAGGGGGCTATATGTGTAGCCCCCTATTTCATTCCACCGGAATAAGTCATCATTCATGCCAGCTAATCAGGATAAAGACCCAATCATTCAAAGTCCTTGTATTCGACAATGTTGTCTTGATGCCGAGGATATTTGCGTAGGTTGCTTTCGAAGCATTACGGAAATCATGGATTGGCAAAAATCGACACAAACGCAAAAGCGAGAAGTGCTGGCAAATTGTGCCTTGCGAAAGCAGAAACACGACGCCAAATACTCTTAGTGTTCTTTCATTCCTGTCTTCTATTATTTCTTTCTAACTTTCTGCGCCATTTAATTTAACGTTTTTTAATTTTGCTGTAATAAATCCATATCTACCCACGTCTAATTCCCAGAAACAATTTAAGGGTACTTGGATTTTTCCAAGTTTTTAGATAATGCGGGTAGGTGATTTACCTTGATAGCTGAACTTCAAACATGGCTAACCTCTGCCAACACATCGCTGACATTATTGTGTGTTGGCATTGTGCTCTTGTCCTATTTACTTGAAGACCTAGCCATTGCCACCGCAGCGACTTTGTCTGCCAATGGGGATTTGCTTCCCTCGCTGGCGTTAATGTCGATTTTTATCGGTATTGCGACAGGGGACCTAGGTTTATATGTGCTAGGGCGCTATGCCCAAAAAGTCCGCTGGTTGCGTTATCGGGCATTGACCAATACTTCCTTTAAAGTGATTAGACAAAAGCTGACTCAACGGGCTTTTGCGAACCTTTTTCTTATCCGTTTTATTCCTGGTTTACGAACAATTGGTTTCACCTTGAGTGGCTTTTTGGCCATCCCATTACCCGTCTTTTTTAGCGCGGTTTTGCTTGCAACTTCTATTTGGACCTTGCTGGTCTTCACCTTGATTTATCAAGTTGGCAGCCATGTGTTTATGTCATTGTCCGAGCTGAAATGGCTGCTAATTCCTGTGGCTTTTGGCCTGTTGTTTTTAATGAATCGTTTTCTCAATAAATCGTTTACACGAGGTATGTCATGAGCGTCATGGTAAAGGGGCAGTTCATTGCGCCTAATAAAATTAATGCAGGAATGCCGTTACTTCAAATAGAAGAAGAGACGAGTATTTCACCTTATGAGTTCATGCCAAGCTGGTTTTTTTATACGCCTGTAGTTATGCAGAGTTTGCTTCTTGGTCTGCGTCATGGGGATGTTTGCCTGCCATTAATTGCCAATCCCAGTATCAAGCTCAGTGGCATGGTGGGCGAATCGAAAACGGATATTTTGAATTTGGCAGGTCCATTCGCTAAGCAATGGATTGAGCCTTTTATTACTCTGACGAAAACTCAACAAAGCTCAGCGACTCAGTTAGAAAGCGCTCTACAAGCCATGGTAGAGGCTCAGTTGTCTTTTCCTATCGTGGCGAAGCCTGACTTGGGATGTCGTGGTGTCGGCGTCAAATTACTGAAATCCGCCGATCAGCTTCAAGACTATATAGAGGATTTTCCTGCTTCTGCGCAGTTTCTTTTGCAAAGAAAAGCACCTTACCAAGCGGAGGCGGGTGTTTTTTATGTTCGTTATCCAGGGCGCGAACAGGGCGAAATTATTTCCATCACATTGAAATACGCTCCGAGTGTCGTTGGTGATGGCACACACAGCTTGAAACAGCTGATCGAGCGCTGTCCTCGTGCTGGGCAATTAACTCACCTGTATTTCCCACGTCATACGCAAAAGCTGGATTGGATCCCCGCCGAAGGCGAAGAGTATCCCCTGGCGTTTGCTGGCAGCCACAGTCGTGGGTCGATCTTTCGCAATGGTAACCAATACATCACAGAAGCTTTAACTCGCCAATTGGATGAGATTCTAAAAGACGTGGAGGGTTACTACTACGGCCGCTTAGACATCAAGTTTGCTGATATCGAATCCTTTATGGCAGGCGAGCAATTTTCCATTTTAGAAATGAATGGCGCCAGTAGTGAAGCGACCCATATTTGGGATCGCAATACCAAGCTTTCAGAGATTTTTAACACCCTTCTAAAACAGTACCGAATCTTATTCGAGATTGGTGCTTTGCAGAAAAAACGCGGTTTTAAATCCCCCTCGATTCGCTCCCTGTTAAAAGCGTGGCGTGAAGAAAAAAGCCTGACTCAACATTACCCCAGCACAGATTGAAGCGCCGTTTTAAGTGAAATTCTAGGTTTTGGTTCAGTGCCGTATTGGAAGGAAAGAAGATGCAACCGGTATTAAAGAAAAGAGACATAAGTGAGTTGCCAGCCGCAACTTACGCACCTGTAGTGCAAGGCTGTCTTGAGGTATTTGCTCAGGCTTCTCGTTGTTTGCAGATGCTAGATGACGAGTCTTATCAAGCGTCGATGAAGCCTGTGGTAAACAGTTCTATTGGAGAGCATTTTCGTCATTGGTTAGATGTCTTTAATGCCGTGTATCAAGCAGGAATAGTGATCGATTATAACCGGCGTCGCCGTGGTCATGCGGTGGAAACCTCGCGCTCGGTTGCCTTGGAAGAAATCGCACGCTTACAACATTGGTTGATGGGGTTATCGGATAAACAACTCAAAAAAAGCGTGAGTATTTTGACGGAAGTCTCTGTGTCACACACTCAGGCTTGTCTTATGTCATCCACATTAGAGCGTGAAATTACCTTTGCTGCTCTGCATGCCAATCATCATTTTGCCATGGTGAAAGTGGCCGCCAGCTTAATGAATAAAAGTATCGATGAAGATTTTGGTATTGCCCCAGCCACAGCAACATTTTTAAGAGGGCAATCATAATGTGCTCGGTTTCTTGGTGGATTGACGAATCTGGTTATCAGCTGTTTTTTAATCGTGATGAGCAAAAAACACGAACTCCCGCCTTGTCGCCTCAGTCTTTTGTTCTGCAAGGCATCCAAGTGCTCATGCCGATTGATCCTGTGGGCAAAGGCAGCTGGATTAGCTTAAACGAGGCCGGTGTGTCTTTGTGTTTGCTGAATAACTATCAAGGCAAAACGCCATCAGGCCAACTGACGAGTCGTGGGCAACTGGTCAAGCAATTATCCAGTGCCACAGGGCTTGCTCAAATTGAATGGCAGTTTGCCCAGTTGGATCTTCAACAGTTTGCCCCTTTTACCTTACTGGCTTTTGAACTGGGTAATAGCAAGGTTAGAGAGTTTCAATGGGATGGTGAAAACGCATCGATTCTTTATGCCCAATCACCGCATTTTTCGTCTGCAGTGGAACTAGAAACAGTCACGGCTTATCGACAATCCGTCTATGACGAACTAGCCGTCACATGCGCTGACGATTTGCTGCTGTTTCATTCTCAGCACCATCCAGAACAGTCTCATTTCTCGGTTTGTATGCACAGAGAAGATGCTCAAACCGTGTGCTTCACACGCATTCAAGCGAGTAAAAACGATTTGCAGATGACCTATGTAGCGGGATCTCCGTGTTTGCATTTAACGCCACAAGCCTTGGCGTCTCAGAGTTATGGTTTTCAAGACAATGGTTTTCAAAACAATCGTTTTCAAGACAGCTGTTTTCAAGAAAAGGTTTCTCTCGTTAGTGGTTCTTATTAATCAAAATTTAGGAGTTGTTATGACGCGTTTAATGATGTTTTTTGCCTTGTTTATAAGCAGTTTTGCCCAAGCGCAAGATGAAATTTACACCGGCTACTTTAGTTCTAAAGCCCTGAGCGGTTACGACACAGTGGCCTATTTCACTGATCATAAACCGGTCAAAGGCAGTGATAAGTTTGTCACCGAATATAAAGGTGCGGATTGGTATTTCGCTACTCAAGAGCATCTGGATATGTTCAAGGCAGAACCAGAAAAATACGCGCCACAATATGGCGGTTATTGCGCTTGGGCTGTGTCTGTAAAAAACGATTTTGCGTCAGCTGACCCGAAAGATTGGGCGATTGTTGACGGCAAACTTTATCTAAATTACGACAACAACATCAAACGCAAGTGGGATCAAGATCCGGCTTTGCACATCAAACAAGCCGATGCTAACTGGCCAACGCTAATCAATAAAAAATAATACTTAAAAATAAGGTTAATCAAGATGAATAAGCAAATCGTGAAATATGTACCAACGGTGTTTATCGCCTTTGTATTTGTGCAGTCCTTGTTCTTTAAATTCACTGGCTCCTATGAGACCGACCATATCTTTGGCGTGCTGGGCGCTTGGTCTGGATTGGCGTTTTTTGGTCAATACGGTGGCTACATTATTGGTGTGGCTGAATTGATTGCTTCTATTTTGTTGTTTAGTCGATGGCATGGACTGGGGGCTTTGATGGCAATGGGCATTATGAGTGGTGCCATTCTGTTTCATCTGTTTACGCCATTGGGTGTGGTCATGCCAGAGTTCAATGAAGTGGGTGAGATCGTTGGTAACGATGGTGGTTTGCTTTTCACCATGGCGTGTTTGGTTTGGTTATGCGCTTTGTTTTTATCAGTACGAGATCTTCGAGCACCACAAGGCACGTTAAACAAGCTTGTAAATAGAGGAGCCTAATTATGTTAGCCAGTCCTGTTCGTTTGCCAAGTCCGTTTCGCTTAAAAAGAGTGACACCATTTGGTGTAGGGGAATCTGTTATTGAATGGGCGACAGGACTCGCTAAATTAGATCGTTTGTATCAACAAAGGCCAAGTAATCAGAACTGCTTTGAATTTATGCGTTATACCCTAGAAGCTTTGGATATTGATTATTCCATTGCCAAAGGAAGCATCGACCAGATCCCCAAAGACGGTCCTGTGGTGATCGTCGCCAATCATCCCCTTGGTGCGATTGAAGGTGTGGTCTTGGCAGATTTGGTTGGACAAGTGCGCAGTGATGTGAAAGTGCTGGCCAATGAATTGCTCAAGCGTTTGCCTGAAATCAGTGATTTATTTATCGGTGTGGATGTATTCGGTGGCAAAAACGCTCAGCGGACGAATGGCAAGGCGATTCGTGATGCCCATCGACATTTGTCCGAGGGCGGGGTGTTGATTGTCTTTCCGGCTGGGGAAGTGTCTACCTATGCGAAACCATCCAAAGCTTTATCATCAGATATTTTAAAAGAAAAACAGGCATTGGCGGACATTGAATGGAGTCAGTCTGTTGCGAATTTCTTGAAGCGCAGTGAGGCGACTACGGTTCCTATTTTTATCAATGGCAAAAACAGCGAGCTTTTTTATCAAGCAGGTCGAATTCATCCGTTATTGAGAACGGCAATGCTCGGACGAGAGTTGCTGAATAAGAAGTCGTCCGTTATTGAGATTTCCATTGGTAGCGCGATGCCCTTTTCAGAGCTTAATCAGTTCGATAACAATCAAGACCTCGTTAATTATTTGCGTTTAAACACCTATTTAATGAGTCCGCAGCAGGATCAAGAGTCTGTCGCTCACACTGAGCAAGTTGATTTACCTATTATTGCCGCTATAAATCCAGATCTATTAGAGAGTGAAATCGCCAGTCTTCCCAGCGAAATGAAGCTCGTGGAGCAGGGGGAGTTCAGTGTTTATTACGCACCAACACAATCTATCCCTTTGCTTATTCAAGAAATTGGCCGTATACGAGAAGAGAGCTTTCGTGCTGTGGGGGAAGGCAGTGGTTTGGCCTGTGATGTCGACGAATATGATCTGTATTACCACCAGCTTTTTGTTTGGCATCATGGCAATAAAGAAGTCGTCGGTGCCTATAGAATGGGGCTGGTGGATAAACTGGTTAAACAACATGGTTTAAAAGGCTTGTACTCTCGTAGCCTGTTTCATTACGACCAAGCCTTTATCGATAGTTTAGGGCAAAGCATTGAAATGGGTCGGTCTGTTGTCGCAGGGAAGTATCAAAAGAACTTAAACTCTTTATTGTTACTATGGAAAGGCATTGCGACTTTTGCCTATCGCAACCCCAAATACACGAACTTATTTGGCCCTGTGAGTATTAGCAATGAGTACAGTCATGTTGCAAGACAATTAATCGCGGCAACCTTATCGGTTCATTATTATGACAAAGAAAAAGCCAGCTTGGTGATGCCTTCGACTCCTTTTAGAAACAGCGGCTCCGTGTTTTGGCAACCCAATTTATTATCGTCATTAGCCAGTGTAACCCTGCTATCTAACGTATTATCGAGAATGGAGCAGGGCAAAGGCCTTCCAGTGTTGATTCGTCAATATTTAAAAATGAATGGAAAATTGGTGTGTTTCAATGTGGACCCTGCTTTTCATAACACCTTGGATGGTTTGATTGTGGTGAATTTAAAAGACGTGCCTGTATCGATCTTAGGCAAATACATGGGACGAGAAGAAGCTGAAGCGTATTTGCTGAAATAGTAAGTGAAGTCTTGTGGCTTTGAAGAAGATAATCTCCCCCTTAGCTGGGGGGGAGCTGGAAGGTATTATTTAGCGCTACGAGTGTTCATTTCGCGAATGACTTCAATGACCTTATCTGGATACTACAGATGTGTAATGTGTCCCGCACCTTTACATGATTTTGAATGAGCCCCAGCGTATTTATAACCTGTTGAGCAATATCTTCATTTTCTTTTATTTCTTTAGGCATGCTACAAGCCGCTAAAAAGCAGCTGACAGACAGATAAAACAGAGCTTTAAGTAAGAATGCACAGTGTTCAAAATTAATCTCATTGATGAGGTTCCAAAATAAGAAAAATGGCTCTGTGTGAAAATAATTCTTTTGTGATACTGATCATACATTTTATACGTCAATACTTGCCTATCATTTTTGTGTCGCCCTTTAGAACTAATTTATTTGCCCATTAAGCTAATCTTTTTTACTACTTATTTCTTTCACTCTCTTTATCTTGATCTAACGCAATGTTTCCAATCGCAACTACACTCATAATCTGGCCTTATAGTAAGCCTTGAAATGTTTTGAGGCTTCGGTGGGCGTTGGATAACAAGAGCACATATTAAACAAGTGTCTACGATCGCCTTTTTTTCTCAATCAAATGAATGGGTTGAAGCTATATGATTAACGAAGCTGTAGTGGAATTATCGCGGTTTCAGTTTGCACTCACTGCTCTGTACCATTTTTTGTTCGTCCCTTTAACGCTAGGGATGGCTTTTTTACTTGCAATCATGGAATCCGTCTATGTAATTACAGGTAAGCAAGTTTACAAAGACATGGTTAAGTTTTGGGGTAAATTGTTTGGTATTAACTTTGCCTTAGGTGTGACTACAGGTTTGACAATGGAGTTCCAATTCGGAACTAACTGGTCTTACTACTCACATTACGTAGGTGATATTTTTGGTGCACCGTTGGCCATTGAAGGCTTAATGGCTTTCTTCCTAGAATCGACGCTCGTTGGTTTATTCTTCTTTGGTTGGGATCGTTTAAGCAAAGTGAAGCACTTAATGGTTACTTGGGGCGTGGCTCTAGGATCTAACTTGTCTGCTTTGTGGATCTTGATTGCCAATGGCTGGATGCAAAACCCAGTAGGCTCAGACTTCAACTACGAAACCATGAGAATGGAATTGGTTGATTTCGGTGCTTTATTGTTGAACCCAGTGGCTCAGGTGAAATTTGTACACACTGTTTCGGCTGGTTATGTAACAGGTTCCATTTTTGTCTTGGCAATCTCAAGTTACTACTTACTTAAAGGTCGTGATCTTGCGTTTGCTCGCCGCTCTTTTGCCATTGCTTCTGCATTTGGTTTGGCATCTGTATTAAGCGTTATCATTTTGGGTGATGAATCTGGTTATGAACTAGGTGAAGTTCAAAAAGTGAAATTGGCAGCGGTAGAGGCTGAATGGGAAACTCAAGAAGCGCCTGCAGATTTCACCTTGATTGGCTTCCCTAACCAAGAGCTACAGGAAACCGAATTTGCACTTAAAATTCCTGGCTTGATGGGGATCATTGCGACTCGTTCTTTAAGTGATGAAGTCACTGGTATCAAGGAACTGAAAGAGCATAACCGCCAACGTATCATCAACGGTATTTATGCAAATCAGTTGCTTGAAAAACTACGCGATGGTTCTGACGATCCACTTGTTAAAGAAAACTTCGAAAAAGTAAAAGGCGACCTAGGGTACGGTTTATTGGTAACGGCTTTTAATGAAGATATTAACCGTGTGACATCTGAAGAAATTGACCAAGCTGTTGAATATTCTATTCCTCGGGTGGCGCCATTGTTCTTCTCTTTCCGTATCATGGTGGCATGTGGCTTTATCATGCTGTTCATCTTCGCCGTGGCTTTCTACCAAAATGCGCGTCGTCGCATCGGTCAAAGCCGTACCTTCTTAAAAGTGTGCTTAATGAGCTTGCCTTTACCTTGGATTGCATGTGAAACAGGTTGGTTTGTTGCCGAGTATGGTCGTCAACCATGGGCGATTGGTGAAATCTTACCTATCCATGTGGCCGTATCTAGCCTAACTGCCGCTGAAATTTGGACAACAATCATTGGCTTTACTGTTCTATATACAGCGTTCTTGATTGCTGAAATGTACTTGATGATTCGCTTTTCTAAGCAAGGGCCTTCTAGTTTGCATACAGGTCGCTACTCGCTTGAACAAGAAACGTCTCAGTTGAAACAGGAGGTGTAAGATGGATTACGAATTATTAAAAGTCATTTGGTGGGTATTGATAGGTGTTTTGTTGATCGGCTTCTCCGTAACCGATGGCTTCGATATGGGTGTTGGTAGCTTGCTAAAAATCATTGGCGGCAACGACTCCGAACGCCGTGTTATGATTAACTCGATTGCTCCTCACTGGGATGGCAACCAAGTTTGGTTTATCACAGCTGGTGGTGCTTTATTTGCAGCTTGGCCTGTGGTTTACGCAACATCATTCTCTGGTTTCTATTTTGCGATGATGTTGGTATTGGCGGCATTATTCTTCCGTCCAATCGGCTTCGATTACCGTTCTAAACTGGAAAATACAAAATGGCGTAATGGCTGGGACTGGGGGATTACCTTTGGTTCAGCGGTTCCACCAATCATTTTCGGTGTGGCTTTCGGTAACTTGTTGCAAGGTGTTCCATTTGAATTTGATCAATACTTACGTGTGACATACACAGGTTCATTCTTTGCACTACTTAACCCATTTGCGATCCTTTGTGGTTTGGTCAGCTTGCTTATGCTCATGACTCAAGGTGGTGCTTGGTTGCAAATGAAAACAGACGATGCCTTGCTAGAAAAAGCCAGCCGTATCACGGCAATCACAGGTGCTCTAGCGGCTGTATTGTTTATCATTGCGGGTGTTTGGTTAGCCTACGGTATTGATGGTTATGTTCTAACTAGTTCCATTGATGGCAATAAAGTAATGACTCCGTTAATGAAAACAGCAGAAGTACAGCCTGGCGCATGGTTAGCTAACTACGACAAAGTGCCTGCACTTATGTTGGCTCCAATCATCGGCATTGCAGGTATGTTGTTCGCAGCCATTACTGCGGTAATGAGAAAAGGCGCATTGTCTTTCCTAAGTTCATCTTTGGGTATTGCAGGTATTATCGTCACTGCGGGTGGGTCTATGTTCCCATTCTTGATGCCGTCTTCAAGCTACCCAAGCATGAGTTTGACTATGTGGGACGCGACTTCAAG
Organism: Marinomonas sp. UCMA 3892; assembly: GCF_012726345.1. Classification (GTDB taxonomy): domain Bacteria; phylum Pseudomonadota; class Gammaproteobacteria; order Pseudomonadales; family Marinomonadaceae; genus Marinomonas. The sequence goes on from NZ_PTXN01000005.1 coordinate 278,626, forward strand.
TGAAAACACTATGATGATCATGTTCGTTGTGGCTTGTATCTTTGTACCAATCGTTCTTATTTATACATTGTGGAACTACTTTGTGATGTACGGTCGTTTGACTAAGAAACACATCGAAGAAAACAATCATTCACTTTACTAGTAATTGGATTAGAGGATAGGGCGATTTAAGCGCTATCCTCTAGCTAAATATAGAGGAACAGAATATGTGGTATTTTGCTTGGGTTCTTGGTGTATTGTTAGCTTGCTCTTTCGGTATTATCAACGCCGTATGGTTAGAATTTAAAGGTTACGAAGGTGAAGAGGAGCAGAAGTAAACCTTATGATGCAAGATAAGGAAGCAAAAAAGGCACGTCGACCTAGTCGAATCAAAACACCAGAAGCGGTATTTTTGGGACAGTTAGCGAATCAGCAGTCATCAAAATACCGTCTTGCACAAGGCTTTGGTGTGTTGTTTGCTGTGTCTTTGGTGTTGCAAGCTTGGGCGTTCGCGAATGTCTTTTCAGACATGGCGTTGCACCAATCTTTTTCTTTGTCTCTACTTGTTATGGGTTTATTTGCTTTATTAATTCGCGCTCTAGCCAGCTTTGGTCGAGAGCGAATTTGCACTAGCGCAAGCCGTGATATTCGTTACAGCTTGCGTAGTAAATTGGTGTCGCATCTAACAAATCTTGGGCCTGCGCGCCTAAGGATCGAAGAAGATGCGGCGCTGTCTACTCGTGTTTACGAACAAGTAGACGCGTTAGACGATTTCTTTAGTCGCTATAAACCACAAGTGTTTATGGTGACCCTGATTCCTTGTGTGATCCTACTTTCCGTTGTGTCTATTTCTTGGATCGCCTTCTTTGTATTCATGATGACCGCGCCATTGGTTATCATCTTCATGATTTTTGTTGGCCATAAAGCCGCACAAGCCAACCGCCGACAGTTTAATGTCTTAGCCATGTTGTCCAACCAATTTATGGACTTAAGCCAAGGGCTAGCAGAGTTAAAACGTCTTAACAGAACAGCCGAAGCTCGCGAGCGTTTGTCCGACAGCGCCGCTTCATACCAAAAGACAACTATGGGTGTTTTGGTATTAGCGTTTTTATCAACGGCTACTTTAGAGCTTTTTGCCTCATTATCTATTGCCATGATTGCCTTGTACTTGGGGTTAGGCTTATTAGAAGTCTTACCTTGGCAAGTGGGCAGCTCGCCCGTTACCTTAACGCAAGCTATGTTTCTATTACTGCTTGCACCAGAATTTTATTTGCCACTTCGCCAACTAGGTAATGACTACCACGCGAAACAGAAAGCGGAAGCCGCGGCGACCGATCTATTAGCAATACTGGATGCGCCAGTGCATGTTGCGTCATCACAAGAAAAGCAAAAAACAGCCAATCGTTTTGGAAAAGCCGCCATGGCCGAGCCATTGCAATCTATCGGCTTTGAAAACCTAAGTTGGTCGGAAGAGGGGCGTTACCGATTAGCCCCTATTACCGCCAATATCACCGCAAGTGAGCGTGTTTGGTTGAGTGGTGAATCTGGCGTGGGAAAATCCAGTTTATTACATCTATTGTTGGGGTTTGAAGACGGCTATGAAGGGCAATTTCTAGTCAATGATCTGCCTTTTAGCGAGTTAGATTTAGCCTCTTGGCGCGCAAAATTGGCTTGGCTGCCACAAACACCAGAATGGGTAAATGGCAGCATTCGACGAAATTTACTCTTAGGTATTGAGCCGCCGAGCGAAAGCGAGATCGCCGCCGCATTGCGAGAAAGCCAATGTGATGAATTTATTCAAGCTTTACCTGATGGACTGGAAACCAAGTTAACTGAGCTTGGGGCTGGTTTATCTGGCGGACAAATGCAGCGCCTTTCTATTGCCAGAGCCTTATTGTCAAAAGCAGACATGTGGTTACTGGATGAACCTTGTTCTGGATTGGATAAAGAAACCGCCCAAACTGTGCTAGACACGTTAGAAAAGGCATCGAAAGGGAAAACCTTACTCATCGTCAGTCACGATACACATCCTATCACTTGGGTCGACAAACATTGGGTATTAACCACAGGAGGTTTGCATGAGCAGTCACGCAAAGAAAACCGCCAAGCTATCGCTTAAGCGCCTTTTACTGGCTAACCCATGGGGATTCATCATACCTGTTATTACTGGTATCGCTGCGACATTAGCAGGTGTTGCCTTGTTAGGGGTTTCAGGTTGGTTTATCTCCGCAGCAGGGTTGGCAACCGCCATGGGCGTGGCTCTGGTATTTAACTACCTCACTCCTGGTGCGATTGTTCGCGGTTTGGCTATCTTAAGAACCGCAGGTCGTTATGGCGAACAAGTTACATCTCATAATCACCTGTTAGGATTGCTACGGATTTTACGCCTTTGGGTTTGGGATCAGCGCGTTGCCAATGACGCCGCTAACCTACACCAGCAAAGCCGTGGAGACTTGTTACAACGCCTAGTAAGCGACCTAGATCAAATTATTCGTTGGCCGCTGGTGGTGTTTCTACCTTGGATCTACGCACTACTATCTTATGTGGCCGTGTCTATTTTTGCCTATTTCATTTCGCCTACCTTGCTCATGCCATTAGGTGTTGCCGCGTTATTGCATATTGTCCTTGTTCCTTACCTATGTGGGCGCTTTGCCAGCCATGAAGTACACGTTGGTCAAATACTTGGAGTGCATCGTCGCAGTCGCTTTGTAAGCTTCTTCTCTGCACTGATTACGCTTACTATTCGCGGACGTTGGGAAGATTATGCACAGCGTCTTGGTCAACTGGATGAACGCCAAAGAAAAACAGAAATTCGTATCCAACAAGCCGTTAGCCTTGGGCGTTTGTTATCTTACTGCGTCACCATTTTCTTATTGGCATGTAGTTTCTATTTGCTAGCACAAGCGGATGACACAACTGGCCGCTGGGCCTTAATTGCTGGCGTGCAGGGTACTTGGGTCGTGGGATTTGTTTTATCTATACTGGCGGTAAACGAATTGGTGCTACCGCTGGTGCAATCCTTTGTTGCACAAGGCCAATCTCAAGTGGGCTTACGTCGTTTGAATCAACTGCATCAAGATGAACAAGCGGCATCTGAGCAGCCGATTAATAGAATTGAACAACTCACCTTTAAGCAATGGCGCGGCTACCATGCGCCCAGTGGTATGGGCAGTCCAGCCACAGATATTAAAATAAAACAGGGAGAATTTGTTTGGATTCGAGGCGCAAGTGGTTCTGGTAAATCGACGTTATTGGCCTCAATAGCAGGTGATTGCCTGTCCTCTGGTGACGCTTTCATTAACGATGAACAATACCCAATTTACAACAACCCAAGGTATCAAGCGAAGCTAAGTTACTTGCCTCAAGCGCCTTATATCTTTCAGCAAAGCATTGCCGCCAACTTACACCTTGGCAACCCCAATGCAAGCGACGAAGAACTTTGGGCAGTACTAGAAGCCGTAGCACTCGGTGACTGGGCGCGGAGCTTACCAAATGGCTTAGAGACTTTACTAAGCCCACAAGGCCGTAACCTTTCAGGTGGACAACGTAAACGTCTTGCCCTAGCGCGTTTACTGCTAAGACGCTCTCCCGTTCTACTGCTAGACGAACCCTTCGACGGCTTAGACAAAGCCACCATCGAAACCATTTGTCACTCATTAGAGAACGACTACAAACCAGACATTTTAATCCTCGTTAGTCACGTGGGCAGCCGCATTGGCGACAACTCAAGAGTCATCGAGCTTTAGCTCTATAACTCCCTAGCTAATCGTAGGGCATCATAAGCGCAGCGTAATGTGCCGTTGAAAGCGAAGCTTTCATTGTGGGTCGCGGCTTTAGCTCTACGCGGAATCCATGTTCCATTCAAACGCTTTGTATTCCCGACCTTTTTTCCGCTCTGCTGAGCGGGTAACTTTTTGCTAGCGCCCAAAAAGTAACCAAAAATTCGCTTTAAGATCTTTAATGCCTGATTTTCATCATAGGCGCATGATTGCTGCCTACGCTCGTTATATCGTAAGGCATGGATTGTTCTTTTAGTAAGAGATACATCTTCAAACAATGACTCTGAAACTCCATAAAGTCGCGCAACTTCGTCGCGTCGAACTGATTTCATCGTAGCTATTCGTGTAAAACTAAAGCGTAGGGCATCATAAGCGCAGCGGCTCTAAATTTTAAAAAATGCCGATTGAAAGCGAAGCTTTCATTGTGGGGCGAGGTTTTAGTCCGAAAAAACGGTTCCATAGCAAATAAAAAATGTATTTTATTTCTATTAATGATTTTAGAATCAGCTGCTTATAGTAATATTAAGAAGGTTTTAAATATGTGTAAACGTGTAGACGCATTGATAAAATTTAGGGGGGGAAATGAAAGCTGTATTATATTTAATATTATTGTTTCTGACATTTTCATTAAATGCCGAAAGCATTAGGACTCATTCTATAAGTAGGGATGATGGCACTGAAATATCCTATTACCTCCTTCGCTCATTACCAGAATCACAGAGTGATACGTTGTTGCTGATTCTTCAGGGTTCTGACTGCAACAGTGTGCTACAAGTTGAATCAATCTTTACAGATTATAAAAATATTTGGCCTGCAGCAGACGTTCTCTTGGTTGAAAAATACGGTATAGATAAAACGCTGACTTATAGCGAAGAGGTAGAACGTCATGACTGTCCAGCACAATATATACAAAACGACAGCCCAGAGCAGCGAGTGGCTGATGTTATAAGAGTTTTGAAATTTATACGAGAAGACAGTCATTACGCTAACCTTATTGTTTTTGGAGGAAGCGAAGGGGCAATTATAGCGAATCTATTATCAGTAAAAATTGACGGTATAAATGCAACAGTCTCTTTTAATGGCGGAGGGAGAAAGTTTATAGATGACGTAATACATAATATTTCAGCAAGCGCTGCAAATCATGTAGAAGCGAAAGAAGGAATCGAGGGTTTTAAAGAGTTTTCACATTATATACTTAACAGCCAGCCAAATGAGCTCGAAGTTAGTGGACATGGCTACAAATGGTGGCATCAAATGCTATCTATTGATCAGTTTTGGGTTTTAAAAAAGGTGAATACTCCTTTACTTATCCTCCAAGGGGGAAGCGATGTATCAGTATCACCTGAAAAAGTTGATGAAATGATCGCTAATCTTAGAGAGCTTAAAAAGCATAATATTGAATATCGAAGATACGAAGGACTTGATCATGGATTTGTGAATAGTGCCGGTGAAAGTAAACGTAAAGAGATAGTGTATGATATAAATAGTTGGTTGAAGTCCATACTTGGAACTCCGGAAAAGAATATTTAGAAGCAGAGTAAAACTAAATCAGTTTTAGATGATAATTGCTTAACAGCAAGGAGTGATAGGTTTAAAGAGTAAATAAAATTACTGGTTGTTTAGCGGAAAAATGTAAGTAAAGAGTGTAGCAACGAGGCCCCATGAATGGCCGAGAGTAAGGCTACTCCTGCGAAAACGGGTATCAAGCTCTTATGGTCTAAGGTAGGTCGCGGCTTTAGCCCGTTGACGCGGAATCCATGTTCCATTCAAACGCTTTGTATTCCCGACCTTTTTTCCGCTCTGCTGAGCGGGTAACTTTTTGCAAGCGCCCAAAAACTTCAGTTCAAAAGAAAGCAAAAATTCGCTTTAAGATCTTTAATACCTGATTTTTTTCATAGGCCCATGATTGCTACCTACGCTCGTTACATCGTAAGGCATAGATTGGTTTTGCTGTTCGAGAGAGTCTTTCTGTTAATGGCTCTGAAACTCCATAAAGTCGCGCAACTTCGTCGCGTCGAACTGACTTCATAGTGAATTCAATAATAGACACCAAAGAACGTAGGTCTGATGAGACGAGGAACGAGGCGTGATCTGACGCTGAAAGCGAAGCTTTCATTGTAGGTCGCGGCTTCAGCCCGACGCGGAATTCATGTTCCATTCAAACGCTTTGCATTCCCGACCTTTTTTCCGCTCTGCTGAGCGGGTAACTTTTTGCAAGCGCCCAAAAAGTAACCAAAAATTCGCTTTAAGATCTTTAATGCCTGATTTTTTTCATAGCCCCATGATTGCTACCTACGCTCGTTACATCGTAAGGCATAGATTGGCCTTGCTGTTCGAGAGAGTCTTTCTGTTAATGACTCTGAAACTCCATAAAGTCGCGCAACTTCGTCGCGTCGAACTGACAGCATCGGTAATGCTGGTTTTCGTAGGGCGGATGAGGGAGGCACGACCGTGATCCGCCGTTGAAAGCGAAGCTTTCATTGTGGGTAACGGCTTCAGCCCGACGCGGAATTCATGTTCCATTCAAACGCTTTGTATTCCAGACCTTTATTCCGCTCTGCTGAGCGGGTTACTTTTGTCTAGCGACACAAAAGTAACCAAAAGGTCGCTTTATCGGGCTATCGCCCAAACGTCTCATTCATTTTGCTTAAGATTAGATTTAGCAAGACGAATTTTATCCTAAGGCATGGATTGTTTTTGCGGATTCTAGGAAGGGAATTTTTAACTGACCCTGAAACGCCATAAAGTCGCGCAACTTCGTCGCGTCGAACTGACAGCATCGGTAATGCTGGTTTTCGTAGGGCGGATGAGGGAGGCACGACCGTGATTCGCCGTTGAAAGCGAAGCTTTCATTGTGGGCAACGGCTTCAGCCCGACACGGAATCCATGTTCCATTCAAACGCTTTGTATTCCCGAGTTTTTTTCCGCTCTGCTGAGCGGGTAACTTTTTGCAAGCGCCCAAAAAGTAACCAAAAATTCGCTTTATCGGGCTTTCGCCCAAACGTCTCATTTATGTTGTTTAATATTGGTTTAGCAACACGATTTTTATCGTAAGGCATAGATTGGTTTTGCTGTCCGAGAGAATCTTTCTGTTAATGACTCTGAAACTCCATAGGGGCGCGCAACTTCGTTGCATCGAACAGGCTTATTTAGGGTGAAAACCAAAACGCAATTAATGGATAGATATACAGTTTATTTTTTTATAGTGTACTTTCTTGCGCGTTTAGCCATTTTAAATAAACCAGTTGCGCGCGTTTTGTACTGGTGGAAAGTAAAAAATTCTACTAATATCAATGAATAAGGATTCACACAGCAGAAATAACGCGCTGTGGATAAAAGGAATAACACGCACGCTCGTTTTTCCAGTTTTAACTTTCGTTGCAATCTTTGTTAATGGCTTTAGAGTCAGTGATTTATAGTAATTTTAAGAAAGTTTTAAATATAAATATATTTAAACGCGCATGTGTATTTACAAAATGTTATGCGTAGAAATGGAGGATCTAATGCCCAAAGAGTTGTTTTTCACAGTTATTGAAACCGAACGATTAATATTGAAGCCTTTAGCAATTGATGACTCGGATAGCCTACTAAAAATTTTTTCAGATCCTGAGGTTATGCGGTATTGGAATACTGCGCCTTGGACGACAATTCAGGACGCTATTGACTTCATTAATGAAAGTAGCGATTCGATGCGGCGTCAAGAGTCGCTCATACTAGGCGTGTATCTGAAGTCTACAGGCGAACTGGCTGGAAAGTGTATGTTGTTTAGCTACGACCAAGAATCCAAGCGTGCCGAGATCGGTTTTGGTTTGGGTCGCTCTTGTTGGGGAAAAGGGTATATTAATGAGGCAGGAGAAGCATTGATTAAGTATGGATTCTACTCATTGGGACTGCGGAGAATTGAAGCAGAGATTGACCCAGACAACCAATCTTCAGCGAAAGCTCTAGTGAAACTCGGGTTTTCCAAAGAAGGTCTGCTAAGGCAGCGTTGGGAGGTCAATGGAATCGTTTCTGATTCGGCAATGTATGGACGATTGGTAAGTGATTGTCCAGAGCAGCATAACCAGACAATGCAGGCGACAAGCGCCTGATTGCGGTGTTAACCCTCACTGGAGTCGTATGAAATTATCGTTAATCGCAGCAGTTTCTGAAAATGGTGTAATAGGCTCAGGCTTAGATATACCTTGGTCTGTTAAAGGTGAGCAGTTGCTGTTTAAAGCTATGACATATAATCAATGGTTAATTGTTGGTAGAAAGACTTTTGAGTCTATGGGGAAGCTCCCAAATAGAAAATATGCGGTAATTACTCGCTCTGAGTTAAAATCAGACGATAAAGATGTATTCTATTTTTCATCAATTGATAATGCATTATCTACACTGAAAAATGTTACCGACCATGCATTTGTGTCTGGTGGCGGAGAAATTTATAAAGCACTTATCCATTGCGCTGATACACTGCACATATCGACAGTCCATACAGATATTGATGGTGATGTGTTTTTTCCTCAAGTTCCTGATGGCTATAGTGAAGTATTCAAACAACGATTTAGTTCAAACTTAGATTATACGTATCGCATTTGGCAAAAGTAGATTTAGCCATAAGAAGCGGTGGCAGTGTTGCAAATAGAGCTTTTAACCATCTCAAACACCTTTAAAAAAACACACCTCAACTCGGAGACAAAATGGATTTAGTCTTACCATCTTCAAAATATATCCAAAGCTATAACGCGTACATCAAAGAGTTGGGGGATGAAGTTCGTTATCCTTTTCCTATGGGTTTTGATCATCAAGATTTCGATACACTTTTAGCGAAGTTGTCTGATTTTTCCTTGGGTATAAATCTACCTGATGGTTTTGTGCCAAGTACAACCTTGTGGCTGGTGGAAGGGGATAAGCTGGTTGGTGTGACGAATTTACGTCATTACCTTAATAGCGCGATAGAAGAATGTGGTGGTCATATTGGGCTAGGCATTCGTCCCTCTTATCGAGGCAAAGGATTGGGTAAGTTGTTAATGAAGCTTTCAGTAGAAAAGCTAAATGCTATGGGGATAAGTTGTGTCCATGTGCATTGTTATAAAGACAACTATGCTTCGGCCAGTACTATCATTGCGAACGGTGGTGAGTTGCATTCTGAATTGACCTTGGATGGTAAAGTGGTTCAGCGGTATTTTATAAATGGTGTTTTATAGATATTTTAATCTTGAATAAATGCTTATGTATTATTAAATTCAATGTAGTAGTAAGGACTATTATTTAGTTAGGGGCTCAGGATTTTCTTAAGGCTGGGATGGCCGCTTTGGTTCAGATTTGACTTTGTCAGTATTTGACGATGAGATGTCTCGGCGGAGCCGGTTTATACAAAATGAGAATATGAGGTATCTCATGTTAACTTTTAGGCTTTCATGTCACCGTTTTGTGGCTTCCGCTTTATTGGCTTCGGCCTCGCTTACATTTTTGTCCTCTCTCTTGTTTGCTGAAGAACTTTCTCCATCTAGAACCTCTGGTATTTCTGTTCCTGAAGGCCAGATAGAGGAAGCTGTCGCCGCGTTGGATAGTATTATTGAAGATATAAAAGCTCGTAGTGGTATTCCGGGCATTGCTGTTGCGGTGGTTCATGGTGATAAGACCATTTACGCCAAAGGTTTTGGGGTACGCGGTGATAAAAACAGTTTGCCTATTACACCGGATACTGTCTTTCAGCTGGCTTCGCTGTCTAAGGCTGTTGGTGCGACAGCCGTTGCTCGGCAGGTTAGTAAAGGTGTGGTTTCATGGGACAGTCGCATGAAAGATCTTCTTCCCTGGTTTGCCCTTTCAGATACGGCTGTTAGGGACAAGTTGACCATCGGGGATCTTTACAGCCACCGATCAGGTTTACCAGACCATGCTGGAGATGAACTTGAGGTTCTTGGTTTTGATCGTCAAACGATTCTTGAACGGTTGAGGCTTTTACCACTTTCTCCGTTTCGTATTAGCTACGCTTACACGAATTTTGGTCTAACGGCGGCAGCGGAAGCAGTTGCTGAAGCGTCAGGTATGCCATGGAGTGATCTGACTGAAGAGGCCGTTTTTAAGCCTCTTGGTATGACGCATACTAGCTCACGCTATAAAGACTTTGTCGCGCGTGAAAACCGAGCCATTCCCCACGTTATAACCGACGATGGTTTTGCTCCATTGTATAACCGTCAGCCCGATGCTCAGTCGCCTGCTGGTGGTGTTAGTTCATCGGTTAACGATATGGCGAAGTGGATGAAGATGGTACTTGCTAATGGTGGTGACCTTATCCGACCAGAAGCTTTACAACCGGCTATTAGTCCGCAAAGTTTCTCGAAAAGGCCAAATAGTCCGGATGAGCGCGCGAGCTTTTATGGCTACGGTTTCATTGTCGGAACAGATCCGAGTGGCCGGGTTATCCTTAGTCATTCGGGGGCTTTTATATTAGGCTCGGCAACCCATTTTACTATGATTCCGTCTCTTGATGTTGGCATTGTTGTATTATCTAACGCGTCTCCAGTTGGGGCTGTTGAGTCGATCGGTTCAAGTTTTACCGATATTGTGCAGACTGGCGCGATTAGACGCGACTGGTTTTCTGGCTATGAACCTTTGTTTGCTGCATTTTATAAGCCACTAGGACAAACGGCTGGAAAGCCTTTCCCGAAAGCTGCCGCTGCTATGCCTCCAGCTAGTTATTGCATTGGTCTTTATAGCCATCCTTATTTTGGAACGGTTGAAGTGCGCGAAGATGTGTCTGGTGGGTTAGTCTTGTTAGCCGGTCCAGAACAGCAAGTATTCCATTTGGAAGCATGGGATGGTGCTATGATGGTGTTTGATGTTGATAATGAAAATGCCCCGAAAGGTTCTCGTTCTGGCGTCAGGTTTTCGGGCGGAGATGATCAGGCAGAGATATTGGAAGTTGAACTGCTTGTTTATGATGGGCCTGCGCGTTTCGAAAGAATATAGCGAGAATACAATTAACGACAAAGCTGTAGCTCTCTTTGGCGTTAATTTTTATAGATATAGAGAATGTCATGCAATATGTAGATTTAGTCGCGATTATCGAAGATAGAGCAGAGTGATTTTGATCTTGTTGATGATTTGATGTCTAGATGCTCAGTTTTTGAATATTCTCAATCTGATGAATTTCCTGCCCCGTGCCCTGATCTTCAATAGATAGCACAGGATGTTGATGTATTATCTTCTTGGATTGACACGTTTTGACAAGCGCATTAAATCTAGAAAACTGTGGTGGCGAATCGCCTGCAATACCTAACAAACGCAAGCACTCGGAATAATTTTTCGCTGCGCACCAAAGTGTCTGGTATTGCGGGCGTTAGATCAATGGTTGAATCCGAAAATTACATAGAATGTTGTGAGCGAACTATATTTGCCAGCATATCGCTCTGAGTCTTGTCGATGGTATGGCAAGAGGTTTTTGCTCTGCGGAAGCAGGATATGGAAATGAACGACCTGATTCATGGTGTGGTGCGTGCTACGATCATGCAAAACCACTCAATTTTATTAGCCATAAGAAGTGGTGACAGTTTTGGAAATAGAACTGTTAACCCGTTTCAAACACCCTTTTAAAAAACCAACATACCACACCTAACCGGAGACAAAATGGAATTAGTCTTACTATTTTCAACGTATATCCAAAGTTATAACGCATACATCGAAGAGTTGGGCGATGAAGTTCGTTATTTTTTTCCTATGGATTTTGATCATCAAGATATAGCACAATTGAAGTACAGCAAGATTCGGGTCGGCAGTCATCATTTCATTTCCTAATATGACATCTGTTTGGGCACGTGCCCTTTAATTGTCAGCAGAAATAGGAGAAATAATCGATGAACATACTGGCCAATAAAGTTGCTATTGTTACCGGTGCCAGCACTGGTATTGGCTACGCAACTGCGAAGCTTTTTGCGAAAGAAGGTGCTGCCGTCGTGGTGGCTGCACGGCGACAAACAGAGCTTGATGATCTTGCGGACTCAATCAATGCGGAAGGAGGGCGGGCGCTGGCATTAGCGGGTGACGTTGGTGATGAAGCTTTTGCCAAAGCTCTGGTAGATAAGGCGGTAAGTCACTTTGGTGGATTAGATATCGCTTTCAACAATGCAGCTATCTTGGGTGCTATGGGCCCTGTCTCGGAGATGTCGCAAACGGATTGGAATCAGGTCATTGCGACGAACTTAACCAGTGCATTTTTGGCGGCAAAGTACCAATTGCCTGCTATGGAAGCCCGAAAAGGAGGTTCATTAATTTTTACCTCTACCTTTGTTGGTTACACCGCAGGTATGCCAGGCATGGCGGCCTATGCAGCCAGTAAAGCTGGTCTTATTGGGTTGACTCAAGTGCTGGCAACAGAGCATGGGCCTCAGAACATCCGAGTTAATGCTCTTCTGCCTGGTGGCACCGATACGGCAGCGGGACGTGAGTTTGCCAATACGCCAGAAGCATTGGCGTTTGTACGCAACCTGCATGCTCTTAAGCGTATGGCGACACCAGATGAAATTGCTCAGTCCGCATTGTATTTAGCATCCGATGCCTCGAGTTTTACAACGGGTTCAGCGATGTTGGTAGATGGCGGTGTTTCCATAAATCGTGTCTGAGAGAGGTCGCACCATGTCGGATTATGATCGAATTGCAAGCGCTATGGCTTATTTGGTTGATAGGGCAGCGGATCAGCCCAGCCTTGAAGAGATAGCCGCCCATGTGCATTTGAGTCCGTATCACTTTCAAAGGCTGTTTTGTCAGTGGGCGGGAACTACGCCGAAGCGCTTTTTACAGGTCCTGACATTGGAGCGAGGCAAGGTGTTGCTAGAGAATTCTCATTCCTTGCTCGAAGTATCACATGAACTTGGATTAAGTGGTAGCTCAAGGTTACATGACCATTTTGTACAGCTAGAGGCTGTCACACCTGGTGAGTATAAAAGTCGAGGTAAGCAGGTTCAAATTGAGTACGGCGTACATACCACCCCACTGGGGCCTATGTTTGTCGCGGTAACCCAGCGGGGTGTTTGCCGAGCAGAGTTCATGGACAGCAACAACATGGACGAGATGCTAGATAATTTGCATAACGCTTGGCCGCTCAGTTCAATTAGGGAGAGTCTTCCATCTACGCGCCATGTTGTTGATGCGTTTTTTGGCAGTGATACAGCCGCCAAACATGGTCCGCTGTCGATCCACGTGAAGGGGACAAATTTTCAGATCGCTGTATGGCGGGCGCTGTTGAAAATACCACCGGGCGCTGTGGCCAGCTATGCTCAGGTAGCCACAGCACTTGGTGCCCCCCGATCTGCAAGAGCCGTTGGTAACGCTATTGGGGCAAATCCTGTAGCGTTACTGATTCCCTGTCACCGAGTGATACAGCAAAGTGGGGCGCTTGGCGGCTACCGTTGGGGTCCTGCCAAGAAGCTTATGGTACAAACATGGGAAAGAATGCGGGATGAACCGGTTGTACAGTAATGTAGATTTAGATGATAAATAGGGGTACTACACTAAGCAGACGTTTCTTGATGTTCAGCGGGCATTATCATTGCCTCAGTTAGATGTCGAGTAGACCGTTATTGGTCGACAAAGAACGCATTATGACAAATCACGTTTTGACGGTCTAAAGGCCGATCTACAAAAAACAATCGCAAATAATCTAGGGGCAGATGAGTTTATCAAAGTGTGATTCGATGAACCTGTCTTTCCCTAATCTTCTCCATATTCCTACAATGTCATTGACTTTTTATTGTTCTTTATATAGAACGTTCTATATAAAGAACATTTTGAGGTGCATGATGAATAAACCTATTCTTGGCTCGTTGGGTCGCAACATACAAAAAATGCGCATGGCAAAGGGGTTGTCTTTGTCTCAGCTTGCGCTAGATGCTGGGCTGGCGAAGTCTAACTTGTCTCGAATTGAGCAAGGTGAGGGCAATCCGACTTTAGAAACGATTTGGCGTTTGGCTGTACAGCTGAATGTTCCGTTTGGAGATTTGGTTGCTACTGTGGAGTCTACATTGGGCGAAAACGGTGTGCAGGTCAGGCTGATCGATCAGGGCGAGGACAATCCGCGCCTTGATGTGTATTGGATGTCTTGCGCGCCGAACACTATTAAGCAATCAGAGCCGCATATTGCTGGCACGACAGAAACCATTACCTTGATCAGCGGAAAGTTGCTGGCGGGTGAAAATAATGACTTACGCCATTTGGAAATTGGCAAGGCGCATACTTTCGCAGCAGACGTTCCACACAGTTATCAAACTGACGATTCATGGGCGACGTTAATGATGGTCATTACCTATTCTAAACAGGACGTTTCAATATGAGTACTGCAACCCAAACCCTTACAGGAACACCTTGGAAGCAAGGTATAAAAGATGCTATTCCACTACTTGGCGGTTACATTCCGGTGGCTATATCGTTTGGTTTGATTTCCGTTCAGTCTGGTTTTAGCGTGTTAGAAACTATTCTTATCTCTGCCTTTATTTATGCAGGCGCATCACAGTTTCTCTTTGTGGCTATGGCCGCTTCTGGCGCGCCGTTATGGTTGGTGGTTATCATGACGTTGTTAATTAATGCACGGCACGTTGTGTATGGACCAAACCTATCTCCCTACCTAAATCATGATAAAAAGTGGCTTCCACTCATGCATGGTTTAACGGATCAAATCTTTGCGCTTGCTCACGCCCGTTTACCACAGCTTCCAGATCAGGCGCGGATAGGTTGGTACACGGGGGCGGCGGTGTTAGCTTGGCTGAGTTGGGTTGCTGGTACCGCACTGGGCGCCATTGCCGGTGACGAATTGACGCAACGTTGGCCATTAATCAGCGATATTTTGCCATTTGCACTACCGGCTCTATTTTTCGTTTTAATCATTCCACGCTGCAATAATTGTCTATGGTCGATGACCATTTTTTTGTCTGCTGTCGTCGCGGTAATTTTGAAAATGTTAGGTTACCCGAATGTCGCCATTCCATTAGCGGCTATGAGCGGTGCAGTGCTGTTCTACGCGCTAAAAAATCAACGTATTTTAGGAGGAGAGTAAGTATGGATATGTCTATGTGGCTGGCACTTGTCAGTATTGCCATTGGCACGTATTTAATTCGTCTTTTACCGTATATTTGGATGAAGCGAAGCTTGGCTAAAAGACAAACAGAGGACGGCATAGGCTCAATGCCGACTTGGTTAACGATACTGGGACCCACCATGATCGCTGCAATGTTTGGTACTTCTTTAGTGCCTACTCACTCTGATGCTTTGTCATGGCTAGCGACTGGTGTTGGGATACTGGTTACCTTTGGAGTGTGGACGCGCACACGATCTATGGGCTTGCCTATTTTATTTGGGGTCGTGGCATTTGGAATGGTGACGCTAATTTTACCTATATGAAAAGAATAGATTGTTAAGACAATAAATAGACAAGTCAATTTGTGGTAGATAAAAAGCTGAGTTTTTTCATTTACCACAAAACCCCTCTAAAACATTTCCTCCTATGGATAGCTTGTTGACTCCACTCAAGGTACATTGGTTACTCGATCTGTACATTTATTAAGATCGACATTGGTTAGTTAAGGCCTACCAGCGTTATTTCCTGGGATATTGGCGTTCAAAGGAGTGCGAGATGCAAGCTAAGTTTACCGTTCAAATTGATTCTTTCCATAAAATCAGCAACATTCAAAATGCGTGGTCCCATGAGGATTATCGTGCCCTAATGAGCATTATGGATTTTGATGATGATGTGGATAAAATGGACGCGGCAGAGCTCAGAGAAATGTGCATGATGTCACTAAATGATCTTGAGCCTGCGGATGCCGCAAAGGCAGTGCTGACTCATTTATTCCCTGAGTTATCTAAAGGGAAAATAGATCAAATTAGCCACGATATGATTGATGATCGTTCGTGGGAAGAGTATCCAGATTGCTTATTTCATGAGCGTTTCTTTAGTGCGTATGCCTTATTGCGCGAAGCTTTTAATGGGATATTTGCAAAGCCAACAGGCGTTGAACTTGTCGTTACGGTTACCGCTGAACGAGTTGAAGACATGGCGATTTTTGATGAGTCATTACATTCTTCAATTGTACGGTTATTGGCTAGCGGACAAGGCGATGATGCGTTAATCAATCGTCTGTACGAAGACCAAATTAGAGGGGCGAAGTTTCCCGAAGCTCCGGGTCTGGTATGGCAGTTGAAGCAGATAGCAGACGCGGGTTTAACGCGTCAATTTAGTTTGGTTAGTTCCTATTTTTGGATGGAAAACTTCGAACAAGTTGAAAGCTTTGATGCAGTGTCTCATGCGGACGAAGAAAGTTAGTCTAATAGCGTGAGTTGAATCAGTCTTACTAAGGCGACAGAAAGCGGATCAAATGATTCGCTTTCTATTTTTTGAACTTGGTAATAATTAGGTATTTTGATTCAAATCGGGTTTTAATAATAGGCATTAGATCTATCACGAGGCTTAAAATGACCAATTCACCCATTCAAATCGTTTGTCAAAGTTGCGCGACAAAAAACCGTGTTCCCAAAGATAAGTTGGGCAACAAACCTCTTTGTGGTAAGTGTAAGAGTCCAGTGCTTTCTAGTTTTCCAATTAATGGTAGCGACCAAAATTTCAGACGTTTCATCAATGATAATGATCTTCCTGTCGTGGTGGATTTTTGGGCGTCTTGGTGTGGGCCATGTCAGCAGTTCGCACCAATTTTTGCACAAGTCGCCAGCGAGATGTCGACAAAGGCCTGTTTTTTGAAGTTGGACACTGAACAAAATCAAATGACCGCAGGGGGCTTTAATATTCGATCCATTCCGACTCTGATGATATTTCATCATGGCAAAGAAGTGGCTCGCTTATCCGGTGCGTTACCGAAAGCACAATTTAAACAGTGGTTAGACAAAAATTTGCCAGCTGTTTAAGATGTTTTGGATATTGGCAGGTCGTTAAACGCTGGTATCAAAATGCATTTCAACAAACTTTTCGTATAACGCTTCTTCTGTTTCACGTCTGTTTGGATCGGGTTTAACGCAGTCTATCGGGCAGACGGCCACGCAGGTGGGTTGGTCGTAATGACCAACACACTCTGTGCATTTATCTGGATCAATGACATATATCTTGGCGCCCATGGTGATGGCGTCGTTAGGACACTCTGGCTCACACATGTCACAGTTGATGCAGCGGTCGTTGATTAATAGTGCCATATCGTCTCTATGCCGTTGTTGCGTTGCTATGAGGTTGGCGCGTGGTTTGTCCTTCCGATAGGTTTCTCATTAGGATACCCATAGAAGCATCGATGCCTGGCGGACATGGGATAGAAACCACATGGCCACTGCCTTTTGCTACGTCGATAGGGCGGCCTTGTTTGTCGTTCAGTTCGCCTAATGGAAAAGTGACATTGCCTTTTGGCGTCATTAACTCCAAAGAATCCCCAACACTAAAGCGGTTTTTTACTTCAATAGTGAGTGAGTCTTCGTTGGTGGCAATGACTTCGCCGACAAACTGTTGTTTGTCACTGATGGAGTTGCCTGTTTCATAGTTTTGCAGGTCCACATGACGATGGCGTTGTAAGAAGCCATCTGTGTAACCACGGTTTGCTAGGTTATCTAAACTGCTCATGAGGCTGGCATCAAAAGGGCGACCGGCGATGGCGTCATCAATGGCTTTGCGATAGATTTGTGCTGTTCTGGCGCAGTAATAAAAAGACTTTGTACGACCTTCCACTTTTAGAGAATGTACGCCCATTTTTACGAGTCGCTCAACGTGTTGAATGGCGCGTAAATCTTTTGAGTTCATGATGTAAGTGCCATGCTCGTCTTCGAAGGCTGGCATGTATTCATCTGGGCGGCCGTGTTCTTGTAGTAAGAATAGCTGATCGCTTGGCTCCTGAATTTGCACGGCAGAGGTTTGTGCTGTGCTGCTGGCAATGATTTGACCTGTCTCGTCTTCTGTTGCTTCGTGGGCGTTGTATTGCCAACGGCATGCATTGGTGCAAGCACCTTGGTTTGGGTCGCGTTTGTTCATGTAGCCCGATAGCAAGCAGCGGCCAGAGTAGGCCATGCATAATGCGCCATGAACAAAGACTTCTAGCTCCATGTCTGGTACTTTTAGACGGATTTCTTCGATCTCATCAAGTGACAGCTCACGAGATAAAATGACACGAGAAATACCTTGTTGTTGCCAGAATTTCACCGTGGCCCAATTAACTGCGTTGGCTTGAACGGACAGGTGAATTTGTTGATCGGGAAAGGCTTCACGCACCATCATAATAAGCCCAGGATCGGACATAATGAGCGCATCCGGTTTCAGGTCAATCACAGGCGCCAAATCGTTTATGTAGGTTTTTAGCTTTGCATTGTGAGGCGCAATATTGCTAACCACATACAGCTTTTTACCCAGCTCATGCGCTTCATTGATGCCAATGCCCAGCTTTTCTAAGTCAAATTCGTTGTTTCGCACTCTTAGGGAGTAACGTGGCTGACCAGCGTAAACGGCATCTGCTCCGTAGGCGAAGGCATAACGCAGATTTTTTAACGAACCTGCTGGAGAGAGTAACTCTGGCATGAAGCTTTTTTGCTGAGACATTTTTTCTTGAGACATAAGGTGCACCGACCGATCAAAACGGGCGGAGTTTACCTGTGTGTTAATTGAACTCAAGTGATGATGGCGGGATTGGTGACTTAAATAAGCTCGGTTTGATCTAGGTCAAATTTCATCAATGACAGAGAAAGGTAAAGATGTCAGATCCCTTTAATAAGCTAAAGGAATCTGACTCTGTTATTACTCTTTACTAAGTTAGAAGTCGTACGCGGCTGAGAGGTAAACTCGACGACGTTCACCAACAAATGAACCAATTTTATCGGTAAAGCCGCTCACCGCGTATTCTTTGTCGAATAGGTTTTTGACATTCAGCTGGAATTTCCAATCCTGCCATTTTGTCTGCCATGACATATCGTAAACCGTGTAGGGTTTGACTGTTTGATTATTGCGGTTCTTTTGTTGGCTAACGTAATCTGCGCCAAAGGCAATAGAAGAATTTATGCTCGGGAAGTCGTAGCGACTCCAAAGGCCGAGTTGATGATAAGGGGTGTTGGCAAAATATACGCCTTCTGCAGCATCAGTTACTTTCACATCGTTGTAGGCGTAACTGACATTGGCTACCCAGCGAGGTGTGATATCAGCCAGAGCATCAACTTCAAAACCTTGACTTCGGATTTTACCGATAGAAATATACTTACTTGTATCATCCGTGTCCTTTTGAAGGATGTTTTTACGGTCGATATGGTAAACCGCTAGGTTGATATTAAGTTTGTTATTAAAGAAGTAGCTGCGGACACCTGCTTCTAGCTGTTGGCTTTCTTCAGGATCAAAAAACTCTCCGTTTTTTGAGTGGGCTTGTTTTTCAGCTTCTTGTGGTACGAAACCTGTCGAGAAAGAAGTATAAGGCTTCCAGTTGTTATTGATTCGATAGGTGGCACCGATTCGGCTGGAGTAACCTGTGTCGTTGTATTCTTGCTTAGAATTGTTGGAAGTGTGGTCTTGGTATTGTTCTTCAAAGTGATCAATACGAGCACCAGCGAGTAAGTCTAGTTGCTCAGTTACTTTCCATTGATCTTGAATATATAAGCCAATTTGATCTGTCGTGGTGGTTTCATCAGTTTTTAAGTCCATGATGTAGCTATTAACATCATCTTGGCCGTAGATAGGGTCAGTTAGGCTAAGATTGGAAACGCCATTCGCTTTATTTGCATAACTGTAGAGAAAGCTATTTTTCTGATGAAAATAATCACTTCCGACTAACACTGTGTGATCACCTAGCTCGGCGATTAAATTGCCGGCAAATGTAATGCCTTTGCGAGTACGGACTTGATCACGGTATTGTCTTTGTGTTGTGTCTGCAGTGCCATCACTATTGCTATCTAGCAGTTTGTTTATTTCATGATATTTCTGGGTCTCTGTGTTTTCGAAGTAGCGGACAGAGAAATTGCTGTCTAGCCATGAGTTTATGCTGTGGTCTAAACGCGTTTGAAAGACTTGCGCGTCTAGCTCTTGGAAATCGGATTTTTCGTTATTATTCCAAGACGTGTCAGCCAAGAAGTTACCATCATCATCGGTTGGAATACCGCGTAAGCGGGCACCGGAGATGTATTGATGAATGTCTGTGTATTGAACGGTGAGGGTATTGTTTTCATCGATGTCCCAAGCGTAACCAAGATCGATAATTCGGTTTTCTTCTTCGACATTGTTACGGTAGGAATCTTGACCGTCGGAGTAAATGCCAACACGATAGCGTTGTGATGCGTCTTCATTGGCTGGGCCAGAGGATTCGATGCTGCCACTTAAAAAGTCTTTATTGCCAGCGCTGACTTTTAGAGTGTTTTTCTGTTCATACGCCGGCTTTTTCGTCACATAGTTAATGACGCCACCAGGTTCGCCAGCGCCATAGATTGCACCAGATGGACCTTTAAGGACTTGTATCTGTTCGATGGTAAACAGCTGAGGAATAGAGAAATCACCGAATGGATCGCCTTTCAGACCGTCATAGAGTACTTCGTCTTGGCTAAAGCCTCTTAAGGTCACAGTAGAAACGTTATTTTGCGACATACCTGAAATGGATCGATACAGATCGGTAATTTGTCGTGCCGCTTGGTCTTCAATCAAAGCCTCAGTAACCACTTGAACAGACTGTGGTGTTTCGTCTATTGGAGTTGAAGTACGAGTAGCAAGGGCGGCTTCATCTTCTTTGTAATAAGACAGAGCGCGGCCTTGTACCTGAAGTGTTTGAAGCTCTATGTTGGACCCATCCTTAACTTTGCTCTCTCCATCATTGAGATAACTGTCTTGTGTGATGTTGTTTGCAGCATTTTCGGCAAAAATCACAATAGAAAAAACAAGCGCACCACAGGCTTGCATCATCATTAAGGTGGTTCTTAACGTCATAGGAAAACCAAGTTGAATTGAATGAGTTGCGTATAATAGTGTTTATGATATTCATTTTCAAATAGGAGTTGATTTACAAAAGATTCAAAATGCAGAGTTAATCGATTTTAACGTAAACACTATATTGGCGAGAGATATAAGGTAGAAGGTGAATTGTTAAAAAAACAGAGGGAAGACAGAGCGGCTTTGCATACAAAAGCCGCTCTGCTTGAAGACTAGGCTTTTTCAGCAGCGAGTTTTGACGCTTTGATGTAGCCTTGTATAGTATCTTTTAGTTGAAGGCGCTGTTTCTTTAACTTTTCTTCTTCCATTGTTGGAGTTGGAGTTAGTTCCTGTTCCATTTTTTCCACTTCTTTCGTTAAGTGGTTATATTCGTCATAGAGTCTTTTAAAGTGTGCATCATCTATTTTAAGTTGGTGAATATCATCTTTAAATTCAGGAAACTCATTTAGTAAATTATGGTCTTCAATCGGCATAATTGCCTCCTATACTTGCTAGCTTTCGTTTAAGACTAACCTAGTTAGGTTCGTCTTCTCTTGATGCTGGTCAGGCTTTGTCCACTCTTATTAGAGAAGTTAACCAATTACTTTGCTACATAGGGATTTCAAACGCTGTTTATACAGTTATGGCCTGTTTATTTCAGTTTTCAATGGAGAGAGGTAAGTCTAGATGACGTTGCACTATATAGTGGGTTTCTTTGCGTCTTTTTGACATTAAAAAGCCGCGATAGAGGTTTTATCGCGGCTAATTTGGTAAATTTAATTCGTATTAAAGAGCTTTTAAAAATAGGAGACTTAAAAATTAAGTTCTATCCTTGGTTTGCTGCTTTTAGATAGATCCACTTCGGGTGAGCAAAGAAAAATTCTTGAAGACGAAATACCTTCTTTCACCAAATAGTCTTTCAAATGATCGGCACGTTTTTGTGCTAGATTGCTTGCGGTTTCCTTTGTGTCGTTATCGATAGATACTGGTGGCTTTTCAAGCCCTAGATCAAGATAACTGGCCACACCACAGGCTTTAAGTTGGCTGTCTTTTTTGTCTTTCATTAACGCAACTAGTTGCTTTAAGAAGGCATCTTGCGAATCGTTTAACTCGTCATCTTCAGCTTCAAAAATTAAAGGCTCAACGCGGATCTTGAGTAGTTGATCTCCAGCGAATTGGGCAATACTAATAACATTCGCGTATGGCACAAAAGTTTGCATCAAGTAGGTGCTTGATGCGCTAAATAGCGCTTTACGCACAGGTAATAGCAAGAAGTCCTGCCAGCCGAATTCAGGTTTTTCAATATCGCCTGATAGAGGAATATCTAAATCAATATTGTTGTCGCTGTCTTTTAAAACACTCACGGCGATATTGAGTGGAACAGCGCCAGCCTTAATAACAGAGCTGCTTTCTTTGCGTCCACCAAGATCAAATTCTCTTAATACAATATGGGAGTTGCCATTCAACACTCCGCTATCTGCGTTGAGTTTTAAGTCTAGATCCAGTTGACCAGAGTCTATTTGGTAGCCTAAAACATTAGCAATATAAGAAGAATAGGGGGGCAATTCGGCTTCACGAATAATCAAGTCACTTTTTAAGGTGAGTTTATCAGCTAGAGGCCAAATGGTTATATCACTTTGTAAAGTGGCATATTTACCATTGCGCGCTTTTAACGCCAATACTGTGGCTTGGTCTTTTTTCTGTGTGTTTAGGTTGCGCAATGATAATGTGTCGATGTCTAAAGAACGCTGTAGTGTTGGTGAAACACTCTTGTCTTGCACATAAATACTGGATGCTCCAGTTGTATCGTAAGCATCCAAAATAACGTAATAAGGTGCTTTAAATGCAGGGTTTTGTTCCGAATCCTGAGTATTGCTCACGGCATTTTTAGCGTCTTTTTCTCTTGGAACATTTGGATTCTTTAGTACAGGCTCTGGCGTGTTTTGCTGTTCAACATCGACAAAAACGAGGTTTTGTATACGCTTTTGAGCATCTAATATTAAGCTTACTTTGGCTGAATCCGTAGTGATTTGTTTGATTTTAGCGCCATCTTGAGTGGCTTCTACTTTTTCTACTTTGATACTGCCAATATGGCTTAACGGTGGAAGTGTTTGTTTGTTACCAGCATCTGCAATCAATTCAGAAACCGTTAAATCCATGACGCTTAATTGTGCTAATGCGGCGTCAAAGTCTTTATCTTGCTGAGTAAATGAAAGGCCACTAATGTCGGCATTCTTCCAAGAGGCAATGCGCTTTTTATTCGTCAACATGCTGTCCAGTGATTCACTGGTGAAGTTGAGGTTAGTACCTTTTATAGTTGGAGACTGTTGATTAGCTTGCTCTACATCTAATTGGTCTGCAGTCAGTTTGGCAGCACCTAATGAAAATTGTTTCTCGTCACTTTGTGTCCCTTTCAAACCTTTAATATCAATAGACAATTGGCTATTTTGAGCTGAAAGTACGTCGCCATTTTTTTGTAGAGAAAGTGTATTTGATAAATTGAACGTGTCGTAGTCGGCTGTATTTCCGGCTTGTTGGACGGATAGACCATGACTTTGTATTTCCGCAAATAAAGAGGCGGTAAGAGCTTCATCGTTATCCATAGTAAAAGCGACATCGTTTAGTGCAATGTGCAGTTGTTTGTTTTGTACTGCTAGGCTTTCTGATGAGAGGGAAAGCGCATTCATGTCCAGTATCGTAGAGGCAACGCTTGCGGACAGTCCTGACTGTTTATCCTGCTTGATGTCGAAAGGTGTGTTCAACGTCAGATTATCAAATTGTACACTTTGCTCAGCTTGGGCAAAGCTGGCTTTTCCTAATTGTAAATCAAGGTTTCCGCTGGCTGCTAATCCAAGTTCATTCTGCTTTATATCGAATGGGGTGTTTAGTGTAAGCGTATCAAGCTGTGCTTTTTGCGCTGCCTGAGTAAAGAGCGGCTGCTCTAATTGCAAATCTAGTTTTCCATTTGCTGCTAGTCCCTGTTTATCACGTTTAACATCGAACGGTGTGTTTAGAGTTAGCTTATCAAACTGTGCGGATATGTCCGCCTGCGCAAAGAATGACTGTGTCGACTGCAGGTTAATAGTTCCTGTCGCGGCCAATTGGTCAGCGGAAACAAAGTGGGCATTGGCTTTTGATATGGATAATGACGTAGATTTGGTGGAAGCTTTGTCCTGTTCGCCTAATGGTAAATTGAGGTCATCAACTTGAGCATTTAAAGTTAGATTTTTAACATCAAAAACAGGTGCGCCATTCACTTGCTGTTGTGAAAATTGAAAGCTTCCAACGAGATCTAATTGGCCTTTGCCTTCGTTGTAAGGTGAAGGTAAAAAGTGGCGAAAGCTCTCTATCAGCAAGCGCGTGTTTTTAACATCGACGTTCGCACTGGCTTGTTCTGGTGAATAATCAAATTGGCTATTTATAGACAGAGTCGTTTCATTGACGAAAGCCGATAGCGCAATATCACCTTGCCATGTAAGTTCTTGGCCGGATAGATCTTTTATAGATAGATTGGTTAAGACGAACTTATCTGATTCGGCAGGGACGTTTAAGTCTGGTTGACGAGATAGGTTAACTTGGCTGTCAGTGACTGAAAATGAAGGCAGTTTTATTGTCCAAGGAGAACTTGGTTTTTCTGTGGTTTCTTCTGTTGCTTCTGGTTCTTGTTGATCTTCAGGTGTGATGAATTGAGAAGTATTAATACCTGCGACAATCCAGTCTTTCTCGTGCTGGGCAACGACTAAGTTTAAACCGTCAATTTTGGCTTCTGAAATATGAACTGTTTTAGTTAAAAGTGGCCATATTTCGACTTCAACAATAGCGCGTTTAAGACTGAGAGTGTCTTGGTTTTTGTCATTGATGACGATATTTTTCAAATCAACTTTAGGGGGGAAAAAGTCAATAGATAGCTTGCCAACGGTAACATTCTCGTCTTGCTCCTGAAAATAAGCGATTAAATAGTGTTCTGCTACAAATGGAGCCGCTAGCCACATTGCGCCAGTGAGACCAGTCAGAGCCGCAAATGGATAAAAGACAAAGTGTCGAAAATGTCGGCGTGTCATCATAAAGTGCCTTTCTGCTTTCTAAATAGTAAATAAGTGAATATGGATTAGCTGGTTCTGTCTTTGTCTTCTGTGCTTTTTAATGCTTTTGGTGCTTCTGTGTCTGTTGTGCGTTCTGTGATTAGTGGGCTTTCAGAACGAATAGGCATGCGTAATAAATAGATGCTTACACATAGCCCTATGGAGATTAATCCTATGGTTGCCCATAAGCGAGAAACAATAAAGATCGAAATCGCCATACCTGCCCACATAAAAATGATGGCGCGGTTTCTTGCTTTACGAGGAATGCCATCTGAGGATTGCCAATCGCGCAGAATGGGGCCAAAAACTTTATGCTCAATTAGCCAAGTATGGAACCGTTCCGACGAGCGGGAAAAACACCAAGCAGCAAGTAACACGAGAGGAGTGGTGGGAAGCAAGGGAAGAAAAATCCCAATGATTCCCGTGATCAGAGAAAACCAACCCAGTATCAAATATAAGATTCGCTTTCCTTGCATACGGATGCTCTCTCTAAATGGTGGATAAAAAGCGCGTTTTATATATCAAAACGCGCTTTTCCAATTAGGCTATTTTCCAGAGTTAAAAATAGCCGCCATGCTATCTTCGGCTTCGTTTTCAACAAGTGGCCAGCCACCAAGTCTTTTTAAACGATTTACCATTTCGCAAAATAGTTCTGCAGTTTTTTCAGTATCGTATTTCGCAGAGTGTGCTTCAGAGTTACTAAACGGAATAGAAGCCGCTTCACACGCTTTTGCCAATACGGTTTGCCCAAACACCAAACCAGCTAGACTTGCAGTATCGAAGCTAGAGAATGGGTGGAATGGGTTACGTTTAATGTCGGCTCGTTCAATCGCGGCATTCAAAAAGCCGTGGTCAAAAGCTGCATTATGACCAACTAGGATGGCACGTTTACAGCCGACAGACTTTAGTTCTTTTCGAACTTTACTAAACATTTGATTGAGAGCTTCTGTTTCTGGCATATCTTGTCTGCCAGGAGCAAAAGGATCAATGCCAGTAAAGTCCAGCGCCGCTTTTTCAAGGTTTGCGCCCTCAAATGGCTTGATCAAAAAATCCAATGTTTCGTGGATATATAAGTCGCCATTTTCATCCATTCGTAGGATGCTGGCTGCCATTTCTAATAAAGCATCTGTTTTTTGATTAAAGCCTGCGGTTTCTACGTCGATAACAACAGGTAGGAAGCCGCGGAATCGATCTTTGATTTCATGGTTTGACAAAAGAAGGTCCTTAATTCTGCCGCTTGATCAACAGTAACGGTATACAATAGGATCGGATCATAACACATTTGATAATGCTTGAACGAGATGTCTAAATGGGAATTCCCCAACAACTTCTAATTCGCACTACATTTTTATTGGCTATTGGCATGCCATTTACACAGGCTAATGCCATAACTCATTACCAATCTGGTATTTCGGATTCTGAGTGGCTACTTTCGGGCGATATTTTTTCGTGCAGCTTAACGCACCCCGTGCCGAATTACGGTGAAGGCCACTTTATAAAAGAAGCTGGCGAACCTATGAAATTCATTTTGCAGCCACAGAACGAAAAACTTGGCCCAGGTCAGGTTTATATTATTTCTCAAGCACCTGATTGGTCGCCAGGTTTAAAGCCAGAAACTTTAGAGGTTTTGCCTTACCCCGGTTACGGTTTAACGGTTGAAGTAGGTGGACGAGTTGCTGAACGAATGCTAACAAGTTTGGATCGTGGCCGTCATCCTGTAGTGGCTGGAACCGCTTGGGAAAATAATCGTGAAACGATAGAAGTGGGTTTGTCGAACATTAACTTTGCGCCTGCTTACAATGAGTTTAGACGCTGTTTGTCTAGTCTGTTGCCAGTAAATTATGACCAGATTGCCAGAACAGCGGCATTGTTTCCGACTAATGGCGTGAATCTTACGGATCGAATTAAGGCTCGTTTGGATCTTGTCGCCTTGTATGTTTCTTCTGATCCAAGTGTTGAATACATTTACATTGATGGTCACACGGATGTTATAGGCTCTCGCCGAGATAACCGTGAGTTGTCAAAAGTTAGGGCAGAAAAAGTCACCTCTTATCTACTAGAGAAGGGTGTGCCGGCGGGAAAAATAATTTCTCGTTATCATGGTGAACGTTATCCTTCCACCACAAATAATACCGCTCAAGGCCGAGAACGTAACCGACGAGTCACGATTCGCTTAGAGAAGTCATCTGAGTCGAGTTAATTTATAAAGTATTACAGATTTATCTAATTTACTAAAAGAGCCTCGTTTTGCTGAATTATCTGAGCAAAACGGGGCTTTTTACTTGCTAAGCAAGAATCGAGATCTTACACTTACAGCCCCTTTTTTAAATTTTTTGCGCCGCCATGTTCTGGTTTGAAAGCACTGGTGAGGGAGCGCGAGCTCGTTGAGGAGAATAGAGATAATGTCTGACGTGAAGAAGGTAGTGCTTGCCTATTCTGGCGGCCTGGATACTTCCGTAATCGCGAAGTGGCTTCAAGAAGAGTATAACTGTGAAGTGGTTACCTTTACCGCTGATTTGGGTCAGGGTGAGGAAGTTGAACCAGCTCGTGCTAAAGCTCAAGCGTTGGGTATTAAGGAAATCTACATTGAAGATTTGCGAGAAGAGTTTGTTCGCGACTTCGTTTTCCCAATGTTCCGTGCCAACACTATTTACGAAGGCGAATACCTATTGGGTACGTCTATTGCGCGCCCATTGATTGCTAAACGTTTGATCGAGATTGCCAATGAAACAGGTGCCGATGCGATTTCTCACGGCGCAACAGGTAAAGGTAACGACCAAGTACGTTTTGAGCTTGGCGCTTACGCATTGAAACCTGGCGTTAAAGTAATTGCTCCTTGGCGTGAATGGGACCTAACGTCTCGTGAAACACTAATGGCATACTGTGAAGAGCATAAAATCCCAGTAGATTTTTCTACTAAAAAGAAAAAATCTCCTTACTCTATGGATGCTAACTTACTGCATATTTCTTTTGAGGGTGATCAGTTGGAAGATCCATGGACTGAGCCAGAAGACGACATGTGGCGTTGGTCTGTCTCTCCAGAAAATGCTCCAAACGAACCAACTTACATCGAAATTGGTTACGAAAAAGGCGACCCAGTTTCTATCAATGGTGAAGCTATGTCTCCAGCAACTATCTTGGAGACATTAAACAAAGTTGGTGGCGCGAATGGTATTGGTCGTGTTGATATCGTAGAAAACCGTTTTGTTGGTATGAAAGCCCGTGGTTGTTATGAAACACCTGGTGGCACTATCATGATGAAAGCGCACCGTGCGATCGAATCTATTACCCTAGACCGTGAAGCTGCGCATTTGAAAGATGAGATGATGCCACGCTACGCTAAGTTGATCTACAATGGTTTCTGGTGGTCAGAAGAGCGTCGTATGATGCAAGCTTTGATCGACACATCTCAAAAATACGTAAACGGTACTGTTCGTCTTAAATTGTACAAAGGCAACGTAACGGTTGTTGGTCGTCAGTCTGATAACAGTCTGTTTGACAGCAAAATTGCGACTTTTGAAGATGATGCTGGTGCATACGATCAAAAAGATGCAGCAGGCTTTATCAAGCTAAACGCGCTTCGTATGCGTATTGCTGCTCAGAAAGGTCGTGGTTTTCTAGATAACGACAAGTAACCACTTGTTGATTTAAAAAAATAAGCTTTCAAAAAACGCTCCATTCTTGCAGAATTGGAGCGTTTTTTATTTTTGTACACTTGGTCAGTGTTCGCTGGTTAATTGACATAGTATGTCGCTTTGCAGAATGAGCAGTAGAATAAAATGTGCCGATACGATGCACGCTGATCTGAAGGAAGAGAATTATGACAATTTATAACTTTGGTTCGATTAACCTCGACCACCTTTATCAGCTAGATCATTTTGTTCGCCCTGGTGAGACTATGGCTTCTAATAGCTATCAGTGTTTATTAGGTGGCAAAGGAGCAAACCAATCGGTTGCACTGGCTAAAGCGGGCGCTGATGTAAAGCATGTCGGGGCGATTCATCATAGTGATCAAGCTGTTATTGATCAGCTAGAATCCCTTGGAGTGGATACGGGGTTGATAAAGCGGATTGATGTGCCAACAGGCCATGCGATTATTCAGCTAACTAAAGAAGCAGAAAATTCGATTATTTTGTACCAAGGCGCAAACCATGCGTTGACGGAAGAACAAGTTGATCAAGTGCTATCACAGGCAAACGCTGGTGATTGGGTGTTGTTGCAAAATGAAACCAACCTTATCGAATACATTATGCGTAAAGCGCAAGAGAATAAGCTTAAGGTTGCATTTAATCCAGCTCCAATGGATGCCGAACTTACCAAGGAGGTTCTTGGCTTTGTTGATTTGTTGATTGTTAACGAAGTGGAAGCCATGGATTTAATCGGTACAAAAGATATCGATAGCACCATTGAGGCTTTTCCAAAAGCCTACCCTGATTTAGAAGTGTTGATGACCCTTGGGAAAGCTGGGGTTTGTTATTTTAGTGGTGATGAAAGCGTGAAGGTAAAAGCCTTTTCTGTAGAAGCCGTTGATACCACAGCGGCTGGAGATACGTTTATTGGCTTTTGCTTGTCTTCTCTAATGAATGGCGAAGACATGACGCAGGCGATCACTCGTGCATGTGCTGCATCTGCTATTTGCGTTACTCGTTTAGGTGCTGCGTCATCTATACCAACACAAGATGAAGTGACGGCCTTTCTTGCCAGGAACCGTTAGGCAAAATACCTAGCCAACAACGAATAGTTAAAAGAGGAATTGAAACATGGCTCGTAAAATTATTATAGATACGGATCCAGGTATAGACGATGCAATGGCGATTTTCTTCGCCTTTCAAGCATCACAGCTTGAAGTATTAGGTTTAACAACGACATTTGGTAATGTGTCTGTGGATTTGGCAACACAAAACGCCATCACTTTGACAGAGATCGCGAAAGTAAACGTACCGGTTGCCAAAGGTGTAGCTGTACCAAGCAAGATTGCACCACGCCCACATCCAGATTTTGTCCATGGTGCAGATGGTTTCGGTAACATTGATTGGCCGGCACCAAAAGGTAAGGCAATCGAGAAAAGCGCGGCGCAGTTTATTGTTGATACTGTGCGTGAATTTCCGGGCGAAGTAACCATTATTGCTCTTGGGCCATTAGGTAACTTGGCAAAAGCTTTAGAGCTTGATCCAGAAGTGGCGAACTTGGTTGATGAAGTTGTGCTGATGGGTGGCACAGCGATTGAGTACGGTAACGTGTCTCCTGTTGCTGAAGCTAATATTATGAATGATCCACATGCTGCAGATCTTGTTTTTACCGCTGCTTGGCAAGTGACCATGATTGGCCTAGATGTCACTCATCAGGTGTTATTGGACAATTCAGTATTAGAGCGCATTAAGAAAGCTAATCCGACGGAAGGTGGTTTCTTGTACGATTGTGCTCAGCATTATATTAATTTCTATAGCAGTCGCTTTGATATGGATGGTTGTTATTTCCATGATGCATCAACCATTGCTTATGTTATGGATCCGAGCATTTTTGGCGTAGAGCTGGGTGCTGTGCGTGTTGCGTGTGAAGGTATCGGCATAGGGCAAACTATTTTTGCACCACAGGGCATGACTTTCCCTGAGCCACATTGGAATGATGTACCGATGACGCAAGTTTGTATGGAAGTAGACAGTAAAAAATTATTAGCCTTGTTTGAGACAACCCTGTCTTAAATCGTTAGAATGGCACAATCAAACTTGAAGGCATGGTAAGTAACTTCCATGCCTTTTTTATTTATAAAGAGAAAAATATGAAATTATTAGTAAGAAACCTTGCCCGTAACACCACAGAAGATGAATTGAGAAGTTTGTTTGCCGTTCACGGTACTTTGCAGTCTTGCACTCTTGTGATGGACAAAGATACAGGTGAATCGAAAGGCTTTGCGTTTGTTGAAATGCCAAAAGTAGGCGAAGCGAAAGTAGCAATCAAAACACTAAACGGTATGGATGTTGATGGTTCTAAAATTCGCGTTAAAAAAGCAGAAGATAGCGCTAAAAAAGACGAAAGTGATGCTGAATAAATAATCGTAAATCTGAATTCATCAGAATAAAGAGAAGAACGACCTACTTTCCTAGCTTATCTTTATTATGAGCTAGGAATGAGCGTCGACGAACTCTTTGATAAAACTTACGTCTTTGTTTGAAATAGTGTGATAGGTAAATTTTATATAATGCTTATTATGCTCGTTAAAAACATCCAGTTGTGGGTCGCATAATGCTTTTATTGTGGCCGTTTTACCTTCATGAATCGCCTTTAGTTCTAGCTTCACCAATTTTGATCCTTGCAAACCATCGGGCGCTTCCACTTCTATCATTTGTGTAGATATGTGTGTGCAATGAATCGGCATAACGACGCCGTTGGTTAAATATAGTGAACCGGTCCAAAAGCAGCGAACATAAGGCGAATGTGAAATAGACATTGGTTTATCCTTTACTGGGTGAAGATCCAAGGTCATTGATGACTCTTCTAGGGTAGTCATTATAGTGCAAGAGCACAGAGAAGTGATAGCTAGAAAAAATTGATATGAATCAAGATGTTGCTGGGTACTTATTAGCAACATCTTGATTGGAGAGATGTGTTGCGAAGGCAATAATTGGCTTTTAGCTCTGTTGCTTAATTGTTTCGCCTAATGCATTGATCAGGCTGTCTATTTCAGACTGTTCTGTTGTAAATGGCGGAGCTAATTGAATAGTGTCGGCTCCGTAACGAACGTAATAGCCTTTTTCCCACATTGCCATGGCGATTTGGAATGGGCGTTTAGCTGGTTCGCCATCTATTGGGGCAATGGTAATACCTGCCGCAAAACCGTAATTACGAATATCCGTAATCATCGAACTGGCGTCTTTAAGTTGATGTACGCTGTTTTCCCATACCGAACTCATGCTGTTAACACGCTCGATTAAACCTTGTTTCTTAATTTCGTTCAGAGACGCTAATCCTGCAGCGCAGGCAATAGGATGCGCGGAATAGGTGTAACCATGAGGGATTTCCAGCATGTAGTCTGGACCACCATTATCCATGAAAGTGTCGTAGATCTCTTGTTTAAAGGCTACTGCACCCATTGGAATAACTCCGTTAGTAACCTGTTTTGCCATGGTAATCACGTCAGGCGTCACGCCAAAGGCTTCAGCACCGGTTTTTGCGCCCATACGACCAAACGCGGTAATAACTTCGTCGAAGATCAGTAGGATATTATGCTGATCACAAATCTCCCGTAACCGTTGCAAATAGCCTTTTGGTGGTACGATGACACCAGCTGAGCCCGACATAGGTTCAACAATCACTGCGGCAATATTCGAAGCATCATGCATCATGATTAGGTTAAGCAGGTCATCAGCGCGTTCTTTGCCTTGTTCAGCCATACCTTTGGAAAATTCACTGCCCGGAACTTGTGTGTGAGGAAGGTGATAAGACTCTAAGCCTTGTCCATAAAGCGTGCGGTTTGCAGGGATGCCGCCAACGCTGAAACCGGAAATTCCTGCCCCATGATAACCTTTAGCGCGACCGATAAACTTGGTTTTTGTGCCCATGCCTTTTTTACGCCAATATGCGCGAGCGACTTTCAATGCTGTATCGACTGATTCTGAACCGGAGCCCGTAAAGAAAATACGGTTTAATCCCGCAGGCATGAATTCTGTGATTTGCTCTGCTAACAAGAAGGATTTCTCATGGCCGAATTGGAAAGCAGGGGAGTAGTCGAGGGTTTTGACTTGTTCGGCAACCGCTTCATTAATAGCGGGAACACTATGACCTAAGCCGCAAGTCCATAAGCCAGAAAGTCCGTCAAAAATCTTTCTGCCATCGCTGTCGGTGTAATAATTTCCTGCGGCAGAGGTGATAATACGAGGATCTTTTTTAAATTGGCGATTGCCTGTGTAGGCCATCCAATG
This sequence comes from Marinomonas sp. UCMA 3892, assembly GCF_012726345.1. Classification (GTDB taxonomy): domain Bacteria; phylum Pseudomonadota; class Gammaproteobacteria; order Pseudomonadales; family Marinomonadaceae; genus Marinomonas. Next base: position 311,279 of record NZ_PTXN01000005.1, read on the forward strand.
GGCATCAAGCTGGGCTTGGGTTAAATGGTGACTCATAGCATTCTTCCTCTATAAAGTGAAATATCAATAGACTAAGAATGCCGAGCTAGAAAGGTTTAATAAATGCTATGTTATTTAAATTTAGGTTAGTCTTTAGTTAACTAAAAAGACAGCGGGGATTAAGTGGAGGTCTTGTCTTTAAACTCACATAAATCTTCAATGATGCAGGCATCACACTTGGGTTTTCGAGCGACGCAGATATAACGACCGTGAAGTATCATCCAATGGTGAGCATCCAAAAGAAATTCCTTTGGCACAAACTTAAGCAGCTTCATCTCGACTTCTAAGACGTTTTTGCCTGGCGCTACTTTTGTCCGATTAGCAAAGCGAAAGATATGCGTATCCACCGCCATGGCCACTTGGCGAAAGGCTGTGTTTAAAACCACATTGGCGGTTTTGCGGCCAACCCCTGGTAGGGCTTCCAGTTCTTCGCGAGTTTCAGGTACGACGCTGTTGTGCTTCTCGATAAGAATTTGGCAGGTCTTGATGGCGTTTTCGGCTTTAGCGTTAAATAAGCCGATGGTTTTGATATAGCTTTTTAAGCCATCGACGCCAAGCGCCAGCATGGTTTCTGGTGTATTGGCGACAGGGAAAAGTTTGCGTGTTGCTTTGTTTACACTCACATCTGTGGCTTGAGCAGAAAACAACACCGCAATTAAAAGCTCAAAAGGCGAGCTGTATTCCAGCTCGGTTACGGGATTGGGGTTTTCAGCTCGTAAGCGAGAAAAAATCTCGTAGCGTTTCTCTTTGTTCAAAATAAATAGCCTTTCTTCACTTTTACTAATACGACTTGTTGCTGCTATACGTTAGCTAACTTGGCCCGTCACACGCACACGTTTTGAGGCGCTTGGGCCATCTTTAGCTTTTTGCGCGGCGATGCGTTTCTTCTCGCGCTCGTCTAGGTAGTTTTTACCCGCGATTAACAAGCCTAGCCCAATAAAAGCACCGGGCGGTAATACGGCAAACAATACATTTGGGTAGTCGTTAAAAACAACGATTTTCCAATGTGTTGCCATATCACCGAACAACAACTGCATATCTGAAAACAGGGTACCTTGACCAATTAGCTCACGCATAGCGCCCAAGGTGACAAGGATAAACATGAAGCCCAAGCCCATCATAAAACCATCTAGCGCAGAAGGCAGCACAGGGTTGCGGCTGGCAAAAGCGTCAGCACGGCCAAGGATCGCACAATTGGTTACGATTAGGGGAATGAAAATCCCTAGAATTTGATAAAGCTCGTAAGTGTAAGCCTGCATGATTAATTCAATACAGGTGGTAAACGACGCGATGATCATGACAAAAGCAGGCAGACGAACGGCATCGGCCACGTAGTTACGAATGATGGAAACGGCAATGTTAGAGCCGATTAAAACCACCATGGTAGCCAACCCAAGACCCAATGCGTTGACGACTGTGCTGGTTACCGCCAGCATAGGGCACAAGCCAAGCAACTGAACCAGAGCAGGGTTGTTTTTCCAGATACCGTTATAAATGATTTCTGCGTAATTGGCGCTTGGCTTGCTCTCTTCTTGAGTAGCGTCTGTTGCAGCTGTTTCTGCGCTCATTTTCATTGGGCTATCCTAATACGCTAACAGCGTATCTTTGTGTTGATCAAAATAAATTAGCGTATTTTTTACGGCACGAACCACGGCACGAGGAGTAATGGTTGCCCCTGTAAATTGGTCAAAATCGCCACCGTCTTTTTTCACTGCCCAGCCTTTTAAGGTTGGGTTTTCCAGTGACTTATTGGCAAAGCTCAGAATCCACTTAGACTTTTTCAAATCAACCTTGTCGCCAAGTCCTGGTGTTTCTTTGTGACTAATGACGCGACTGCCTGTCACAACGCCATTTTTATCAATGGCAACCAGCATGTCTAAATTACCGTTATAACCACGTGGGGCAATGGTTTCGAAGATAATGCCAGAGACTTCGCCGTTCTTACGGGCGATATGAATCTTAATACCTTCTTCGCTGCCTAATAGGGGATCGGGTGGCAGAATGGCGGTGTCTTTGGTTAAGTCGTTGTCGTACAAATTGGCGGGCAATATTTCGTTAAAGGCCGAAATCTGCGCATCCAAGATATTGTTCTTGATCGTGTGATCCGTTAGCTGGTGCGTGATCGCAATAAGGCCAGCAGTTAACACTGCAAAAATAGCCAAACCAAGACTGTTACGGCGAATAGAGGCGAGCAATTCCATTAGTTATCCTCCCCAACTTTTAAACCGGTTTTGGCTTTTTTGTGGCCGTAAGTTCTTGGCTGTGTGTAGTAGTCGATTAAAGGCGCAGCGAAGTTCATTAACAAGACGCCAAATGCCACCCCATCAGGATAACCACCCCAAGAGCGAATAATGTAAATCAAGATACCAATGCCTGCTCCATAAATCAGTTTACCGCGATTACTGGTGCAAGACGACACAGGGTCTGTGGCGATAAAGAAAGCCCCAAACATCGCAGCGCCAGTAGTGAGGTGGAAAAATGGCGTTGCTGTGTTGCTCGGATCAAATAGGTGAAATACACCCGCCATTACCATTAAAGCACCTAATAGCGCTGCTGGCGTGTGCCAAGTGATAATACGTAGCCAGATAAGCCCAAGACCACCTACAAGATAAGCTGCATTTACCCAAATCCAGCTGTTTAAACTTGGCCCTTGAAGTGCAGCAATGCTGGTAAAGGCGGCTTGCGAATCTAGTAGGTCTTTGTGTTTGAAACCATCCAACGGCGTTGCCATAGTGTAACTATCGATCACGGGTAAGTGATGGAATATAGCTTGTAAGCTTTGCATCATAGACAGAGTATCCCCTGACGCTACCATGCTTTGTACACCAAGCCACTGGCTCATTGGTACGGGAAAAGACACCAGTACAATCGCATAACCAACCATAGCCGGGTTGAATGGATTATTACCCAAGCCGCCGTACAGTTGCTTGGCAAAGATGATGGCAAAAGCAACCGCTGTTACTGTTACCCACCAAGGCACAATCGGCGGCAGAGCCACACCTAATAACACGGCGGTTAATAACGCACTGTAATCTTTTAGGAAAAAGCTAACAGGGCGACGACGCATCGCCAAAATGGCCGCTTCACTCAATAGTGCGGTGATGCAGGCAATCATTAAATTAATTAACGTGCCCCAGCCAAATAGCCAAGTTTGTACCACAATGCCAGGAATGGTCGCTAAAATAACCATCTGCATTACCCAAGAGGTGCGACGTCCTGCACGTTGTGTGTGGGGGGAGGTGATCCTCAATAATGCCATTTAACGATTCTCTTGCATGTTGGTTTGCGAATAAATAAGTTTTTCTAACAATATTTCGGCGCTCTGCAGACGTTGTTCTGTGGAAGCAATCTCTTGGTTTATGCTGTCCGCTTCTTCTGGAGAGCTTTCCAAACGCTTATTCAGTTTGTTAATTTGTGCTTTTGCCAAAGCAATGGCGATTTTTTCTTTTTTGATCTGATTAGCCAGATCCATTTCTGGTTCGGCTTTGGCTTCGCTGTCAGCCACCGCATCTACTGTTTTCTCTACAGGCGTAGAAACGGAAGTAGCTGGTGTGGTTTCTTCTGCTTCAAGCGCGGCTAGCTTTTGCTGTGCTTCAATGAGCTTTTTAGGCCACTCCGATGCTTCTATCTCGCTTTCGTCTTTGCCTTGGTCTTTTAAAAGCTGAATGTTTTTCTCGGCTTTCTTGATGCCGGCCTTAGCAATAGCTAGGTCGATCTTGCGTTTTTTAGCGGCATCCGCATCGATGTTAGCCCCTGGCGCACTGGCTTCTGTTGTAACAGGAGGTGTAGTTGTTTCTGCTGCCTGTTCTTTCTCAAGTGCGGCGAGTTTATCCTGTGCTTCTTTTAGTTTGCTTGGCCATTCAGACGCATTGATTTCAGCTTCGTCTTTGCCTTGCTCTTTTAGAAGCTGAATATTTTTTTCGGCTTTTTTAACGCCAGCTTTGGCAATGGCAAGATCTATCTTACGTTTTTTGATCGCGTCGGCATCAAGGTTGGTCGCAGGTTCTGCTTTAGCTGACGTTGACTCTGCTTTTTGCATAACGGTTTCTGGATTAGCTAAGGCTTTTTCCAGATCATCTGCACGCTGCTGCGCTTCTTGTAATTGCTGGCGAATTGCTTCGATTTCAGGCGCATCTATCTCTTCCGCCTTCTTCAAAGCCTTTTCAACTTTCTTCACTGCGGCTTTGGCAATGGCTGCGTCGATCTTTAGTTTTTTCAATTCATCACTGGCGGCTGCTTTTGGTTCTGGCGTCGCGGTATTGGCATTTGACGCCGCTGTTGCACCTAGCTTGCTTACCGTTTCTTGGGCCGCTTTTAGATCGGCTTCAAAAGTCGCGATCTTGTCTTTTAATTCCTCATCATCGGGTGTTTCTGTTAGTTGCTTGTGCAGCTTCTTAAGTTTCACACCAATTAAGGCGACATCGACCTTGGCTTTCTTTAACTCGTCATTGGCTGGCGCTGCATTTGCTTTAGCGGCTGTGTCAGCGACACTTATAGGAGCATCCGTCGGTAGTTTGCTCAGTTGATCTTCCAGCGATGCTAAAGCTTTTTCTTGATCAGTGACTTGCAGTTGCAAGCTGTTGATCTCTTCCACGTGTTCGTTTTCTTGCGCTTCAAGCAACTGCTTTTGCAGTTTCTTCAGCTTAGATTTAGCAATAGCGACATCGACTTTGAGCTTTTTCGATTCGTCATTAGTTGTAGGTGCAGCAGTCGGAGCCGCTTTTGCAGGTGCCGCTTTTTTCGTTTCGGTAGCTTTGCTTGGCGCTGCTTTTTGACGAGCAAGACGCTTCGCTTCTTTTTCTGCTGCTTCCGCTTCTTGACGGGCTTTACGAGCTTCAAAACGTTGCTTCGCCAAGTCGGATTTCACATTGGCTTCACGGGCCTCACGAATACTGCTCTTGGTGTGGCGGTAATATTGCACTAATGGAATGCTGCTTGGGCAGACATAAGAGCAAGCACCACATTCGATACAATCAAATAAGTTATGGTGTTCGGCTTTTTCAAACTCTTGGCTTTTACTGAACCACAATAATTGTTGAGGCAATAGGCTTGCAGGGCAGGCTTGTTCACACATGCCGCAACGAATACAAGCTTGTTCTGGTGCTGGTGGAGGGAGCTCTTTTTTACTCGCCGCCAATATACAGTTACTGGTTTTGACGATAGGCACAGCAGCTGAATCTAGGGTGTAGCCCATCATTGGCCCGCCCATAATTAAGCGACTGAGTTTTTTAGGCTCAGAATCCGCGTATTCCAACAAATGTTCAACAGGAGTGCCCAGTAACACTTCGACGTTTTGTGGGCTTTTAAGCGCGTCACCCGTCAAGGTGGTAAAGCGTGAAATCAAAGGTTTGCCCTGCGTGATCGCATCATGAACAGCGACACAAGTGCCGACGTTTTGACATAAAACACCGATATCCGCTGGGTACTGTCCGCTTGGAACCTCTTTGCCAGTTAATAGCTGGATTAACTGTTTTTCACCACCGGAAGGGTATTTAGTTGGCACCACGGCAATTTGTATCTTGCTGTTGCGCTGAGTAAGTACCGTTTTTAATGCTGCAATAGCGGTTGGCTTATTGTCTTCAATACCAATAATCACATTGTCTGCTTCAACAAGGTGTTGCAGCATTTCGATGCCTAACACGAGTTCGAGGGTCTTTTCTCGAATCAACATGTCATCCGCAGTGATGTAAGGTTCACATTCTGCCGCGTTAATAATGAAGTGAGTCAACGGGTTCTTGTGCGCGCCTTGTAACTTTACTTGAGTTGGGAAGCCTGCGCCGCCCATACCGATGATGCCCATTTCAGACAAATAAGCCAGCACGTCAGTTTTGCAGATGTTTTGCCAGTTGTTTAGTGGTTCAAGTGTTGTCCATGTTTCATTACCGTCTGGCGTGAGGATAATGCAAAGATCGCTTAAGCCAGATGGATGGGCGATTAGGCGTTCTTCGATAGCTGCAATAGTGCCAGAAGTAGGAGCGTGCAAAAAACTACTCAAAAAACCATTGTTGATAGCGATGGTTTCGCCTTTTAACACCTTGTCGCCCACTTTTACTAATGGGCGAGAGCTCTGACCTATGTGTTGACCAAGTGGCAAAATTAGCTCGCTGGGTAAACTTGGTCGACCCAACGGCAATTGCAGTGATTGGGCTTTGTTTTCTGGTGGATGAATGCCGCCGTGAAAAGAAAAAATGTTTGCTGTTTGCATTAGTGAGCCACCTCTGCTTGGCGGTCAGTGGCAATAATATTAAGCGAGGTTGCCGCGATACCTTGCGGTTTGTCCCAAGACCAAGTTTTTGCTGTCACGCCGACTTCTACCATATCAATACAATCTACTGGGCAAGGCTCAACACAAAGGTCACAACCTGTGCATTCATCTGCAATTACCGTGTGCATTTGTTTTGCTGCACCCAAGATCGCATCGACAGGGCATGCCTGAATACACTTGGTACAGCCGATGCACTCATCTTCACGAATCACAGCAACACGTTTTGCACTTTCTGTTCCGTGATCGCCGTCTAATGGAACGGCTTCCACGTCTAATAAATCGGCTAATGCTTGAATAGTTGCTTGACCGCCTGGTGGGCAATGGTTAATGGCTTCACCGTTGGCGATGGCTTCGGCATAAGGGCGGCAACCTGGGTGACCGCATTGGCCACACTGAGTTTGCGGTAGCAGGGCGTCGATTTGGTCAACGATAGGATCGCCTTCCACATGGAATCGCACATTGGCGTAACCCAAAATCGCACCAAAGATAAGAGATAAAAGAACCAGAATTCCAATAGCGAGTAAAACAGTAAACATTTTTGGCTCCTAAATCTGCACAAGGGCGGTGAAGCCCATGAAAGCAAGAGCCATAAGGCCTGCGGTAATCATACCGATAGCAGAACCTTTAAACACAGTCGGCACGTCCGCCACGTTAATACGTTCACGCATAGCAGAGAATAGAATCAGTACGAAGGAGAAACCAACCGCGGCGCCAAAACCATAAAGAATGGATTCTACAAAGCCGTTTTGTTTGCTGATATTTTGCAATGCTACACCCAATACCGCACAGTTGGTGGTGATCAAAGGCAAGAAAATACCTAATACGCGATACAATAGTGGGCTGGTTTTATGAACCACCATTTCAGTGAATTGCACAACAACGGCGATCACCAAGATAAAGGAAATGGTTTGTAGGTACTCAAGACCAAATGGCTGAAGTATGTAGGTATAAGTGAGATAGCTACATAGGCTCGACAATGTCAAAACAAAGGTCGTGGCCATTGCCATACCAATAGAGGTTTCTAGTTTCCCAGACACGCCCATGAAAGGGCATAGGCCCAGAAACTGTACCAATACAAAGTTATTAACCAGAATGGTACTGACCAGAATCAGGAGATATTCAGTCATCTCAAATCCAAAACATGTGGTGAATATTGTGTGATTTTAGATGCTTTTAGAGAAAAGCATCTGCGAGCGTAACTATACCAATCTGCTTATAACTAACAAGACTAAAGCTTTTGTATTTCTAGTCCGATTTAGTATATAGATAATAAGTTATGCTTATATAAGTTTGGTTTATGTTTCTTTATTAATGCCAATGCCCACCTTATTAAGAATGTTTCTTATTAACTAAGGTGAGCATTGGTTTTTTACTGAGCTTTTTTAGAGCTTAAAAAGGAATTAAGCCCTAATGCGCGATTACATCACACGTTGGCCAGGTTTAGCGCCAGCATGAGGTTCTAGTAGGTAAATTTCTTCACCACCAGGGCCTGCGGCTAAAACCATACCTTCTGACATGCCAAACTTCATTTTGCGAGGTGCAAGGTTCGCTACCATGACAGTGTGTTTGCCTTCTAAGTCTTCTGGCTTATAAGCAGACTTAATACCAGAGAATACAGTGCGAGTTTCGCCGCCTATGTCCAAGGTCAGTTTTAGTAGCTTATTGGCTTTTTCTACGTGCTCGGCTTTGACGATCAAAGCAATACGTAAGTCCACTTTGGCGAAGTCGTCAAAATTGATTTCCGCTTCAAGAGGCTCTTTGCTCAATTCAGTTTCAACTTGTTTCGGAGCGGCGGCTTCTTTCGCAGCGGCTTCTTGTTTGCCTTCTTCAATGATGGCGTCAATCTGTGTTTGTTCAATACGGCCCATTAGCGGCTTGAATTTGTTTACGGTTTTGCCAAACAGCAATTCGCTGCGGTTATCCCATGTTAGTTCTTTGCCAAGGAAGGCCTCGGCGTCGGTCACTAGGTTCGGCATAACCGGTTTCAAGTAGGTCGCCAAAATGCTGAACAGGTTCAATGCAACGGTACACACGGCTTGAACTTGAGGTAGGGTCGCTTCGTCTTTTGCCAATACCCAAGGTGCTTGAACGGCAATGTATTCGTTTGCCACGTCCGCAAGGCGCATGATTTCACGAATCGCTTTACCGTATTCACGACCTTCAAAGTGTTCTGCAATCAAGTCGCCTGCGTCGATGAAAGATTGAATCATCTCGGCTTCGCTTACTTCACTTGCCAACTGGCCATCGAATTTCTTGTTGATGAAGCTAGCCGTACGGCTGGCAATGTTGACTACTTTACCCACAATGTCTGAGTTCACGCGTTGTAAGAAATCACTTAGGCTAAGGTCGATATCGTCAACACGGGAGTTAAGCTTGGCTGCATAGTAGTAACGCAAGTATTGTGGGTCCAAATGCTTCAGATAAGTACGCGCTTTAATAAAAGTGCCGCGTGATTTAGACATTTTTTCGCCATCAACCGTAACATAGCCGTGTGCATTGACCGCGGTTGGTGTTCGGTAACCAGCGCAATCCAACATCGCAGGCCAGAACAAAGCGTGGAAGTTGATGATGTCTTTACCGATAAAGTGGTAAAGCTCCGCATCAGAATCTTTCGCCCAGTAGTCATCAAATTCCAAACCTTCGGTACGATCACAAAGGTTTTTGAAGCTCGCCATGTAACCGATAGGTGCGTCTAGCCAAACGTAGAAATATTTGCCCGGCGCATCTGGGATTTCAAAACCAAAGTAAGGAGCATCACGGCTGATGTCCCATTCTTTCAGGCCAGAATCCAACCACTCAGATAGCTTGTTCGCGACTTGATCTTGTAACGTACCACTGCGCGTCCACTTCGCTAGGAAGTCTTGAAAATCAGGCAGTTTGAAGAAGTAATGTTCAGAATCTTTCTCAATTGGTGTCGCGCCAGAATAAACAGAACGCGGATTGATCATTTCCATTGGCGTGTAAGTCGCAGAACAGACTTCACAGTTATCACCGTATTGATCTTCTGCTTTACACTTAGGGCAAGTACCCTTGATGAAACGATCTGCAAGGAACATTTCTTTCTCAGGGTCGTACGCTTGCACGATAGAACGCACAGCGATCTTGCCATTATCACGCAATGCTTTGTAGATGCTGTTAGAAAACTCACGGTTTTCTTCAGAATGCGTGGAATAGTAATTATCGTAACCAATTAAGAAGTCATTAAAGTCTGCCATGTGTTCTTGGCGAACACCTTCGATCAACTCTTCTGAGGTGATGCCATTTTGCGCAGCTTTAATCATAATCGCCGTGCCGTGAGCATCATCAGCACATACTGCTGTACAAACATGGCCGCGCATTTTTTGAAAACGCACCCAGATATCGGTTTGGATGTGTTCCAGCATGTGCCCTAAATGGATGGAACCATTTGCATAAGGAAGGGCGCTGGTGACTAAAATTTTGCGTTGCGTTTGTGCCATTTTTGATAAGCCTGCTGGATTAAAAAAGGTCTAGTATTCTATCAATAATTAGGCGCAGATGACGAATAAATAAAGCGTCTAAAGGATAGATAGTCTAAGAAAAGCGACATTATAAGTCCCAATCCCGCATGTGCAAGCGCTAGTCTTCTTTCTAAGTCTTGCTTTTCTGTAATTTGCCCCCAAACTTGGCACAAGGTTTTAAACTAAACATTCTTTAAGAGATCGTTGACCGATGTCACGAGCGACGGTGTCTTTATTTTCCGTCTTACAAGGATCCCCTATGCTAACTGATGCCCAATTACAGGCGACTTTAGAAACTCTAATCGACGACAACAGCGGTCAACCTTATGGTGCTGTTTGGAATGTTGTTGCGGATGATAGCCGAGTTCATGTCACTTTAACGCTCGGCTATCCTGCGCAAAAACAACAAGCTCAACTAGAAGCCAAAATAAAAGACCTAATGGCGGATGCCCGTAATTTGGTGTTAGATATCGATTTTCAAGTCAAAAGCCAAGCCACACAAGGCAGCATTCCAGGAATGAAAGGCGTGAAAAATATCATCGCCGTGGCGTCTGGTAAAGGTGGTGTGGGGAAATCCACTACTACCGTTAACCTAGCGCTAGCTATGGCAAAAGAGGGCGCTCGTGTTGGTATTCTGGATGCGGACATCTACGGCCCTAGCCAAGGTATGTTGCTTGGGTTTGAAGAAGGTACTCGTCCACAAGTCCGCGAAGACAAATTTTTCGTGCCACCAACTGCGTTTGGTGTGCAGGTGATGTCGATGGCGTTTCTAACCACCAAAGACACTCCTCTTGCATGGCGTGGGCCTATGGTGACAGGCGCCTTGATGCAGATTCTAACGCAAACCGATTGGGATAATCTTGATTACCTCTTCATAGACATGCCACCAGGCACTGGTGATATTCAACTTACTCTTGCGCAAAAAGTGCCTGTTGCCGGTTCTGTTGTTGTGACCACACCGCAAGACATTGCTTTATTGGATGCTCGTCGTGGTATAGAAATGTTCAACAAGGTCAATATCCCTGTATTGGGTGTAGTAGAAAACATGTCGACGCATATTTGCTCCAATTGCGGCCATCATGAAGCCATATTTGGGGATGAAGGCGGCGCGAGCCTAGCAAAAGAATATAACGTCAATGTGTTGGGTAAACTGCCATTAAGCCTAGCGATCCGCGAACAAAGCGATGCTGGCCGACCAATCGTGGTAAATGCACCAGAAAGTGATACCGCAGGCATTTATCAGTCGATTGCACGCAAGCTTGGTGCTACCCTTGCATCCCAACAAAATGAACAAACAGCTATGCCAATCATTGGCATGAGCGACGATTGAGGAAAAGAAATGCGTTTGTGTGACCGAGATATTATAAAAGCCCTAGACGAAGGTTCTATCGTTATCGAGCCTCGCCCCGACAACAGCGTCATCAGTGGCGTATCTGTTGATTTACGGTTGGGGAATTCGTTTCGCGTCTTTCAAGGTCACCCTGCGCCTTACCTTGACCTAAGCAGCTCAAAAGCTGACCTTAGCAAGGTTATCGAATCTGTCATGAGTGAAGAAATACTGGTCGACGACGGCAAGCCTTTCTTTATTCATCCAGGGGAGTTGGTACTAGGTGTCACCAAGGAATCAGTCACTTTACCTGATAACCTAGTCGGTTGGCTCGATGGTCGCTCTTCCTTAGCGCGCCTTGGTTTAATGGTTCATGTAACCGCACATCGCATCGACCCAGGTTGGAGCGGCGGCATAGTTCTAGAATTCCTTAACGGCGGCAAACTGCCCATTGCCCTAAGCCCGGGCATGACAATCGGTGCCATCAACTTTGAAACCATGTCGGGGTCAGCGGAGCGTCCTTATAACAAGCGTGATAATGCTAAGTATAAAGACCAGACCTCAGCGGTTGGTAGCCGGATTTCCGGCGAGAATTAGTTTTTAATTGCAAATTGGTTTTTCTTACGTTCAATAGGAAAGAGGCTTTGGCCTCTTTTTTGTTTTTATCAATTCAAATAGTTACTTCTCAATGTTTCCTAGTTTGCAAGCTTGGTTCCGCTCTGCTGAGCGGGTAACTTTTGTCCAGATCCACAAAAGTAACCAAAAGGTCTCTTTATCGGGCTATCGCCCAAACGTCTCATTCGTTTTGTTTAATATTGGTTCAGCAAGACGACTTTTATCGTAAGGCATAGATTGTTTTTGCTGGTGGAGGGAGGGGGTATTTTTAACTGACCCTGAAACTCCATAGGGTCGCGCAACTTCGTCGCGTCGAACTGACTTCTTCGGAATTTAGATTCCATTCAAACGCCTTATATTCCCAACCTTTATTCCGCTTTTTAATTCAGGAAAAAGCTGAGAGGGTAACTTTTGTCTATCGATATATAAGTTACCAAAAGGTCGCTCTATCGGGCTATCGCCCAAACGTCTCATTCACTTTGTTTAAGATTGGTCTAGCAGGACGATTTTTACCGTAAGGCATAGATTGGTTTTGCTGGTGTAGGGAAAGGTATTTTTAACTGACCCTGAAACTCCATAAAGTCGCGCAACTTCGTCGCGTCGAACTGGCTTCATGTGTGATGCTGGTTTTTGTAGGGCGGATGAGGGAGGTACGACCGTGATCCGCCGTTGAAAGTGAAGCTTTCATTGTCTGAAACCAATTTTATTTGTGGATGGAATTTAAAACACAATTCATGGGTGGATATACAGTCTATTTTTGTGATGAACGCTTTATTGCTCGTTTAACCATTTTAAATAAACCGGTTGTGCGCGTTTTGTGCTGGAGGTAAGTAAGAAAGTCCTCTAATATCAATGAATAAGAATCTACAGTGTAGAAATAACGCGCTGTGGATAAAAGGAAAAACACGCATGCTCGTTTTTCCTGTTTTAACTTTTGTTGATACCTCTATTTATGGTTTTAGAGTCAGTGACTTATAGTAATATTGAGAAGGTTTCCAATCTGTGTAAACGCGCATGCGCATTAACAAAATGTTGAACTAAGCCGCTTCGCGGGCCTTTTCTTAGTTTCCCTAATTCCCTCATTTATAACCAAACTTAATCTTCCAATCAACAATGGAGAATTAAGTCATGACACCTTTACGCAAACAGGTGATAGATCAGATGACCCTAGAAGGTTTTTCTGTGTCTACGCAAAGAGCTTATTTATATCAATTAACAGAAGTTGCACGCTATTTTCGTATGCCTCCTGATCGGCTTAACCAAACCGATATCCAACAATATTTGCTGTATCTAATAAGAGAACGAGGATGGAGCTGGTCAAGTTGCCGTCAAGCGTTACATGCTCTGAACTTTCTATACCGAAAAGTCGCGAACAAAACGATGCCATCGGTATCACTTCCTCATCCTAATAAATCTCAGAAAATCCCAGACTTGCTCTATCCAGATGAAGTGCAAGCGATGATCAGATGCTGTCAGCATCCAAAAGTGTATGTCGCCATGGTGTTGGCATATACGACAGGGATGAGAATAAGTGAGGTTAATGAGCTGCGAGTCAATGATTTAGACCTTACCCATCACTGCATCAAAGTAAGGCAAGGGAAGGGGCAGCAAGATCGCTATGTTCTGTTTCCACAAAGCTTGCAACAGGTGCTAGGTCGCTATTGGCAACGTTACGAACCTTGTGATGTGGTGGTTTATGGATTGGATAAGCACCGTCCTCTGCATAGCAAATACCTACGATTAGAAACTAAGGAAGCTGCTAAGCGAGCAGGGATCCAAAAATGCATTCGTTTTCATAGTTTGCGTCATGCGTTTGCTTGTCATCAACTGTTAGCTGGAATGCCTTTACCAAGGCTGCAAGCCTTATTAGGCCATAAGCAGATTCAAACCACTTTTCGTTATCTGCAATGGGTCGCGATGATGGATCTAAAGAGACGGGATAGTGAAGATTTATTGCTATCCGACTGGTGGCCATCATGAATGGGGTAAGCCTAGCGAGCGTGATTCATTATTGTCACGAACAACATCAGATACATGCCAATGCGAGACAATGGCAAGTTCTACATCATATAGCAGACTGTCGAACCGAGCGAATGGGGACAGGAAAGTATCAATGTCATGGCTGTGGTCATCATTGGTTTTGGCATCATAGCTGTCGAGATAGGCATTGTCCCCAGTGCCAAAAGAAAGCAAGCGAACAATGGCTATTGAAGCAGGAGGAGCGATGTTTGCCGGTGCCATATTTTCACTTAGTTTTTACGCTACCTCATGAGCTAAACGCTTGGATAGCCAAACACGATCGAGTCATTTATGACGCCTTATTTCACACTGCATGGCGTGCGTTGAATGAGTTAAGCCAACGAAAACACAATGGACGGGCAGGTATGACGGCAGTCTTGCATACATGGGGTCAAACATTGGTGCGCCATGTTCACCTTCATGCCTTGGTTCCCTCTGGAGTGTATAGAGATCAAGGCTGGCATAGTCTGAAGAAAAACTATTTTCTTCCGGTGAAACTGTTATCAAATCGTTTTAGAGGTGCCATGGTTAGTCAACTAAGAGCAGCTTTTAGAGAAGGGTTACTACCAGCGTTATCGCAAATGGAAGTGAGCCGGCTACTGAATGTTTTGATGCAAAAGCCTTGGGTTGTCTATTGCAAATCGGCGCTTGAATATCGCTCAACCTTGGTGACTTATTTAGCGCGCTATAGCCATCGTATTGCCTTATCTAATAATCGTTTCCAAGTGTGGAACAACGACAAAATCAGTCTTCAATATCGAGACTATCGTTCCGGCAAGCAGTCTCTTTTAACACTCAAGCCACAAGAACTGGTAAGACGTTTTTTACTCCATGTATTACCAAGGGGGTTGATGCGCATCCGGCATTATGGCTGTTTGTCTAATGCAATAAGAGCCAAAGTGAAGAAGCGGGTAGATAAGCAGTTAGGCAGGTACGAACCGAAAGCTAATGGAGGCAGTGAAAAGACGGCTGAATCAGGATGTTCATGCCCTGCTTGTGGAGAACGTACAGTTACTTATCTTGGCGATGTATCTGAGAGTAAAGTGACAAAACGGCTTCGCATCCTGCAGTCATGGGACAATGGAAGTTAGCGTTAGCATACGGTGAGATCAGTGTATAAAGCGGATCAGGTCATAAGGCCTGAGGGAATCGCTTGCTTCGCGGGTCAAATCGCGCTACAAAAGAGCAAATAAAGAATCAACATAGCAGCGATCAAAGACGATCTGAAGCGGCATAGTCCAGACAGACGTTGGTATTGAGCGAGTTATATAACAGGGAAGTCCCACCATGAAAAAAGCAAATCCCCTATATAGACAACGCAGCCGTTCAACAGTGGGTTATAGCCGCAGCTACGCTGCCGTATAACCCTTAATTGTTAGGCGAATCGGAAGAGGTGGTATATGACTGCAATTATTGGCTTTTGTCTTCCTGATGGAGCTTTTTTAGCTGCGGACTCAACTCGTACGGATGTTGATTCTGGACAGCAGTTAAGCACCCCAGTAAGAAAAATTGAAAATCTTAAAGAGGATGTTGTAATTGCTACAGGGGGGCTAGGAACAATTGGGCATAATGCTCGTAATCAGTTGATCGAATTTGTTGAGGCGAGAAAGCCTTCTCTTGATGTAATTATTCAGAAGGCCAAAGAAATATTTTTACGCGAGTTTAATCTTTCCTTTGTTCAAGCTCCAGGGCATAAAATACCTCTAACTTGCATTCTGGCGGGTAGAGACGATGATGGCAAAGGGTTCATTTGCTCTCTAAGCAGTAGTAACAATTTCGAACCGTTTTGGGTGCAAAATGTAGGTCAGCCTTATTTTGCCGGCACCAATACACAGTTAGTAAAAGAGTGCGCAACAGAAGTGATTATTGAATTAAAGAATTCCGATCAAAAACTGATGTTTGATAAGTGGGTTGTAGAGTCATTGAAAAGAATTAACTTGAATGACAAAACAGTGGGGTTTCCCGTGCAGCTCGTAGCGGCAAGAGAAACTGTGACAAATATATTTCCAGCTAATGAAGGTGCTACCTATTTATCTGAATTTGTAACGGAATTTCCGGAGCTATGAACCGCCAACAAAGCCAAGCAGCATCGCCAGCAAAGCTGGCTGGACCTCGCTACGCTCGGCCGCTGTTGGCGACGTTAGGCGTACACAAATCTAGAGGGAATTTTTATGAGTGAAGCAACAATGTGGGTTAGAAATATGTATACCGGTCCAGGTGGAGGCGCATATACCGGACCTGATGGTGGTATGTATACCGGGCCGGGTGGTGGTGCTTACACTGGACCGGGCGGTGGTATGTATTCGGGTCCTGGTGGCGGTGCCTACACAGGGCCGGGTGGTGGTTTATACACGGGGCCAGGAGGCGGCGCTTATACAGGTCCTGGTGGTGGTTGCTATACAGGTCCCGGTGGGGGCTTATACTCAGGTCCTGGTGGTGGTCTATATACTGGCCCGGGCGGTGGTATGTACACAGGCCCAGATTCAAATCCATTTATGGCAATTTTCCCACCGTGGCCCCATTTTGCAAAAGCCTTACAGCAGATGGGTATGCAACAAGAAGCGGATCTAATATTTGAGGCTCTGGCAAGCATTGGCTATCGCGCCTAACAAGCACATCAAAAATCGCTTCACTTCGTTACGCTGGACGGCGCTATCGCGCCGCCTTTTATGTGGGCGTTACCCCCTTCGACGCGACGAAGTTGCGCGACTCTATGGAGTTTCTGAGTCATTAACGGAAAGGCTCTCTCGAACAGCAAGACTAATCTATACCTTACGATAAAAGTCGTGTTGCTAGACGTGATGTTAAGCAAAGTGAATGAGACGTTTGGGCGATAGCCCGAAGAAGAAATTAACCCCATCCTAACCTCCTAAAAAGGGAAGGGATTAACTCTTGTTTTCCGTCAAATATCCGTACAAGTTGAGTGTGTTTTAAATTTGCACTACAATCCCTAAAATTACGGAATACATCCGTACGTAGGAGGGGTTATGGCAACGGCACGTTTAGATATCCGTCTTGATGAAGAGATTAAGGCAAAAGCGGAAAAGGCGACGGCATTACTGGGTCTAAAAAGTCTCACTGAATATGTGGTGAGGCTTATGGATGAAGATGCTACTCATGTTATTGAAGAGCATGAAAGCCTTGTCGTTAAAGACAGTGTCTTTGATGAGTTTATGGTGGCGTGTGATAAAGCAAAAGCACCTAATCAAGCGTTGTTGGATGCGGCCAAATTGACAGATGAGAGTGCTATCAGGTGAGTTGGGGTAAAGAGTTTGTAGAACTTAGTAAAACAACGCATGACCGCAACTCATTTGACTGTGGTGAGCAAGAGCTCAATACATTTATCAAAACTCAAGCAGCAAAGCATATGCAAGCGGGTATTAGCCGAACGATGGTTTTACCTAGTGCTCAGCCACTGTTGAATCAAAAATACGCTATTTGTGCGTTTTATAGTGTTGCCCCGAGTTCTATCAGCCGAGAAACACTGCCAACAAAACTCGCTAATAAACTTCCTAGGTATCCTATCCCCGTTTTTCTTTTAGCTCAATTAGCGGTGCACAAAGAGTTTCATGGTTCAGGACTCGGAAAAGTGAGTCTAATTCGTGCTCTGAAGTATTTGTGGGTAGTGAATCATCACATGAGGGCGTACGCCATTGTGGTGGACTGTCTGACAGATTCCGCTCAAGTCTTCTATACGAAGTTCGGCTTTGAATTACTGTGCGAGCATAATGGGCGTGTTCGTATGTTCTTACCAATGAAAACGGTAGAGCAGCTTTTTAATCGATAGGCAACGAATAGAACTATGTAAGTGATACGTTTGGGCGATAGCTCGACGAGAGAACAAATCCACCCTAACTTTACCCTTGGAAGACAAAAGGGGAAGGGGCTAAGCCCTTGCCAAGCAGGGTTTAATGACTTAACTACAAGTGGTTTTGTGGGCGTTGTGATTGAGCGAGTACAGCCACAACCAAAATAAAACCGTCTTCTTTTGTAAAGTAAGCTGTGTGTTTGCCAACAGGAAAGTAAAAACTGTTTGGATAAATTTCATCGCAACGACGGCCTACGTTTGGATTGTCGGCTAGCATTTGAAACCCAGTTAGTAACGTGTGTTTATAGCTTTTGATTTTTTGTAAATGGGTCTGAGCCAATTTACTCAGTTTGTATTTTGTCTTGTGCATAATGGGTTACAAGGCGCTTAGGAAGTCTTTACCATCAACCACGTTGCCTTGCGCCAAGTCTTGTTTAGCTGACTCGAAACAATGTTTAAGGTAGTCAGTTTTCATTGCTTCTAGTTCTTCATAGTCTCTGATAGACATTACCACTACGGCATCTTTGCTGTTTTTGCTAATTTTAACTGGCTCACGTTGGGCGCTTAGCAGAAGTTCACCAAAATTACGCTTAGCATCATTTGCTGTTAATGTGTGCATATTCAATCTCCAAATTTGGAACTACAGTAATATTATAGATAGTCGCATGAAATGATCAATCTAATTAAATCGTGCGATTTGTGTGAAAAGTAAGCTGGCAAAGTATTTAAGATGGATTCTCAACGCTTGGCATTTTTGCATCGATTGGCAAAAGTTACACGCCCAGCAGGGCGGAATAAAGGTAGGGAATTAAAAGCGTTTGAATAGAACCTGATAAATTGATGAATCCCCTTCGACGCGACGAAGTTGCGCGACTCTATGGAGTTTCCGAGTCATTAACGGAAAGATTCTCTCAAGCAGCATAACCAATCTATGCCTTACGATAAAAGTCGTGTTGCTAGACGTGATGTTAAGCAAAGTGAATGAGACGTTTGGGCGATAGCCCGAGAAGAGACCTTTTGGTTACTTTTGTACTTTTCTGAATTAAACAGAGGGCAAAAGTTACACGCCCAGCAGGGCGGAATAAACTTGTAGCTAAAAGTCATTGAGAAGTAACAAATATACTTGAAGATCCAAAGTGTTTGAATGGCACCCAATTTGCTCACTTCCCCACCAATCGTTATTATCCAGCTCATCTAAAATCACTAAGTGTCCCAATCTATGCGTTTACTAAAATCCTCTATCCATCCAAGTCTCGAGTCTGTCGATCAATCTTCTTTTTTACGTCTTGCTGCCCGTGGGATTATTTTGAAAGGCGAGGATATTTTGATGCTGTATACCCAGCGTTATGACGATTACACCTTGCCGGGTGGTGGCATTGATGAAGGGGAAAATCAGGTGGAAGGTTTGATCCGTGAGTTAACAGAAGAGACGGGGGCGCGGAATATTCGCAATGTCCAGGCGTTCGGTCTGTATGAAGAGTTTCGGCCTTGGAATAGGGATGGTTTTGAGATCATGCAGATGAAGTCTTATTGCTATACGTGTGAGATTGATGAGCAATTAGGCGAGACCAGCCTGGAAGATTACGAAGTCAAAAATGGTATGAAGCCAGTGTGGATTAATGTCCACGATGCCATTAAGCATAATTTGGATACCATTAAAAACAGTGATAAAAAAGGTATGTCGATTGAACGGGAAACCTTTTTGTTATCTATGATTCGAGATGAGCTGTTGGTTGTTGCAAGCTGTTAGTCTCTGGCTAAAGTTATTAGGATTGAGCATGTTTACTAGAAAACTTTTATACTTATTGGTGTTTATTTTATTGCAGGGGTGTTCAAGCCATATGCCGAATTTAGGTGTTTCTAATGGAAAGTTAGCGGCGTGCCCTAGTTCGCCAAATTGTGTGAGCAGTCAGGCTGCTGCCGATGATAAGCATTACATTGAGCCTATTGTGTTGAAAGCGTCTATTGCGTCTGCCCATGACAAGGTGATGACAGTGCTGGATTCTTCGAAGCGTACTAAGGTTGTGGTGAATGAAGAGAATTACATCCATGCTGAGTTTACATCGGCGGTGTTTCGTTTTGTCGATGATGTGGAGTTTTTGTTTGCCAAAGAACAAGATGGGGAGGTGATGGTTGATATTCGTTCTGCCTCTCGCGTTGGGCATTCCGACTTTGGGGTGAATCGCAAGCGTATGGAAAGCATTCGCGACAAACTTAATAAGTAGCCTAGTAGCCTAGTAGGTTATGAATTGGAAGGCGCTCTATAATAATGATAGAGCGCCTTTTTTATTTCTTGTTTGTTTGAGTTGCTTGGTCTGTAGGGTTACTGAGTTTGTGCGTGTTTCACTTCGTGTGCGATCTTTTGACGCAGGTCGTTGGGTAAACGTAGAGCATCGCCTAGTCGCTCTAGGTAGCGTCGTTCTTCCTCTGTGTCGATATCGATGGCGAGCATGGAGACAAGGTAGATTTCGGCTGACAGGGCTTCATTGTCTGATAGACGCGCAATGGCAATAGGGTCGCTATTTGCTCTTAGTTGTTCTATGAGAAGTTTTTGTTCTTCTGTGCTGATACCAAGGTTACTGATCTCTTCTTCGATGCGAGCGCGTTCGCTTGCATCTATATGACCGTCTGCTTTGGCAGCGCTGATCATGGCTTTTATCAGCACGACGTGAGTGTTGTTAGTTTGTTGATTGGGTTGCTCTTCTGCAAGGTCGAAGATGCTACCAGCAGGAGCGGTAGGCATGGGAGAGGAATCGAAGCTCTGATTCGCATCAAGGTGAGATGATTGCGTTGTTGTTTGGTTGGCTTGGTGATCCCGCCATGCTTTGTAAGCCATGCCGCCTACGGCCGCTAGACCGCCATATTTGATGGCTTTGCCACCCATTTTACGGGCTTTTTTGTTTGTTAATAGCATGGCCGCTAATCCGCCTGCGGCAGCACCACCTATTAATCCACCTGGCATGGAGCCAGATTTTGCTTTTGAGACGGCTTTGTTAATTCCTGAGCCTGTAGAGCCCATAATGCTGTTTAACAGTGAGTTGATATTCATGGTTGAGGATCTCCTATTAATTTATGAGTTACTTAATCGGACTTAGGATGTGCCATAGAGTTCACCTGTGATTGCTTTGTTCCCTTTCTTTTACTCTTTGATGACGTTATTTAAAGGGATAAAACTATGAAGTTTTGTGTAGAGTTACGCATTGTTTTGGAAGGTTTGTATAAACCTAAATTTGGGTTGGTAGTTCGCTAGATAAAGTGAGTTGAAATGATTTATGTGTTTTCTGTGTATGGCATTTTAAGTTTGATTACGTTTTGTTTTTATGGGGTTGATAAGTCTGCGGCTAAGCATGGAAAGCAGAGAATTCGGGAATCTACTCTGCATCTACTGTCTTTGTTTGGCGGTTGGTTCGGCGCTCTGTTGGGGCAGAAGGTGTTTCGTCATAAGACAAAGAAATGGCATTTTTTGCTAGTGTTTTGGTTGACGGTTGTGGTGAATGTCACGACGATGGGCTACGCAGTTTATTTTTTTCAATTCTCTTAATCTTGGTTAATCTCGTTACGTTATGTAATAACCATGGATTTTGTATTCAAACTCCGTAGATAATTAGTGCTTATATGAGAGCGCTTTGATTAGTTGTCTTCTACAATCGATGAATGACGCTGATTTTTTTATCTTTAGGTGCAATGTTTTATGAAAAACAATGAGCTAGCCATTAGCCTTGCCGATGTAATGGAGCTGATGCTCGATTCTGTTTGTGTTGTTGATCGCAATGGAAGTTTCGTTTTTGTTAGTGCGGCTTTTGAGGATATGTTTGGTTATGCGCCCCATGAAGTGATTGGCAAGCCTATGGTAAATATGGTTTATCCGGATGATAGGGAGAAAACGCTAGGTATCGCTGAGTCAGTTGTTAGTGGTCAGATTCTGCCGCGCTTCGAGAACCGTTGGGTACGTAAAGATGGCAAGGTGGTAAATGTGCTGTGGTCGGCTAGGTGGTCGGAAGAGCACCAGGTGCGAATCGCAGTTGCTCATGATATTACCGAGCGCAAGGAAATGGAGGCTCAGCTGCTTTACGCTGCGGGTCACGATGATTTGACGGATTTACCGAATCGTACTTTGTTGTTAGATCGTTTGCAGGCGTCGCTAACATTGGCGGAGCGTGAGCAAGTCGGTTTATCGGTTTTGTTTATTGATATTGATGGTTTTAAAGATATTAACGATGGCTATGGCCATGCAGTAGGTGATTTATTGTTACAACTAATAGCTAAAAGGCTAGGTGGTTGTGTTCGTAAGTCAGACACGGTTGGACGTCTGGGCGGCGATGAGTTTTTAATTATTTTAAATAAAGTGAATAATGCGGAAAGTGCGGCCTTGGTCGCTGAAAAAATCCGTGCTGCTTTATCTGAAGTTTTTGTTGTTGAAGGCTCTACATTGTCTGTTTCTGCCAGCATTGGTATTGCTAGTTACCCTGAAAACGGTAAAGAGCCATTGGATTTGGTGCAGTCTGCTGATCATGCTATGTATCAAGCAAAAAATAATGGTGGCGATAAAGTTATTTTGGCGGCTTCTTAGGGATTTTTAGTTTGGGTTATTGAGCGCTTCTTATCGAGAAGGTAATATCTTTGTCACGTCTCATCACTCTTCTGTCAGTCTATTTTCTGGTTCAAATTAGCAAATATACTGGAAATACACATTCTGTTTGATCCGTGGTTTACGATTTGCTTTCTTCGTGCTGGTTTCCGTTTTACTATCGTGGGATTGGGCGAGAGGCAAAGTCTAGAGTTCACATAATATCAGTGTCGATCACTGGTGTTGTTTGTAATCATTTAACTTTATAGGAAACAATAATGGCGGCTTTTGGTAGCGTGTTTATGCCTAAAATGGCATTGGCAACATTCGAAAATAATCAATGGAGTGATGCAAGTATTGTCGCATCGGACAGCATTCAGTTGCATCCTGGTGCCCACGTATTGCATTACTCAAGTACTTGTTTTGAAGGTTTGAAGGCGTTTCGTCATGCCGATGGCAGTGTGCATGTATTCCGTATGGATCAAAATATTAAACGTTTGGCGCAAAGCAGCCGTTTATTATCTTTGCCTGCCATTGATGAAGCACAAGTATCTAAAATGATTGTTGATGCGGTTGCTGAATTCGCTACTGATGTACCTGAGCCGCCAGGGTCTATGTACATTCGCCCAACTCACATCGGTACGGAAGCTGCAGTGGGTAAAGCAGCTGCACCAACAGCAACGTCTATGTTGTATGTGTTGTTGTCTCCAGTGGGTGATTATTTCACTGGTGGCGCTAAGGCGTTGCGTATTCTGTTAGATGAAACTGGTATGCGTTGTGCGCCACACATGGGGATGATCAAAAGTGGTGGTAACTACGCCAGTGCTTTGGGTCCTATGATGAAGGCGAAAGCGGAAGTGCAAGCAGACCAAATTTTGTTCTGTCCAAATGGCGATGTACAAGAAACCGGCGCGGCTAACTTCTTGTTGATTGATGGCAATGAAATTATTACCAAAGGTTTGGATTCATCTTTCCTTCACGGTGTGACTCGTTCTTCTATCTTAACGCTTGCGAAAGATCTAGGTATGACGGTAAGTGAGCGTGATTTGACGGTTGCTGAGTTACTAGAGCGTGCCGCTAAGCCTGAAGTGGAAGCCGTGTTGTCTGGTACAGCGGCGGTATTAACGTCTGTTGGTACTTTTATCCATAACGATAAAGAGTACAAAGTAGGTACTGGTGAACCCGGTCCGATTGCTCAGAAATTACGCCAAGCATTGAATGATATTCAGTGGGGCAAGGCTGAAGACAAACATAACTGGCTAACTAAAGTCTGCTAAGTTAAAGCGGTTTGAGGTTGTAAAAAAACGGGCTGACACATTGAGTGTTAGCCCGTTTTTTTGTTTGCCCAGCGAAGCTGGCAAACCCGTCAGGTTGTAAGAAACCTGTCTCACCCCGACTGGGGGGAAGAGAATCCGAATCGCAAGGGCGTTGCTGGCCAACGGCAGGGTCTGAAGGAAGCGATAGGAAGTTAACAGTACACAACGCAAGTGAACCTGCTTCGGCAGTTTAGGTGGGTAAGCGTGCAAAATAGCGCAAAGCCCGATACTCAGTCAGACCTAGGCTGTGTTTGAGGGTGGCATTGTTAACAGGGCGTCAGTGCAGTAACTGGGGAAGCCTGGCATCCAATCCGGTCTTGAATTGGAAGCATGCGTTCGAGGTGTGAGCCAAGGCGTGTGTTGGTGTGAGG
>NZ_PTXN01000032.1 GCF_012726345.1 Marinomonas sp. UCMA 3892
GAGCACAACCTTGCCAAGGTTGGGGTCGCGAGTTCGAGCCTCGTTTCCCGCTCCACTTTCTTTAAGTAGAAAGTTTGAAAAGAAAATAGTTGTAGCTCTATAAAAGCTAAATTGTGTCCCATTCGTCTAGAGGCCTAGGACACCGCCCTTTCACGGCGGTAACAGGGGTTCGAACCCCCTATGGGACGCCACTTTTAAATCAGTCTTGCAATTAGGCAAGTTTGATAAAACAGTCCACTCGTTTATGCGAATAAAGAGTAGGGGTGTTAGAAATGCGGGAATAGCTCAGTGGTAGAGCACAACCTTGCCAAGGTTGGGGTCGCGAGTTCGAGCCTCGTTTCCCGCTCCACTTTCTTTAAGTAGAAAGTTTGAAAAGAAGATAGTTATAGCTCTATAAAAGCTAAATTGTGTCCCATTCGTCTAGAGGCCTAGGACACCGCCCTTTCACGGCGGTAACAGGGGTTCGAACCCCCTATGGGACGCCACTTTTACATTTTTAATGTGAAAGTGATGTGAAGAAAGTTAAATTGTTAGTGTGATAAAAGTTTATGTCCCATTCGTCTAGAGGCCTAGGACACCGCCCTTTCACGGCGGTAACAGGGGTTCGAACCCCCTATGGGACGCCACTTTTACCTTTACTAAAGGTAAAATATTGCTAAGTAGTGTGTAGCAATAAAAAATGCGGGAATAGCTCAGTGGTAGAGCACAACCTTGCCAAGGTTGGGGTCGCGAGTTCGAGCCTCGTTTCCCGCTCCACTTTCTTTAAAGAGAAAGTTTTTATATGTCCCATTCGTCTAGAGGCCTAGGACACCGCCCTTTCACGGCGGTAACAGGGGTTCGAACCCCCTATGGGACGCCATCCTTTTTTGCGCTATCATAGCTAACCTTAATTTTTGAGTTTTTAGCCATGACTTGGTTCGTCAATTACAGATTAGACAAATCGGTTTCCGTTGCTGATCGTGGTTTGGCTTACGGTGATGGTGTATTTGAAACCATTCGTGTTTTTCCTCAGTGTTTCTTAAAAATCAACGATCATCTTTCTCGCCTTTATCGCGGGCTTGCTAAGCTTGCTATGCCTTTTTCTTTAGAGCAAAAATATTCCCTGTATAATTTTTTGTATTCCGATGTTTTGCCATTAATCCATGAGGAATCTGTCGTAAAAATTATGATCAGTCGAGGAGAGGGCGGAAGAGGCTATTTAGCACCTGAGAGCTGTATTCATTCCATTATTATCGGTATCCTACCTGCGCCTGATTATCAAGTTCATCGAGAAAAAGGTGTTTCACTTTCCGTTTCGCCAGTTCCTGTCAGTTCTAATCGATTTCTTGCTGGAATGAAACATTTAAACAGGCTTGAAAATGTGATTGCCAAGCAATATTTATCGTCGCCTGATTTTGAAGCAATTATGATGAATGGCAATCTAGAGCTGGTTGAGTGTATTCAGAGTAATCTTTTTTGGTGTAAGCAAGGTGTGCTCTATACCCCATCACTTGAGCAATCAGGTGTACAAGGTACTTATCGAAAAGCCATTATTGAATGTCAATATGATTACACAGTTCAAGTTGGTCGATTTCTGCTTGGCGATCTGATGGCTGCGGATGAAGTGTTTATTACCAATAGCCTCATGGGTATAGTGCCTGTCATTGGTGTTACAGGAGTGTCTTTTCCAATTGGAATTCATACTCGGAAATTACAAATTCTAATGCAAGCTAAGGATATGCATGGCGTTCATTAAGTGGGTTTACCGCATTGTTTTTTTATCCATTACTTTGTCGGCTATATTAGCTGGCTATCTTTATTATTCTATTACTGCTCCTGTGGAAATAACGTCTAAAGTAGAGTTTGAAGTTAAAGCGGGAGATACGGCTTATAGTTTAGGTAATGAGCTAAGTAAAAATGGGTTGATTGATAATCCATATTTAACTCGTGTGGTTGCTAAATTGCATTCAGAGTGGGTGCCAAAGGTTGGGAAGTATGCAATCAAGCCTGAGATGAATTTATTGGATATAATGGCGCTGTTTGATTCTGGGCAATCTATTTTCTACTCCATTACTTTGCTGGAAGGCAAGACAACTCGGGATTTTCTACTGTCAATGCAAGCTCGTGGAAATATCACTATGACCTTGCTAGATGCATCGAATGAAGAAATAGTAAAGAAAGTGGGGCTCGACGTTCCACATCCTGAGGGTCAATTTTTTGCTAATACTTATCGCTATCATGAAGGCGATACCGACGTTAGTATATTGAAACACGCTCATGAATTGATGACTCAAACATTGAACGATTTATGGGAGAAAAAAGCAGAAAACTTACCTTATAAATCGCCTTATGAGGCGTTGATTATGGCGTCTATTATCGAGAAAGAAACCGGTGTACCGTATGAACGACCATTAATATCTCAAGTGTTTATTAGCCGTTTAGAAAAAGGCATGCGCCTGCAAACAGATCCAACTGTTATTTATGGTCTTGGTGATTTATTCAAGGGCAATTTGACGCGCAAAGGTCTGCAGGACTCATCGCCTTATAATACTTACAGAATTTATGGTTTACCACCAACCCCAATAGCTAATGTCGGTCGTGAAGCTATTGAAGCTGCATTAAACCCAGAACAAACAAAGGCCTTGTATTTTGTTGCCAAAGGGGATGGCACTCATGCTTTTTCAAATACTTTGCAAGAGCATAATCAAGCGGTAAGGAAGTATCAGTTTAAACGACGAGAAGATTATCGTTCGACTCCGGTGATTGCGAAATAGAGGAAGGTTGTATGAGAGGTAAATTTATTTCGCTTGAGGGTGGAGAAGGTAGTGGTAAAACAACGGCGATTCATTTTATTCGCCAGTGGTTAGATGACCATAAAATTCCTTACATAATGACTCGTGAACCGGGCGGTACACCACTTGCTGAAGAGATCCGCCAGCTTGTTTTAACTCCACGAGACGAATCGGTGAACGATGTTACTGAGTTATTGCTTGTTTTTGCCGCGAGAGCGCAACATTTAGCGGAAAAAATTCAACCTGCATTAGAGAAGGGCACTTGGGTTATCAGCGATCGCTTTTTAGATTCAAGCTATGTTTATCAGGGCAAAGCTCGTGGTGGCGATATCACTATGCTTGATCAATTAGCAAATTGGGTGGTTGGCGATAATAAGCCCGATGCGACTCTAGTATTAGATGTGCCTGTTGAATTAGGGCAAGAGCGTGTGGTTCAGCGTCAGCATCAAGATCGCTTAGATAAAGAATCATTGACGTTCCATCAAAAAGTTCGTGATGGCTTTCTTGAACGCGCTGAAGCGGACCCTAAAAGAGTAAAAGTTGTTGATGCAAGCCAGTCTTTAGAATCAGTTAAAAGTCAGATTGAAGAGCAACTGGCAAAGCTAAATGAAGCTTGGGCTGGTGACTGTTAGATGACTAATATTGCTGATTGGTTGGTTCCTTGTTTGCGCCAGGTTCAGGTGCTGAAACAAACTAATAGTCTTTCGCATGCTTTATTGATTACTGGTGCTGATGGCGTTGGACAAGAAGAACTTGCCCATGAAATGGTCAAAGATTTAATGTGCGAAAGAAATCAGGCCGCAGCCTGTGGTACTTGTCATTCATGTCAGCTGATGAGCGCTGATACGCATCCTGATTTTCGCATTTTAGATGGCGAAGCCTCTACGATTAAAGTTGACCAAATTCGTTTATTAGTGCGTCAAATTAGCCAAAAGCCCCAAGTTGGACAAAATAAAGTCGTATTAATTACCCACGCCCAAGCGATGAATATTAATGCCGCCAACGCTGTGTTAAAAGCACTTGAAGAACCTGCCGATAGAACCTTTTTTGTTCTCACTAGTTCGCAATCAACCAGCCTTTTACCGACCATTCGCAGCCGTTGTTTATTGGTGAACGTCCCAACCCCAAGTATGAATGAAGTAAAATCCTGGCTGATGCAACAACCGGATGGTGAAACTTTGGGGGCGTTATTTTGGTTAACCACTCAGCCATTTCGCTTACTGGCGATTCAACAGCAAGGTAAAACTCAATTGTATGCAGCTTTACCTGATCAATTGTCGGCTATGTTGCGAGGAACTATATCAGTCAGTGCTGTATTGAAAGGTCTGGACAGTAGCAATATTGAAGATTACTGCAACGGCTTAGCTGCAATTTTACATCAATGTATTTGTCACTCGACTGGTGCGCCTATTGATGAAGCACTGCAGACGATTTACGACACGCTTATTGCTCGTTTAGGTATTCAAACCCTAATGTTGCGTTATCAATCTCTACAAAAATTGAAGTCTGACCTTCAAAAGACAAATTTAAACCCCATTATGCAACTCACACACGAATTGAATCAGTGGTAAACCAACTATGTTAATTGATACCCATTGCCATCTTGATATGCTCGATCTGGCTCCATATAACAATGATATAAACTCAGTCATTGATGCCGCGTATCGAAAGGGCGTTAGGCAGTTGCTCACTATTTCCGTCGACCTTAATAGAATGGATACCGTATTAGGGTTTACTACGCGCAACGGTGTCTACGCTAGTTGCGGTGTTCATCCTTTGCAAAGTGAAAGCCTTGTTACTGATGAAACTTTACTACGTCAGTATGCTGCCGACCCGAAAGTTATCGCAATAGGCGAAACGGGCTTAGATTATTTTTATGAAGCATCAACAGAGGCCCATGAAGCTCAGAAAGTGAGTTTTATTCATCACCTTCAAGCGGCAGGTAGTCTGGGCCTACCCGTGATTGTTCATACTCGAAATGCAAAAGAAGATACTCTTTCGTTGATTAAGCGATATGGTAATCGTGATAGCGCTGGCGTGCTGCATTGTTTTACTGAAGATTACGATATGGCAAAAGCCGCATTAGAAGAAAACTACTTAATTTCTATATCAGGCATTGTGACCTTTAAAACGGCACAAGATCTGAAAGAAACCGTACGCAAGCTGCCTTTAGAATCTTTAATTGTCGAAACAGATTCACCTTATTTAGCCCCAGTACCATATCGGGGCAAAAAAAATGAGCCCCAATACGTTTCTGAAGTTGCTCAATATGTGGCAGATTTGAAAGGTATTCGTTACGAAGCCTTACTAGAAGCGACCGCGGCTAACTTCCATCGAGTTTTTGCGAAAGCAAATCCGCAACATCAACTTCAGCTCTAGATTGTTTCACAAGGTTCTGTGTAATTGAGTAACAAAAAGTTGGACGGCTGGTGTTTTTTGCTAATAAAACAATGATATTTCCGCTTCCATATAGTCGAAGTGAAATCACAGTGTTAGTCTCAACATATTGTATTTATTTAAAATATTTGAAAGAAGAGCCTTCTTCTTTCGCAAGCCTATTTTCTGAATGGCTTGTTAGACATAAGGAAATTCATTGATGTCCAACATGGTTACTTCTCTACCGTATCAAGCTCTTTCAGCTAAGGTTCCTGCGGATCACCTAACTTTCAAAACATTAAACGATATTGAGCCACTTAGCGGCATTTTAGGTCAAGAACGTGCAGTTGAAGCTATTCAATTCGGTGTGGCGATGCAGCGTCCTGGCTACAATATTTTTGCTATGGGAGATTCTGGCACTGGTCGTTCTTCTTATGTATTAAGTTACTTAAAAAGTGAAGCTAAACGTCGTCCAGCACCTAATGAATGGGCTTATATTAATAACTTTACTGAAAGCCATCGCCCAAAAGCGCTGGAATTTTCGCCTGGTCAAGCTTCAGAATTTGAAAAAGAAATTCGAGCATTAATTGATGGTCTAATGGTTACCTTTCCAGCGGCTTTTGAAAATCCAACGTATCAGCAGCAGAAAAGTGTAATTGATCGTGCTTTTAACGATCAATACGAAGCCGCGATCAATAAAGTAGAGCGTGTTTCTGGCAAAATTGGTGTCGCTATGTTTCGTGACGCATCTTCTGTCAGTTTTGCTCCTATGAAAGATGGCAAAGCCTTAGAAGAAAATGAGTTTGCCGCATTGACGGATGACGAGCGAGATGCATTTCAAGAAGGTGTTTCGACACTTGAAGGATTACTTAATGAAGAGCTGTTGGGTTTACCGCAATGGAAACGTGCAACTTATGAGAAAATTCGTCAACTCAATTTAGATACTGTCAAAGAAGCTCTGGATCCATTGATGTCAGGCTTATTTGAAAAGTACCGAAATGATGCTGATATTACAGCGCACCTTACTGCGCTGAGAGACGATTTAGATAAAACTATCATAGATCAAATGGCTGATGACAAAGCGTCGGAAAACCGCGACGAAATTGGTCGTCGTCAATTTTATGAAGAACTGTATTTGCCGAATATCGCTATTACGCACGAAACTAATGGTGGGCAGCCTGTAGTGTACGAGCCGCATCCAACCTACCGCAATTTATTTGGTCAGGTAGAGCACAGTAGCGATCAAGGTATGTTGGTGACAAGCTACCGTTTGATTCGTTCTGGTAGTTTGCATGCGGCAAATGGCGGTTATTTAATCTTAGACGCTGAAAAGCTGCTAACAGACCATTATTTGTGGGAAGCACTTAAGCGCGCGCTAAAAAGCAAGACTATTAAAATTGAGCATCCTTATGCTGATATGGGCTTAATGAATACTACGACGCTTTCACCGCAGGATTTGCCTTTACAGGTGAAAGTTGTACTGATCGGTGCCCGCGATATTTATTACTTGTTGCAAGATGCGGATCCAGATTTTCAAGAAATGTTCCGAGTTCTAGTCGATTTTGACGATACTCTTAAACGCTCTAAAGATTCAGAGTTGTCTTTTGCTCGCCTTATGAAGGATAGAGTAGATAAAGAAGAGTATGCCAACGTGACGCGTGATGGCGTTGCTGCTTTGATCGAATACAGCAGCCGTCTAGCAGAACACCAACGTGAAATGGCCGCCAAAATTGGTGATGTGTTTGAATTATTGGGCGAGGCCGATTTTGTTCGTCAGATGGCGAAAGACAGCGAAATCACAGCGGAACATATTGCTCGTGCTTTAAAGGCAAAAAAACATCGCACAGGGCGAGTCAGTGAGAAAATCATTGAAGAGATCATTGAAGGTACGGTGTTACTAGAAAGTGACGGTTATGCGGTTGGTAAAATCAACGGTTTAACCGTCATGCAGATTGGCGATAGTAGCTTTGGTGCACCTGCTCGTATTTCTACAACGGTTTATCCGGGTGGTAAAGGTATTATTGATATCGAGCGAGAGTCGAATCTAGGTCAAAATATTCACTCTAAAGGTGTGTTGATCTTGTCTGGTTATCTTGGCAACAAGTATGCTCAGCGCTTTCCATTAGATATTTCCGCTTCTATCGCTATGGAGCAGAGTTACGGTTATATAGACGGCGATAGTGCTTCTACGGCAGAGTTGTGTTGTTTGCTATCTGCATTGATTCAAGTGCCTCTACGTCAGGATCTTGCTATTACTGGCTCTTTAAATCAGTACGGTGAGATTCAGGCGATTGGTGGGGTGAATGAAAAAATTGAAGGTTTCTTTAATGTTTGTAATGCCCGTGGATTAACAGGCACGCAAGGTGTGATTATTCCTAAATCTAATGCCGTGAATTTAATGCTAAGCGATGAGATTGTTGAGGCTGTACAAGCGGGAATGTTTCATGTTTATGCTATTTCTACCGCTGACGAGGCATTGCATTTACTGACAGGTATTGAGCCTGGCGTTGCTGATGAAGAGGGGGAATACCCAGAAGGCACGTTATCAGCTCGAGTAATCGAACGGCTTGAGGAAATATCTAAGCTTGGTGAAGAAGAGGAAGACGAAGACGAAGATTCTGAAGAAGAATCGGATGATTCCTCAAAAACAGATAAAGATAAAAAATCTGAAAAAGTGAAAAAAACAGAAAAAACTAAAAAATAAATGACAAGCTAGTGCTTGCCATTGGTCCTTTTTATGATTTCAGTTTTGCATTTCGAGTTCACTAAAGAAAAAACTGTGTAATAGAGGTCGTCTGCTTTGACATAAATATAGCTGGCGACCTCTTTTCTTTTACTCGGAAGATGTTTTTTTAAAACTAATGCATTTTTAAAGGTTTTACCGCTCATGTACTTTTGAGCTTCTTTATCTGCGGCAAGCTTTGCATCAAAGTCGCTGCACTCCGCGAAAGTGTAACTGCTTATTGCCAAACTGAGCAAAACAAGCAATTTATATCTAAACTTAAAAATATTGAACTCCATTACGATTCAAATGACTAATCTACCTGATAAGCTAGCGAAGTTTGTAAGATACACGCCAAATACGTCTTGTGTCATTAGTGAATATATATTAACAAAGCTAAAGTAGTTATAACGATTACAATATAGTAGGTGTTTTTTCAACAAGCATGTTATTTTAAACACATTGTTTTAGACGATTAACAAAGCCTCGAGCTTAAGTATTTTGGGATGAAAAGGTGCATTTATGAAAAAAGGTCTTCTTACTGCCGCAGTTATTTCTATAACGTGCTCTTCTGCTGTTTTTGCGCACGGTTCATGCGAAACAGAGCTACATGGATATATGCTAAATATCAAAGATGATATGCGTGCCATGTCATCTGATATTAAATCTGGGGACAATCAATCTGCAGTAAAGCGTGTAGATTCTCTTATAGGTTATTTTGAAAAATCACGCAGCGAAACGCCTCATAAATTTATCCACGATGATCTAAAAGGTGCAGAGTTAAAGTCTCAAACTGCTGAATATCAAAAAGTTGTTGATGGAATGATTGCCGTACTGAAAGATCTAGAAGGCGCTTTGCAGTCTGGTGACTCTTCTAAAGTCAGAGAATTGCTTGGAGCAATAGGTGAAAAAAGAAATTTAGGTCACAGTTCTTTTAAGGATTGCTAGTTCTGCTGGATGACCTAGCATGAATTCACTGCTACAATGCGCGCGATAAAGAGAGGATATTATGGCTCGTGTTAAAAAATCGCGCAGTATGCGTGGCAAACTTGGAAAAACTGGTTCAAAAGAGATGATGAAAGAGCAAAACAAAGCTCGTAAATCTTCACCAACTCGCCGTTTTGTGACAAAGAAATCCAAGGAACGCAAAGAACAAGCGCACAAGAAACTTGAACGATTAGGATTGCTTCCAGAAAAAGAAGCTGGGGCTGCACCTGTGCGTCCTCGTCGTTTTGTTTTCGTGAAACCTGTTGATGAAAAAGCAGAACAAGCGGAAGCTATTGAAAACCTAAACAACATCGATACAGATAGTGAAGATTTGTCATTAGACGAATTGTTGTCTGCCTTTACTGAGCAAAAATAAACGAACGAAAGTAAAAGCAGAAAAATAAGTAAATAAATGTAAAATAAAAAAGGCTGCAGATGCAGCCTTTTTTTATGTTAAAAAAGCGCCATACAATAAAAATTTTGACTTAAATTATATGTTAAATAAGGTGATAACTGTGAAAGCTTCAGTTCCGATGTCGAGTGTTCGCTATCTTTTAAAAGCGATTGAAGGTCAAGGGCTAGACCGTCAGTCGGTGTTAGACAGTTTAGAGCTAACACAAGATGAAATAGAGCAGAGCGACTCGTTCCCCGCTTATCGTTACGGAATGCTTTATCAGAAAATCATGTGGCTCATGCAAGATGAGTCTTTTGGTATGTTGAGTGGCGGTAAGGTACCAAATGGTACTTTTAGAATGATGTGTCTTTGTATCATACATGCACGAAGTCTTGCTCATGCCTTGTATCGATGTAGTGATTTTTATGAGATTTGCCGAGGCCCAAGAGTTAAGCCGGTGTTAAT
Source organism: Marinomonas sp. UCMA 3892 (assembly GCF_012726345.1). Classification (GTDB taxonomy): domain Bacteria; phylum Pseudomonadota; class Gammaproteobacteria; order Pseudomonadales; family Marinomonadaceae; genus Marinomonas. The sequence continues at coordinate 9,716 of NZ_PTXN01000032.1, forward strand.
TAAAAAAGGTCGATTTGCCATGGTGACCTTTGCCCCCTTGGATTCTTCCGAAGAAAATATCAGTGAATTAGTTGTGCCTGAGTCAAAAGAGCAGTTAAGAACAACTCTTTCTATGTGGCACCATTTTATTTGTTGGTTAATTGGGCGTCGATTAAACTTGAAGGCGGCTTATTTTACCAGTGAGCGTCCAGACGATGTTGAATATTACAAAACTCTTTTCCAATCAGAAGTTAGGTTTAACCAGCACGCTAACGCTTTAGTATTTCCTGCCAGTTACCTAGATATGCCCATTGTTCAAACAGAAGACAGTTTAAGGGGCTTCTTAAAAACGGCGCCTTATCAGCTATTAGTAATGGTAGAAAATGACAACAGCTTAAAATCACAAGTCATGGCCATGCTTGGGAAGGATTTCTCAAGAGAAATGCCGAGTGCTGATGAAGTGGCGAGTGCCCTTAATATGAGTGTATCGACACTACGTCGGCGTCTAAACGACGAAAAAACCTCTTACCAAAGCATCAAAGATGATTGCCGTAAAGAAGCGGCAATTACCTATATGAATGCACCTCAGTTAAGTATCAATGATATCGCCGCATTAATGGGGTTTGATGAACCTAGTGCTTTTTTCCGCTCTTTTAAAAAATGGACGGGGATGACTCCTGGCGAATATCGAAAAAGTGAGGAATATTTAAAATTTGGTAAAGCAATGAAACGCGCATAAGTTATACCTTTAACGCTTTTTATGTTATGTCATGAATGTATTTGTCAGAAATATAGGCCTGAATTGTTATTGAGAGATTTGTTATATTTTTCCATTCTATAGACATAAATCCGCTCGGATAACTAACCGGAGAATAAAAAATGAGCGAATACCTATATCCAATCAATGACATTCTATTCAGCTTACGTTCTGTTGCTAAAACAGAGCGTCTTACACCTTATTTAGAAGATGCTATCGATAACGATCTGTTAGAAGCGATTCTTGGAGAGGCAGGTAAATTAGCCGAGCAAGTTATCGCGCCTATCAACGCCAGTGGAGACAAAGAAGGCTCGCGGGTTGAAAATGGTGAGGTGATCGAAGCAAAAGGCTTTAAAGAAGCCTTCAAAGCGTATTCAGAAGGAGGTTGGATTGGTTTATCCGGCGACCCAGAATACGGTGGTCAAGGCCTTCCTTCTTATGTAGCAACCGCTGTTAACGAAGGTGTTCAAGCGGCCAATCTAGCTTTTTCTTTGTGCCCTTTGTTAAGCTTAGGAGCAATTGAGGCGATTAGTTTGCATGCTAGTGCTGAGTTAAAGAATTTATACCTTCCTAAAATGTTGGCTGGCGAATGGGCTGGTACAATGAACCTTACAGAGCCTGCTGCTGGCTCAGATCTCGCTGCCATTGCTTGTAAAGCCACGCCAGATGGTGATGTATTTCGTATCAAGGGGCAAAAGATTTTCATCACTTGGGGAGATCATCAAATGAGTGACAACATCATTCATTTGGTCTTAGCTCGTCTGCCAAATGCCCCAGATGGTGTGAAAGGCATTTCTTTGTTTATCGTCCCAAAATTCATTTTAAATGATCTGGGTGAGCCTGCTCATCGCAATGATGTACAAGTAGTTTCGGTTGAACATAAAATGGGAATTCATGCATCGCCAACGTGTGTAATGAGCTTTGGCGATAAAGAAGGCGCAGTGGGCTACCTTGTTGGCCAAGAGAACGAAGGCATAAAAGCTATGTTCACTATGATGAACAATGCAAGACAAGGTGTTGGTTTGCAAGGTTTGGCTATCTCAGAGCGAGCATATCAACAAGCACTAGCCTATGCGAAAGAGCGTAAGCAGGGAATGAATGTGGAGCGAACAGCTCGAGCTGCTATTATCGAGCACCCCGATGTACTTCGTATGCTAATGACAATGAAATCACAAATCGATGCGATGCGTTCTCTTATCTATGTAGCTGCGGTTGAAAATGACATGTCTCATCTTGCTTCAGGCGATGATCAACAGCAGGCTATCGCTCGAACCGCACTATATACTCCTATTGTAAAAGGTTGGATAACTGAGCAAGCTCAAGAAATTACTTCCTTAGCGGTTCAAGTACATGGAGGCATGGGATTCATTGAAGAAACGGGCGTTGCCCAACATGCGCGTGATGCACGAATCCTACCAATTTATGAAGGCACTAATGGTATACAAGCAATTGATTTGATTGGCCGTAAATTGCATTCAGACAAAGGTGCCGCCATGATGTCGTTACTAGCAGACATTGAAGCTGAAGTAGCCGAATGGCAAACATCCTCTGTTAGTGCTTATGCAGATAAAGTGAAGGCTGTACTAGATCAGGCTAAATCGGCAACTGAGACTTGTTTAACTGCTATGCAAAAGAACCCTGTTTTGGGTACAGGTTTAGCGTATTCTTATATGATGTTAATGGGCTATTTGGTTGGTGCTTGGTTACAAGTAAGAGCTTTACATGCTGTGCAGAATGATGAAAAGCTTGATGAATCACAAAAAAGCTCTTGGGGACATTCGGTCGCATTTTATTGTGATCATGTTTTGCCGAGAGCTTTAGGGCATACTCATTCTATAATGTTTGGATCAACAACAGTTGACAATATAAACAAAAATGCTTTCAATCGATGAAAAGCATTTTATGACTATAGAGAATGCCCTAAAAAAATAAAATGGGAGGCAACATGTCAGATAGAGAAGTAATGGAGTTTGATGTATTAATCATCGGTGGTGGACCTGCTGGGTTATCTGCTGCTTGCCGTATTATGCAAAAAGCGCAGGCTGAAGAAAAAGAAATTAGCGTTTGTTTGGTTGAGAAAGGTTCTGAAATAGGTGCGCACATACTATCTGGCGCCGTCGTCGATCCAAGTGCTCTAACTGAGCTGTTCCCAGAATGGCAAGAAATGGGCGCACCATTAAATACCAAAGTAAATGTCGACGAGCTTCATTGGTTGGGTTCAGAGGTAGCGTCTAAAAAATTTAGTCATTGGATGATTCCAAAGACGCTACATAACGATGGCAATTATATTATTAGCCTTGGCAACCTATGTCGCTGGCTTGCAGAGCAAGCTGAATCTTTGGGTGTAGAAGTCTTTCCTGGTTTTTCTGCGGCGCATATTGCTTACGATGATAAAGGCAATGTCGAAGGTATTATTACGGGAGATATGGGATTAGCTGCTGATGGCTCTGAAAAAGATGGCTTTATGCCTGGAATGTTGTTGAAAGCTAAATACACCATCTTTTCTGAGGGGTGTCGCGGACATCTGGGCAAAGAACTTCTTGCGCGTTTTGAATTGGATAAAGACAGGGCTCCTCAACATTATGGTCTTGGTATAAAAGAGCTGTGGGATGTTCCTGAATCTCAAAGTAAGCCGGGTACAGTTATTCATACCGCTGGTTGGCCGCTAGGTAACGAAGCGGGCGGTGGAGGATTTTTATATCATTTAGAAAATAATCAGGTAGTGGTTGGTCTCATTGTCGATTTAAACTATAAAAACCCATACCTAAGTCCTTATGAGGAGTTCCAAAAATACAAGCACCATCCTGTTATCTCTAAGCATTTGAAAGGTGCCAAACGGGTTTCTTATGGCGCTAGGGCAATTGCTAAAGGTGGTTGGGCGTCATTACCTAAAATGAGTTTTCCTGGTGGGTTGGTAATTGGCTGTGATGCCGGTACGTTAAACCCTGCCAAAATCAAAGGGACTCACACAGCGATGAAGAGCGGTATGTTAGCTGCAGAAAGTATTTATGATGCGCTGCAATCAGAAACTCCAGCAGCAGATTTGGTTCAATTTAATGATGCTGTGAGTAATTCTTGGCTAGGGAAGGAATTACAGCAAGCACGTAACTTTGTTCCAGTGATGCACAAACTTGGTACTTTCTGGGGTGGTGCATACAACTGGTTAGATCAAAATATATTTTCAGGCGGCTTGCCATTCACTTTCAATGATATGACACCAGACTATGCGTGCATGGAGTTAGCGGAGAATCACGTTGCACCGGAATATAAAAAGCCAGATGGTTTATTGAGCTTTGACAAACTATCCTCCGTATTTTTGTCGAATACCAACCATGAAGAGAATCAGCCATGCCATCTAAAATTAAAAGATGCGGCGATTCCAATACAAAGTAATTTACCAAAATATAATGAGCCCGCTCAACGATATTGTCCGGCTGGCGTTTATGAAGTAGTTGAGTCCAATAATGAATCCATTTTCCAGATAAATTCACAAAATTGTATTCATTGTAAAACCTGTGACATCAAAGACCCTGCACAAAATATCACATGGGTAACGCCAGAAGGTTCTGGTGGGCCAAACTACCCAAATATGTAGATTCTCTCAAATATATAGTCTCTATGACTGTTAGAACAAACGGATCACTTATATGTGCTCCGTTTGTTCTTATTCACTACTGGATTTCACTTTTCGAGTGATGAATAATAGTGCCCTACAAAAAGGGGAATCCTATGCGCTTGTGGGTCGATGCTGACGCCTGTCCAAATGTTATTAAAACCATTCTTTTTCGTGCTGCTGAACGTCTTGAAATTTCCTGTATTTTGGTCGCCAATCAAGCCATATCCATTCCGCCATCAAAATGGATCGAACGCCGTGTGGTGAGCGCAGGCTTTGATGTTGCTGATAATTACATTGTCGATAATGTCGACATTCAAGATTTAGTGATTACTGCGGATATCCCTTTGGCATCAGATGTAATCGAAAAAGGTGCTTTGGCAATTAACCCTCGTGGTGAGCTTTATACAAAAGAAAATATTAAACAGCGTCTAGGTATGCGGGACTTCATGGAGCAAATGCGCTCTTCAGGTATCCAAACTGGTGGTCCTACAGTATTTAGTCAGCAAGATAGAATGGCTTTTGCAAACACATTAGATAAGTTATTAGCCCAAAGAATGAAATAAAGGTTTCCTGTCGAGGAATCTGGAAAGTGTTTAATGAATGCTTTCCAGATTATTCAATGTTTATAGGGGATTTTGTATGAAAAAAATCGTGGTTGTTGGCGGTGGTGCCGGTGGTTTGGAGCTGGTTACCAAGTTGGGACATCGATTTGGTAAAAAGCGCCAAGCAGAGATTGTACTTATTGATAAAAGTCAGACTCACATTTGGAAACCTCTGTTGCATGAAGTAGCAACTGGGTCGCTGGACATTAATAACGATGGTGTCAATTACCGAGCCCATGCTGCAAAACACTATTATCAGTTTCAATTAGGAACGCTAATGGGAGTCGACCCAGAAGCGCGTACATTGACACTAGACTCTCTTTCTGACGATATGGGTCACATTGTATTACCTGAACGCACTATTTCTTATGACATTCTTGTTATGGCTGTGGGCAGTGTGAGTAACGATTTCGGCACTCCAGGTGTACGAGAGCATTGTTATTTTCTAGATTCACATAAACAAGCTGAGCGTTTCCAACAAGCGCTTTTGAACCAGTTCTTACGTGTTCATCAAGAAGGTGCCGATGCAAAGTTGAAGCTAGCCATTGTAGGGGGTGGCGCAACTGGGGTTGAATTATCTGCTGAACTGTTTCATGTTGCTGATATGCTAAAAGCTTATGGCATGCCTGAAATGTCTGGCAAACGAGTTAATATTCAACTTATTGAAGCCGGCCCCAGAATACTTGCAGCCTTACCAGATCGAATTGCCTCTTTAGCAACAAAAGAGCTTATTCACTTAGGCGTCACGATAAGTCAAAGCACTCGAGTTGTCAGAGCTTATGATGGCGGATTTCAAACAGCGGACGAGAAAAATATTGAAGCAGATCTCATGATTTGGGCTGCGGGTGTAAAAGCACCAGACTTCGTAGCCAAGATTGAAGGCTTTGAAACCACGAGAAACAACCAAATATTAGTTAAAGGTACATTACAGACAACAAGGTTTGAGAACATTTATGTGATTGGCGACTGCTGTGCATGTAAACAAGCTGATGGTTCTTTTGTTCCGCCTAGAGCGCAATCTGCTCACCAAATGGCTTCGTTGGTGTTTGATAACATCAAAGCATCTTTCTTGAGCGAGCCATTAAAAGAATATACTTATAAAGATTATGGGTCCTTAGTTAATCTGAGCCGTTATAGCACAGTGGGTAATCTAATGGGTAACCTGATGGGCGGCTCCATGTTTATAGAAGGACGTATTGCTCGTTTCGTTTATGTTTCCTTATACAGACTTCACCTCATTGCGATACATGGCTGGTTTAAAGCCACAGTGATCATGGCAGCGCAAAAGATTGGTAAGGTCGTTAAGCCAAAGCTTAAGCTGCATTAATTCCTAGCCTACCCAAATTATTTAGAAAACCGAGTCATTACGAACTCGGTTTTTTTGTTTGCCCAGCGAAGCTGGCAAACCCGTCAGGTTGTAAGAAACCTGTCTCACCCCGACTGGGGGGAAGAGAATCCGAATCGCAAGGGCGTTGCTGGCCAACGGCAGGGTCTGAAGGAAGCGATAGGAAGTTAACAGTACACAACGCAAGTGAACCTGCTTCGGCAGTTTAGGTGGGTAAGCGTGCAAAATAGCGCAAAGCCCGATACTCAGTCAGACCTAGGCTGTGTTTGAGGGTGGCATTGTTAACAGGGCGTCAG
>NZ_PTXN01000009.1 GCF_012726345.1 Marinomonas sp. UCMA 3892
CCCTGTTAACAATGCCACCCTCAAACACAGCCTAGGTCTGACTGAGTATCGGGCTTTGCGCTATTTTGCACGCTTACCCACCTAAACTGCCGAAGCAGGTTCACTTGCGTTGTGTACTGTTAACTTCCTATCGCTTCCTTCAGACCCTGCCGTTGGCCAGCAACGCCCTTGCGATTCGGATTCTCTTCCCCCCAGTCGGGGTGAGACAGGTTTCTTACAACCTGACGGGTTTGCCAGCTTCGCTGGGCAAACAAAAAACGGCGCAAATACAATTTGCGCCGTTTCTAACTTAAGCCAAATCAAACTCACTTAAGCCAACACAAACTCTTCAGGAAGTTTGCTAGCCTGCTTATCTTTGGGCAAATACTTCTCCATTGCTGTCATCAGCTCTCGATGTTGCAGAATAGCAAGACACTCTTTTTCATTGAGGTGATCTAACAAACTTTGAATATCGTTACTGTTAAGAATTTGCCATTCGGCGCAAATCCACGCGCGACAAAATTCTTTGTTAGGCTCATCCATTGGCATTTGAGCAAGGTGCCAATAAAAAAGTGTCGCATCAGATGACAAGCGTTTTAAAGAAGACAGAGCGCCATCAAAATCTAGCTCGCTCTGTGCATCATCATAGCGACTTTGCATGTCAATAATTGGGTGCGGACGCTTTTCTTCTGGTGCGCGCATAAGGCCCAAATAATGGATCACATTGCCACGTTTAGCGCCGCCACTGATCCAAGATAATGGAATAGACAAAATCAAACCAAAGCTAATTGGTAAAGACCAATAGAACAACTCGATACTTAAAAATAGTGCACCACTTGCCAACCCTAAGCCCAATAAAGTATGACTACAGTGCGCACGAGCAGCGACTTTCCACGACGTTGCGCCGTCATCACGAGACTGAGGCTTCCAACCACTGTCGCGGCCTTTAAAAACATCATAAACAACTTGGAATTGAGACAACATCAGAATCGGCGCATACAAAGCCGATAACACTGTTTCTACCAAGGTACTTAAGGTCAGTAATATCGGACCGCCAAATTGCATACAGCGGCGAAAGTTCAACATTGCGGACAACCAACCATACACTTTAGGTGCTAGCACCAGTGCCATGGATAAAATGAACAAAGAACGCGCTTTTTCGAAATCAAATACCGGCCATGTTGGAAACAAGGATGGATTGGCGAAATATTCTGGACGAACAAAGTACGCCTGAACCGCCAAAGCAAAACCCACCACGATCAACATCAACCAGAAAACAGCACTGAGGTATGACATGATGCCAGACATCAAATGTAAGCGAGTCGCGAAGTGAAAACCTCTAGCAAACACAAAGGCTTTGTGCTGCAAGTTGCCCTGACACCAACGACGATCACGTACAATCACATCCACCAGCGACGGTGGTGCTTCTTCATAAGACGCTTTCAAATCCGTATCGAAACGCACGCCCCAACCAGCACGACGCAATAACGCGGCCTCCATAAAGTCGTGGCTCATCACATGACCACCGAAAGGTGCTTTACCTTCTAAAACTGGCAAGCCACAAGCATCGGCAAATGCTTTGGTACGAATAATGGCATTATGTCCCCAAAAATTAGAAGAATAACCATGCCACGCCGCCAAACCAGAAGCATAAATAGGACCAAAACAATGGTTGGCAAACTGCTGAATACGGCTATATAAAGTGTTCGCACGAATGATAGTTGGCAAAGTTTGAATCAATCCCAAACCCGGTTCGGCTGCCATACGACGAGTCAGAGAAATAAGGCAATCCGCCCCCATCAAACTGTCAGCATCCAACACAATCATGCATTCATAATCGCCACCGTAACCCGTCACCCATTCTGCAATGTTGCCAGCTTTACGCTCGGCATTATTGTAACGACGACGGTAATAAATTGGGCAAGCCGTAGCATCATCATTTAGTAAAGGACGAAACGCTTGTTCCTCGGCAATCCATGCATCCGCTCTGTTGGTATCACTTAAAATGAAGAATGCAAACTTGCCCGGAGCTTGTTTCATTAGGTCTTCGTGCATGGCTTGGATATTGGCACGAATACGCAGAGGATCTTCATTATAAACAGGTAATAAAATAGCCGTAACGCCTTCTACGTCTTGTTCTTTTCGAGTGCGAGAAAAAGGCCACAACTGGAAAATTAAGCCAAGCGTTGCTTGTGAGAACGCAAAAGAAATCCACGTAAAGTTAATACAAAATAAAACCAAGAACGCCCACTGCAAGCCTGCAATCGCATTAGTATTCAGCACACTGTACATTTCAGTGGCACCGTACCAAGACAACCCAGCAGTGCTAAATAAAACAAACAAGCGCGAAAGAAATGTCGTAACAGCAAAACCTTGTAATCTTTTCTTGCGAGCTTGGGGAGCTTCATCAACGGTATGACGCGGCATATCCAAAGGCGAAGCTGGCGGCAATGCTAATTTTGTTGCGCTATCCTTTAACATGATTATTCCTTCATCCAACGATACAGCCAAGTAGGAGCGACGGCGGTATCTCCTTGTTTAAGTTGCACTCTTAACTCTGCCAAGTTGACATCCTCAGGATCAAATGAAACGTAAACACGGACACCATTTTTATGGGGATTCTTGACAGCTATCGCTTCGAGTATTTTTCCTTTGCTAATGCTGGCGTCAATCTTCAGATCATCAACATTTACATCTGGCATTTTATTGAAATCAATCACTACTTCTGGGTTTGTCTTAAATAGTTTCACGCCTTTGGCGCTGCGAACCACACGAGGGTAATCCAATGAAACAGGCGTGTCGTTAGACCAAGTCATCAAATATTGATAAGTATATGATTGGTCTTTTTTAAGCCCATCTTTAGGCTGCCAATACGCAACGATGTTGTCATTGGTCTCCGAATTTGACGGAATCTCTACCAGTTCAACATGCCCTGCCCCCCAATCATTCATCGGTTTAATCCAAGCAGAAGGACGAGTGTGATAGCTGGCCTCTAAATCTTGATAGTCCTCAAACTTACGATGACGTTGGATTAGGCCAAAGCCTTTTGGCGAGGTGTCACTAAAAGCGCTGACTTGTAGAGATTTAGGGTTGTTCAAAGGTCGCCAGAGCATCTCGTCTTTACCGGTTAAAATCTGTAAACCATCAGAGTCATGAACAGCAGTACGGTAATCAGGCACATCCGAAACATCCAGTGAGCTGTTGTACATGAACATCGATGTCAATGGAGCAATACCCACATTTTTCAAATCAACTCGTGGAAACAAGGTCGCTTTTACATCGATACGAGTCGGCTTTCCTGGATAGATGCCGAAACGATAAGCTCCAGTAACACTCTTACTGTCCAATAAAGCATGAACAACTATCGCATCTTGGCTTGATGATGGACGTTCAATCCAAAACTGCTTGAACATTGGGAACTCTTCACCCTTTGGCTGGGCAACATCTACAGCAAGGCCTCGGGCTGACAAACCATAAGACTGTCCTTTGGAAACTGCACGAAAATAACTAGCGCCTTGAAAAACAGCAAATTCATCATTCGTATTCGCATCATTAATTGGGTAATGCAATCGTAATCCGGCATATTTACCAACCTGAGAAATTAGCTTACTAATCTCTGCATTCGGTGTGGTAAAAGAATCTGACGATACATTCAAGGGAAAAGCACGGCCATTTTCCACGACATCAATAGAGACTAAATCTTTAAATATAAAACCAGGAGCAAAAAGCTGAACTGAAAATTTTGTTGGCGTGTTTCCCCAAACCGCTTGGTTTTGCTGGAAATTAATTTGTCGATAGGTAGGATAATCCATCTCAGTCAGCGCTTGCGGTGCTTTCTCCGCAGGCTTCATTGGAGATTGAGCCAACTCTTTAGCCAAATCGATAACCGTTTGATTCGAAAAAGCATACCCTTTTGACTCTTGCTCTAATTGAACGCTTTCAGCCACAGGAACAGAATCTACCTTAACATCAGACTCTTCTGCTTGTGCATGACCTATTAAGTTAATTAATAGGGATGTTAATAAAGATCTTTTTATAAGCCAAAACGAATTGGCGCGCATATGAGATAAAGAAGTAAAAAATAATTTCAAAAGAAGCTCTCTCGTTGCTTAATTGGACTTAACCAATCCTCAACATAAGGATGACGTCATAAATTTGACATTCATGATATAAGTAAACTCGCGCGAGATTAAGGCAGCAAAGTCGGAGGAATTCATAAGAATTAAGGAGAGATTGTGCTTAAGGAAGCTTAATGACATTTATTATCATTAACCCACATATCTCAACCGACTACTGCGCACTACTAATACACTTACTCGACTGATATTGAACAATATATTAAACAAGCCTTCGTATTCAATAGAGATAAAATAATGTTCAAACAATTCAATAATTGGCTGGAAAAACGGCGAATCAAAGCAATGGGATTTACCATAGAACAATGGGAATCCGCCATTGCTGACTGGCCCGTTATGATCCGTTACCAAGGCACTGAGCGTGACACACTTCGTGATATGAGCTTTCATTTCCTTGCTCGTAAAGGTGTTACACCTGGTGCCGACTTTCAATTCACTGAAGCCATGTGCCTAAAACTTGCCACTATGGCGTGTGTGCCTATTTTGCATCTCGGTTTAGATTGGTACGACCACTGTAAAACCATCATTTTGTACGAAGGAGACTTTATCACCAACCACCCTTATCAAAGTGAAGATGGTGTCGTACACGCGGAAGGTCGAGGGTTAAGCGGCGAAGCATGGCAGAGGGGGCCCTTGATTCTTTCGTGGGAATCCATCCTAGAAACGGGCGCTCATGCCCGTCATGGCAAAGCCAGTAATGTGGTCATTCATGAATTCGCACATAAATTAGACATGCTTCGTGATGGCGCTAATGGTGCTCCGCCTATGCACCCTGACATGAAGCCCGGCGAATGGCATGACATATTCACCGAATCATTCCAACACCTACGAATGGATTGGCAGCATCATAAACACTTGCCGCTCGATGAATATGCCTTAACTAATCCTGCCGAGTTCTTCGCAGTGTGCAGTGAAACTTTTTTTGAAGATCCTAAAATGATGAAAAAAGAGATGCCTGATGTTTACCGACTACTGTGCCAATTTTATCGTCAGCAACCAGCGCCCTAACTAGGTCATAGGTCCAATTCAAATGTCGATACAGTATCGTCCAGTGTTTGCATAAAGCCACGAATCAATTCATGAACTTTCATGCACTCAGGGCGCTCCAAATTATCTACTCTTGACCAAAGCGCGATGTCGCGCCTTGGTCCTTTTGGTTCTGGCACCTTAATCAATTGATCAATTTCAACCGCCCCAGTCATTAAAGCTAAACGAGCAGGTAGACGGACCAATACCTCGGACGTATTTAAAAGGTATAAAACAGAGCGAATACTGCCCGTAAACGCCATGCTGGCAGCTTTGAGCCCAATAAGCTCGCTCGGACGATCAAGAAAACCGGCATTTGCTCCAGCTACTATCCAATTTTGCTTCTCCAAAATCTCTTGAGAAATAATGGTATTCTCTCCTCTAAGAGCCGATTTTTTCCCAACAAAAACACCGGAGCGATCTCGAAACAACAACTGTCTATCGAGCGCCCCCTGCTTAACTGTAAGGTGCGCAGGCGCCAATAAAAAGTCGAGTTCACCCTTTTGTAATAACTCAATCTGCGCGGCCGCGGAGCCCGTCCTAAAGTGAAAGACATAACGCTTTTCTTGCATAAAATAGGCGGTCATTTGCTCTACCGTGGCAAATTCCCAAAGCGGATCAATACCAATCACAAATTCATTATGATAGCCGCTATGAAACTGTCGAATGACCTCTTCGCCTTGTTCTGTTTCAGCCAAAATCCTTTCGCCAATTTGCGCTAATCTTGCACCTATTTCGGTAGGCTGTACGCCATAACGCGTTCGAATAAGCACTGGTGCACCGACTCTCATTTCCAACTGCTGAATACTACGTGTCAATGTTGGCTGAGTTATATACAGCTGTTCGCAAGCTCGACTAAGAGAGCCCTGCTTCACAACGATGGCTAATTGCTTCAATAAGTTAGGATTCATCTATGCGTTTTCTATTAGTCTTGAGATAAAAATCTATTTTTACTTATACCTTGAATACATTAAAGTCATTTCTATTCCAGACAGCAAATCTTTTAATTTCTAATAGCCAGCCACAGACAATAATAAGAGGACAATCCATGCAATTTTATCAACAAGGCTTTCACCCAGGCGATCCTAAAATTACAGATCCTGCAGATCGAATCATCGCTCCGCCTTTAAAACATCCACTACCAGCAGAAGTCGATGTAATGATTGTGGGTTGTGGTCCTGCAGGGCTCAATCTCGCCGCGCAGTTGTCGAAATTTGCCTCTATTTCTACCTGTATTGTCGAACAAAAAGACGATCGTTTATTAGTAGGTCAAGCTGATGGTATTGCTTGTCGTACCATGGAAATGTTTGAAGCCTATGACTTCGCAGATCAAATTAAGCAAGAAGCCTACTGGGTAAACGAAACCGCTTTTTGGAAACCTAATACTGAACAACCAGAACAGATTGCACGCAGTAGCAAAATTCAAGACGTGGAAGATGACTTATCTGAAATGCCTCATGTCATCATCAACCAAGCCAGAGTGCATGACGCCTTTCTTGATGTGATGCGCCACGGGCCAGGGAAAATCGCTCCTCATTACTCCCGCCAACTACTCAACCTTGAAGTCGATCCAGCAGTCACAGACTACCCGATGACACTGACGTTTGAACGCTTAGACTCTCAACATCTTGGCGTGATCGAAACGGTTAAAGCCAAATACGTGGTTGGGTGTGACGGTGCTAGGAGCACAGTACGTAAATCCATTGGCCGTGAATTGGTCGGCGATTCTATTAATCAAGGATGGGGCGTTATGGATGTATTGGCAGTAACCGACTTTCCTGATATTCGACTAAAATCAGCGATTCATTCCAGTAATGAAGGCAACATGCTGATCATTCCGCGCGAAGGCGGTTACATGGTGCGCTTGTATATTGAGCTGGACAAACTAAAAAACAATGAACGACTCAGCAAACAATCAATCACAACCGATTACCTTATTGCTGCAGCAAACCGCATCATACATCCGTACACCATTGAAGTGAAAGAAATCGCTTGGTGGAGCGTGTATGAAATCGGCCAACGGCTTACTACCGCATTTGATGACGCCGAAGATGGTCGATTACCTCATGTATTTTTAGCTGGTGACGCTTGTCACACTCACAGCCCAAAAGCGGGACAAGGACTGAATACTTCGGTCAATGACACATGGAATTTGGGCTGGAAACTTGCCCATGTGCTAACAGGAAGAGCAAATGCAGAATTACTGCAGTCTTATTCTTTCGAAAGACAAACTGTGGCTCAGCAATTAATCGATTTCGATCGCGAGTTTTCGAAAATGTTCAGCGCCAAACCTAAATCTGCAACCAATCCGGATGGTGTTGATCCAACCGCTTTTCAGCAATACTTTGTTCAGTTTGGTCGCTTCACCGCCGGTACCGCCATTCACTATCCGCAGTCAGACTTGGTATCGTCTGGACAACATCAAGGTTTAGCAACAGGGCAAACCATTGGTATGCGTTTTCATTCTGCCAAAGTAACTCGCCACGCTGATGCAAAACCGGTACATCTTGGTCACAGTATGAAAGCCGATGGTCGTTGGCACATTCTCGCCTTTGCAGGAGAGCAAAGCTTTATGAGCGATACTTGCAAAGTTAAAGCCCTGTGCGAGTTTTTACAAAACAACCCGTCATCCCCTATCCAACGTTTTACACCAAAAGATGCAGATATCGATGCCATAATCAATGTGCAAGCTGTCTTCCAAGTACCTCATCGGGAAATAGAAGTAGCCGATATTCATTCGCTTTTACAGCCATCAAAAGGCTGCCACGGGTTAAAGGATTATGAAAAAGTCTACAGCGCTCTTTGTGAAGAGAACTCGTTCTATGACAAACGAGGAATCGACAAGAAAAACGGCTGCATAATCATCGTTCGACCTGACCAATATGTTGCTGATGTTGTGCCATTAGACGATCATCATGGATTAATGAGTTTCTTTGAGAAAGTACTTATTCAAAGTACTTAATTCTGAAAATTTTACTCGAAGACAATTTTCTCCTCTCTTAATTACTAAGAGAGGAGAAATAAAAAGCGGTCTCTATCAGCCCTAAGGGTCAACTATCGGACTAGAGTATTAATTTCCGTGCTAACCGATGCCATCAATTTATGGATAGGACATTTATCCGCAATAGTTCCTAGGCTTTGCCGTTGCTCATCGGTTAAGCCACCGTTTAACTTAAGGCTGGCATTAAGCACATAAACACCTTTACTCTCGTGACTGTTATCACGTTCAATATCTATATCTACGCTGATTAGCGCTATTTTTTACGTTGAGCGTACATCAGCAAAGTCATAGCGTTACACGCCGCCAATGAAGCATCATATTCTTAAGCCGTTTCTGATAATGCTTTTCATAGACGACAAGCTATTGCTTGTTTTTGCCAACGCCATAAAAAAGGCTTTCTCGATTCACCATAAATAACTAACATTTGGCCTTTATTTTTTATTTTCTGGAGTCTTTAACATGAGCCAAGCAACGGTTGAATTACTGCAAACTTACTACAATGCCTTTAATGCTCAGGATATGGACCACTTTTTGTCTTTACTTACAGAAGATGTGATTCACGATATTAACCAAGGCAACCGCGAAGTAGGTAAACACACCTTTGCCGCCTTTATGGATCGCATGAACAAAAACTACAAAGAAACCATCGTCGACATAGTAATTATGACGAATCCATCTGGCGATCGTGCTGCGGTTGAATTTACCGTATTAGGTGAATACATCGCCACGGATGATGGACTGCCCGAAGCCAATGGTCAGACTTACAAACTACCGGCCGGTGCTTTTTTTGATATTCGTGATGGCAAAGTGGCGCGTGTCACCAACTATTACAATCTAGAAGATTGGATCGCACAAGTCTCTGCATAAACCCGTTTCTGATCATGGTAGAAAATAGACTATGCTGACATTCCAATGCTTATCAGGCTCCGCTTTAAATCAATACATTGATGAATTAGCCCACCTGCGAATGGGTGTTTTCCGCGACTTCCCCTACCTTTATGATGGGGATACACAATACGAAGCTCGCTACCTTAAAACCTACATTGAAGCACCAAACAGCGTGATCGTCTTAGCATTTGATGGTGATAAAATCGTCGGGGCTTCGACAGGCTTACCACTGCGCTATGAAACCAATGAAGTAACACAGCCTTTTATAGAGGCCGGTTATGATCTCGATGAGATCTTCTATTGTGGAGAATCAGTGCTTTTACCTGAGTATCGAGGACAAGGGGCTGGTGTCGCCTTTTTTGATCACCGGGAAGCTCATGCGAGAAGCATTGAAGGAATAAAACTCTCTTGTTTTTGCGCGGTGCAACGTCCGGACAATCACCCCGATCGCCCTGATAATTACCAACCTCTGGATCTGTTCTGGCATAACCGTGGCTATGAAAAGCGCCCAGAGCTTGCCACTCACTTCTGTTGGAAAGAAGTTGGTGAGAAAACAGAATCTCTCAAACCCATGACATTTTGGATGAAATCCTTAGCGTGAATGCGACTGACAAATTATGAGCAAATTTAAACTGGCTACCGCACAATATGACATTGGCTTTTTCAGCCAATGGGAAGAGTTTGCCGAAAAGCTAGAGCGCTGGGTAACCAATGCGGCACAACAAGATGCTCGACTCTTGGTCTTCCCTGAGTATGGCAGTATGGAGCTGGCTTCTTTGTTTGGCGAAGCTGTTTATAGTGACTTACAACAACAGCTTCATGCTATGCAAAGCCTATTACCAAAGTGGTATGACCTGCATGCAGAATTAGCAAAACGCTATAACCTATTTATCCTCGCCAGTAGCTTCCCTACCCAGCAGAACGACGGTCGCTTTCTAAATCGCGCGAATCTTTTTGGCCCCTCTGGTCTTATTGATTTTCAAGATAAGCTGATGATGACACGCTTTGAAAACGAGCAATGGTATATTAGCGGCGGTGAACAGATAAAAGTTATTGATACTGAACTTGGTCGCATTGGTATTCATATTTGCTACGACTCAGAATTTCCCATGATTGCCAATCGACAAGTGGCTGCGGGCGCCGATCTATTACTTGTACCAAGTTGCACAGATACTCAAGCGGGTTTTCATCGTGTGCGAATAGGCTGCCAAGCTCGTGCTTTGGAAAACCAATGCTATGTTGTGCAATCCCCTACTATTGGCAATGCGCCTTGGTCCGAAGCAGTAGACGTGAATACAGGACGTGCTAGCGTTTATACACCTGTGGACTATGGATTCCCTGATAATGGCATATTAGTAGAAGGTAAAGATAACCAAGCTGGCTGGGTATTTGCTACTGTGGATTTATCCGAAATCGCCCACATCCGTGAAGAAGGCCAAGTATTTAACTACCGAGACTGGCCCAAGCAATTTGACTTCAAATGATTGGATTAAATCTTTGAAAGCCTTAGTAAAATAGCATCTAAAGAATTGAAAATATTCAATAATGTTGTGTAGGCACATCATATCTCATACCGCATAGCCACCTCAAAATGGGATACAATAAAATACTAATTATTTCATTTTATGTATCTCATTGTGCTATCTTTTTCTACGTGGAGTTCAAAAATAATTGTCTAAAAATAAAAATATATGAATTCAATGAGGTCTAGATGGAACCACTTATTCAATCTCATCATAACCTGCTACCCGTAGAAATGTTCACTTCAGAAATCCGTAAAGTGTGCGGACAATTTGATGTCGAACCCAAATCAAGAACAGGTATGATTGATGGAGGAATAACTACCGAACGCTTCGGGACGTTTGATACCGCAATTGTAGATATTAATTCTGTTCAAATAAAAAGAGATAAAAAAGCCATACGCCAAGACCCTGGAGAATACTTTTTCCTTTTAGTGCAAGACTTAGGGTGCAGCCATGTCCAACAAGAAGAAAATATAACAAAATTGCGACCAGGCGATATGTTTCTTGTCGATTCAGTGAAACCCTCAATATTCCAATATGATAATCACAGATCTCGCCAAATATCCTTTCACATTCCTCGAGACGAAGCGATGCATCGCTTTGGTAATATTGGCTATGGTGGCATTAACATATCTCGAGATGACCCACTCTGGTTGGCAATACATTCTGTCTTAAGAAAAATGATTACCGCTGACGATGTGCATCAACAGTCTTTAGGTGATGCTTTTCTTAGTTTAATTAGTGCATACCTTCACACCACATATAATGTTAGCCATATAGAGCCAAACGAACAGCTACTTTCAAAAGCGTTGGCACTCATTGATAAACACTGTTTAAACGCAAGTTTTTCTCCACGTGACGTTGCATATCATTTAAATATTTCTGAACTAACCCTACAAAGGCACTTTCAAGTTTTAGGCGAAACACCAAGACATAGGATTATTAATAAAAGACTTGAACACGCTCACACTAGACTATGTTTACGAAAAGATGGGGGATTAAATGAAAGTGTGACCGATATAGCACTTAACTCAGGATTCAACGACTTATCTTACTTTTATCGCGAATTCAGAAAAAAATACCATACAACACCTGGGGCAACGGAGTAGTGGCGTAATTGTCCAATTACCTTGTCGGATAAGTCCAAGTCCCCACGATTACATTTTTTCTATGATCCTTGTTACTCGTTATTTGTTACGACACCGAGCAACTATGGAGAATAAAAATAATGAACAGTTCCATTTCAAATAGATCAGCTGATGCAAGTTTCAATGTCTTAAACCCTTCTACAGGTCAAATTATTGGTCAGACGGCCAATATGGGAAATGAAGAATTAAATATAGCAGTGGAATCCGCTAAATCCGCTTTCCCACATTGGTCTTCGCTGACTGATGATGAACTTAAAGAGAAATGCCTTGCAATAACTAAGAAAATAGAAGATCACTCCGAAGAACTAGCAAAACTAATAACCCTCGAACAAGGAAAACCATTAAATGGTTTAGGTTCTCGCTGGGAAGTTGGTGCAGCTGTAGCTTGGGCTGGATATACATCTAATCTATCTATTCCCGTCAAAATCTTACAAGACAACACAGATGGAAAAGTAGAGCTACACCGAAAACCACTTGGCGTTATCGGTTCAATAACACCATGGAACTTTCCTATATTAATCGCAATTTGGCATGTAATACCGGCGCTAAGAACAGGTAATACGGTTGTGATTAAACCCTCACCAAATACCCCCCTATCTACCATTCGTCTAATTGAAATAATGCAAGAAGTATTACCTCCTGGCGTTATTAATGTCGTAACAGGCGACGATCAAGAATTCAACTTAGGCGCAGCAATGTCAGCACACCCAGATATAAGAAAAATTGTTTTCACAGGCTCATGTGCAACAGGTATAAAAGTCATGAAGACTGCTGCCGACAGTATGAAAAGACTCACCTTAGAATTAGGTGGTAATGATGCGGGCATTGTTTTACCAGATGTCGATCCTAACGCCATTGCAGAAGGCTTATTCTGGGGGGCGTTCATTAACAATGGACAAACCTGTGCTGCAATGAAGCGACTATATGTACATGAGTCAGTATATGACGCTGTATGTGAATCACTTGTTGAATTTGCTAAAAAAATACCTGTTGGTGACGGTATGAATGAATCAAGCATATTAGGCCCAATCCAAAATAAAGCACAGTTTGACAAGGTTTCACGCTTGATTTCAGAAGCCAAACAGCAAGGAAAGGTGCTTTTAGGGGGCGAGCCTGGCAAAGGTCTTTTCTACCCACCAACTATTATTTCCGATTTGAAAAACGGAGACTCTTTGGTTGATGAAGAACAATTCGGCCCCGTATTACCTATTGTAAAGTACTCCAATATAGATGAGGCGATTCGTCTTGCTAATGACTCACCTAATGGCCTAGGTGGCTCTATTTGGTCATCAAATATCGAAACGGCGAAAAGCATTGCTAACCAGTTAGAGTGCGGCTCAGTTTGGATTAATAAGCATGGTGCTATTCAACCGAATGCTCCCTTCGGAGGCGTTAAATCATCTGGTATCGGGGTGGAATTTTCAGATGAAGGCTTAATGGAATATACCGATATTCAAGTTATTTTCAGTTAATTCTTGCTAATCAACTCCCAAAATTAAAATGGCCTCGGTCATAAAGTGATACGAGAGCCATTCCTTTGAAATAGTCTACTAAATAATAGTGAGTTCATTATGACGGATACAAAAACAAAAAAAATCGACTTATCACGACGCAGCTTTATTGGACATACTATGGTGGCATCTGGAGTATTAGCTCTAGGTGGTGGCCTTTTTGGAGCTAGTATTAATTTAGCTAATGCCGCTGAGGGTTCATATGATTACATCATTTGTGGAGCAGGCTCCGCAGGATGTGTCCTTGCTAATAGATTGACGGAAAATGGTGCTAGCGTGCTCCTTATTGAAGCTGGCGGACCTGACAATAGTGAAAAAATATCTACTCCTATACGTTTAATAGAACTATGGGGGACGGCGTACGATTGGGGTTATTCAACGGTGCCACAAGAACATGCCCATGGTCGCTCACTTTATTGGCCTAGGGGGAAAGTACTCGGTGGCTCCTCTTCTCTAAATGGCATGATTTATGTGCGAGGTAATGCCTCAGATTACGACCAATGGGCAAACGAATTTGGCTGCACTGGGTGGGACTACGACTCAGTTTTGCCCTACTTTAAAAAATCAGAAGATTTTTCTGGCGGAGAAAACCACTATCATGGTGTCGGTGGTCTACTTCATGTTACTAGCGAATTCACACCCCACCCTGTTACAAAAGCCATTGTAGAAGCCGCTCAACAAGCAGGATTAGCCTATAACCATGATACCAATGGAGCTTCTCAAGAAGGGGTTGCCTTCACCGACCTTAATACTAGGAATGGGAAACGAGATTCAACGGCAGTCGCTTTTTTACGCCCCGCTCTTGAACGTAAAAATTTAGCGCTAATCACCAATGCTCGCGTTCATAAAGTAGAAATAGAAAAAGGCAGAGCTGTAGGTGTCACCTATATGCAGGAAGGTAAGAAACAAACCGTAACAGCTAAAAAAGAAGTCATAGTATGTGGTGGAGCAATTGAGAGCCCACGTATTTTAATGCTCTCTGGAATAGGTCCAAAACAAGAGCTTGAAAAGCTTGGGATTGCAGTAAAAGTTAACCTACCTGGTGTAGGTAAAAATTTACACGATCACACCCTATGCCCTGTAATTTATGAAGGAGCAAAAGAAATACCGCCACCAACAGACATGTCAATCCAGATTCTTCATGGACATTGCTTCGTCAAATCAAAAGAAAGTCTACCTGGACCTGATATGCAGCCACTATTTTTTCATGTTCCCTACTACGCACCAGAACAAGAAAAACCAACAATGAACGCATATTCTTTGTGTGCAGCAGGAGTTCGACCAACATCTCGTGGCAGCATCACTCTGCGCTCATCCGATCCCGAAGATGAAATGAACATCGATCCTCAGGTTCTACAAACGAAGAATGATATAGATATTCTAGTCCAATCAATTAAACAAATGCGGGAAATCAACTCACAACCAGCACTAGATGAATGGAGAGGACGAGAAATTTACCCTGGACCATCCGTGCAAACGGACGAACAGCTGGCTGAGTATGCGCGTTCGGCAGTTTTATCTTATCACCACCAAAATGGCACTTGTAAAATGGGCAATGATGCAATGTCAGTTGTAGATCCTCAATTAAGAGTAAAAGGCATAAAAGGGCTAAGAGTAGCAGACGCATCTATATTCCCTTATGTCATGGCCGGCAATACAAATGCACCTGTCATCATGGTCGCAGAGAAAGCGGCCGACATAATTAAAGCGAGCTAAACTCATTTAAGCTATCACCAATATAAGTCATCGAGCACCTAAAAGCCGTATTTAGAGCATAAATCTAGATACGGTTTTTTAAGTCAAAATCGAATCAGTTTTATAAAAACTTAGTAATACGGCCCTTTTTCCTTACTAGTGAATGATAAAAAATGGTTCCGCATATTTCATTCATGCTGTCGCTATTTTTAATTAATCACAAAGATTTATTTCTAAAAAATAATTCCTAGTTACTATTGACCAACGCTTGCCTAACTAAATTATTCAAATCCCCATCATGCTTAAAACCCACTTCCTCCGCAGAAGGGGTTTCAAGTGGAGGAAAACGCCCAAACAAGTTTTCAATCATTAGATTTGGCTTATAGCTAACGAGTTCTTTCGCGTTCTGCTTATAAACCAAGCCAATAGCATCGACTATTTCTGCCATACTGAAACAAAGAGTGGGCAAGGTAAAGGTTCTAGTCGCCTTTAGTTTGCTTTCTTCTACTGCTGCACCATGGATAAGGTTTTCAATAATGTTTGGCAAAGACGATGCCCATGTTTTTGCTTGTGCCGACATAGGGCAAACGAAAGCATGACCTTGGGATAACTCACGAATAATATCGCTTAAAAAAGCCGACAATTGACCCGTTTCTGCGGGCGGGCGAGCCAATACTCCAGGTAAACGCAATGAGCGACCATCGACCCAGCCACGGCGACTAAAGTCATTAATCATAACCTCTGCAACGATTTTATGGGCACCATAGCTCATCTGAGGTTTCAGCGGTGTATCATCGGTGACCAAGTCTGACATGATACCAAAGACCGCAATGCTACTAGCAAACACCAACACAGGCTTGTGACCTATCGATTGTGTTTGCGCTTTGCAGATTTCCAGCAAGGTCATTGTGGCATCAATATTCACACTGCGACCGAGCTCGTCATTTTTTTCTGCCATGCCACCGGGAATACTGGCCAGATGGTAAAGAACATCCATGGGGAAACGTCCCAGTGTGTCTTTAAGCCATTGATCGTCAGCAAGGTCACCGCTATGTTGCTCAACTACAAAATCGAATGATGAGCTATCAATAACAGCACCATCAAACTGACGATCCAGCAAGGTCAAACGCGAGACCTTACTTTCTCCAACACAGCCTTGGGACAGAATATGGTTTACCAGCGCTTGTCCAACAAAGCCATTAGCGCCCGTAATTAATACATGCATCTGGCAGCCCTTATTTATTCGCCATGACTTTTTGCTCAATCACACCAAATGGGCCATCGCGACCATCATCAAATTTCGCCTGCATACGGACACTATCACCAAAACGCATATACTGGGTTTTAATCTCACCAAGATCGATTTTCTCAATCACTCGTCGTTCTGCTATACACGCTGATCCTGCATCTCGTGATTTATTGGAAACAGTACCTGATCCTATGACACAACCAGCATTTAATTTGCGAGTTCGTGCCGCATGAGCGATCAACTCAGGGAAAGAAAAATTCATTTCGCTACCATGAGGCTCACCAAAACGCTCACCATTCCATGTGATGTTAAGATGCAAATTAAAGCGTCCATTTTTCCAAGCATCCCCCAGTTCATCAGGAGTAACCGCAACTGGTGCGAAACTTGATGAAGGCTTAGCTTGTATAAAACCAAATCCCGTCGCCATTTCACGAGGCCCAAACGATCGTAGACTCCAATCGTTTATTTGTACTAACAAACAAATCGCCTGAGCCGCTTCGTCCAGAGTAGCCGCCATAGGTACTGGCCCTGTAATCACACCAAACTCACCTTCGAAGTCGATACCATCCTCTTCATTTGGCATCAGAATATCTGCAGTTGGACCTTGAAAGTCATCGCTCGCACCTTGGTACATCACAGGAATGGTGTCGAAATCGGGAATAGGCTTAGTATTAAACGCTTCCTCCATCAATTTACCATGATTGATAAACGCAGAGCCGTCTAACCACTGCGAACTTCTTGGCAATGGTGCAAGACAAGTAGACGGATCAAAATCAAAAGCTGCATCAACTTTTCCTGCATTTAATAAGTCGTACAAAGCCTGAAGATCGGCGGCTTTTTCTCGCCAATTTTGTACTACTGATAATAAGTTAGGCGCAATAACTGTGGCGTCGACAGCTTTACTTAAATCTTTTGAAACAACGACTAGACGACCGTCTAAGGTGCCATTCGGTAGGGTTGCAAATTTCATGTTATGACTCCTTATTTAGTTAAAGCATTAGCCAATTGATCGTCGTACTGTCCACCGATTAAGATGAATAATATACGGCACATTTTTCCTGAGCGATTTGCCCACGCATGGTTAGTACCACGCTGAATAACGACACTACCGGGCCTTAAAATGGCTTCGCCATTATCAACAATCAAAGTCAACTCACCTTCAATAACAATGCCATAATCCACTGACTCAGTGCGATGCATCAAAGGATGAGGGGAATCTTCTTTTACCGTGGAGGCTTCTTCATCTCCGACTTTTGAAAACATCTCTTTCATCTTGCCCTTCCCCTGAGTCAAAAACTCCTCAGTGTCCGGCGGAACATCGACAAACCGAATTCGAGTGCCCGCCTTCATCGGTGATAAAACCACAGGCCCTATAGTTGGGTCAGTTTGATTGCTGGTAATCGGAGCAGGTGTATCGTTGGTATTCCATACTTCATGAAACTTAGTACCTGGAACGGCTTCAAGATCCATCACAGTATTAAGTGGGCCGTTTTCTAAAATAATCGCGTTACCGTCCTCATCATGACCCGTGACCACACGGTAAATATCGGGAAAACTCATGGAGTAACCTCTCTAATGTTAAAAAGCACACAGAACAAAGAAATAAAAAATGGCAGTGAACACAAATGCGTCACACTGCCCAAGGGAGTTTTAAATAGGCTGACTTAACGCTATTAGTGACTGTCCCATAATTTTTGAGTGTTCAGCTTTATCGCCACCATTGATCTCGATATGGCATAAGCGAGCAGAATTTTCGACCACCATGCGACAACGCTCCCAGCGACGCTCATGAAACTTATCAAGCGCCACCTGAACATCATCATTAGCCGCCAACTCATCCGCTAATACGATACCGCTTTCGATACCGATTCCTGCGCCAGACGCAAGATGAGGAGTCGTCGCGGCAACCGTATCACCAATCATCACTAGACGACCTTTGTTCCAAGGTGTTTTAACCAGCAAATTAGCAAGCGGTCGGTAGTCGATGTTTGCTTCTTCTTTAAATGCAAATGGGATCAAGGCTCTTACGACTGGATTAGGAAAGCTTTCCATCAAATCGGCCAGAATTTGCGGCCACGTTTCTTTATCTATGTGTTCTTTCGTTGGACGATCTTCGGTAATAAACATATACATATGAGTATCAGATACAGGATTAAGCCCAAGCTTAAGATGATCTCCCAACCACATAGTCACACGATTTATTTCTACAGGACGAGGCATGATCGCACGCCACACACCTTGACCTATGTATTCAGGATCAGCCACTTCAGGGAAGAATTCTTTGCGTATTTTTGAGTGTACACCGTCAGCGCCAACAACAAGGTCATAGCTCTGTGTTGTTCCATCTGTAAAACTCACAACTGCGCCAGATTCAGTCTGTTGAATGTCTGTATAGGTGCAGCCCAAGCGGACATTGACACCAGACTCAAGTGTCGCAGTAGACATAATGCGAGCAAGAGTAGGACGGAAAATACCACCACTGCCCCCAACAGAAGAGCCCACAGGGCTTGGCGTTGGTAGCTCCATAATTAAAGGACCATGAGCTAAATGGATAGCAACACCATCAGTAACACAACCTTGCTCAACCACTTGTTGATACAACCCCAGATTCTCTAAGGCTCGCATAGAAGCACCATTAATGCTGATACCAGCGCCCAACTCACACCACTCAGGATCAATCTCAACAAGATCAACTTGAATGCCATGACTGCGCATTTTAATTGCTGTGGCCATACCGGAGAAACCACCACCAATGACCAATACTTTATTTACTGCAGCCATTTAATGACTCCTTATTTTTGTTGTTAGTAGAATTAATTAATGTCTGTTAATGAAATTGAGACCATACCCATCGAATTAACATAAACTGGTACTTTTTTTAGCCTCTTACCAAGGCAAGGCCCCTGAATACACAACCCCGTGTCAGGCTCAAATAAGGCGCCATGGGCGTGACAAGCAACGTGTTGCTTTTTAGCATCCATATAAGCATCTTTACGCCATGCCATCGGTGCGTTATTCACATGAGGGCAAGCATTTCGCCAACCATAAAATTCATCGTTAAATTTCACCACAAATAGCAGGTCTTGCCCGGCCTCGTTTTCTAAAAAACCTTTCGTGTCGCCTTCTTTAAGATCATCGATGTGACAAAGCACAACTTCATTTTCAGTCAATATCATCACAACACCTCATGTTTGGAGTCTTCACTATTCGCGTATTTTGGCTTAAGCAGAAAATGCGCTAGAGCAGGCAATAAAATCAGCGCTCCTAACATGTTCCAAATGAACATAAACGCCAGCAATAAACCCATATCAGCCTGAAACTTAATCGGGCTTGCGATCCAAGTAATCACTCCAACAGACAAAGTCACACCGGTTAACATCACGACTTTGCCGGTAAAATTAAGCGCTCTTAAGTAGGACTGAGATAAGCTGGTACCTTGACGTAATCCAACCAAGGTAATGGACAAGATATATAAGGCGTAATCGATACCAATACCGACCCCTAAAGCGATTACTGGCAAAGTGGCGACTTTCACGCCCATGCCTAATTGCACCATCAAGGCTTCGACCATAATAGAGGTCAGCATCAAAGGAAGAAGCGCCACAACAACTGCTTTAAAAGAACGGAAAGTAATAAGAGACAGTAAAGCCACAGCACCATAAACAAGAAACAGCATTTGATACCAAGCCGCTTTTACGGAGATATTGGTTGCCGCTTGAATCCCTGCACTACCCGCAGCTAATAGAAACTGCACATCATCGGTATTATTGTCTTTTGCAAAAGCTTCCACATGATTAACAATATTACTCAAGGTGTCTGCTTTGTGATCTTGTAGATAGACATAAACCGTCAACAGATTGCAGCTGCTATTGTACAAACCTCGTGGTGCGCCCGCCGTGATGTAATTCAACATACTTTGGTTAGGTAGAAACTCGTACCATTTAGGGTTGCCTTCATTTAGGCCAGACAACACACGACGAGATAATAGAGCCAAAGAATTCGTTGATTCCACGCTAGGAAGCTGACGTAATTGCCACTCAAGTGCGTCTATTTTTTTTAGGGTATCGTATTGAGAACATTGGCCATCAGGGGTTTTGACCATTATCGCCACCACATCACTGGAAGCGCCATAATGCTGATTCATGAAGGCGATATCTTGATTGTAACGACTGTCTTGACGTAACTCAGGCGCCCCTTGATCAAGATCGCCTATCTTCAATTGAGTACTTAACGAGAATGCCCCAACTGCCAATACGGCACCTGCTATCAAGGCACCAGTTGCCCATTTACGCTGGGTAAACTTATCTAAGAATACCCATAATGCAGGCATCTTTTTCGCGCTGGTTTGATCAATGTCGTTTATCACGCTGCGTTGCGCTGCTTTTTCACCAACACCAACATAAGAAAGCATAATGGGCAAAAGAATAAGGTTGGTGAAGATCAGTACAGCAACCCCAATAGAAGCAGCAATAGCTAACTCTTGAATCACCTTAATATCGATCACTAACAGCACAGCAAAACCAACGGCGTCTGCCAACAAGGCTGTTAACCCCGCCATGAACAAACGCCTAAAGGTAAAACGTGCCGCGACCAGTTTGTCAAAACCACGGCCAACATCCTGCATAATGCCATTCATTTTTTGTGCGCCATGACTCATGCCGATAGCGAACACTAGAAAAGGCACTAATATTGAATACGGGTCTAATACATAACCTAGTGTAGGTAGAATACCTAGCTGCCATACCACCGCTAATATAGAAGCAAATACCACTAAGAAGGTTGAGCGTACACAACGGGTATACCAAAACACCATAATGGTCGCGATCACAACAGCCAATGCGAAGAACCACAAAACTGCTTGTACACCATCGATTAAGTCACCCATTACCTTGGTGAAACCAGTAATATGAATTTCCAAACCTTCGGCTTGATACTTAGTTCGGAGGTCTTCAAGCACCTTGGAATATTTTGCGTAATCTAAAGCTTCACCAGTAGCATCTTGACTTAGCAATGGCATGTAGATAATTGTGGATTCTTCATCTGCTGCGACCAATTGACCAATTTGCCCTGAGCGCGCAACGTTGGCTTTTAAGGTTTGCAAACTAGCAGGAGAACCATCGTAACCTTCAGGAATAACAGGACCGCCATCTAAGCCCTCTTCAGTAACTCCAATCCAGCGCGTTGACGGCGTCCAAAGAGACGTCATTTGCACTCGGTCTACGCCGGGTAATAGAAAGACTTCATCACTAAGTTGGCGCAATAGCTCTAAATAGTGAGCGTCATAAATACTACCGTTAGGGTTAACAACAGCAATTCGTAATGCATTACCTAGACCTGTTAACTCATTCTCATATTTCAAATAGTTTTGAATATAAATTTGATGTGTTGGTAAGGTTTTTTCGAAACTCGCATTGATTGTTAGCTTAGTCGCTTGCCAACCTAATAACCCAGTCACCAAAGCACAAATGATAATAACGACTAAACGATGATTGAATAACACCCGCTCAATAAAGGAGCCCGAATTCGTGTCAAACTTATCCTCGGGTGAAGTGGTAGTAGACATATGATGTTTCATTTGAAATCTCCTACATCAATAAAGACAGGCCCATTGATGCTTAAAGCAAGTACACTACCGTTCGCTTTTTCTAGAATATTGGTTAAAGGTGGAAGCCGCTTACGGGTAAGTGGAACGAGTCGATTCGCTCTCAAGCCAAGCAAGGTTCCCGCTTGATTCGCCACGATTACTTGGCCGTCTGAATGAATAAAAGAGGCCATAATCGACGAACTAATAGGATTTTTAATATCTTTCCAATGCTGACCATTATCATCGGATACTAGGGTGTTACCTCGTAAGCCAGCCAGCACTATTCCATCTTGCTCAAGCAGCTGAGCAGTAAAAAAGCTGCCTTCATAAGGCGTTTCGATGGTTTCGAACGACTGACCATTGTCCATAGAAAGTGCGACAAAACCTTGCTCACCTGCAACCAGTATGCGCTCACCTTGTTTACGAATGCTGTATAAGTGCAACCCAAATGGGTTATCAATGCGATCCATCCAAGATGTCCAAGACTGGCCACCATCGTTACTTTCAAAGGCAAAGCCATAAGCACCAACAACCACAAGGTGATCTCGTCCAAGTACCAACAAATCTAAAAAAGGTTTGTCTGGGCCGTCGGCAATCAGCAATTTGGCCTGACGAATCGATTCTTCGTCTTTAGATTCTTCAGCTTGTTGTAATAGTTTCTCTGCTAATTGACGTCCATTCAGCTGCACTTTCCAATCATTACCAGCATTTGTAGTACGCAAAACAATGCCGCCATGACCAATGGCATAGCCATTTTCATCATCAAAAAAACTTACTCCAGTCAAAGTAACACTGACTGGAGAAGACAACTGATGCCAGCTTTTGCCATCGTCATCGGAGCGCAAAATCAAACCGCGCTCACCAACAGCAACAAAATGATCGCCAACAGATGTCACCGACAATAAAACAGAATGCGCGCCCAAATTAGACTCAATAGCTGGACGATCAATAGCATCAAAAACGGCAGCAATAACCCCTTCAACTCGACAAAGCGAAAAAGCCATCAGAGTGATCATAGTGAGCTTACGTAACAAGCTAGCTGGATGCGTTGTCGCTTTCTTCTGGTTAGACATTATCCACCTCACGCCACAGACTCAGATTGAATAGCATCTGAGCTGCGCTGAAAGACACGTATAAAACACACAAGTGAAATCGTACCGAACACCAAAGCGGCTATACCAATGCCTTGATAGCCAACAAATTTAATAATGGTTCCACCTAAAATTGGACCAACCGCCGCTCCAATCATTAGCATCGCAGGGGTCGCTGCCAGGGCACGCCCAGACTCATCTAAACGAGCCAATAAGCCAAAAACAAAGGTATGGGTAAATATCATCAGAGACACAAAACAAGATGCTGAAGCGGCATAAAAAGCGAAGCTACTTGCATTCATCATAATATTGGACAAGATAATTTGTAGAACAGGGCCTGTGCATAAAACAACACGGGCAGAAAGGCGCTTTTCAAAAATACCAGCGGATGCCGCTGCGACAATGTTAATCACAGTAAGCACAATTAGTACTAACGTCACTGACTCGGTGGAAAAACCTCGATCGCTGCCTACTCGTTCCATAAAGCTAAACGTCATGGCTTGAGTCACTGCCATTAAGCTAATGCCAACAATGCCATACCAAACGCTAGACGGAATTTTCGTTACAACCTGTTTGGCATTCTCACAGCCTTCTTCATCTAGAACCAAAGAAGGAAAGGCAACAGCACAAACAAAAGCAGCGAACGTCATAATGCCACCAAAGATAATGAACAATGAATGTCCACCTACTGCCTTGGTAATATTGGGTGTTGCGCCCATAAAGACGAACGCCATAATACCCAAGGTAAGTCCGGCAATAGCAAATAACCTGTGCGGATTTTCTCCTCGAGCGAACGTACCATGCGCCATGCTTAGTGCCGCGCTTGAACTAATACCCGCCAGAAGATGCAAAAAAGACAATTGAACATAGTCATTGATCTGAGAAGCAGCAAAGAAACATAAACCTGAAGCAAAAAAACCAAAACTGGAAACCATACGTCGGTTTAGTTTTTTAAAACGCGGAGCAATTAATATGCTAGCGCACACAGCTCCAATTAAAAACAAAGTAACTAAGCCGCCCGCTTGCTGGCTATCAAAGTGATACGTGGCGACTAATACCCCAATCCATAAAGGTAGCGCGACTAGGTCTAACATGCCGGCACTATGGGAAACCATCAAAGCAAGATTGCCTTTAAACCCAAAACGTTGGCTCATCGTACACCACCTTTCAGGAAGGTCAGCTCGCTTAGATCCGTACAGCAAAAAATCCCGTATCTCACAGATATCATCAACATACTTTTACTACCCACTTTGTTTATTGTTATTTCGTGGTAACGACGTATCGTCGCTTTTAGTTTTTTATGGGGCAGCAATCTATATTTACTGCTCCTCCCCACAAAAAATTTTCTTTTATTTCAAATACTTGAACAACTTTCTTGTACTTAAATTAATCTACTCATAATCACCATTATGCGGGGTATCTTTTCCTGGTGACCATTTACTGCGATAGCGCAAAAGAAATGCTTGTGAATTATCTGCACCCATTGGTAGCGCACGAGGACTCCAATTTTGATCATGCAAATCCATATCCGCATCCATCTCAATATGACAGGCAAATGGGCTATTGAAATACCAGAACCAGTTTGACCCCATAATATGTCGCCCAGGTCCCCAAAACGCCTGATAGCCTTTTTCGATAAACTGAGAACCGTTTTGCATCACTTCAGTAGGACCACCGAAATGGAAGGTGAAATGTTCGACGCCTTGCATAAACGATGGCGCACCAATCAAGAAATGTGTGTGGTGATCTAACGTGCCTGCTGGTTGTAAAAATGGACCAGCGCCTTCAAATCTATCTGTGCAGCGGAAGCCCAAACGCTCAACATAAAACGCTTCAGCTTTAACGGGATCAGGTACAAAATACACAATGTGAGACAAGGTTCTAGGACGAATTGGCCCCGCATCTAACTGCACAGCTCGATGGTTAACTGGCCGTTGAAATGGTGATCCTGGTACATTGGAAATTTCACCTGCCAAGTTCAACTCTTTACGAGTAGTCACCTGAAAGCCAATCACAAAACCAGAATCATCCGTAGACTCAATAGAGCCATCCGCTAATTGACGAACCTCTCGGTCTTTACTCAGCTCTTCGGTAATCGCCTGAATCGTTGCGGTATCAGCTACACCCATGACTGTTTTTCGCATCATGCAGCCATTACCAATACTGGCCGGAATACTTTCGTCCGAGGCATGAGCTAAAACAACAGCTGTGCCATCCAGTGCTTCAAAACGCCCGCCTGTTTCAGTTACATCAACAGGAAACAAACCATAATCTGTTAAAAAAGTCGCACAAGAGACAACATCCTCAACACCAAAAATGATGGTTTCTAAACCGACTATCTTCATTATTCATTACCTCTTTACGATTGGGCCATATGGCCATTCAATGTCTTTGCAATCCAATCGGCGATATAAGCCCCAACATTGCCAGAATTATCAAAACTAGAGTGCTGAACACCCTCTTCACAATCCGTGAAACTCTAAGATTTTTGAGAACTAAAGCTTACAAACAGCTTGGTTTGTAAAACGATTCCCCCTCGATCAAATCAAAACCTGTATCAAAGGACGAGCGAAGCCAAAAGGGGTAAGACTACGCCCTTCCTTTGATACAAAAGTAATCGGATTAACAGAGTATTAAATCAATCTATCGAGTGCCCTGACGTGCTAAACCTTGTCCAGTAAAAGTACTGGTAGGAAAACGCTCTACAGGTCTATTTTGTGAGGACTTATCATTCATCATGTTAGCCACGTAAGCCTCACCGGATAACAAATTATAGAAACCAAAGGTTTGCGGAATCGTTCCAGGGAATTCAGGCATGATGTAGTTAAACTGCCATAGGGTTTTCCATAACTGACCATTAGCGTCCCAACGATCAGCCAAAGATGCCTGCCAAGTATCTTCATCTAGATAGTATTTACTACGCACTGCTTGATGACGTTTGCCCTCTGCAAGCGTTGCTTCAACAACCCAAACGCGATGTAATTCCCAACGAACGGCATCTGGATTCAAATGATTGCCTGTAATTGCTTGCTCATCGCTGTACTGTAAGAAGCGGTTCTCGTTATAAGGCACTAATATTTCTTTCTTACCCAATAACTTCCAATCAAACACTTCAGTCGTACCGGAAAACACGCTTAACTCATCGAAGGACATTAGACCTGCCGTCGCTGGAGTCGGAGTATCACAGCAAGCATTTGGCAGTTTACGTACACGACGCTGCCCCGTCAGATAGACGTATGATTGAGTCTTGTCTTCATCAACATTGTTTCTTCCAGCAATCCGTTCTCCCGCACGAATTGGTGGTCCATAGTTTTCAAGGTTAACTTCCCAGAAATAGCCATCAAACTCTTCACTTGAACCTTCCTGAAAGTAGTAAGGCATTTGGTTCTTCAACAGACCATCCGTTGTCAAAACGACTTTGCCACTTGAGGTAATTTGATATTGATTGATATCCGCTTCCCAGCTCACACCACGCCAAGACAAACGGTGGTTATTAATCGCTTCTAGACCATTTTGAGGAATTGGAAATGGGATGCCTGCGTAAGCACCTATGATCTTGTGACCATCCATCTTTGCCTTCAAGGCATTTTGTACAGTGTAGTTATATACCCAATCTGGCGCTGTCGCCGTTCTATGAGTTGGGTAAACATCTAAGCGATAAGTGTCTGGATACTTTTGTAGCATCGCCTTTACACCATCGGTTAACTTATCAGCATACTTATCCATATTCGCTGCAGTCACTGTGTATAAAGGTTTCTCATTAGCGAAAGGATCTAAGCGCTTGCCACCCAATATTTCACCTTTTATTGGGTCATTAAAACCACCCGTCCAAGCAGGGATAGATCCATCACTATTGCCTGCTTTTTCGGCACCAAAAGGAGTTAAATCAGCCCCCAATCGAGCTGCTTGCTCAGAGCTAACAGCTGCATAAGAAGCCAGTGAAAAACAACCTAGTACTGCAGAGGCTGCTAAAATACTAAGAGAGTGTTTTTTATTTTTATACATTGCCATTCTCCAAAAAATTAAAAGGTGGTGCTTACAGAAGCTGAGATAAAATCTCGATCTTTTTGCGACTGCTTGTACGTTGCATTATTTGAACTGTCATTGAATACACCTTCATCTCCTAAATATTTGATATAGCTCAAAGAGGCATTCCAACGATTTAAATACACAGCATTAACGCCAACGTTAATATCACCACCATCATCAACACCAAAAGACGAACCTAGCGCTGAAGATTTACCCCAAGTGTGACCAATGCCAATAGAAGGACTTAGATCAATCCCGTCGAAAGCTTGACGATACATCGGCGAATAAACCATTTTTATGCCAATAGCAGATTTGTCGGCGTTAGGGTTTAACTTGTCTTCATTTTGAGTAGTTTTTACGCGAGTGTTCCAAGCAATTTCACCAACAAAACTGGACTCTTTAGAGAGGAAATTCGAACCCAAACTTGCCAACCAAGAGAATTGAGCATGAGCTGTCTCACCGATGGCATATCCAGGATTTTTATCGTTATCGTATTGCACACCTGACGTTGTTATCGATGTAGAAGCACTCGCAAGAGGTGTATTTACACGATATGAAATTTCACCGGCCAAGCTCCAAATCCCAACGGTTTTTGCCATACTGGCACCATAGGCTTCAACGCCTTTGGCATAAGCCCATTTATATTGACTAGGATGGAAAGCAGCATCCAAAATGGTATACATATTACTTGGGGAGCTAGAATCAAAACGAATTGCATACAAACCAAAGTCCGCATCAAGGTCATAATCACTCCATTTGAGTTGTAGACCGTACTGACCGGAGTCTGAGCCTTCATCATCAGAGGTGTGTATAGCTGTGTATGGTCCAGCAAGCAGTGCTTCGCCTTCTAATGTATCTCCAGTAGAAAGATAAGAACCTGCTGGAAGGAAGCGAGATTTCTCCCACTCATAACCCACATAAGCCCCTAAAGAAGCTGTTTCAGAAATAGGAATATCGATCGAAACCTTGCCAGTTGGTCGCATTGTTTCTTTAAAAGTAGAGTTAGGAACAGATGATAACTTCACCACATCAACTGGTCCTTGTCCGCCAGCAATACCGTTAGAGCCAAAAAACAAACTTTCGCCCCACAACAAGCTATGGCGCCCAACACGAATAGTACCTTCCATACCATTCATCACAGGGAATCGGGAATAAACAAAAGCATCAAGAATTTCGGCATCTCCACCCATGGTCTTTTTGGTGGTATCCGAAAACTCACTGGCAGGGCGATGGTTTGAGGTCGTGCTGGTATTATCCGTATCTTGGTGATAAACATCGTCATACCAAGCAGCACCGCTAATACGAATACCGGCATCTTTATAAGAGAGGTCAAATTCGGAAAATAGATCTAAGCGACTCGAAACTACCCCTTTATCAAAGTTGTTATCACCATCGTTATAATTAACTGCACCACTTCCTTGAGTTAAACCTGAAGAGGCATCCTTAGTACGAAAAGCAGTACTGTATTTGATAGTATTACCTAGGCTGAGCCTTAAATCAGAGTTACCTGTTTCTATTTCAAATCCATAGGCAGTAGAAGTGCTAGAAACAATAGCAACAGCCAATGCTTTTAGCCGAAATGGCGTCGAGTTGATTATTTTCACTTGTTCTTCCTCTCAAATTTTATTTTTATGTTTTTAAGAACAAACTAAATGTAAATCACCACAACCTTTCGGAAAAACCCTTTAAATAGAATCAATCATTCGACGCCATCGAATGATTAAGAAAACAATAAAAAAACCACTAAAAGCAACATAAAAGACAGCAGATTATTAATAGTCTGAATACTTTTTATTGATTATTTTCACTTACCTTCTCGAGCAAAAAATTTCATTTCCATTTAAAAAAAGAATCTAATGCAAACTTCCACAACCATTCGAAAAAAACCTTCTATTAGACCAAACCATTCGATATGATCGAATGAACATAAAAACAAGAAGCTGCGAGAACATGTATGCGATTTAAAAAACTCGACCTCAATCTATTGGTAGCATTGGACACTCTGCTCACCGAACAAAGCATCACCAAAGGTGCAGAAAAGCTCAACATGAGTCCTTCAGCCCTGAGCAACTCTCTGTCCAGATTGCGAGATTATTTTGAAGATGACCTACTAACACAAATCGGTCGAAGAATGGTCATTACCCCCTTAGGAGAAAACCTAAAAGTCAGTGTTCGTAACGCCTTAAACAACATCGAAAGCACTATTCTTGTACAACCGAGTTTTGAGCCTCAAACAACGGATCGGATCTTTAGTATTTTCTGTTCAGACTACACACAGACGGTACTTGTGCCACATGCGTTAGAAATAGTAGGTAAACAAAAAAGCACAGCTCGCTTTCAGCTTTTAGCTCAAGTAGCAAACAATCCCCATGAGCAGCTCGAACAAGGCAAAGCCGATTTACTTATCATTCCATCCGATTTTATGTCCACAGAACATCCCTGCGACATACTCTATGAAGAAGAATTTGTTTGTGTCGTGTGGAAACACAGCAAGATCGCATCAGGAGAATTGACTGCAGAAAAATACGCAGCAGCAGGACACGTACTAATGCGACCAGAGGCAACTAAAAAAGATTTTTTTGGGACCTTATTCACACAAAAGTACGGTATTAAACGACACGTAATCGCCACTACCTTCAGCTTTGCTTCTCTACCAGCCCTGGTAATAGGCTCAGAAAATATCGCCACAATTCACGCGAGATTAGCGACAAAAATGGCCAAAGTATGGCCACTTAAAATACTGCCTTTACCTTTTGATATCCCCCCAATGAAACAATGCGTACAGTGGCATCAATACAGAAATAATGATGAAGGGTTAATTTGGTTACGAAATACTTTAAAAGAAGCGGCAATCAATATGGATATTGAAAAAACAGAGCCTTAATCTCAAGGGTTGTTTTAAGAATAACCTTATTTATTTGCCCAAACAGCTGTAGATTTCGTTAAGGAAAAGGGAGCTGAACCTATGTTTGCTCCCTAGCTAAAATGTTAAGCGTTTGTCATAATTTATGCCTGAAACAATCTTAACTTTCGATAATAGCAACAGCACGAGTCCAGCCAGCGGAACCACCACGGACTTTATGAGGAAAACACACTACCGTGTAACCAAAAGGTGGCAAAGCTTCGAGATTATGCAGTTTTTCCAAATGGCAATAACCAATATCTCTACCAGCTTTATGCCCTTCCCAGATAAGTGAGTTGTCCCCTGTTTCCGCCACTCGTTTAGCAGTATGACTGAATGGCGCATCCCAAGACCAAGCATCTGTGCCAGTGACACGAACCCCGCGCTCAAGTAGATACATCGTCGCTTCGTAGCCCATGCCACAACCGATATTGACAAAATCAGGATCACCTAGCGCACTTCCCGCTGCGGTATTAACCAAAACAATATCCATTGGCTGCAATTCATAACCGATACGTTTTAGTTCAGCTTCCACATCCGCAGCGGTAACCACATAACCGTTTTCGAAATGACGAAAGTCCAACTTCACCCCAGGGCGAAAACACCAATCTAAAGGTACTTCGTCAATGGTAATCGCCCTTTCACCATTGTTCATCGTAGGATGGAAGTGCCAAGGAGCGTCCAAATGTGTGCCATTATGTGTCGTGAGCTTCACTGTTTCAGCAGCAGCAAAACCATGACCACCAGGAAACTCATCTGCCGCCACACCGGGAAAAAAGTGATTCGCTTCAGAGACTGTTTCTGCGTGTGTCTGATATGTGATCTCTGGACGCATAAAAGGCGGGTCGGTAATCACATCATTTTCAAGGTAGATAGATAAATCAATAAATTGACGAGCCATAACAGACTACCCTCTTTGACCGTTAAAGGTTTTTGCGAACCAATCTGCAATGTAATCACAAGCAAAACTCATATTATCTGCGCCAACATGTTCAACCCCACCTTCACGCTCAGTAAAGATTTTAAACTCACGATTCGGTGAGTTAATAAGCTGATCATAACTTTGGTAAGCGTAATCTAAGCTAATTTGACGATCTTTTTCCCCATGAGTCACAAGGAAAGGCACCTTAATTTTTTCCATCACACCATTAAGATTCATCCCTTCGGCTTTAACAAAGAAATCATCCATATCTTTTGCGCCAAACACCCACATAACATGCGCCCAATAATGTGGAACAGGGTTTTCACCTTCACGCTTTAAGCGTTTCTGCTGCACTTCTGCCCAGTTATGATTTGCTCCCCATACAGCACCAGCTGCAAATCTTGGTTCATAAGCAACGGCTCTAGGCGCATAATGACCACCTAAAGAAATTCCCGTCATACCAATACGGGAGACATCTACATCGTCTTGTTGCTCTAGCCAATCAACCGCTTTGGAAGCCCAAACTTCACTGTTATAAACCGCAGGCAAACCGTAAGTGCGCAATGTATCACCAGTACCAGGTTGATCAACACACAGCGTCGATATTCCTCGCTTAGCCAGCGCTTGAGGTAGGTTTGACCAATAGAGCATCTCTTTACAACTGTCCAAACCATTGCAATAAACGACCGTTGGGTGAGGTCCTTCTCCTTCAGCTCGAACATACAACGCAGGCATAGTTCCGCCATTATCAAGTGGCACCTCTACATACTCACAATTATCTTTGCTGAGCCTAATACTTTTACGGAATGTCTCTTGCGCTTTATCCCAAGTCTCTTTTCGATTCGGATGTCCTTGACCTTGCATCCGCTCAGCCACCATTAAATACAGCGCTGCTCTCTTTAACTTGGTACCAGCCGAATAATAATTCCCTGCAGCTTCATCTTCGTCGGCTAATCCAATCAGCTTATCCGCCATATTAACCCACTGAATCAAAAACTCTGCTGTTCCAGCATCTTCACCATTTTCTGCAGCCTCGCGCAGCGGCTTACACATATCGATAATTTCGCCAATTTTAGCTCCGCTTTCCACAGCAATAGAAACGGACAAATTCCAAACATAATTGGGAAAATATTCAAATAACGCCATGTTTACACCTCTAATATTTATAATAGTGTCAGATTATTTATTGAAAAAAATACTTATAAATGGTGATGTGATAATCAACACATTCCCCTCTATATTTAATTAAAAATCTTTAAAAAAATAATCAAATAGAGAGCCTTATAAAAACCATTTTATATTTTTATACATTTAACTAATGAACTAACGTAATCAAAAAAATCTAGTATCATTTAAAAATCATATTTAATATAAAGCACTTCAGCTTTTCATTAAAAACCTTTAAACAGAATCAACCATTCGATCTGATCGAATGGTCTTAGAAAACTCATAAATACTTAAAGGATTTAGGAAGCCAAATTTCCATTGCTTGTAGCGTTTAGCTCGTTACTGACCAAAAAGAACACCTTAGGAGACGTTTTATGCTATGAATAAAACCTTCGTTTTATCTCTTGCTTCACTTTTTTCATTGGCAATTGATGACTTAACAAACCTATAGTTTCCGACATTTTCGGTACGGCATGAGAAAAGTGAGATTTAAAACCATCGCATAGATAGTTACGATTCAATAATCCATCACTAGAAGGCTCAAATCGGTGTTTTGGGCAGCCACCATGGCACACGGAACGTACTTCACATTGATGGCAATCAATACTGATATTACTGAGTTTGTCTTGGCCAAATTTAAGGTTTTGCGGCAAATTAACTAGTTCAATCAACGAGGTATCATTAACGTTGCCTAACTTATGCTCAGGGTAAACATAGTGATCACATGAATACACATCCCCGTTAGATTCCATTGCTAAGCCATTACCGCACGTTTCACTAAACACACACGCCCCCGGACGACCAACAAGCTGACTCATGGTTTGCTCAAAGTTCATCACGAAGACTCCACCCAAATCGTTTTGAATCCAATGATCAAAAATCGTATTCAAAAACTTGCCATACGCTTTAGCTGGGACAGACCATTTGGCAAGATTGGATCCTCCAGCAAATGTCGGTTGAATCAAGGTTAAGCCATGGCTATCTGGGACAATGGCTTTACGTTCAACCAAGGGAATGAATTGCATATATCGACTGCCAATACGCTTTAGAAACGCATAAACATTCAATGGCCGCTTAACGTTTTCTGCATTCACTACTGCCAACGTATTAAAATCCACATTATGCTTTTTAAGTAACGCAAGACCGTTCAGCGTTTCGTCAAAGGTGCTTTTACCTTTACGGGAAAGACGATAGGTATCGTTACTAATTCGATCACCATCGATAGAAACACCAATTAAAAAATGGTGCTCTTTGAAAAATAAAGCCCACTCCTTATCAAGTAAAGTCGCATTGGTTTGCAAGGAATTAGTCACTGTTTTATAACCGCGATATTGCTCTTGAAAAGCTATTACCTGGCGAAAGAAGTCCACCCCTAACAACGTGGGCTCGCCTCCCTGCCATACAAAGTCAATAACATCCCCTTGCTGAGACTGAATTTGCTCACGTATGTAATTTTCTAGTGTGGTATTGTTCATACGCCACTGTTTTTTTCTATCCGGATAAAGGTTCTCTTTCTCCAGATAGAAACAATAGGTACAGTCAATATTGCAGACCGAACTACTCGGCTTTGCCATGACGCCGAAGTTATTTATTCGCTCTATTAGCTTGTGGCTCATCATGCCTCCAGCAACCGTCTTATCTGCCATTATAGGAAGCAGCATGCTCTACTACTTTGTTTTGGCGAATGTATTCGCGGAACTCTTCTTTCATACCAGCCAACACATCAGGATATTCAGCTGACAAGTCTTTCGTCTCCCCACGATCTTTAGAGATATCATACAAGGCAAAAGGAACATCCTTTGTGAACACTGGCGTACTACTTAAAGGCGCTTGCTGACTCAACTTCCAGTTATCACGAACCAGATAACTGGCTCCCATCAACTCATCTGCCAACACACTTCCTTTCGGATGAACGTCAGTAAAACCTCCTGATTTTTGTAAGGCAGATAAAAATGACACGCCTTTAGGTGGGTAAATCTCTTTATCCTTATAGCGTGTACTCGGTAGATCGACGCCAGCAACATCTAATACGGTAGGTAAAATATCTACAACCTGCAGGCGAGCATTCGAATTGGGTCTATGCTCTTTTTGATCGTTTAACTTCACAATAAAAGGTGAGGCTGTCGCCCCTTCTGCACCAGTAAAACCTTTAAATAAACGAAAGGGGGCAGCACTCACTTCAGCCCAACGAGGCCCATACGCCACAACGGAACCTTGCTTACCCATATTGTCTAATGAGTTATCTACCTTGGTACCAGGAATTGGCAACATGAAAGCTGGGGCGCCTTCTGCCCCATTGTCAGACATAAATAGGATCAAGGTATTATCGTATTCATTCATGTCTTTCAGATGAGCGACTAGCTTTCCTATATGGCGGTCTAGATTGCTTACCATAGCCGCATAAATTTCCATGTTTTTAGCTTCTTTAAGCTTCTCTTCTTCCGTTAGTTCATTCCAACGTTTTGGACCAATAGACTCTGCGGCAACTTGGTTAACATCCT
This sequence comes from Marinomonas sp. UCMA 3892, assembly GCF_012726345.1. GTDB lineage: Bacteria > Pseudomonadota > Gammaproteobacteria > Pseudomonadales > Marinomonadaceae > Marinomonas. The sequence goes on from NZ_PTXN01000009.1 coordinate 34,353, forward strand.
TAATTAAACCTAAGGCCTTCATTCTGGAAATCCGCTTTTCTCTGATGGCATCATAGCCTTCATCATATCGACCTTTTTGAGCATCAATATCCGCTTGCGGCGCTTGTAATGGCCAATGAGGAGCCGTATAGGCGGCGTAGGCAAAGAAAGGTTTACCATCGCCACGACTCGAATCAATATAATCAATTAGCTTATTGGTATAGAACTCAGTGGAATAAAAGTCTTTTGGTAATTGCGTGGCAGGAAATAAACGATCATTTTCAGCATACATGGTTAAATCAAGCGGAGTAGGCACGGCTGGTGGAGCAAAATGTGACCCGCCGCCATCCACTAAAGTATAGCTTTTCTCAAACCCTCTCGCGTAAGGCAGAGCACTTTTATTAACACGGTACCAGCGTTTGTGATCTTTATCAGGTGCTTTCACGTCGTAAGCTAAATGCCATTTCCCTACCATATAAGTATGATAACCAGCATCAGAGAGCAACTCTGGCATAGTGGCTGTTTTTTCACTTATATGACCATGATAGCCTTCAGGGATATTATCAAAATCATAGCTATTTGATGCTCCCCAAGGTGCATTGATTGGCTTATTCTGAACAATATTCAGCCCTACAACCTCACCCATATTACCGATACCGGCCAAATGGTGATCTACCCCAGTCATCAAACTGGCACGAGTAGGCGAACACACAGCTGCGGTATGAAAATTAGTTAGAATACGACCATGTGCTGCCAAAGCATCAATATTTGGAGTGTTTATTTCACTGCCAAAAGCACTCAGATCTGAATAGCCCAGATCATCAGCCATGATCAACAATATGTTGGGACGACTAAGGTTGGAGGGAGTTGTCTCTGCTTGAATAGAAACAGGCATACTTAACAAAGAAGCGGCAACAAAGCCAAGAGATAAATGAGAAATTTTGAATTGAGACAAGGCACTCATGCCATTGTCATGAAAGCGATCAATCATAGATACATCCACTAACTAGCTGTGTTTTATTTTTATTAGAAACAAAGCTATCAGTAACTAGCCTTTGATCAAGCCCTTAAAATTGAACCCATGTATTGATGATATCGAATGATGATGGCCCAACAATTTAACTTAGCTCAAAGCTCATAATGGTTTATAGGTAATTTTTACCTTAATTGAAATATCCGTCTCAAATGTATGAGAAAAAGAGCTAGCCTCGCCTGCAAAGATATCAATAGGCTGTAATTGGCGGCCAATGGTGCGAAATGAGTAATTCGAGGAATAACTTAATAAAAAACTAGATTGCAAAATATTATCTCTCTTTCGATCCAACTCACAACCGACTTCAAATTTATGCACCTCTCCAACATATAAAGTCTCAGTAATTGGACGTACTTCACAAGAGTCGTCTCTACTGGAAATAACGATGTCAGATATCATGATTCTGACAGGGTCTTTTTTACTCTGTGAAATAACTAGCGCTTTATTCAATTTATCAATATTTTTTAACAGCCATTTATCCAAGCTTAAAATATTGTCAATATAATCTTGTTTTGTGAAGGTAATCACCAAATGCGGGGCTTTTACTTTCTCTGCAGTGACTAGCTGTATAAATGAAGAAATCCCTGAGGCCGTATGTAAATTAGTTTCGCTCATCTCTTTCAATTTCTCCCTTTCCAATAACACCATTTCATCTCGGCTGTAATGAGTAAAAATAGTGTTATCAACTTCGGGAAAATCCATCACTTCAGCAAGCAACACTCGGCTAAATATAAATAAAAAAATAAAAACCGTAATTCTATAAACCATCTCGTATCCTAATACAAACATCCATTTTAAAAGGTAGAATAACAAAGAAAATATCGAAAAGCAGATATCAAAAAGCCGAATACTGTATTCGGCTTTGACAACCTATAGCTTTTAATTCAAAAAAATAATAAATGATTAGTTCTAATGATGGATATGAAGTAAGCGTACATCATTCGGGATATCATTTTCTCTTAGTATCAAATGCTCAAGACGTGCTTTCTCTGAGTCATGCAAAATCCCCATAGTGAGTTCGTTAAACTTCTGAACCAACTCATCGTCTGTTAAAGGATCTTCCGGATCCCCTTTACGGGTTTGCTGATGGTAAAAAAGCTCCTCGCCATTGGTAAGTTTAATAATGACGCGAGCCGAGCGAACTCCGGGATAAAGCTTGCTAAGCTCCTCGTCTCTATAAACAGAAACACGCTTGGCAAAGTTGCGGATATCTTGTCGAGCCAAGGTTTCGTCGTTAAAGGCTTCTAGGCGGACTTTTCCGGTCAAGCAATGGGCAGCGATACAGTATTGCAGGCTAAAGCGCGCTTGTTGTGCGTCTTGCGGGTTAGTTCTATCGCACATTTTTTTCGTAGCATCGTAACCATAAACATCAATAGACTCGATGTCTTGATATCCAATATTGTGTGTTGTTAATAAGTTACCCACGCCATCTATTGCAGGGAAAATATGTCCGCAACAACCATGATTTTTGATCGTCATGCGAGTTATTGGTGTCCATACATAGGAACCCAAAAAAGCTTTTTCCCAATTAACAGTGGCTTCTGTTGTAGCATTCGCCCATCCAAACGGGCCACTTAAACTGTCTATGGATGCTTTTACTCCAGCCAAAGCAGCATTACCAGCCAAAATGCCGGCTTGGGCTGCATGACCGGCATGAAGCGCTTTTGCACCACCTTCACCTTGAAGGTTAGCCTGATGCCCACCTGCAAAACTACTCGCAATACCAATCGCGTGCATCACTTGTTCTTGCGTACCTTTTGCTAACAACACACATGCTACTGCTGCGCCAATGGTACCGACCGTTGACGTGGTATGCCAATACTTATAATGAGCAGGCTGAATAGCAAGAGACAAGCGACAACCCACTTCGTAAGCACCAATAATAGCGCGATGTAAAACATCCAAAGACACATTGTTATGCTGGGCAATGGCTAAGGCAGCCGAAATGGTTGGGCTGCCGGGATGGTAACCGCCATCTTTGAAAATATCATCGAATTCAACCGTATGACTGGCGACACCATTCATAAAGGCAGAATAACTAATCGATCTTGGTTCACCATCTACATAAGAAAACGCATTTCCACTTCCTGATTCAATAAAATGTTTAAGCTCTATTGATGGCGAGCGGATTGTCCCAGGTAAAGTAGTTGCGTACCAATCTAATATTGCTCTGCGAGTAGCCCAAGAAACGTCATTAGAAAGTGGGCATGTCAACCAATAGACAGCCAAATTAGATAATTGAATAATTGGATTTTCCATGCATACTCCAAAAAATAGAAATATATAATGTTTAAAATACAGATAAAATTAATGCCTGCCTCATTGTCATGAGGCAGGCATAGATAGCAGTCAGAATTACTGTGGTATCGAGAGGACGTTATGTAGTTTTATTTAATTACGCCAGCACGTTTCAAGTTGTATTCGGCAAGATCCGAAATACGCTTAGCAGCAGCTGTATATTCATCAGGCCCTAACCAAGAATCAATAACACCTGAGTTACGTGCGTATTCTTGGTAATCTTTATCTAGCATCGCTTTATGGAAAGCATCAGAAATCTGTTCTTGGATGTCTTTCGGTATGCCTTTTGGACCAAACACACCACGTAGTTGCACCCAGCTATTGTCAACTTTATAACCTTGATCTGTAAAAGTTTGAATATTGTCATAGCCATCTAACTTAGTCATACCATGAACACCTAAGCCTTTAATACGGCCAGCGTCAAAGAAGGATTTAGCACCACCTAAACTAGACATACCAACATCGATATGACCACCTAATAATGCTGCAACAATATCAGGTGTTGCATTAAATGCTACCCAATTCAGATCAATTCCAGCAGCTTCGGCATACATACTCATACTTATAAACTGAGTAGAACCAATTGGCCCAAAGCCTCCTACATTAATGGTGCGTTTTTTTGCTGCTTCTTCTAAGTCTTTTAGATTATTAATATCCGAGTCAGCACGAACATACATTAGATTTTGATCTTCTTGAGTCGTTGCAATCCAAGAAAAATCGTCTAAAGAAAATGTTCCCTTTAAATTATCTACCATACTAGTAAAGGCTGTTAGAGTATTAATGCCTAATGTTTGACCATCAGGTTTCGCTGCGCGAACACGAGACATTTGAGCGGCACCACCACCGCCAGGAGAGTTAACAACAATAATATTTTGTTTGATTTGTGGCTCTAAAGCTTTTGCTAAAGTTCGAATAAAAATATCGGATGAACCACCAGCTTTAGTATGCATATAAATAGTAACTGGACCTGTCGGCCATTTATCGGCGGCTAATGCGCTAACACTTATCACTGCAGAGCATAGTGTGACGGTGATTTTCTTGGTTAGAGATTTCAGATTATTCATTTTTAAAATCATGATCTTTCCTTCTTTCTTTTTATTAGGGATCTGAAGAACACCAAGATAATCTCATTATAGTTTTACTAGTAAAACTGAACATATGTAATGGCCGCTCTAACATTTCCATCACTTACTATTTAGTCATAATCAACAACGATAAAAATTTATTTTCTCATAGACTCTCTCATCCATTTTAAAAAGGTCAAAAGCGTGTCACTAGGAGCAACCTTATTGGACCAAACCAAATAATAACTTTCGCCTGTTGTATGAGAATCGGGGAACGGAGAAACTAGCTTTCCTTTAGTCAGCAACCCCTCAACAAATACTTTTACCGCAAGAGCAACTCCCATTCCCATAGCGGCAGCTTCATAAGCCGAGGAAGAGTTATCAAAACGAATTCCTTTATGGCTGTCTACCTTCACCTCTCTAGACTTTAACCAACTTTCCCAGTCATGATTTCTTGCCATAGAATGCAATAAGGTGACGTTTTGTAAGTCTTGCGGTGTATGCAACGGATTATTTGCCAAAAACTCTGGTGTACAAACAGGAATAAGTTCTATTTCAACTAATCTTTCTGCATGCAATTCAGGCCATTTTCCATAACCAGAACGAATCGCAGCATCGATATTTTGTGTTTCGAAATCTACAGGGGCAAGTGAAGAAGATAAACGGACCTCTGTTGCCTCAAAACGCTTGTGGAAGTCTGCCAACCTAGGTATCAACCAACGCTGCGAAAAAGTGGTATAGGATTGAATCGATAAAACATCACGACGCCCTCTTCGAGATACTTTTCTAGCCGCATCAGCGATATCTTGAAAAGCGGTACTGATTCCGTCGTACAGCTCTTTTCCCTCATCCGTTAATTCAATTCCACGGTGCAAACGCTTAAATAACGCAACACCAAAATAATCTTCCAGCACCTTAACCTGCCGACTCACCGCCACTTGTGACACATTTAGATCTTCTGCCGCAGCAGTAAGACTCAGTAACCTTGCGGCAGACTCAAATGCCTTAAGAGGATTTAGAGGAGGGAGAGGATACTTCATAATAGGTACCTTAAAGCCTGAGTAGAAAAATAGAATATAAAAATATTAGCAGCCATCATTAGACATAACATTTTGTTAGTCAATACAATTATTGTAAGGCTAACAGGCAAGCACTAAAAAACTTTTTCCTCTAAAATAAATTCACTATAAACAACACCTCACGACAGAGATAAACTATGTTTCATACCACAATAATAAAACCTAGATTTTCTGAAACAGACAAACTAGGACATATAAGCAATACTGTTTTTCCTGTTTGGATGGCCGAATCACGCTCTGACTTCTGCCGCTCTGCTCTTGAAATAACACAACCTTGGGTGGTTGCTAATATTTCTATCGATTTTAAAAATGAAGTGCTTCATGGTGATGATGTTGTCGTCAACACTTGCGTAGAGCGCATCGGCGGTAAGTCAGTGACTTTTTACCAGGAAATGTTTCAATACGAAAAGCGTTGTGTAGTCGGACGTACAACCGTTGTATGCATAGACAAAGCGACAAAACAATCTTGTTCGTTGAACAACAGCGACAAGGAAAAACTCCAACCCTATCTAGCCGTGTAAACCTAGGAACACATAGACTAAAAAAGCCAGCCCAAAGGGCTGGCAAACTTAGCTCTAACCACGACTGAGCAGCGTGGTTATTACACTCGCGCTATAATCAGAGCAATACCTTGACCAACACCAACACACATACTGATCAATGCATAACGCCCAGATGTTTTTTCTAGCTGATTAATGGCTGTCGTTACTAAGCGAGCGCCAGATGCACCAAGTGGATGTCCGATGGCAATGGCACCACCATTCGGATTCACTCGTGCGTCATCGTCTTTTAGACCAAGCTGACGCGTTACGCCAAGTGCTTGTGCGGCAAACGCTTCATTCAGTTCAATCACATCCATTTGCTCAAGAGTCAGATTGGTTTGCGCCAATACTTTCTTAATAGCTGGAACGGGTCCCATGCCCATCACTCTTGGCGGTACACCCGCGACAGACATGCCAACCACTTTAGCTCTTGGCGTAAGATTGTAGTCTTTCACCGCTTGCTCATTTGCCATCAACAAGGCACACGCACCGTCATTAATACCCGATGCATTACCCGCCGTCACTGAGCCATCTAACTTAGTTACACTACGCAATTTCGTTAACGCTTCTAACGTCGTCTGTGGACGTGGATGTTCATCTTTAGCAACGGTCACATCTTCTTTTTTAGGGACAGAAATAGTGACAGGAAACACTTCATTTTCGAAGAAGTTTGCTTCACTAGCCGCAGCCCAGCGCTGCTGACTACGCAATGCAAAAGCATCTTGATCTTCTCTGGAAACAACTTCTTCTTCGGCAACGTTTTCTGCTGTTTGTGGTAGTGCATCCACACCATAAAGCGCTTCCATTGCTGGATTCACTAAACGCCAACCAATGGTCGTATCTTCTAGAGCTTGGCCTCTATCGAATGGCGACATGGCCTTTTTCATTACATAAGGTGAGCGACTCATACTTTCGACACCACCAGCGATAACCAAACTTGCTTCGCCAAGGCGTAAAGTACGCGCTGCTGAACCTACCGCATCAAGTCCTGAACCACACAGACGATTTACCGTTAAGCCCGGAACAGTCTCCGGCAAGCCAGCTAAAAGGCCGGACATACGGGCGACATTGCGATTGTCTTCACCCGCTTGGTTAGCACAACCGTAAACAACATCATCGACTTTCGACCAATCGACCGAAGGATTACGTTTCATTAATTCTTTGATTGGTAAAGCGCCAAGATCATCAGTACGAATAGACGACAAACCGCCCATAAAACGACCAAACGGAGTACGTATCGCATCACAAATGTAAGCTTCTGACATATTTCTCACCATTAATTTTGTTGTTATTTCTTTAGTGTCTGTACCTTGCCCGCTTGGTGTCCCTTACCATTTACGTCAGCAAGATGAGCCATTAACGCTGCCAACTCACCGGCTGGCATGTGACGAGCAATAAAGACTGGACCGCCTTTCCAGCGAGGGAAGCCGTAACCATTAGTCAAAGCAATATCAATCTCTTCTGGGGTTTCGCACACTTGCTCTTCAAGAAGTAATAAAGATTCGTTGATCAAGCTGCCAATTACACGCTGCTGAATATCCTCATCTGTAAACACTTTAGCAACGATGCCTTTTTCTCGACGATAAGCAGTTAGCAGCTCTGCAATAAAAGTATCTGATTCTGGTTTACCATTATGGCCATATTGGTAATAACCACTGCCCGTTTTGCGACCCAAGCGCCCGGCTTCACAGATTCGGTCTGGAATTTCTACATAGCGAGACAAATGACGCGTGTCTTTCGTCTGTTCGCGCATGCGCCAAGCAATGTCCAAGCCAGACATATCAGCCACTTTAAACACCCCCATGGCAAAACCATAAGATTCTATTGCTTGATCTATTTGCTCTGGGCTAGCGCCCTCTTCCATTAGGAACTCGCACTGGCGTCGGTAAGCCGCATACAAACGGTTACCCACAAAGCCCCAGGCATTTTTTGTCGTAATGGCTTTTTTGCCGAGTTTTTTCGCAAAAACCATCGCTTTGTTAAAGGTTTCTTGACTGGTTGAAGCAATTTTCACCACTTCCAATAACGACATGATATGAGCGGGGCTGAAGAAATGCAGACCCAAAACCCGTTCGGGATATTGAATACCAGCAAAAATCTCATCCACATCAAGGTATGACGTATTTGTTGCCAACAAAGCATCAGCACGAACGATATTTGCTAAATTACTAAACAAGGATTTTTTCGCGTCTAAACTTTCAATAATGGCTTCAACGGCAAGATCCACATCTTTAAGAAGATTCAGATCCGACGAAGTATGAAGTTTATTCAAACACTGAACTTTTTTATCTTCTGTTAGTTTTCCGCGTTTAACCGCACCATCCAACTCAGACAAAATTCTTGCTTTGCCTGCTTCAAGCGCTTGCTCATTTATCTCAACCAGAAAGACTTCATAGCCAGACATAAGCGCATTCAAACAGATACCACTGCCCATTGTGCCTGCGCCGATGACACCAACTCGTTCAATGGGCGAAACTGTTGCTATGTTTTTACCTAAGCTATTTTCGACGAAGAACAAATAACGCAAAGCCTGAGCTGGCTGGCTACCACGAAGCTTTAAGAAAGTTTCACGCTCCAACGCTACACCATCAGCAAAACTCAAGCTGGATGTTTTGGCTAGTAAATCTGCCGCGGCGTGAGCCGATGGCAAACCTCTTGAACGTTTTAATAAGCCTTTTGATTGAGTTGCAAAGTCATCATGGTCGTAACCCGGAATATTACGCTCACTAAGGCGTTGCTTAGACAAAGGTTTCTCAAAAGCAGAAAGAAGCTGAATCACCTCATCGATCGAATCCTGGCCAATAAGTGAGTGAATAAGACCACGGTTTACGGCCTCTTCTGCACTAATTGGCTTACCTGAAATAATCATATCCAAAGCGTGTAACATACCAATAGCACGAGGCAAGCGTTGCGTACCGCCTGCACCCGGCACTATGCCAACAGACACTTCAGGAAGCCCCAACTTCGCCCCTTTAACAGCGATTCGATAGTCACTTGCCAATGCCAATTCAAGGCCACCGCCAAGGGTAAAACCCTTGACGATAGCAACAACTGGTAACGGAAACTGTTCAATAGACTGAGTCACTTGAGGCAAGGTTGGTTCAGTCGGCTCGTTTTCCAATTCATTTAAATCGGCGCCAGCCATCAAACAACGGCCTTCACCTTGCAAAATGACCCCATCAACAGCGTCAACATTGACTTGTGCCAAACGCGCCAAAATGCCTTTTCGCACAGCATCTGTACTAGCGTTGACGGGAGGATTATTAATGGTCACCACGGCAAAATTTTGTACTATTTGCAGTGATACAGGATGCTGATCGATAAGTTGCGTCATAGCCCCTCCTTATTTGTTCTCTTCAAGAACAATAACAGCGTCAGCTGCGACAACGCCTGATCCAGCTTTCAACACAAACAATGGGTTGATTTCAGCCGTCACAAGTCGATCACCTAAGCTGGCAATAAAGTTGGAGAAGTTTACGATCGCTTCTGCAAGCGCTTTGGTATCCCGCAATGCGGCACCACGATAACCATCTAGAAGTGGCCACGAAGTAAGATCTCGCATCATACTTTCTGCTTGTTTCAAGCTTAGTCCTTTGCCTTTTTCTAGCAAACGAATCGTCGTATCTTTATACAATTCAGCCGCAACACCACCAGCACCCAATAAAATTGAAACACCGAGTGCATCTCGGTTTGCGCCGAGAATCAATTCATATCCACCAGATACCATTTCTTCAATCAGGAATGTTTCAGGCTCATTGCCAGTATGTTTAGCAACCGCTTGCCTCATTACTGTTAGCGCATTGGCGATGTTCGTTTCATCTTGGAACAAAGCTACGCCCCCGATATCACTCTTGTGCATTAGATTGGCATCCAGCACTTTTAAAACAACAGGTGCTTTCAATGCTTTCACGGCTGCCAAGGCATCGGCCTCATTTTTAACCACTCGACTCTTCGGTACATTAATACCTGCACTGCTGAAAAGTACTTTTGCCTGAACTTCGTCAAAACTACTGTCACTAAAAGCAGGGGCCGCAGAAACCACTGCTGCCGCTTTATCGTCTAATGCCGCCAATGCTTCTGGACGAACACGGTACAAAGCTTCCAATCCCGCACTGCAACTTTCAGGAGAAGTAAAGCTTGGAATCCCGGCTTTATTAAGACGCTGCAAAGTATCCGGTGCATTTGGACTAACATAAGTGATAACTGGCTTGTCACTGTTTGGTAAACAATCCTGAATCGCACTGACTACAAGATCTGGCATAGCCAAACCGGAAGAACCAATAATCACCACCAATGCGTCGTAAGTATTACTTTCAAGCAAAATGGTAATGGCTTTACGCAGTAAGTCTGGCTGAAGACCTGCCAAGGTGACGTCGATTGGGTTACGATCAAGAACGGTTGGTGTATCGCCTTGAATAGCACGCAAGCGCTCAGCGGTATCTTCATCAGGTACTGGCGTTTCAAAGTCCACCATACCCAAGGCATCAGATACCAATGTACCGGCACCACCAGTCGAAGTAAGAATAGCCACGCGACGGCCATGCATAATGCGGTCATTGGTCAAAGCTGCTGGGATATCAATCAGCTCGTCAAATGTATTCGCACGAATCACACCTAGCTGTTTAAAGAAGGCGTCATAAACGTTATCTTCACCCGCAAGCGCGCCAGTATGAGAGCTCGCGGCACGAGCACCAGCTTCAGAACGGCCAATTTTAAAAGCAACAATAGGTTTACCAGCACGGCTCGCCTTTAATGCGGCTTCGCGGAAACGATCTGGATTACGAATGGTTTCAAGGTATAAAGCGATGACTTTAGTATTTTCATCGTCTACTAAGTATTCCACAAAGTCAGACACTTCTAGATCTACTTCGTTACTAGTGGATACCAGAGAAGACAAACCAATGCCCTTACCTGCGGCACGAGACAACAGCGCCCCGAGAACACCACCACTTTGGGAGACAACGGCAATGTTACCCACGGGCAAATCGGCCACTTCCAATGCGCCACTGGCAGACAGAGGAATTTTGTTAGTGAGGTTAATAAGGCCAATCGTGTTTGGCCCAAGAATGCGCATATCGCCGGCAGCATCAAGTAACTCTTGTTGCATATTCAGGCCATCATCACCAGCTTCGGCAAAGCCACTCGCTAAAACAACCGCAGCTTTACAACCTAGCTTGCTTAAAAAGCGAACGGCATCAATGCTTCTTTTCGCACCCAACAATACCAAAGCAACATCCGGTGCCGCTGGAATATCATCAATCGATTGGTAGCATTTAAGCCCTTGAATTTCTGTGGCCTTGGGGTTCACTGGATAAATATCCCCCGTAAAGCCATGTTTTAGTAAATAAGAAACTGGGCGACCAGAGGTTTTGCTTGGATCAGCAGAAGCACCAATTACCGCAACACTTTTTGGGTTTAATAAGGCGTCCATATGCATTATTTATCTCCTGCTGCGCGATCAAGAAAAGCTTGAACAGACTGACGATGCTCAAAAGAGGTATAACAAATACCTTGCGCTTTGCTGCCTTCCGCGAACACTTGGTGTTCAGACATCTCGTAGCTTTTATTCAGAATGGATTTAGTTAACGCAATAGCCGTTCTTGAACCACTGCTCATTTCTTCGGCCATTTCAATTGCCTTATCAAGCAGCTCATCAGATTCACAAATTCGATCTGCAATACCTAATTCCAAAGCTTCTGCCTGCGCCACTTTACGGCCACTAAAAATCAAATCTTTGGCTTTACTTAAACCAACACGACGCGGTAAGAAATATAAACCGCCACCATCAGGAACTAGACCACGGGCAATATAAGCCCAAGTAAAGCTTGCGAAAGGTGCTGCAACAATAAAGTCACAAGACAAAGCAAAGTCAGCACCAAGACCGGCCGCCGCACCGTTTACCGCAGCAACTGTAGGAATTGGTAAATTAAGTAATAAGCTGGCGGCATAATGGACGCCTTGTTGTCGATCCCAACCATTAAAACCAACAGTAGATAAATCCGCTTCCATTCTGACTTTCATGCCCGCAATGTCACCGCCAGCACAAAAACCTTTACCTTCACCTGTTACCACTAAGGCCTTGATATTTTTGTCGGAACGGATATTAAGAAGATGTTGTACAAGCTCCGCACGCATCGCATCGCTCATAGCGTTACGTTTGTCTGGACGATTGAGTGTAAGTATTGCGATATTATTCTTGGTTTCAAACTTAACCAGAGGTGACTGACTCATAATAGCCTCGTTTATTTTAAACTTATTTATTTTTGAGGAAGGCCAAAACATAGTCTGGCCAAGGAAGCATTCAATTGTTGAATGAAACCCTTATAAGTCGCAATTGAGCATCCATTAACACAAACCTAACTAAATGTTAGTCAAAAAAGAATTCGGAATTCGTCTTTAAAATTAAAACAAACCACCCTAAGGACCTTCCCAACAAAAGCTATGGCCTAACCTAATAAATAGTTAGTTTTGTCCTTTAACCGCTTGAGTCATAGTAATTGAGTACTTATGGCAAGAACTAGAACAACGGAATGACCCTGCTTCCATAGCCATTTGAAAAAACAATAATAATTCGATTGTCTGTTATCCGAACTGCCTTATCAGATCACATTCTGAAAAGACAAAAACAGGTTAATAGATAAAGAGGACTAACATGAAAAAAATAAATGACACACCCACCTCAGAGCATCAATTTAGGCTACCTTTCAGTGTATTAGAGGTCATTATCAGTGTCGCTGTACTGATTATTGGCATCTTTTATCTAATTGAAACATTACCTTTAGCATCGATGGCATCTGGCTCTCAAGTAGGACCAGGCGGTTTCCCTTTGGGAATCGCCATCATCACGGTGACGCTTACATCTATGCTGCTGATAAGCAGTGTGATAAAGCTTTTAAAACAAACTGATTCACATCATGTGACCTTCCACCGTTTTATCTATGTGCTGATTAGTACCGGCGTCATTGTGTTAATCGGAGGCAATTTAGAGTCACTCGGGGCTTTTTTCAGTACATGGATAATGGCCACAGGCATCATGTTTTGCTGTGGAGAAAGAGGTCTACGACTACTTATTCTACCACCTTGCATTGGCGCGACTATTTACGTCATTTTTGTCATCGCCCTTGGCGTTTACTTTCCATAGGATGTAATCATGTTTGATAATTTAGTAATGGGGTTTCATGCGTTTGCTGATCCATATGTGTTTCTAGGGCTTTTAGTCGGCGCATTTTTAGGATATCTAATTGGTGCTATTCCAGGCTTAGGACCAACTTTAGGTGTCTCACTTCTTATTCCGTTCACCTACAGCGTAGACCCTCTTGTCGCTGTGGTTACACTAGTATCACTTTACGCAGCAGCCGAATACGGTGGCGCGATCTCTGCCATATTAATCAACTCGCCAGGAACAGCAGCGGCGGTTGCAACCTCTTGGGACGGTTATCCTCTTACGCAAAAAGGCAAAGCTGGGGTTGCGCTTAACATCTCCATTATCTCGTCTGGTATCGGTATTTTTATTAGTACCATTTTGCTTTTCTTTACTGCGGTACCATTGTCTGAATTTGCCTTAAACTTTGGTCCCGAGGCTTACTTCTCTCTTGCATTAATGGGGCTTAGTTTAGTCTCTATTTTTGCTTCAGGTTCGCTGATAAAAGGCGGTATTGCAATGATGATAGGCTTAGGCTTAGCAACCATTGGCCTGGATGCACAAACTGGGGTGCCACGCTTTGCCTTTAATCCTGAGTTCTTTGAAGGTTTACCCTTAGTACCTGCTTTACTAGGTCTATTCGCTTTGTCTGAAGTCTTGTTTATGATTGAACAATCGCGTCAGGAACCGCACAAAAGCAGTACCATGAGTGGTATTTTTGTTGTGCCATTTAACGTCTACTACAAGTTGAAATACACATTATTACGTAGCTCACTTATTGGTTATATTATCGGCATCATTCCTGGAGCGGGTGCTTCTATTGCTTCATTCTTATCATATGGTGTTGCAAAGCGCGTATCAAAAACACCTGACGAATTTGGCAAAGGCAGTTTAGAAGGTATTTCAGCGTCCGAATCAGCAAACAATGCTGCTGTTTCTGGTGCGCTTGCCCCACTACTCGCTTTAGGTATTCCCGGCTCACCAACCACAGCAATTATTATTGGCGCCTTGATGATTCATGGCATTCAACCGGGACCATTGTTGTTCACAATGAACCCTGAAGTGCCATTCACTATCTTTGCTTCACTCTGGATTAGTGTGCCAATCATGGTGCTAATCGGCCTTCTCGGGGCTAAATATTGGGCAAAAGTAGCGGATGTGCCTCGTTCTATTTTAGCGGCTATCGTGACTTGTATTTGTTTAATGGGCGCTTATTCTTCCGAAAACTCCATGTTTCCTGTCTATATTACGATTGCGTTTGGCTTGCTTGGTTATATTTTCCGCAAAGCAGATATTCCACTAGCGCCTATCGTATTGGCATTGGTATTGGGCGAAATGCTAGAAACGAACTTCCGTCGTGCTGTGGTTATCTCAGGCGGGGACTATTGGGTCTTCTTCCAAAAACCACTGTCACTAATCTTACTTTCTGTGGCTATTATTTCTTTCCTAATACCTTTTGTTAAATGGATTAGAAGCAAAATTTAATCGTTGCCTAGTTAGGCCATCCGATACAAATTGGGTGGCCTAACTCATCTAATAAGAAATACAAAAAACCACCCATCCTTAGCCAACATTAATTTAAGCTCTGTTTCTTTAAAAACAGCTCCTCTAACCTTTGGTAACCCAAGCCATTACTTATGGTCAGTAGCTCCATCTCTTACCTTCTGCGACTCTTTCTATGGGGAACATATCCTTCTCTTCCAACAAAAATAAACAATAAGGGAGATCATCGAATGATGATTCATAAACTTTTTAAGAATACAGGCAAATTTCTAAGCATTGCGACTATTGCGCTCTCTGCTACCGTTGCGACAAGCTCAGCTTACGCAGAAAGTGATTGGCCCACGGGACCTGTAAAAATGATCATGCATACTAAAGCTGGCGGTTCTGCTGATGTATTTATTCGCACTCTGGCGAAAAGCCTAGAACCACAAATTGGGCAAGAAATTATTGTCATCAACTCCCCGGGCGGCGGTGGTGCCAGCCAAATGGGACGAATTCGTCCAGCAGATCCAGATGGCCTGACTCTGGGCATCAACACTCTTACTCACTTCACTGGCATGTTAACCAATCTAAAAGGCACGTTTGCTCTGGATGACTTTTCATGGATCGCTTCCACTCAGGAAGACGCTATCATCTTCTTTGTTAAAGAAGATTCTGACATCAAGAACATTGATGATTTAATTGCTAAAGCACGCAGCAATAATGGCAGCATCAGCATAGGTGGTTTTGGTCCAATCGGGTCCATGCAAAATATTGGCATGTCTATGTTGGCAAAATCAGCAGGTGTCGATCTTAAATGGGTCGGTTTCAATGCCACACCAGATATTATCTCTGCCTTATTGGGGGGACATGTAGATGTCGGTATTTCCAACTTGGGCGCCCTAAAATCATTTTTTGATGCCGACCGGATCAAAGGCTTAGGCGTGCTTGGTGAAAAACGTTTATCCAGCTTACCTGACGTAGCGACCATTACCGAACAAGGGTATGACGTTGATAATAGTTGGTTACAGGTTCGAGGTGTCTTTGGCCCCGCTAACATTCCGATGGAAACACAGCAAAAAATCGCCGATGCCTTCCATAAAGCCATGCAATCAGATTACTACCAACAATATGCCCGTGCAGCTGGTGTAGAAGATTCATTAATGGGGCCTGAAGCGTACACCACCTTTGTGAAAAAAATCTCCAAAATTGCAAAAGTTCAGCTAGAGGAAGCTGGCGTCTTGAAATAAGTGCCATAGGGTAGCTGCCACATACTAGCTACCCTTAAACATCTGCAAAAACACAGACAAGGATGTCTTGAAGCAATAACAATATTAGGCTTATCTACCCATTTCTTAAGAGGTCAATATCCCCATGCCAAAAGCATTTGATAAAATCCGCGTAATAGACACCACACATGTTCTTGCTGGTCCGTTTGCCAGCTATCAGCTTGCTGTTCTTGGTGCTGAAGTCATCAAGGTAGAATCGCCTGATGATCCAGACCAAGCTCGTCTACAAGGCTCAGACAGAGCATTAAACGACATCGGTATGGGGACGGCGTTTATGTCACAGGCGTCCAACAAAAAAACACTTGCTCTGGATCTAAAAACCGAAGCAGGAAAAGAAGCCATGAAACGCCTTATTAGCACAGCAGATGTGTTTGTTGAAAACTATCGCCCAGGTGCTTTTGACGCCCTTGGTTTAGGCTATGAAGAGATGTCTAAACTGAATCCCAAGCTTATTTACTGTTCTATCTCAGCGTTTGGATCCACAGGGCCACGCCGTGAGCTAACCGCTTATGACAATGTGATTCAAAGTTTTTCTGGCATGATGGCCATGACAGGCCATGGTGATGGTAGACCACTCAAAAGCGGTGCTCCTGTGGTAGATTATGCCACTGGCACAACCGCTGCGTTTGCTATTTCAACTGCTCTTTTTCAAAGAGAAAGAGAGGGTGGCAAAGGCCAATTTATTGATGTATCCATGCTTGATGTGGCGATGATCCTGTATAGTTCACATCTAACAAGCTACATGTGGAACGGCAAACACCCAGAACAAAAAGGCAATGTTTTTCCTTTTGCCACCATTGGCTGTTATGAAGCTGCAGACGCTCCGCTGATGATTGCAGCATCTAACTTGGCTCAACAAAAAGCCTTATGGACCGCACTTGAACGTGAAGACATGATCAAAACCAACAATAACCAGCGCTTAGACGGCCATGCCGAAGAAGCCGCCGTGTTAGCCAGTATTATGAAAAATCAAACGGCTGATTATTGGGAGTCGTTTCTAAATGAAAAGCGCGTCCCTGCTTCCCGAATTCGTCGTATGGAAGAAGCCCTAGCCGATCCACAAGTTGCCGCTCGTAATGCGATACAAACACTTAATGACCCTGACAGCCAAGTAAATGGCTTAAAGGTGCCAGTATCTGCATTTAATTTATCCAGCAGTCCTGCAGAAGTGGACAAGGCCCCTCAGCCAGTTGGAGCGCAAAGCGCAGAACTACTCAAAGAGCTTGGCTACTCCGAACAAGACATCGCCAAGATGCGAGAACAAGGCGCCACAAACTAGGTATCTAGCGAAATACCATCATATTTTTCTAAGGGGCGAACTCATTCCAGATGATTCGCCCTTTTTACCGTATAAAATACATTCAAGATAAGCATAAATTTTATAGTGACGAGGAACTTAACTCAGCACTAGAATTCCGTTTGGCAGTACTTTTTCTTTTCTATCAAAGGCCACAACAATGATCTACACAGTAGAATGCTCATTCAATGATCCAGCTAAAGAAGCAGAATGGAATAAGTTTTATAGTAACGACAAACTGCCCGCTCTTATTTCTGTCAACGGTTTCTTCACCTCTCAACGCTTCATTGCATTAACCAACGACTGCCCGCGTTATCTCGCCATACACAGCATAGACGAAGCAGACGTACTAACCAGCCAGCATTACAAAAACGCTGGCGGCGGTAACTTTGCTAAATGGCAAGAACACATCACAGATTGGCACCGCAATATTTACGATATGCCCAAACGAGCTCAGGCAGTGAATAACGATGAATACTTACTTTGTAGCGAGGAATCACCACAAGCTTTAATAGACCTTGGGCTAGATCCCATTAGGTTAAACGCCATCGCATTAGATAAACATCCTGCGCAGCGTTGGCTGGCGGTTTCAAACCAGCTCCCAATAGATGAAATCAAAGCTAGCTCAGCAAAAATTCATATCTACCAAGCCATGGGAAAACAACTTCAAAGTTTTTAATAGCTTTTAAGAGCGCTGCAATAACTGATTAATAAAAAAAGTAGATTTTTCCATTAACATCTTAGCTTGGCCATTTAATGATTCTACCGATTGGCTCATCTGTAACGCTTCGTTGTTGACGCTTTGGGCTTGATGATAAATTTCACTCGATGACTGTTGAGCATACTCTGCTTGATGAACCAAGGCGTTCAGCCTTTCCCGAATATCATGGGTTGACGTTCGTTGAAGCTGAACACTGTCGGCTACTTCTTGGGAGATATTATTAATCTGATTAATAATCACTGACGTGCTTTCTAATCCTTTGATGGTTTGTTCTATCGTGGTTCGAACCAATTCAATTTGATCGGAAATACTGTCGGTGGCTTGGGAGGTTTGCGAAGCAAGGTTTTTCACTTCCGACGCAACCACCGCAAAGCCTCGCCCTGCTTCACCAGCTCGGGCGGCTTCAATCGCCGCGTTCAAAGCCAATAAATTGGTTTGATCCGCGATGGATTTTATTAAGCCAATCACTTCACCAATATTCACCGCCGCAGACGACATTTTTTGAATCAAGGCATCCGAACGTTCTGCTTCTTCGACACCCGTTAAAGAAGCGTCTGTAGCTTGAGAGATTTTATCAGAGATCACTTGCGAGCCTTCCCAAAGCTCACTAACTGAGGCCGAAAGCGTTTGCATGTTTTGTGCCGAGGCGTCTGTTATTTCCGAGGTTCGTTGTGCTTCTTTTAGTGTCGTTTGAATCGCTGTCACCAAATGCCCAGATGACGTATTGAGGCTTGCTGCCGAATCATTAATGTCATTGGCGACACTTTCTACATCGTCTTTAAATTGGTTAGTGAAACCTTCTAACAGCTCTTTATTTTCCAAAATCGAAATCGTATAAGGCGTTTTACCAACCATGCTCAAGGTCACAATGGCGGATGTGGTAAAAGTACTGCCATCGGCTTTTTTATAGGTTAAACCACCACGCCAATATCGATACTTTTTCAGCTGAACTTTGCCTTCTTCCATCATCTCATCACGAGTTCTTCCGCCTGGCTGAATCTCGTTTAAAATCGTATTAAGGTGTTTACCTTTTAACTGAGCCGCCGATTTATAGCCTAGCGCCTTCAACATAGCGCTATTCAAAAAGGCTAAGCCTTTGTTTCGACCTGAACCTAAGCAATTAATAAAAGCGGGAGACGATAAGTTTTCGATCACTTGATGACCAAGAGTTTGCTGACCAATGAATTGACTAAATAAAGTCGTTAATTTCATCTCTAACATCCTTTCATAATTCGCTGATTTTCAAACTGATTAACCTTTATCTTTGCTGCTACGACAAGAATGTCATACAGACTCATAGCAATATCGTTTAGGCTATGCTTCGCCGTAAAAACAGCTTCAACGCCGATCTTCTCTAATGTATTTTTATCTGAGGTAGGAATCACGCCACCTATGAAAATGGGGCAATCAGTACGGATTTTTTGAGTAAATTGTGTAACAAAAGGAATATGCGCACCTGATAAAATCGATAAGCCAATGCCATCGTATTGATACATCCCATCTTGCTGAATGATGTCGTCAATGCTCGCAAAAATGGGTAAGTAATCCACTTCGATACCAAGGTCACGAAGTAAAGAGACAATCACTTTCGCGCCTCGGTCATGGCCGTCCAAGCCTACCTTAGTGACTAAAAAGCGCAGCGGTCGACCTAACTGACTCGATAAGGCTTGATAGCGCTTAACCATATCCGCCTCAAGATGGGCATTAAATGGCGCCGATTCTATGTGTTCCGGTTTCAGGTAACGCGAGGCTTCATCAGTCAGCGCCTTGATGCATTCCCCAACAGTGGCTCTGACTCGGATCGCATCAATGGTAAAAGGCATGAGGTTTTGCTTACTTCTCGCTGCGGCTTGCAACGCCTGCAAAGCACGTTTAACGGCACCATCATCACGCTTTAATTTTAACTGGGCGAGCTTTTTCGATTGTTGCAACAGCGTTTTGTCCGAGGCAATTACACGCTGATGTTGAGGACTCGATGACGGACTTTGATAGCAATTTTTGCCCACGATTTTTTTGTTTAGCGCCTCTTCGTCCATGGCGGTTTGTAACGCTTGCCGATGAATAAAAGTCGTTAATTGGCCCGATGCCACCAGCGCTAACACACCGCCTTCTGTCTCTATGTTACTTTGCATGGTTCGCACATACTCGATCATGCTTTGGGTCGCGCTTTCCATCATATAAGAACCGCCCCAAGGGTCGACTACATCGCCAATGCCTGTTTCATGTTGCAGAATGAATTGTGTTTCTAGCGCCACTTTGCTGGCTTGATCCGAGGGCAAAGAGATCGCTTCATCATAAGAGTTGGTATGCAGGGATTGCGTACCGCCGAAAACGCCAGCCATGGCTTCGATAGTTGTACGCACAATGTTATTGAGAGGTGAGCTTTCGGTGAGTGACACACCCGAGGTTTGGCAATGCATTTTCAGCCGTTTTGCGCTCTCGGAACGAATACCAAATTCGTCTAATAATTCACTCCATAAAAAACGCGCGGCTCTTAGCTTTGCCACCTCTTTATAAAAACTCATGCCAAGTCCAAAGAAAAAGCTCAAGCGTTTAGCAACGAATTCCAGGTCGATACCTTGCTGCTGAAAGTGAGTTAAATACGCTCGTGCATTAGCCATAGTCAGGGCGAGCTCAAGCTCAGGGGATGCTCCCGCTTCTTGGAAGTGATAACCCGAAATCGACATGCTATTAAAGCGTGGCATGTGTGCGGAACAATAGGCCACCACGTCGGACACCACACCCATGGAAAAATCCGGTGAGTGAATATAGGTATTGCGGGCGATGTACTCTTTGAGAATATCGTTTTGAATGGTACCGCTAAGCTTATCAGGCGCTACGCCCTGCTCTTCAGCAGCGACTATAAAACACGCCATAATAGGCAACACTGCGCCATTCATCGTCATGGACACACTGACATTGCTAAGATCAATGCCATCAAACAACACCGCCATGTCTTCAACAGAGTCAATGGCGACGCCCGTTCGCCCCACATCGGCGGCGGCCAGATCATGGTCTGAATCGAAGCCTAAATGCGTGGGCAAATCAAACGCCACAGATAAGCCCATTTGCCCTTGCGACAAGGCGCGCTTAAAAAACGCATTGGTTTCCAGTGCTCCTTCAAAACCGGCGTATTGACGAATCGTCCAAGACTTTTGCTGATACATTTTTTCATATGGGCCACGCACAAAAGGCGCCTTTCCATGGGCATCACGCCAAGACTCGGCCATTTCTGACACCATCGAATACACGCCTTCGATCTTGGCTAAAGAAGGCGCTTTCATGATTCGCCCCCTACATTTGTTGAACTTTTTAAACTAGCTTGCTTCTCTTGAAATCGGACAAGTGAATGATCCAGATAGCGTTTTCGAGTGATGACATTGGCAATAAGAGCATGATCCGATTGACGATAAAGGCGCCCGCAATGGCTCAGCAATGATGAGTCTTGATCAGCAGATAGCATGGCGTAGAGGTTGGCTTCTAATCCATCGTCTAGATTAATATTGCCATAGTAGCAAATAGTACGTTCAACGGTTTGCCACAAGGCCATACTGTTTCGCTCAGAAATGTGATTGAGCGCTTGTAAATCTGATTGAAAAAAGCGTTCAGCGCGATCCATCACGGCTTGAAATTGCGCGAAATATAAGAAATCCGCCCCATTAAAATCCGCATAAGGACAAGGCTGATAAACAAAAGGCACCGCGCTGACAGACAAGGCCGCATCAGGCAAGGTTCGCCCTGCTTTGTGCTGCGCCATCATTTGGCTTGCTGCCTCATTGGCCGACCAATCGCCCTTTGCCATTTCACCACGTGCAACACTTTGGTTATTACCAAGCTCGGATCGATTGACAAAGCTAGATAATAACTCTACCCGAGCAACACAATCCCGATGACTATCGGGACCCTCTAGATAAAGATCATGACGGCTATAAGAGCGAGATGCAGAGACCCGCGTCAGCTGCGTCTCAATCCATAATCGACTGTTTTCAGTCACTTGATGCAATGCCGCGTTACTAATTTTTACCACCAGAAACGCGGCATACATATGTCGACCTTGTTGGTCGACAAAGTTTGGAGCAGGTAAATCAAGGCGTTTTGCTAACGCAAGCCAATGTTGATGACCGCATTCCTTGAGTAGCCAGTTTTCACTCAAACCGCCCAAGGCTAACTGTGGCATTCCAATAAAATAGTCTTGCGAGACAGAAACGAAATCCATTGATTTTTCTGCCATATTAAGACGCCTCAGACAAAGATTCTGTCGATTCTTTTTCGTCAACGACTTGGCGAATCACCTTGCTTAGATACGCCGCATCGGCAGCCACGCCAGAAAATCGTCCTGACCCCCACGTAAATAACCAAGGCAAACCAATAAAATACACGCCTTTTTCGTTCGTCACACCACGTCGATGAACCGGTGCGCCCATGCCATTAAAAACGGGTAAATCAAGCCAAGAAAAGTCAGGCGTAAAACCAATACACCAAATGATGCTGGTAATGCCAGACGCGGCTAAATCCAAGTTTTCACGTTCTTCTTTTGGCTCCCACACTGGCTGATAAGGCGGTTCAACGGGAGCATCAATGCCGTTTTTTTCGATATAAGCATCGATGCGCGTATTGATGTTTTTGTAGGTATCGTCAGCGGCGTCTAAATTCGCGGCTAAGTTGGGTTTGAAGATCAATTGGCCATCTTGGTAATTTTCTATCAAACCAAACAGCTCCATGCCTTCCAAGGCAAATTTACGCAGATCAATTTCTCGACCGCCGTCGCGCCCTGTCACATAGTGGTTGGTGTTATCACGAACCCCTTCACGCAATGGGTGCTCATCCACTGAAATGTTGTAGTAGCCCATATCATCAAGCCACTCCACCACATCTTTTCCACGATATTGGCGTGCCACACGCGGAGCGTTACCCGTTGCAAGAAACACTTTTTTACCATCAATATGCAGGTCTTCGGCAATTTGCGCACCAGATTGACCCGATCCAACCACCAGCACTGCACCATCTGGCAACTGTTGAGAGTTTTTATATTGATTGGAATGAATCTGCAGAACGCTTTCTGGAATGCGCTCTGCCATGCGAGGAATGATTGGCTTCAAATAACCACCAGAGGCAATCACCACCTGGTCGCCCGTAAACTCGCCTTTTGTGGTAACCACACGGAATTGCCCATTCTCCAGTTTGCTGATTTTTTCAACGCTCACGCCTTCTAAAATTGGCGGTTTAACTTTGGCCGCGAAACGATCCAGATAACCAATGATCTCTTCTCGCTTCATAAAGCCTTTTGGATCATCGCCATCGTAAGGATGGTTTGGCAGTTCACATTGCCAGTTAGGCGTCACCAAGGTGAAAGAATCCCAGCGTTGGGTTTTCCAGCTGTGCATCATGGTGTTTTTTTCAAAAATAAGATGGTCAATGTCTTGCTCTTGCAAGCAAGCACTCATGGACAAACCGGCTTGACCACCGCCGACAATTAATACGGAATAATGAGTTGGTTGGCTGTTTTGTGCAGTTGGCATAATGGTTTCCTCTAATCGATAAATCGTGTGACTTTCACAGATGCATTAGGTGTTGTTTCATAGCTGGCGCAGCGTGTCTTGATGACACCCAGCTGATCCATGGCGCTGGAACAGGCATAGCCGAAACGCTCACGAACACGATTGCTCGCCGCGTTAAGTGCCGTTTCACTGGTCGCCAAAAATTCGTTTAAGGGATACTCTTTTCCCGCACTAAAGTGCTCTTTAATGACACTGGATGGGGAATAACAGGCTTCGGTTTTACCATCAGGCCAAACCACTTCAAATTGCACTACAGGCATAACATCCTCTCTTCTTCGCGCGAGTCTTGCTTATCTTGTCGAAAGCCCAAAAAGGCCGCTTGTTCAAAGTCCCAAAAGGTGACGTTTTGACCTTCGTCTATCACCTCAATGGAAGGTCGTTCTGTCACATGCCCCATCGCGGCGGCATGAATGTCTCGGCTTTGAAAAAGCGCCACCACGTCATCCACCTTGTCGACGGGACAAGTCATCACAAAACCAAAACTTGGGAAAGCGCACAGCCAATCTGACCAACTCACTTGATCGGGTTTTGGGATCTGCTGCAAAAACACATCCGCACCTTTTTGTGAGCAATCCATAAACATGCCTAAGGTGCCCAACAGCCCTGCTTGGCTGATGTCTTTACAGCCTGTCAGCCAGCCTTTTTCAGCCAATAACGGCAGCAACTCTAGGTCGCCTCGCAACCGTTCAGCGGGGGCGTTCGTCGTGGCATTCCAATTAAGATACGGCGGACGAAACGCGCCTCGCTGATCCATGGCAACCACAATGGCGTCGCCAGTATTGGCATCGAAACTGGTTAACACTTCATTGGCATGACCCAAAATTGAAACAGCTAACTGTGTGGTCTTGCTGTTATGGCTGGTATGACCACCGACAACAGGCACGCCATAAGTCGAAGAAGCCGCTTTCATACCGGCAAAAATTTGCGCACTGACGTCGTCCTGTGCACTCCACAAAGCATTTACCACGGCTTTTGCTCGACCGCCCATGGCGGCAATATCACTGAGGTTGACCATGACGCCACACCAACCTGCAAACCAAGGATCCTGTGCGACAAAATCGGGCAGAAAACCTTCTATCGCAAACAAGTCATAGCCGTTGGCGTTTTTCAGCACCGCGGTATCATCGCCATTTGAAAAACCCGACTGATTACGTTTTTCAAATGAAGATATAACCGGCGCTAACGCCACTTTTGATGCCACTCCGGGGTAATGGCGAACGGTCTCAATGAGTTGTTGAAGCATAGGACACCTCCCCAACACCATGCGCGAAATCGGATTTGATCAGATTGGGTTCCAAACCCAACAAATATGGGCTGATTTCTGTGTCTTTCACCGGACGACCAGAAACCCAAAAGCCTAAAGATGGCTGGCTCAATGGTGGATAATGCTCAAGATCGGCCTGCATTTTGGCGTGCTTCATGCCATGAATATCTTGATACCCTGTCGTTGCCCAATGCAGCCGCTTAAACAGCACTTCGTTCTGCTCTTGCACCGTGGCTAAAAAGGTATGACAACCTAAGGTATTGGCGCTGGACACGGCGAGGCGAATCAAACTCGCGCCCAATACGCCTTGGCGACGAAAGGCCTTTTTCACCGCCAAACGAGAGCCCCACCATAAACCAGGCTCAGGTTGGTGAATTCGCACTGTGCCGACCACTTCTTCTGGCATCCCTAAGATGGACGTGGTGACAATTAATGACTGCGCGATCAGATCAATGTCGTCTCTATCATGTTCTTGGAACAAGCCTTGCTCTTCGCAGAACACTTCACGGCGAATGCGATTGGCTTGCTCAATTTCCCATGCATTCGTCGCCCATTTCACTTGGAATACACGACCTTGTTTAGACAGTGACATCGGCAGCTTCCTTTTCAAATCGAGACAGAGACGAGCAAGCACCACAGCGTGCGCAACCAGCTTTCACTTTGTCGGAAGTCATATGGAGATTCACCAATTCTTGCGCCAAAGGACGCAATACCGCCTCCATAAAAGACGCCGTTGGCGCAGGACGATCTTCTAACGGGGTACCAGAAATCGGCACAAAAGGCACCACGAAGGGATAAACGCCCATGGCAACCAGCTTGCGACAGGTGTCGATAATGATTTCTTCTGTGTCACCAAGGCCTACCAGAATATATGTGCTCACTTGGCCTCGCCCAAACACCGCTACGGCGTCTTCAAAGGCTTGAAAATACTCATCCAAAGACACTTCCGATTTGCCCGGTGTAATAGTTTTGCGTAATTCGGACGTAATCACTTCTAAATGCATGCCTAAGGAATCAATACCCGCGTCTTTCATGCGTTGATACCAAATAGGATCTTTCGGTGGCTCGCACTGACCTTGAATGGGCACATCAACTACAGCTTTGATGCCTTTGGCACTTTCACACATGACTTTCGCCCCGCGATCAGCACCAGCGGGAGTGCCTGTGGTCATGACAATATGCTTGATGCCGTCCAATTCCACCGCGGCTTTTGCCACTTCAGCTAATTGTTCCGGTGTTTTGTGAGCAATGGTGCGCCCTGCTCGCAACGATTGGCCAATGGAACAAAACTGACACGCTTTACGACGGCTTTCATAACGAATGCAGGTTTGTAATACCGTGGTAGCAAGCACATCGGTACTGTGCAAGGTGGCGATGTGTGAATAGGGAATGCCATCTGCGGTGGTTAATTTGTAAAATTCAGGGTCTTTGGCAAAAGTCACATCCGCCAGTGGAATGCTGTTCGATAACAATTGAGAGACTGGCTTATTTTGTGCCGTATCGTCTGTATTATGAATACCTTCATCTGACATCTCTTCATTCGAAAGCGTAAACGGCGATGCCCATGCGGTTTGGGTATAAATCGGCACCATTAACGTAGTGCCATCCACTGTGATCGCTTGATGATCGGATGGACCCGCGCCACCACGGCGGCTAACGTGCTCCTGATCCAACGAGGTCAGACGCAAGCCTTTGGTTTGTAACTCAGTTAGGAATTGAGATGCTTTCATTTTGAGTTGTGTCGTCATGTGACTCTCCTCCATTGAATGATTCAGGAAACACTGAGGTACGAAAAGTGTCTGGTTCAGACTCGGGTAAGCCTGCAACGTATTGGGATACTTGAGCATTCATTTGTAAGCTCAACAGTTCAGGACGTGCGTAATGTCCAACGGAATCCATCATACGTTTGCGCTTATCGATCAAACGGAAATCCAAATCCGCGTAGATAAAACCTTCGCCTTCAGTCATAGGTGGAACAAGGTGTTTACCCTCTGGCGAAATGATCGCGGTATTGCAGCCATCTCTTAGGGCTTTTTGCATGGCTGGATCGGGCGTGATGCTTTGAATTTGAGCCTCGGTGAGCCAGCCTGTGGAATTAATCACAAAGCAACCCGACTCTAAAGCATGATGACGGATGGTGACGTCCATTTGCTCGCCAAAAATAGGACCCACTAACGACCCCGGAAATTGCGCGCAATGAATTTGCTCGTGTTGTGCCATTAAGGAATAACGAGCCAATGGGTTGTAATGCTCCCAACAAGCTAAGGCACCAATTCGTCCAACCGCAGAATCAACCACTTTTAAGCCAGAGGCATCACCTTGACCCCAAATCATGCGTTCGTGATAAGTTGGGGTGATTTTGCGACGCTTCAAAATCAGCTCGCCGGTTTTATCGAACACCAATTGGGTGTTGTATAAGCTGCCGTTGTCACGCTCATTCACACCAACCACGACCACCATTTGACGCTCTTTGGCTTTGTGGCCAATAGCTTCTGTCGTGGCACTCGGCACAACAACCGCTTCTTGGTACAAACGAAGATGCTCAGGGCCTTGACTAACAGGTGGCAGCACAAACGAAAAATAAGGGTAATAAGGCATGAAGGTTTCAGGAAAAACGATGAGCTCTACACCGCTCTCAGCCGCTTCATCAATCATATTCAGTACTTTGCGCAGCGTACCGGCCAAACTCTCCAAATCCGGAGCAATCTGGACGGCCGCGGCGCGAACGATTGGGTAATCACTCATCGCCGCGGCTCCTATTACATTGTCCAGGTATCAATAATCAACGCATTATCACGACGATGTAGAAGTTTAAGATCCAATACATCCAATGGATTAATCGGTCTGATTCCTTCGATCAAAGAACGTTCGCCATGGCCATAAAGCGCTTGTAGGGCAAAACGACACGCGTAAACTTTCCCGCCTTCTGCCATGAATTTTTTCAACTGATTGTTGAAGTTCATGTGGCCTGGAAATGCTTC
Source organism: Marinomonas sp. UCMA 3892 (assembly GCF_012726345.1). Classification (GTDB taxonomy): domain Bacteria; phylum Pseudomonadota; class Gammaproteobacteria; order Pseudomonadales; family Marinomonadaceae; genus Marinomonas. Next base: position 62,081 of record NZ_PTXN01000009.1, read on the forward strand.
ATCACCCAAAGTAGGAAAACCACGTTGTACCCCCAAATTCACCCCAGGGCCGTAAAGTAGAATACTGGTTTCGTAGCCTTTACGAAGAAGACGAGTGGCTTGCAGCATGTTCACAAAGCCAATGGAACCTTCAAAGGCAACCGTGTGAAAAGTCACTAAGGCTTTTTCTCCGGCTTCTGCTTTTACGTCTTCAAAGACTTTTTCTTCGTAATCAACTAGGAAATCACCATCTTTGTTCAGTGTGTGTGTTACTTCTGGCATGTTTTATCTCCGATCATGTTGTTGTGTAAGAAACCGATGTGTTCAATTTCAACTTAAGTATTGCAACAGGAGTGCCAATGATCGTATGAAAAAAAGCAATCAATATGCGATAAAGCAAAACATGATTGAAAAAATTCACGAGAAATTTTTTAAAAAATAGATAAAACAGGTTTTAACCTAGATCTAGCCTAACTTCTGCTTCGCACTATAAAGTTTCATTATGTTTAGACAATCACCAATTGAGTGCAAAAAAAGCCATAAACAACAATCAATTCATAAAAAAGCGAAGCACTCGTAGAGGCACTTATAGAGGCCTTTGCAAAAAAGATGGCTTTTAAAAGAAGTCATAAAGACTTGGAAAGGAGAATTAGAAAGACCTGAAAAGAAAAAGAGGCAGATTAACAGAACCTGCCTTTAAATAAGCCATTGTTGATTAGACTATTTCTGAAACACCACGCCAGACTTTGGGCGCTCATCTACCTTAAGTTCGAAAATATCGGGGCGTGAATAATGACCGGACACATCCAAGTCATAACGTGCCTTTGGAATATCCGCAAGATCAATCGACGCGCTAAGTAAACCTTCTCTATCTTGCAATGGTCCAGCAAGCACATTGCCCATAGGATCGACAATAATACTGCCTCCACGGATCAAACGGCGTTGATTATCCCAATGAGGAATATCAATACCAAGTACTTCTGGCGAAGGCTGAATCTGACACGCGCTCACCACAAAGCAGCGGCCTTCGTGACCAATATGACGCATGGTGCTTTGCCAAATATCTCGCTCATCCACCGTTGGCGCGCACCAAATATCCACGCCTTTGGCATACATGGCGGCACGTAATAACGGCATATGGTTTTCCCAACAGATAGCGCCGCCCAATCGCCCTGCTTGGCTTTCTACCACAGGTAAGGTCGAACCATCACCCAGCCCCCAAATAAGACGCTCCGTTCCGGTGGGCATGAGTTTACGATGTTTCGCTTCAAGGCCATTCTCTGGGGTAAAGTACAAAGACGTACAGTAGAGCGTGCTACCACTGCGTTCAATCACACCAATAACAATCGCCGCTTTGGTTCTTACTGATAACTCAGCCAAAGCATCGGTTTCCTCGCCCGGCACGGTCACGGCGCTATCGAAATAAGCGGCAAATGTCTCGCGGCCTTCATCGATTCGATAACCTAGGTAAGTACCAAAGGTTTCTCCTTTAGGATAACCACCCAACAAGGCTTCCGGCATCACCACCAGCTTGGATTGAGAGGCAATGATTTGCTCTTCAAAAGATAAAATATGTTCTAAAGTGCGAGCTTTGCCCTCAGGGTGAGAGCCAATTTGTAATGCACAGACGATAAACGCTGACATAAATACTACCTCGTTAACGATGTTTTCTTGATGAAAGTATTGGTCACAAAACCTCTATTCAGAGTAAAGTCTTTTGATAAACTCCAACATCCCAATCCATGACTAAGCATTATGAATGACATCAATATTTCATCGACTGACATGAACTTGTTAAAAGTATTTGAAGCCCTTTACATAGAAGGCAGCGCCAGTCGGGCAGCGCAGACTCTTGGCCTCACTCAATCAACGGTGAGTGCCTCTTTGCGTCGACTGAGAACACTTTATAACGATCGTTTGTTTGTAAGAGAAGGCAAGGGATTAGCTCCAACGACCACAGCACATCAGCTAAAACCACTGATTTTTGATGCTCTCGATAAAATTCGTGAAACCCTACAATTGGTCAATCACAACACCACCAACTATCAAAACCGTACCATAGTAATCGGCTTATCTGATGATTTTGAAATTGCGCTAGCCGGTAAATTGATTGAAAAATTAGCCTTAGATGCGCCGCATTTACGTCCTATTTTTCGCCAAGCCTATAGCGTCATTGTGCCGGACTTATTACAAGACAACGTTATTGATGTTGCCATCACTTCTGGCACAGGAAATAGTCGCTTTATTCGCCGCCAATTATTGGGAAAAAGCCATTACAGTTGCATTATTAACCGTCGTTACACCCAAAAACTTCCATTACTGACCTTAGAAGAATTCATTAGCTTTGATCATGTTTTGGTGTCGTCCGCGGGTTATGTAGGCATTGTCGATAATGCCCTAGCAAGAAATCATTTGAAACGCCATGTTATTGCTTCAACCACACATTTCGCTGCTTTGCCCTTTTTTTTGCAACAAGAAAATCGTATCGCAACTATTCCAGCCCACGCTGCAAACGCCCTAGCACAACTAGATGATCTTACAGTTCTGCCATGTCCTCTTGAGCTAGAAAGTTATCCCGTTGAAGCGGCTTGGCGAGCAAAAGACGACCAAAGTCCGCTCATTCAAACAGTTGTGGCTTCGATCAAAAATGTACTTGAAAGCACTTTGTCTTAACAAAGAAAGTAGTAACTACTTGCGACATTTATAAAATTGATTGCATAATAAAATCCAATCAATCTATCTACCTGAAAGAGCCAACTATGTCGACATCACTTCTGGCCACTTGGAAAAAAGAACTCGATAACAAAGGCAAATATCCTGCCTACAAACGTATTGCCGAACTGATTAACGAAAACATCGAATCAGGAAAACTGCAGCCGCAAGATAAGCTGCCGCCGATGCGTGATCTTGCGGAAGCCTTAGGAATTAATTACTCAACCGCTTCTCGTGCCTATAGCGAAGCGAAAAAGCGTGGACTCATCGATACTACAACAGGTGCAGGCAGTTTCATTAAAGGTAAAGTGCCCTCAGTAAAACCAAGTCTAGCACCCTATGAAATGACCATGAATTTGGTAATCGAACCATCGATTCCAACGCTATTAGAAGAGCTAAAAGACGGTGCGTTAAGTAGTATTGCCTCGGCAGACTTATTAAGCAGTATTCGTTACCAAGATTTTGGTGGTAGCCCAGAAACCAAACAATGCTTTTTAGGATTAATAAAACGACGCGTGATGAATGCCACCATAGATAGAGTGGTTTCTTGCCCCGGCATCCACAGTGGCTTAGTCGCTTTGGTCACTCAGTTATGCAGTAATCAGCAAATTATCTGTGTCGATAGCCTTACTTATCCGGGCATTAAAACCATTGCCGCTCAACTTGGCAAAACCCTTTTCTCTTTGGAAAGAGACAGTGACGGCCCATTGGTGAATGCCTTTGAAGACGCGTGTAAAACCCACGATGTCGCCGCGCTGTACATCAACCCAACCATGCAAAATCCAACCTCAGCCAGTATTTCAAAAAGTCGTCGAGAAGCGTTAGCAGACGTCGCATTGCGCTTTAGTATTCCAATAATCGAAGACGATGCCTATGGTTTAATCAGCCATGATTCGGCTCCCACCTTTGCGACGCTTGCACCAGAATTAACTTATTACATCAATGGCTTATCTAAGTGCTTTGGCCCCGGAATGCGCACCGGTTTTATATTGTGCCCAACGCATCGTAAAGCCGAATACACAGCCGGCGCATTACGCTCCTTGAATGTGATGGAAAACCCGATTATGCATGCCATTGTCTGTCGCTGGATAAACGAAGGGACGTTAGATCACATGATCCAAGCGATTAAAAGAGAAGCCAATGCGCGGCAAGCGATGATCAAAGAGACGTTAAAAACACACAGTGTGTCGATGGAAGAAAACGCCTTTCATTTTTGGATAAAACTGCCTAAACACCTAGGTTGGAATCCATCAGATTTGGCTACAAAGCTGCGTTCATTAGGGGTTAATGCGGTTTCTAGCGCGGCATTTGCCACGGACAATAATCCGCCACAAGCATTAAGAATTTGCTTTGGTGGTCCATCGTCAAGGCAACATTGCCAAGAGCAAATGACCATTTTATCTGAACTACTCAACCAGCCTGCACACTTAACCAGAGTCATGTATTAAAAAAGGGAGCGCTTTAGCGTTCCCCTTCTTCAATACAAAGGCATTTATTTAAATGAGGCTTTTATTTAGCTTCCATCCCAGCCAAGCTCATACCAAAGCGTATAATCGTCGCGACCACTAAAAGTGAACCAACGCCAAGCGCCCAAAAAATCAGTAACCATTTAAATTGATGAAGACTTTTTTTCATCGTATTTTCCTCCAAACTGACTTACTCACAGAACAGGCTGGCTCGCTGTAAACACCAGCCTTTTTGTTATCTGCTTTCTAGTGATAACCGTCGGTATCTACTACTTTTCCACGAAACACTCGATAAGACCAAAAGGTATAAATCAAGATGACAGGCACAATAAACACCACACCGACTAAGGTGAATTTGAGGCTAGACGTTGGTGCTGCGGCCTGATGAACCGTAATACTCGGTGGAATAATGTTTGGCCATAGACTGACACATAATCCCAAATACCCCAGAAACAGCATGCATAAAGCGCAAATGAAAGCGCGATATTCTTCTTTGGTATGCGCCGCCCCCATCAGCAAAAACGCAAAAGTCGCAGTGAAAATCGGCAAAGGCGCCAAATAGATAATATTCGACAAGTTAAACCATAAATCACGCACACTTTCGTTAATCATTGGCGTGTAAATGCTGATGATAAACATACAAGCCGCCAGTAACAGAGTTAATGGTTTAATAAGTGCACGCATTTTTTTCTGTAAACTGTGCTCTGTTTTAATGACCAACCAGGTTACACCGAGCAACCCATAAGCAAACAGCAAACTAAAACCGGTAAACAGGCTAAATGGACTCAACCAATCCAATCCACCGCCAGCGAACTCACCATTATCTACTTGAAAACCAAGGATCACAGCGCCCATTGCCACACCCTGAGCAAAGGTGGCCATTAAGGAACCAACAAAGAATAGCTTGTCCCACATTGGGCGATGAGACTCCGTGGCTTTAAAACGAAACTCAAAGGCAACACCGCGTAAAATCAAACCAAATAGCATCAGTAAAATCGGCCCGTACAAGGCAGACAAAATCACCGAATACGCCATAGGAAACGCAGCCAATAAGCCTGCGCCACCCAATACAAGCCAAGTTTCGTTGCCATCCCAAACGGGCGCAACCGAGTTCACCATAATATCTCGTTCATGTTTGTCTTTAATAAAAGGAAACAACAAGCCAATCCCTAAATCAAAGCCATCTAAGAACACATACATCATCAAGCCAAAGCCGATGACAAAGGCCCAAATAGTCGGTAAATCAAAATGCATGACACTGTCTCCTAAATTTCTACGCCATCAGCGGCGGATAGCGGACGGGCTGGGCGTTTATTTAAATGCTCATCGTCTTCAAGTGAATAATCATCTGCTGGGCCTTTGGTAATCAGCGCTAACATATAACGCACGCCTACACCAAAAACACAAATATACACCAACACAAAAATCAGCAACGACAAACTCATGGCAGTAACGCTGTTGGGAGAAGCGGCATCCACAGTGCGTTGCAAACCATAAACGACCCAAGGCTGACGGCCAACTTCCGTAACAAACCACCCTGTCAGCATAGCAATTAGGCCGCTTGGCCCCATAAGAACACAAAAACGCAAGAACCATTTTTTCTCGTAAATGTTGCCCTTTTTGCGAAGAGTCAATGCAGTTACTGCCAGCACAATCATCAACACACCAAGCCCCACCATGATACGGAAGCTAAAAAAGACCACTGGGACATAGGGACGATCTTCCGCTGCAACAGAAGTCAAAGGCGGAATATCTCCATCCAAAGAGTGGGTCAAAATCAAACTGGCAAGATTCGGAATTTCAATCGCAAAATCATTTCTTTCCTTTTCCATATTCGGCCAACCAAACAAGACCAGCGGAACGCCTTCACCTTTTTCAGTTTGATGCCAATGCCCTTCCATGGCTGCGACTTTAATGGGTTGGTGCTCTAAAGTATTTAAGCCATGTTGATCACCGACCATCACTTGCAAAGGTGCCGAAATAAGTAGCATCCACATTGCCATAGACAACATTTTTTTCGCTGCTTGCATGTGGCTTCCTTTAAGCAAATGCCAAGCACCTGAAGCACCGACCATCAATGCCGTTGCCAGAAATGCAGCCAAGCCCATATGTACTAAACGATATGGAAAAGAAGGATTAAAAATGATCTCGAACCAATCGACAGGCACCACGCGACCATCAACGATGTCGTAACCTTGGGGAGTTTGCATCCAACTGTTAGATGCCAAAATCCAAGTCATCGAGATTAAGGTCCCAATAGCGACCAAAATAGTTGAAGCAAAATGTAGCTTTTCGCCGACTTTTTTCCAGCCAAACAACATAACACCCAAAAAGCCAGCTTCAAGGAAGAAAGCTGTCATCACTTCATAACTCAGTAGTGGACCGGTAATCGCCCCTGCGAAGTTAGAAAATTGGCTCCAGTTGGTGCCAAATTGATACGCCATCACAATTCCGGAAACTACGCCCATAGCGAAGTTAACCGCGAATATTTTCATCCAAAATCGGCATAAGGTCATGTAAATAGGTTTTCTGGTGTACAACCACAAACCTTCTAATACCGCCAAATAACTGGCAAGACCAATCGTTATAGCGGGAAAAATAATATGGAACGAAACGGTGAACGCGAATTGTATTCGCGCCAAATCAATAGCGTTTAAATCAATCATTGTGCCCTGCCTACCCTCTACACTGTCAGAAAGCAAAAAATAATTACTTTGTTGAGTGTAAGACTTAAAAAAATACAGAACAGGCACAATAAATTAATTTAGAATAGGCACAGATTCATTATTAGGGGTGCAACCATGAGTCAGTTTAAATACCTAGAACTGGAACATTTGTTACGCAAAGACATAAAAGCCAATCATTTTTTACCAAGTGGAAAGCTTCCTTCTGTCCGAGAAATGTGCAAGAGTTTGGGCTTTTCTAAAGCCACGGTGTTACATGCCTTGCATCGACTCGAAGCTGAGGGACTGATCTTTTCTAAACCCAAATCAGGTTACTTTGTCAAAGCAGCTACACTAGGCGACCGCCTATCACCAAAGCGCATTGACCCACCTGCCGCTCCTAGAGATGTAACCGTTCCAGCCATCTTAAAAGACATCATGACGCGCAGTGCTGCCTTTGATATTTTACCAACAGCTGGCGCTACTAATGATACGAATCACCTCATTACATTGAACCGACACTTAAGCAAAGCACTGCGCTCCAGACCCACTCAAAAAGCTCTATACTACAGCGACTCAAGCGGCGATATACGTTTAAAAGACGCCATTGTGGCTCACTATCGCCATCGTAGTTTGAATCAAGATCCATCACAGGTTTGCATTACTGGTGGCTGCCAACACGCCTTATTCATTTCTCTCATGGCGACGTGTTCACCCGGTGATACTGTGGCAGTGGAATCGCCTGCATTTTATGGCGTACTGCAAATCATGGAACAACTCAAACTGAAAATCATCGAGGTCGCTGCTGACCCTGAAGAAGGTTTGAGCGTTGAAGATTTGACCGAGAAAATAACAGAGTGGCCAATTAAAGCCTGTATTGTGTCCCCAAATTACGCCACGCCCACGGGGGCATTTATGCCAGAAAAAGCCCGCCGAGCGCTCATCAATTTAGCGGTCGAAAAAGATTTTTGCATCATAGAGGACGATATTTATGGGGATTTGGCTTTTCCACCTTTTACTGCAGAACCATTGAAAAAATTCGATTCTAATGGACAAGTTATTCTGTGCAGCTCTTTCTCGAAAAGCCTATCACGAGATTTAAGGATTGGTTGGGTGTTTGGTGGCAAATGGCACGACAAGATTACTCAATTGAAGCTAGTTACCCAGCTATCCTCTAGCGAATCCACTCAGCAAGGGCTGGCGACATTTTTAGAAGAAGGTCATTATCGTCGCTACCTAGCTCAACAGGTCAATACGCTAAAGCAACAACAAAGGGAACTGATGATTTTATTAGATACCCATTGGCGTGACAAGATTCGCTATACCCACGCCCAAGGCGGCATTTCTATGTGGGTAGAATTAGACGGATCCATTAATACACAACGCAGTTATAACAAAGTATTAGAGCAAGGCGTGATCATGACACCCGGCTCACTTTTCTCGGCATCGGGTCAATATAAAAACTTTTTACGTTTAAGCTATATCCATCCGTTAACCGAACAAAGGCAAGCCGCTGTCAAAAAGCTGTTTAGCGTACTACTTGAATAAGCTGTTTAACACGTTAAACCTATCGACGAACCCTTTTATATAGCGGGTTCGGTTGCGATACGCTACCACTATAAGTGACTGACAAGCCTTTGATGCCTTTCGCCGCATCATGGGGGTCCTTACCTTCTTTAATTGCAAAACTGTCAAAACCGCATTGGCGCATTAGGCTCAACTGATCTCTTAGTACATCACCAAAGGCACGTAACTCCCCTTGATAATTTAACCGCTTACGCAGTAAATACGCCGTCGAGTAGCCACGTCCATCTTTGAAATCAGCAAAGAAAATACAGATAAACGATAACTTATCGATATCGCCTTTTAATTCCATTGGATCATCGTCTACATCAACCCAAACAGCCGTTGGCGTGTTGTCGCCTCGCTCAACTCGCGCTAACCAAGCCTTCATAGGTAAGATTTGATGGGACTCAAGTGAGTCACAATCCTTTTCTAAAATAGCCCAATCATCGGCTTTACTGATCGTCATATCATTAGACTGAATATGGATAATATTCTTCATACTAAGCTCCTACCGACTCATAAGCAGCCAACTTGAATGGTTCCAAACCTATGCGTAAAAAGGTTTCATGAAACGTTTCGCTGTCATCTCGATTCGCTAGATACGCATTGGTAATGTTTTTAACCACTCTTGGCAGCGCGTCTTCACTCACCGCAGGGCCAATCACTTTGCCGATTTGACTGTCTTTGCCTTGAGCTCCGCCAATGGTAATTTGGTAATAATCTTCGCCTGATTTATTCAGCCCTAGAATACCGATATTGCCAATATGGTGATGAGCACAAGCATTAATACAACCAGATAAGTTAATACTGATGTCACCGACTTCTAGCTGCTCTTCAATGCTGTAAGCCTCAGCTACTTTTTTGGCGACAGGAAATGAATGTGCTGTTGCCAAACTACAATAGCTTGCTCCGGGACAAACAATCATATCACTCACTAAGCCCACATTCGGTAAGGCCAAACCCACTTCGCATAAACTTGACCAGACATTGAAAAGGTACTTTTTCGGAATGTCAGGCAACACCACGTTTTGTTCGTGAGCAATGCGAATCACACCAAACCCATAAAGATCAGCAAGATCGGCTATACGCTGCATTTGCTCAGCATTTAAGTCACCCGGCGTGTTGGTAGGAAACTTGGTAGAAATCGCCACCGACGCATAACCACTGACTTTATGAGGTTTCACGCTGCGTGATACCCACGAAGCAAACTCGTCGTTACTTGCTATATGATTGCCATATCTAAGATCAGTATCATCTAAGGTTTTGTAGAGTGGCGACAAGAACTGAGAAGCCACGCGGCTTAATTCATCATCGGTAAGTGTAGAAAAGCCCTCACGAATTTGCAGCCATTCGGCTTCCACTTCTTCACGAAAAGCGTCTACACCTAATGAATTCACAAGAATTTTAATACGCGCTTTGTACTTATTGTCGCGTCGCCCATAGCGGTTAAAGACGCGAAGAACTGCTTCAATATATGACAATACTTCCGACCAATGTAGATCTTCTTTCACGGCTTTATTCAAGAAAGGCGTACGACCTAATCCACCGCCAACCATAACCTGAAAGCGCAATATTTCTTCTTCGTCACGATACAAATACAAACCGATATCGTGCATACGCACTGCCGCTCTGTCTTCTTTGCTAGAACTAACCGCAATTTTGAATTTACGAGGCAAGAACAAAAACTCAGGATTCACTGTTGCCCATTGACGAATAATCTCGGCAAAAATACGCGGATCATATTCTTCATCGGGAGCTACGCCCGCGTAAGCTTCGGTAGTAACATTACGCACACAATTGCCTGATGTTTGAATTGCATGCATATCAATAGATGCCAAATGCGCCAAAATATCTGGCGTATCTGCCAATTCAATCCAGTTGAACTGGATATTTTGACGAGTGGTAAAGTGCCCATAACCACGATCAAATTCATTGGCAATGACTGCCAAACCACGCATTTGATCACTGGATAACGCACCATAAGGAATAGCGACCCGCATCATATAAGCGTGTTTTTGCAAATACAGCCCATTTTGCAAACGCAACGGTAAAAATTCGTCTTCCGTTAATTCACCACTCATCCGACGCGCCACTTGATCGCGAAACTCTTCTACTCGCTCATTAACCAACGCCCTGTCATATTCATCATATCGATACATTTTTGTCATTCTCCCCTAAACCTGAAATATGCGGAGAAAATATCAATAAGACAGTGTCTCTAATAGGACAAGAAAAAATAAAAATGATAGGTACAGATAATAAAAAAACAGCCTTAACGGCGGTCAAAAAAACGTAATTACTATTTGCTTTCTTACATTGCAATTCGAAAATGAGTAAATACCACTCTTTTTTAGGCTTTAATATATGCTAAGAATCTATATTGCGACGTTGAAAGAAAAACAGATGCTTCCTGTCAGGTGTATGTACTTGATTCAAAAGAAACACCAAATTCTACCTGTAACAACAGCACTATTTTCGGAGCAATTAATTAATATTTTTTCTGAGTAAAAGAATTTATAGCTATGGAGAATACTAGGGTACGTTTAAACTTTATAAAAACAAAAGCATGATACGATGTCTCACAGAAACACTTTGAGTATTGGATAACTAAAACTAACGTTTCATGGCAAGCAATAAAGCCGTATCTGGGTGATGTTATGAACAAAGCCAAAGGTTTTTCGACCTGATACCTTTGCTCTCTATCCAATGCATGAAAAGTATAAGCTCCAACTGAGAGAACATTAACAAAGGCTTAGAAGTGTCTAGAAAAGTCCCGTTAAGTCACTACATTCGAACTTACCCAAAATTCGATACAAAATAGAATAGAGGTCTGTAGAGTAAATATATGACTAATAAATCAACAAATCCACGCCGACTTACTCCATCTATGCCTTGGCTATTAGCTTTTGAATCTGCAGCAAGAAATCTTAGCTTTACATTAGCAGCCAAAGAGCTTTCTCTCACACAAAGCGTTATAAGCAGACACATACAATCTTTGGAGGACTTACTGGAGGTTGAACTCTTTCACCGAAATGGTAAGCAGTTACAGTTGAACGAAGCTGGCGCGATGTACATGAGAGAAGTAAGCAGCGGACTTCAACGAATACGTAATGCATCACAAAATTTAAACACATATAAATCCGCGGCAACATCAATTAACCTTGCTTGCTTGCCAACTTTCGCCGCAAAATGGTTAATGCCGCGTTTGGCCGATTTCTATGTTAAACACCCCAACATTCTTGTACACATACATGCAAAAATCCGCCAATTTAATATGGAATTAGAGGGAATGGATTGCGCTATAAGTGGTGGTGGGCGAGCTTGGCCTGGAATGGCATCCTATCCTCTAGTCAAGGGCTATCTAGTTCCAGTAATTAGCCCAGCATTGCATGAAAGAGTGCCTTTCAACACGCCATCTGATGCCGGATTACATACGCTTTTACAAGTATCTACAAGGCCTGACGATTGGTTCCAATGGTTTTCTGTCCATGATCTTTCAACAACTAATATACGTCTTGGCCCTCAATTCGAAATGACTTCTCATGTACTCCAAGCCGCTATCGCTGGAATTGGAATTGCATTGGTGCCTTCTTGTCTCGTTGAAGATGAACTTACAAACGGATCATTAATTATGCCTTTCAGTCCGTCAAAAGTAGATACGCTAAAATATGACTACTCTCTACACATCACTCCTCATCAAGACCAATCTCCTACTGTTTCGGCTTTACGGGAGTGGCTTCTAGAACTGTCGACCCAATAATTAATCCCATCAGCTGTATGGCTCAAAAAAATTAAAAGCGCCTCCGAGAGCCAGCCCAAATTTAGATATCGATACTCCAAAATTGCGAGAGTAAAACAGCTCATCACAAGATCAACATGCCCTATCTCATGACTGTATGAGCACCTTTAATCTTACTGAAATTGAAAGTACCGACATTGCAACCGATCAATAAGCCACCAGGAAATATCATCTTTGGTAGAGAATTAAACCGACCTTAATTATAGCTCGAGCACCATAGGCCAAATTTGATTCTAAATCATGTGATTAGAAATTCTGATAGCAGTTTTAGAGCTTTGTTTCCAATTCAGGTAGAACCTCAAACAGATCACCTACCAAGCCATAATCAGCCACCTGGAAAATTGGCGCTTCGCCATCCTTATTAATAGCCACAATTACCTTAGATTCTTTCATCCCAGCTAAATGCTGAATCGCACCAGAAATCCCCACTGCAATATATAACTCTGGTGCCACAATTTTTCCGGTCTGACCAACTTGCAGATCATTGCTTACAAAACCTGCATCCACCGCTGCACGGGACGCACCGACCGCGGCTCCTAGTTTGTCAGCAACCTTTTCAAGCAAGCTAAAGTTCTCAGCAGAGCCCAGCCCCCTTCCACCGGAAATTACTGTACTTGCTGCGGTCAACTCTGGGCGGCCTGACTTAACCAACTCTTCACTAACGAAACGCGAGCCCCCTATATCGAAGACAACATCTACAACCTCAGTATTTGCATTTCCACCCTCCGCCTTAGCCTTCTCAAAAGCTGAAGCCCGAACGGTTATAACCTTGACCGTATCTAAAGATTGCACTGTTGCAATAGCATTACCCGCATAAATCGGGCGCTTAAATGTATCTGCTGATTCCACAGCAACAATCTCTGAGAGCTGACCAACATCAAGTAGGGCTGCAACGCGTGGCATCGTATCCTTAATAGTACTGCTCGCTGCTGCAATAATATGGTTATAGTCAGCCGCCAGCTCAACAATCAAGACACTTAGATTTTCAGCCAGCCCCTTCTCATAACAAGCATTATCAGCCAACAAAACCTTACTAATACCCATAACTTGTGCAGCTTCATCAGCAACACTCTGGCAACCGCTACCTGCGACCAGTATTGAAATATCACCGCCAAGCTGACTCGCGGCCGTCACAGCACTAAGAGTCGCTGGATTGAGTGTGCTATTATCATGTTCAGCAATCAGTAAAATACTCATTCCATTCTCCTTAAATAACTTTGGCTTCGTTTTTCAACTTGTCGATCAACGCATCTACACTGTCCAGCTTAATACCTGCTTGTCGCTGAGCTGGTGTTTCCACTTTTAATTGTGAAATATGCTGCTTGAACTCCACACCAAAATCAGCTGGAGTCTTCACTTCTAGAGGCTTTCGCTTAGCTTTCATAATGTCTGGTAATTTGGCATAACGTGGTTCATTCAGACGAAGGTCTGTCGTAACAATCGCTGGTAGTGTCAATGATAAGGTACGTAGACCACCATCAACTTCTCGAGTAACCAGAACATCGCCTCCTTCAACCGTTACTTTCGAGGCAAAAGTGCCCTGAGGACGACGAGTTAAAGCGGCAAGCATCTGGCCAACTTGATTATTATCGGAATCGATCGATTGCTTGCCTAGTATCACCAATTCTGGCGCCTCAACTTCCATTACTTTGGCAAGCAGCTTAGCGACATTTAATGGCTCAGGTTGGCTGTCAGTTTCGATATGAATAGCGCGATCCGCACCAAGCGCCATGGCAGTACGTAGCTGTTCCTGAACGGCATTAGGACCAATTGAAACCACCACTATTTCAGAAGCTATGCCAGCTTCTTTTAGACGTATTGCCTCTTCAACGGCAATTTCACAAAAGGGATTAAGAGCCATTTTTACATTGCTCAAATCTACGTCTGAATTATCAGACTTCACGCGCACTTTTACGTTGTAATCAATAACGCGCTTGACGCTAACAATTATTTTCATAAATAGGTCTCGATATTATTTATTAAGTGATTTAGTTTTTATTCGGCAAAACTTTTCCACGATTCAATAAACCTTTTGGGTCCATCGCTTCCTTTAGCCTCATCATCAGTGCTATTTCACCAGGGTTTCTAGATATGCTTAGGTGATCTTTTTTCTTTAATCCTATTCCATGTTCAGCTGAAATGGATCCACCTATTTCCTTCAGTGGCTTATAAACTAAACTCTCAATTTTAATACGCGTTTCTTCATTGGAATCCCCTGTCGAAATTGAGACATGCAAATTACCATCACCTAAATGCCCAAATACAACGACTTTGGCATCTGGCCAGATTTCTCTTACTGACGCCTCTAGTTCATTAACATAAGTATCCATGCTTATAATCGGTAAGCTAATATCAAAAACAAAGCGTGGAGCAATTAATTCAGAAAGCCCTTCGATATCCTCTCGAATAGCCCAAAGACGGTCACTTTGTGTATCGGAATTTGCAACCACGGCGTCGCTTAAAAGCTCTTTTTCAAAAGCCAATGTAATAGCCTGCTCAAATCGTTGTGCTGTCTCCGCTTGGTCATTCCCCAACCCCTCTATCAATACATAAAAAGGCGCATCCGTATCTAGAGGGGCATTATGACGACCACTTTCTTTCGTCAATAATGCATAATAACTGCGCCACATCACCTCAAATGCGCCGAGCTCTCCTCCCAATGTTTGTCTCATGTGCTGCAGTAATCCAACAAGACTTTCAAAGCTATCGCATGCAACTAGGGCCGTTTGTGACGCAGACTGCTGTGGTTGCAACTTGAGAACTGCACGGGTAACTATTCCAAGTGTTCCTTCACTTCCGATGAACATATGTTTTAAATCATAACCAGCATTATTCTTCAGCATATTGTTCATTGAACTGACCACTGAACCGTCAGCCAGTACTACTTCGAGGCCTAGCACTTGATCACGCATCATGCCGTAACGGATAACTCTTATACCACCTGCATTCGTCGCAATATTGCCACCGATAGTACAAGACCCTCGTGCCCCTAAATCCAAAGCAAATTGCATCCCGATTTGCTCCGCAGCCTCTTGAACGATTTGAAGTGGCACCCCAGCCTGAACGGTCAAAGTGCCGCCCACAGGATCGACCGATTCAATTTCAGTCATACGCTCAAGCGAGATAACTAACTCATTCGATGCTGCTACAGCACCGCGCACCAACCCAGTCAAACCACCATGTGTTACGACTGGCTGGTCCGCTTCGTAACACAAAGCCATTACTTGCGATAACTGTTCAGCATTAGCGGGTCTAACAAGCGCTAACGCCAAACACGGCTCTTTTGTAATCCAATCTGCAGGTCGAGCACGGACATCCTCACCACGAAGGATATTTTTTGCTCCCACCACTTTTTCTATGAAATCCAACAAAGTATCCATGCGAACCCTCAACCTTATAATAAGTTTGAATATAAAAATCTTTATAAACAGGCAGGGTTAACCCTTACCTTAAAAAGGAAATAAATAATTTTTTAATTTAGAATTAAGTCTTTAAATAAGAATAATGGCTTTCTATTTATTCCTATAAGCAAGCCATCGTTTAAAAGAAAAGAAAATTGACCCAAGTGTCAGCACGATAAAGAACCATGTAATCGGTCCTCTAAAGAAAATAGACATATCATAGTTACCAATTAACAATGATCTCCTAAGGTTATCTTCGAACATGGGGCCTAATATGAATCCAATTAAAAAAGGTGCAGAAGCAATCCCTGTTTTATTGAATATATAACCTAGAACACCAAAGCCCATCATTAACCAAATATCAAATGTATTGTTATTGACGGCATAGGCTCCATAGACACAAAACATCACGATGATTGGGAATAATATTTCCTTTGGAACATCTGCGATTTTTGAGAAATATTTTATAGCGCCAAGCCCAACTACTAATAAAAACAAGGAGCTGACCATGATTCCTATAAAGAGCGCGTAGATGAGTGATAGATTATCTTGGAACATTAAAGGACCCGGCGTCAGTCCATGAATCATGAATGCCCCCAGAATAATCGCCGTCACCACATCGCCAGGGATTCCAAGAGAAAGCAAAGGAATCATAGTCGCCCCTGCTACACCATTGTTTCCAGCTTCGGCTGCTGCAACGCCCTCTATTTCACCTTTACCAAAATTTTCTCTATTAGGAGATTTTCTTCTCGCCTCACTATAAGAAATAAAGGCGGCTGCGGTCGCACCACTACCTGGAATAGCGCCAATGATGACACCAATGAAACTGCCTCGAACAATCGTTTTAAAACATTTTTTGAATTCACTCCAAGATACCTCTGTACCATTTGCGCTAATAACGATTTTTGATGCAACTTTTCGTTGGTAAAAATCAATCACCTCAGGGATAGCGAAAAGGCCAATTAGCAAGGGAATAAACGAAATCCCATCCATCAAATTATAGTCGTCAAAAGTGAGTCTTTGAGATCCATAAACAGGGTCTAAACCTACTAAGGAAATCATAAGACCTAATGCAGCCGCTAAAAAGCCTTTGAGAACAGCCCCACCAGATAAAGACACAATAATGGTCAGGGAGAAGCAAATAAGCCAAAAAAATTCTGGAGCACCAAAATTTAAAGCGATTTTCGCAAGATACGCCGCAAAAAATATCAGTGAAATATTAGATATGATATCGGCTATCACTGAAGAATATAGGGACATTTTTAGCGCTTTCTTCGCCTCGCCATTTTTCGCCATAGGATAGCCATCCAGTAGCGTACAAGCTGATGCAGGTGTACCTGGTGTACGGATCAATATTGCGGTTATTGATCCACCGTACATACCTCCTTTATATATCCCAACTAATAGCAGTATCGCTGAGACAGGTTCCATAGAGAATGTAAAAGGCAAAGCTAACGCCACAGCCATGGTTGTTGTAAGTCCAGGGATAGCACCAATTACAACACCTAAAAAGACACCAATAGCAATTGCAATGAAGTTATCCCACACAAAAAAGAGCGATAATACTTCTGAAAAATTTTCCATAAAACAATCCTAAATATACTCAAAAATCTTATTTAATAAGGCATTACAGGTAATGGCACACCTAGAACTTTGGTAAACAATAAAGTGATAACTACAGGAATAATAAATGCGAGGCTATATACCCATTTTTTTTCAATTGGGTGAGCAACAAAGAGTATAAGAGTGGCAAGAATCCCACTAAATATGGCGCCAATTAACTCAAACAAAGACAAATAGACTACCAACGCCAGAGCCATTAACAAAAAACGTAAAACGGAACCTCGTTCAGAACCAACGTATTCCTTATTGTCTTTATAATTACGGAATAAACCTTGAATAATGAGCAAAATCGCTATTAGAAAAATCAACCACCCTATATAACGAGGTAGCCAGCTTGGAGACATCATAGGATTCTGAACCAGTGCAGGCTCAATCACATATTGAGGGATAAGATAAAACAATAACAGGCAAGCGAAGGCCAGCATCACACCGCCAACCAAGACTGTCGAAATATCAGCAGATGATTGCTTAAAACCTTTGAACATTTTAGGTACCTTATTAAGCTTACTAGTATTGAGAGAGGTAAGAAAAAACCTACCTCTCTCGCTCGGTAGCCACATTAGTTCTGACGAACACCAGCTTCTTCAGCAACCATTTTCCAACGCTCAACTTCTGAGGCAATAAACGACTTAAAGTCCTCACCAGAAACAGAGCTCTTCTCAGCGCCCATTTTGTCGATGAATTCAGTAAACTCTTTTCTTTCTTTCACACGTTGCAATGCTGCTTGTAATACCTCAACGCCTTCATCCGGGAAGCCATTTCCTGCAATTACGCCATTCCACACGGTTGTCACAAATCCACCCAAATCATAACCTTCAGTTTCTATAACCGTTGGCACATCAGGTAATGCCTTGAAACGAGTTTTTGAAGTGACGGCAAGAGCTTTCAACCCACCAGACTGAATATGAGGAAGAACGGTAGAAGCATTTTCAAATGAAACATCAACATCACCACTTAAAAGAGCAGGAAGTGCTGCACCACTGCCAGGGAATGGAACAGCAGTGAGTTTTGTTTTAGTCAGTGTTTTAAATAACTCCCCAGACATATGTATGGAGCTGCCAACGCCTGGATGACTGAAGGTCATAGGCTTAGATTTAGCCGCTGTAATAAATTCAGCAACGGTGTTGTATGGACTACTAGAAGGCACAACCATAATATTTGGAGCATCAAGCAGCTTTTCTATAAATTTAAAATCGTTTACAGCGTCATAAGGAAGGTTAGGATAGATGGAGGCTCCAATTACATGCCCAGGTGATGCCATCAAAATAGTGTGATCAGCATCGCGACCACCACGAGCAAGTCGCCCCGTCGCTACTGTTGAACCGGCACCAGGTCGGTTCTCTACTATAATGTTTACGTCTAGTTCTTTTTGCAGTAAATCCGCCACCTGACGCGACAGTACATCCGTATTGCCGCCCGCAGAATACGGCACTACTAAGTGGATGTCCTTGGTTGGCCAATCAGCATAAGCAGAACTTGCCCCCAATCCCATCACAACACTTGAAGTAACAAGGGAAATCGCGATAACTGCATTTTTAATCTTCATTTTTTGCCTCTTTTATTTTTATTTCGGCTTTGGGTTTTTATTTGTATGTTCAATACGCATACACATACTCTTAAAAAGAAAAGCACAAGACAACATCAAAATATGAACACCTTTCATTCATTTTATGAATGCATAATTTTTTATGCTTTACTCTCCTCTAAAAAAATACATTTAGAAAAATTAAAAAAAACCAACCAAAACAAAAACCTCATCAAAAAAGCCCCTTCCCAAACCTTAAACAACTTCAGGATCAATGCCCTTATCGTGCTAAAAAATTTTGAACTCCAAGCCTTCCATTCAAATTTGGAATGATGTTATGCATATAAATCGCTTTATGTTTTAAGCTAACCTAAACCAAACTGATTCGTGTTAAAGGTATAAATGAGCGTACTAGTCCGCAGATTAAAAAAATCCAATTAAATAATTCCAAAAGGTTTTTAACCATGCAGCCAAAGAATGAGAATTTTGTTAACCCATCTGAAATCCGCGCGCAGTTTTCTAAGCACATGTCTGATATGTATCGAGAAGAAGTACCTCTTTATGGTGACCTGCTCTCTTTGGTGGAGGACATCAATCAAGAAGTACTAGAAAAATCACCAAATACTAAAGCTCATTTAGAACGAACTGGCGAGTTGAAACGCCTATCCATGGAACGTCATGGAGCTATTCGTGTAGGCACACCATCTGAGCTTTCCACGATTCGTCGTCTTTTTGCCGTCATGGGAATGGAACCAGTTGGATACTACGATTTAACACCAGCGGGTGTACCAGTGCACTCCACAGCGTTTCGCGCAATACATGAGGAAGACTTACAAATCAGTCCTTTTCGAGTGTTCACATCGTTACTTAGACTAGAATTGATAGATAACGCAGAGACACAAAAATTCGCAGCAAACACGTTGGCTAAACGACAAATATTCACTCCGAGAGTATTAGAACTAATCGAACAGTGTGAACTCAACGGTGGACTGAGCCAAGTTGATTCTGAGACTTTCATTAATGAAGCGTTAGAAACGTTTCGCTGGCACAAGACTGCAACCGTCACAAGTGATGAATATATAAAACTGCATGATCAGCACAGATTAATTGCGGATGTGGTTGCCTTCAAGGGACCTCACATCAACCACCTGACTCCCCGCACACTAGATATCGACCAAGTTCAAACTCAAATGCCAACTCGAAACATTACGCCAAAAGCCGTTGTTGAAGGCCCACCACGTCGTAATTGTCCTATTTTACTACGTCAAACTAGCTTCAAAGCCTTACAAGAAAAAGTGGCGTTCAGCGATCAAGACAGTGAAGCAGGCAGTCACACTGCTCGTTTCGGTGAGATTGAACAACGCGGTGCGGCTTTAACTCCAAAGGGTAGAACGCTATATGATGAATTGCTGAATGCTAGTCGGTCTGAATTGAAAGAGTTTCCTAATGAGGAAAACGCACAACGCTACACAGAAATACTAGAAAAACACTTCTCTCAGTTCCCCGATAATCATAAGGAAATGCACGATCAGAACCTCGCCTACTTCCGCTATTTTGTAACGGATAAAGGCTATGAAGCATTAAACAATACGACTATTCCAACAAACTTAAAGGACTTAATTGATGCAGGCTACATCGAGTATGAACCGTTAGTATATGAAGACTTCTTACCAGTTAGTGCTGCCGGAATCTTCCAGTCAAATCTCGGAGATAACGCTCAAACAGACTACAAAATTTCATCCAATCAGACAGAATTTCAAAATTTTCTTGGAGCAGAAGTACTTAACGAGCTAGCTCTTTACGCTAATACGCAAAAGCGATCAATAATCAAATGTGGCGAAGCACTCAATATTGCACAGCTTAAAGCTTAATATCAAATAGTGAAGCCAACTCCAAACAAGCTGTTTGCAATGCGCTTGTGAACATTGCAAACAGTCTAACTGCATGTAAGTACACCGCTGAATAAGTACTATAATGCACTAAATTTATCAGGGAATTTTGCCCCCTTTCAATAGACTGTGTTTGTTATTTAACAAATCATTATTGAATATTATAGTCGTTCAAACCTATATGGAGTTGGATCAATAATAGGCCCCATGTTGGAGACTAGATCGGCCGCTAATTGCCCAGCTGCGGGGCCGGTGCCAAAGCCATGCCCAGAGAACCCAGTAGCCACGGTCAAACCAGGAATAGATTTAACATGATCTATTACTGGGTTAGAGTCAGGTGTCACATCAATGATTCCTGCCCATGCTTCCGCAATTTCAGCCTTCTCGAAAATTGGCCAAGCCTGTCTAAGATTGTTTAAAGCCTGTTGATTCAAATCGGGATTGTATTGCGGATCATTCGTTCTGACTTTTTCGAACGGTGTGTGGCTCTTTGCATTCCAACGACGTGCTAGTCCTAGGTCTTTAAAGAAGTAACTTCCCATCGAAATATTTAAAAAACTCCGTTGAGTACGAAGTTGATCCAAATATTTATGACCAATAAGTAAGTGGTCAAAAGTAATTGGAGCATCCAACTTGCCACGTTGCGTTATGATATAGCCGCCATCTTGATGTTTACGAAAAGAAAAATCTGGCCCACCAACCGCAATATTGGTTGGACCTTCCATGGGTTTCGTTCGCAAAACTGAACAAATTAACGGCAAGGTTGGAAAAGAAATGCCTAGATTTCCCAAAAAACGTCGTGACCAAGCACCGCCCGCTAATAAGACTTGCTCACAGCGAATTTCCCCTTTCTCGGTGACCACACCACTGATTTTTCCACCTTCCATAGACAGGGTTCGAACAGCACACTGCTGAACGATAATTGCCCCCTTTTTAATGGCACCATTGGCTATAGCTGTGGCAGCAATGGCAGGTTCGGCATTACCATCTGAAGGCGTATAAATACCACCCAGCCACTTTCCTTTTCCGCCAGGCACTAACTCATCAATTTCTTCAGGGGTTACTATTCTTGAATCCAAAGAAAGAGATTCTACAGACTTCAACCAGTCCTTATGCATAGCAAGCTGTGCTTCTGTTTTCGCTAGAAACATAATACCAGCTTGTTTATAACCGACATCGCATCCGACTCGATCTGGCATTTCAGCCCATAGTTTATCTGCCGCTTGCGCCAAAGGAACGTCATGTAAATGACGGTTAGTTTTGCGAATCCAACCTAAGTTTCGGGAAGATTGTTCACCAGCAATATGCCCTTTCTCCAGAAGCACGACAGAGATATTTCGTTCGGCTAAAGCAAGAGCGGCGGTCACCCCAACAATGCCACCACCTATGATGACAACGCTTGCTGATTGAGGAAGTTGATCTTGAGTCTCAACCTTTTCGAGTGTTTTTGTCATAACTTTTTCCTAAAGGCATAGGGAGATTACACTAGTATTTAACCTCCCCTGATGAGCGATTATTGGCTGATAAGGATTTCTTCAACATCAGCAGTAGAAGCGCCACGATAGGCTGTCACTTCAATCTCCACCTTGTAGACAGTTGAACCTAATGGCGGACATGTCGCTGTGGAGGCTGGATTCACCCCTTTAAATTTCTTACCAATATAGCCCATCACATCATGAATATGGGCTGGATCTTGAATAAAAACACGCGACATCACTACATCAGCCAAAGTAGCGTTCACTGAGGCCAATGCGCGTTCGATGTTATTAAAAACTTGTTCTGTTTGTTCTATCACATCATCTGGTATTTCTTGTGTTTCTGGATTACGACCTGCGGTATTGGAAACATAAATCCAATTATCTACGGCGACCAAACGTGAGTAACTTGCAATTTCTTCGAATTTTGAACCGGTTTTCACTTTTACAATTTTTGTCATGGGATTTACCTAATCTAAAATACATCTTGTTTTAAAATCAGGACATCTGGCAGCTAAGAATTGCTTACCACATGCCCTGAAAAATATCGTGGGACTTAACGCAATACCGGCACATCCCATAAGTTAAGTGATACCCCAATGCCTTTTTCAATTGCATTGCGATAGACCACTGTTGCCCAAGCCACATCTTCTACTGGCATACCACCAACAGATAAAATAATGATTTCTTCATCATTCTGACGTGCAGGAGAGTCGCCATAAACAATCTTGCCGAGGTCCTCCAATTCATCAAGCGTTAACTTGCCCTCTGCAATCATGTCCATACAGCGAACACCGACCAAAGGAATCACATGATGAGCCGGTTTTGGTACTTCTTCATACCAAGCTTCATACAAGCCTGTGTTATCTAGTACCTTACGTACGTCTGATTTTTCCATGCCTTCATCTAAACTACAGCTCGCTGGCATCGCCAAGAATGCACCAGGTTTCACCCATTCCCGCTTAACAATTGGGTATGTCGTTGGGTCGCCAACCTCGCCTGAATTACAGTAAGTCACAAGATCCGAATCACGTACTACGGCTTCAATGCTGTCGACAACCTCAATCGTTGTCACTTGTGGATAGGTCTCTTTAACCCAAAGAATAAAGCTGTCTAAGCTCTTCTGCCCACGACCTTTTAATTTTATCGTATCGACTTGAGGGCAAGCCGCAATGAAAGCCGCCACCGTGGTTTTCCCCATAACGCCAGGACCCAACAGACCAATGACTTTCGAATCTTTACGGGCCAGATAACGCGCTCCCACCCCAGGAATTGCCCCTGTTCGATAGGCGGAAAGCAAATTAGCAGACATACAAGCCAAAGGTGCTCCAGTATCGATATCATTCAAAATCATCATCAGTATGGAACGAGGCAAACCTTTTTCTCGGTTTTCAATATTAGACCCGTACCACTTCACGCCAGAGGTTTGGAAGTTCCCACCTAAATAAGCTGGCATCGCCATTAAACGACGATCTGCTGTCGGTTTAGGCATGGTTGGAAAAGGAGATTCATCAGGGAAGGTAATCATCGCACCGTGAGAGTCACTGTTAGGCCCAGCCATACGGTAGTCTCCCGTATACAAAAGCTTAAACATCTCTTCCATGGTGTCTACGCAACTTGGCATATCCGTTACACCAGCTTTGATCATGTCTGGTTCAGAAAGATAAATAAAATCGATTTTTGTATTCTCGGTCATGGTGCAGCCTATTTTAAAAATGTTTATTTTTATATTAATAATGACGTCTTCTAGGAGCTTATAACGCGAGCGGTTAAACCAAATTAATACGAACATGCATTCTTAAAAATAAGGTCTTAACGTATTTCAGCATTTATTATTGATCCGGCGCGCTCCCCTTATGAGTAACACTAAAGCTAACTTAGTCTTCTCAAAATCGAATAACTTAAACGCCTTCTCCTAAAAGAAGATAAAACGAAACATTTTTAATCGTATCGACAAAAAAACATGGTTTATATATCCCTTTAGGGACATTTGAGCTTGTTTTATAGAGAGTCAGAATGAGGAGCTGATGACGAATAAAGGAAGGTATTATTTACTCATAAATAATGGCTGCTCGACGGTTCGAAGCAGCCATTAGGAGCGGATTTTTGAAGTTACAAACGGCTTTTGCCGTACACAAAGCTACCATTTTCCACTGAAGCCTGAGGGCCAGGAACCGCATCACCGGTTTGAGGGGATACTGGGAAAATAGCATTAATTTGTCCCGTACCAGAGCTGCCAAAATACGGGGTAACCACTTCGACTTTTTGATCGTAATCAGACCAACCTAACGCACCAAGTAGCATGGCTGTATCATGCATAAAACCTTCACCATGACCTTTCGCTGCATATTCAGGAAGCATGTCGCAAAATGTTTTCCACTCTGCGTTTTGCCACATCTCAACCACGCTATGATCTAATGTTTCAAGGAATGGGCTCCAGACTTTTGTCGAGAAATTTGGCGCCTGACCATTTTGTGCAAAGCGATGGGATAAAGACCCACTCGCTAAAATAGCCACAGTACCATCGTAGTGCTTTTCAATTGCCTCACGAATGGCCCAACCTAAACGAGCTGAGTCATTCAGGTAATGAACCGTTAACAAGGCAGACACCGAAATACACTTAAAATGCTGATCAGGATTCATATAACGCATGGGAACTAATGCGCCGTATTCTGGCGCTAACGTAGTGGCATCGTGTGCCATGGTTTCCACACCCTGCTCATTGCACACCTGCGCAATAATTCGTCCCAACTCTGGGTTCCCATCAAGGCTGTATGGCATATTATTTATAAAATGCGGCAGCTCGTTACTGGTATACACGCCTTCCCAGTGTGGCGCACAGTTAATGTGGTAATTTGCGTTCACTAACCAATGAGTATCAAACACCACAATGGTATCGACACCCAGTTCGCGACAGCGTTTCGATATTTCCAGATGGCCATCTATCGCTGCCTGACGAAAACCTTTTTGAGGGCCATCCAGCTCAGAAAGATACATAGAAGGTACGTGTGTTATTTTTGCGGCTAGAGCAAGCTTACCCATACAAAATCTCCGAAATAATAGTTATCTATATAATAATTCTGGTAAGAAAAGAGCAACGGATGAAAAGAACACAATTAAAGCCAGCCGAACCATATCCGCACACCAAAATGGCGTAATGCCTTTAAAGATAGTTCCAGCTTTTACATCTTTCAGCACAGCACTCAAAACAAATACATTCATCCCCACTGGCGGCGTAATAAGACTAATTTCAGTCACCACAACCACCACGATACCAAACCAGACCAAATCAAAACCAAGGCTCTGTACCAAGGGGTAAAAAATAGGAACCGTCAAAAGAATCATAGATAGACTTTCAAACACCATTCCTAGCACAAGATAAATAGCGATAATGATTAAAATGACACCAAAGGCCGACAGATTAAAGCTTTGTACAAACGCCAATAACTCTGCGGGCAAACCAGCAATGGTAATAAAGTCAGAAAATATTAAGGCGCCAATTAATACCGAAAACAACATCGCCGTGGTTCTGCCCGTATCAATCAAGGCATGAAAAACGGCTTCTACTGTCAGTGATTTACGCATTAGGGCAATTAAGAAAGCACCACCAGCGCCGACCCCAGCCGCTTCTGAAGGTGTGAAAACACCAAGGTAAATGCCTCCCATCACAATCAGGAATAAAGCCAAAACACCCCAGACATTTTTAAGCGCCACCATGCGTTCTGCAAAATTCGTCCGCTCTGCGCTTGGCCCTTTTTCAGGATGACGCCAAACAACGTATCTGACCGCAACCAAATACAACAGAATGCCCAACAAACCAGGTAGAAAACCAGCGGCAAACAGCTCGCGGATACTGGTCTCAGTCAACAATCCATACATCAACAGAATAACACTAGGTGGAATCAAAATACCGAGTGTCGATCCCGCCGCGATAGAAGCACTGGCTAAACCATCACTGTAACCATATTTCCTCATCGGTGGCATGGCGACTTTCGCCATGGTCGCAGAGGTCGCCAAACTCGATCCACAAATCGCCGAGAAACCACCACAGGCCACAATCGTTGCCATAGCTAAGCAACCTTTTCGATGTCCCATAAAGGCATTGGAAGCTTTGTAGAGTTCTCCTGATAAATTGGCTTTGGTGACAAAGTTTCCCATCAAAATGAACAGAGGTATTACCGACAGACCGTACTCTTGCGAGGTATCGATAATGCGATTGGCTGCCAGAGACAAAGGCCCAGTCCAGCGGAAATCCAATACATTATCAAAACTCAAACCTTGCAGATAACCGAATCCAACAATACCAACCGTGCCCATAGCAAAGGCAATCGGCATTCTAAAAATCAAGATCAATACCAACAGAATGGCAAAACCAAAAGCAGAAACTATCATTCAGACACCTCCGCTCTTGCAAGCAAGCTATGGAAAGCCTTAAGCACAAGAATAATGCCAGTTACCAACATCATGATGGCAATAAACTGGATAAAATAAGCCACTGGGATGTGTAAAAACTCAGTCTCAACACCGCGGCGTAGCGATCTTGCCGCCTGAAACCAAATTCGCTCTGACAAAAAGAAAAAACCAGCTGCAATCCCTAAATTAATCACCAAACCACTTACTTTCATAAACATGGCGGGCAATACACGATCTAGAATATCGACCACCACATGAGCACTAGTCAAAGTCACGATAGGCAACTGACAAAACACCACAATACAAAGCGCCAGCTCAGTAAGTTCAGTAGTGCCATTGACCGAATTATTGAAAACATAGCGACCAATCACGTCAGAACAAGTCAATAACATCAAGGCCAATAACACCAATGACGACACCATTTCGAGAACAAAGGCTAGCCACTTAGCTAGCCCAAATTCTCCATGATGTTTATTAACCATCGCAGATAACCACATTGTTATTCTCCATGCTTATCTGCGTACTGATGGGCGGTGTCGCGAAGAAATGTCAGCGCTTTCTTGCCGTCATAGCCTTTGTCATCAGCGGCTTTAATCCAGCTGGCACTGGCATCAGACAAGGTCGCTTCAACCTCTTTAACAAGCGCATCGTCGGCAGACAAAGTGGTGACAGTGACGCCATTTTCACGTGCCGATTCTATCCCTGCTGCATCACTTTCATCCCACGCTTTACCCGCTAAAATAGATAGCACTTCACCAGAGGCGTCATTAATCGCTTTTTGATCATCCTTATCGAGGTCTTCAAAAACATCAGGGTTCATGAACATAGAGAAACTGCCCATGTAAAGGCCATCAGGGAAAATGGTCAAATACTTAGTGACTTCGGAAAGACGCAAGACTTTCTGCTCTACCGCGGGTAAAAACGCCCCATCAATAACGCCTTGTTGCATCATTTCATAGACTTTTGGGGCGGGAGCCCCCACGGTTGTCACGTGAAATTTCTCCGCAATAATGCTTTGTACACCGCCGCCAATGCGGATCTTTTTATCTTTAAGATCCGCAAGAGAATTAACCGGGAAATTAGAATGGATTTGGCCTGGGCCGTGGGTAAATAACGCCAGCAGTTTTAAGCCATCGAATTCGTGAGAGTCAGAAAAAAACTTTTCGTAAGTCGTCCACAAGGCATAAGACGCGGCTTCTGCATTCGTTCCCAGTCCTGGTTGTTCCACCACTTGTGGTAACTCAAAGCGACCTGGAGCATAACCATGGTAGCTATAGCTGGCATCAACAATGCCGTCTTCTACCAGATTCCACATGGTTTTCGGATGACCTAAACCATAAACGATCTCGACATTGATTCGTCCATCAGTGGCATCAGAAATGGCTTTACCCCACGCAGGGATAACAACTTGGTTCATAGGATTCGTTGGCGGCAGCCAACTTGCAACGCGGATTGTTTCTGCAAATGTCATACTAGACAAAGTGGTTGCTACAGCAATAGAAAAAATCTTTTTAAGACTCATCACGATTACCCTCTATTTATAATTATTTGAAATCGTTATTTACGCAATTACGCCCTACTTAAAGAGAGCGTGAATATTGTTCTTATTAAATTTAAGAACGGGATCCAGTTCCGTCAGTTCAAAAGAGATCTGGCAATAACTGTTATCCGTGATCGGTTTCATCCATTCGCAGAAAATAGCAAAGACCTTTTCCGCCACTTCTTGACGAATTTCCATACTACGTCCATGACCTATTTTTAAATTTAAATTAATCAGGGCGAAGTCCTCACGGCCATCCGCGACACGAAAATGGTCGCAACAAATTGCCCGACTACGCACACCACCAAGCGGAAAGTGCCCAGTAGACACTATGTATTCATGCAGGGCTTTAAACACTGGCTGAAAATCTAAACGACCTTCAAGGTTGGCAGAATATTCAAAAACAAAATGTGGCATAAGAATGCTCCGACAAGCGCGAGGGCATGATGCCCTCGCCAAGATTTAAACTAAACGCCCCATTTAGGGATATGATGAGAACCCATGCTGATACAGACATTCTTTGGTTCACAGAACACTTCGAAGCTGTAATCACCGCCTTCACGGCCAGTACCAGATGCTTTCATGCCACCGAATGGGGTACGAAGATCACGTACGTTTTGTGAGTTAACAAACATCATGCCGGCGTCTACTTTTTGCGCAATACGATGTACTTTGCTGACATCTTGAGTCCATAAGTAAGACGCCAAGCCATATTCGTTGTCATTAGCCATGGCAACCACATCGGCTTCATCTTCAAAAGGAATCAACACCGCCACAGGGCCAAAGATTTCTTCTCGGGCTATACGCATATCGTTGGTGACATCACGGAATACGGTTGGGCGAACAAAATGGCCGCCTTTTAGGTGATCTGGCAATTCATCAACCGGCTTATCAGGACCACCAGCAATTAAAGTTGCCCCTTCTTCAATACCAATACGAATGTAACCGGTCACTTTGTCGAAGTGCTGCTGGCTGATCAATGAGCCCACTTGCGTATTTAGATCGTTAGGATCGCCCACTCTGATTTTGCTAGCACGCTCAGCAAATTCCGTAGCAAATTTATCGTAAATGCCTTTTTGCACGAAGATACGAGAACCGGCAGTACAGCGTTCACCATTGATTGAAAAGATACCGAACACAGCCGCATCCATGGCACGCTCGTAGTCACAATCTTCAAAGATCATCACGGGAGATTTACCGCCCAGCTCCATAGAGAACTTTTTAAGACCTGCATTGGCAATAATGTGTTTACCTGTTGATGTACCACCCGTAAACGAAATGGCATCGACATCCTCATTGGTGATGATGGCGTTACCGGTAGTCGCACCAAAACCATGAACTATATTAAACACGCCTGGTGGTACGCCTGCTTCAATCGTTAAACGGCCTAAAAAGTCGGTCGTTAACGGAGACAGCTCAGACTGTTTCATCACCACGGTATTGCCCAAGGCTAATGCAGGAGCCGTTTTCCACGTACCTGTCATGAAAGGTACGTTCCATGGAGAAATTAACGCGCACACACCCGTTGGTTGATACAAGGTGTAGTTCAACATCTGGTCATCCACTGGGTAAGTATGACCATTCATTTGTCTTGATTTTTCAGCGAAGAAATAAAAGTTATTTGATGAACGAGGAATCAGCGCATTCAATGTTTGGTAAAGTGGCAGACCTGTATCGGCTGTTTCAAGACGGGCGATTTCTTCCACATTCTCAGCGATTAGGTCACCCAATTTTTCGATAATTTTAGAGCGTTTTGCTATCGGCATAGCTGCCCATGCTGGAAAAGCATCTTTCGCCGCTTGAACCGCTTCAGCCACCTGCTCATCGGATGCATGAGCCACTTCAGCTAATACTTCACCTGTAGCTGGATTAAAAGTCTGAAAAGTCTCTTTGCTCTCAACCCATTTGCCGTTTATCAAGTTCTTAATCATTTTTCTTCTCTCTCCCGATAAGGAATCGAACGAGAATGTCTCGACATCGATTTAGTTAACATGTTAAATAAATTAAACTTAACATGTGTAGTATGTCAAGCCTACTTACTGAATTTGAAATGCAATTAAATAAAAAAAGAGACTGGTACAAATGGAAAATTCTTTTGCATTATTTGACTTTTAGTCCAGATGTGGAATTATCCCCACCAGTGCCCTATCAAATAATTAACAATAAACGGGAGCGCATAATATGCTGAATACACGCCTTTATGACACCTTGCCTTCTCTTATCAAAGGCATTGGTGAACATCACTTCTATGACCAAGTTGCCTACTCAATCAAAGCGTTAGACCCAATCTCTAACATTAGAATTGTTAGTTATTCGAAGACCAATCACCCTGTTTTCTTAAGTGGAAACGAAATGTCAGAAATTGATGAGGTGTATTGCGAATCAGCGTACTTGCTTGATCCTGTCTATGACATGATCTGTGGCAATAGAGATCAAAAAGAACTCGTTACCTTAGACAGTCTCGTCAATGATGATTTTCGCAATTCCGCTTACTACGATACATTTTACCAACGATTAGATTGGTGTAATGAAACCAACATAGTTATCGGTACAAGTGATGACACCAAAATTTGCATCGTCTACTCAACCAAAGACAATGGCGCCTCTATTCAAGCAGTCAACCGTGAACTCATTCCGTGCATCAACTCAATCAAAGCCGCCATATTGACCCATGAGCGCATTGGAAATGCATTACAAGCCAATCAAGCCAATCAAGCCATTAATCTAGAAAACATAAACAGCCGTAGCTATATGCTTGAATATCAACACCTTACCAAGCGAGAAAAAGAAATCGTAAAGCTTATTCTGACCGGTTTGTCCTCTGCCGCTATCGCTGAAAAATGCTTTGTTTCGGAAGGAACCGTCAAGAATCATCGCAAAAATATCTACCGCAAACTCAATATCAAATCCCAAGCGGAACTATTCAGAAAATTCATTCAATAAAACAGTCGTGTATTGACAAGGAATGTTTTTTACGAAACTATAGTTAACATGTTAACTACATTTGGTAAGAAGAAAATGTTTCATTACAGACAAAAAGAATCAAATGAAGTGGTATCGAAAACTGCGAATGCCAGCTTTGAAATCAAGTTAGACGACACCATACTCCCGCCCACCTCTGGTAATGTGATTGGCGTCGCTTTGAACAACAAAGCCTTGGCGAAATCGTTAGAAAAAGCTTTTAACGAAAAGCCACACGTCCAACCGCCCAAAACCCCTGTATTACACATCAAAACCGATAATACACACATCGGCTATGGCAAGAATATCAAGCTACCAAGCGATAAAGGCGCGGTTTTTGCCGGTCCATCCTTGGGTATCGTTATTGGTAAAAAAGCCACTCGTGTTGATGCCAGCAACGCCTTAGATTTCGTGGCGGGCTTTACCGTTGTAAACGAAGTGAGCTTAGCGGAAACCTCCTTTTATCGCCCCGCTGTAAAAGCAAAATGCCGTGATACTTTTTGTCCGATTGGCCCATGGACAGTCGACAAAAGCGCAGTAAGTACGCCAAATAAGTTAAGCATCAAGACATTCATTAATGATGCGTTAGTGCACGAAACCAATACCGATCAGCTGATTTACTCAGTAGAAGAAATAATAAGCTACATCAGCAGTTTCATGACGCTAGAAGCTGGAGACATCATCATCGCAGGTACGCCGGAACGCACAGCCGATTTAGCCATTAACCCCGGAGACAGTGTCATGATCGATATCGAAGGCGTCGGCCGCCTAGTCAACCCAGTGGAACAAGAATAGGAAGCAGTCATGAAAAGCGCCCGTATACTTTTTAACAATGAAACACTCGCTGTCACAGTAAACGATCAAGACCAAGTTGTGACTCAACAAGGCAAGATTCTTGAAGAAGGTTCTTTCACTTGGTTACCACCCTGCGAAGGCAAAATATTTGTTTTAGCGATTAACTACGCTGACCACGCAGCCGAATTGTCTTTTAAAGCACCAGACGAGCCTTTGGTTTTTTTGAAGAACAAAAACTCTCTTATCGGTCACGATCAACAAACCTACCGTCCAGATAACGTGGATTACATGCACTATGAATGTGAATTGGTAGTCGTTATCGGCAAAGAAGCGAAAAACGTCTCAATAGAGGACGCGATGGACTATGTCGGTGGTTACACAGTAGGAAATGACTACGCCATCCGAGATTACCTAGAAAATTACTACCGACCTAATCTAAGAGTAAAAAGTCGCGATACTTGTACGCCAATTGGCCCTTATATTGTGGATGCCAAAGACATTAAAGATCCGCACAATCTGGTGCTTCGCACTTATATAAATGGCGAATTGAAGCAAGAAGGCAACACCGAGGATTTAGTGTTTAACATCCCACATTTGATCGCTTACTTGAGCGAGATTATGACATTAACCCCAGGGGATATGATCTTTACCGGAACCCCAGAAGGTTTAGCCGATGTGAAACCTGGCGATGTGGTAACCACAGAAGTCGAAGGTGTGGGCGTTCTGAAAAACACCATTATTTCTGAATCTGAATACCTAAAAACAATTTAAATAATTAAGGGTGACGACATGCTTTCAAAAGACATTATTACAGCTTGCGCCAACAGGCTGAATCAGGCAGAAAAAGAGCGCGTTCAAATTCGTCAAATTTCATTAGATTACCCAGATATCACTTTTGATGATGCCTATGCTATTCAACGAGAATGGGTACAAATGAAGCTCAATGAAGGCCGCAAAGTTATTGGTCATAAAATTGGTCTAACTTCGCGCGCAATGCAAATGAGTTCACAAATTGATGAACCAGATTACGGCACACTGCTTGATGACATGCTGTATTACGATGGCTGCGAAATTGAAACAGACAAGTTCATTGTGCCACGCATTGAAGTGGAATTAGCCTTCATTCTAAAGAAACCTCTGAAAGGCCCTAACTGCACCATCTTTGATGTTTATAACGCAACAGATTACGTCATTCCTGCGCTTGAACTTATTGATGCTCGCAGTCAATCTATCGACCCAGAAAGCAAACGCCCACGCAAAGTCTTCGATACCATTGCTGATAACGCCGCCAATGCTGCAATTATTTTAGGTGGCCGCCCGATCAAAATAGATGAAATGGATTTACGTTGGGCATCCGCCATTATGCAGCGAAACGGCATTATTGAAGAAACTGGTGTTGCCGCTGGCGTACTCAATCACCCTGCCAATGGCGTTGCATGGTTAGCCAATAAATTAGCGCCATTTGATGTTGAACTTGAACCTGGTCAGATCATTCTTGGTGGCTCTTTTACTCGCCCAATAGCAGCACGCAAAGGGGATACTTTCACCGTAGATTACGGTCCATTGGGTTCTGTATCTTGTCATTTTGCTTAGGAGATAGACATGGCCGCTCCTAAAAATACATTTAAAACTGCGCTACAAAACCGCCAACCTCAGATTGGTCTGTGGCTTGGTTTAGCAAATAACTACACCGCTGAACTGATTGCGAGCGCAGGATTTGATTGGTTATTAATCGACGGAGAACACGCACCAAATACTTTGCAGACCATGGTTGGGCAACTGCAAGCAATCGCGCCTTTTTCTAGCCACCCAATTGTTCGTCCAGCCTGGGCTGATCATGTCGCGCTTAAGCAAATACTTGATCTTGGTGTGCAAACCGTCCTAGCACCTATGGTAGATAATGCTGAGCAAGCGCTGGAGATAGTCAAAGCAACACGCTATCCACCAGCTGGTATTCGTGGTGTCGGCAGTGCACTAGCACGTGCCTCGCAGTTCAATAGAACACCTGAATACTTGACGACTGCGAACGATGAAATTTGTGTACTGGTTCAAATTGAGTCTCTTCGTGCTGTTGAAGAACTGGATAACATTCTTGCTGTAGATGGGGTTGACGGTGTCTTTATTGGACCTGCGGACCTTAGCGCATCACTTGGCTATATTGGTCAACCTAACCACCCTGAAGTGGTTAAAGTGATAGAGCAAAGTATTGCAAAAATTGTTGCAGCTGGAAAAGCACCAGGCATTTTGATGGCAGACAAAGTACAAGCGAAACATTACTTGTCACTCGGCGCATTATTTGTCGCAGTAGGCAGTGATACTGGCTTACTAATGAACAGTACTAAAGTTTTGGTGAATGAGTTCAAGCCTGAACAACATTCCCATGAAGAAACAACAGCGTCTGTCTATTGAATGCTGCTTGTGATCTAAACTATCGCATACCTGCCTGCTGGTTTAGAGATTTGATCTTTGATCACCCTTACTTTGCCCAGCATGATGTCTACTCACATGCTGGGCTTTTTTTATTATGACGTCGAACAAAATAATATTTCTATATCGTATTCTTAACAGCCAGTAAAAGATGTATTAAAAAATAATAAGCCACTGCCCACAATAGAAGCCGACTCGATGAAAAAAGAATGGATACCCAACATAACCATTGGACAAGACTATGATGTAGCCTATAGAGATGCGACGATCCATTTTGATGTACTCGGAAAAATGGCGGATTTCTTTGGCCGTGATATGCCAATGCATTTACATGCAGAATATTGCCAAATACATCTTATTTTATCTGGTAATACTTTGTTTAATATTGATCAAAATGTCTATGAAACACAAAGCTGTGCCGCTTTCTATACACCACCAGCCACGCCACATGCGTTTCTAACCGAGCCGACTGCACCTGGCTATGTCATTACTATTCACAACACCCACTTACAGAAAATCATGGCTGAGCTTAATGCCTACAGTCACCACAATTCGCTATTAATGCCATTTCACATTGATCAACAAAAAGACACCAAACCTGAGCAACAACACTGGGAACAGCTATTAAACCTTTTTGAGATGCTTAAGCTAGAATGGAGTCGGTCTTCCCTGTATCAGCACGACAGCATTGAAGCCATTGTGAAGTTAATTTTGATCAGCATGCTCAGACTTTCCGGTACTGAGCAGCCACAAAAACAACATAACCAATCCGAAATTCTCTGTTTTAGGGAATTTAGCACCCTGCTGGAACATCACTTTTTAACCGAAAAAAACATTCAATTTTATTGCGAAGCGCTTCAAATCAATGAAAGTAGACTGAATTATTTGTGCAATAAAATCACCAAGCTTAGCCCCAAAAAAATGATAAATGGCCGAATTCTTCTCGAAGCCAAACGCTTATTGTCCCATACCAATAAAAACCTAACTGAAATCGCTTATACCTTGGGCTATATCGACCCTTCATATTTCTCACGATTCTTCTTAAAAAAGACAGGAATGAGTCCTTCAGATTTTCGCAAACACTACCGTAACGAGGAATAACGTGATCTAGCTGTTTTTTTCATCAAAACATAGTTAACAAGTTAAATAAATACAGAGAACAATATGCTTAACATTATCAACAAAAAAGAGCTAACCACACGGGCCGCGCTGGGTTTATGTAGCACAGCAATCGACCATGCAAAACAGCTTGGCATCAACATCTGCATCACGGTCGTTACTACTTCAGGCCAGCAGCTTGCCAGTGCCTCAATGAATAATGCCCCCCTTATTTCCCAAGGTGTCGCCTATAAAAAAGCCCTTACCGCGGCTTCTTTCGGCATTCCCACTAAAGAATGGCAAAGCAAACTGGCTGACAGAAACAACACCTTATTTGCTTTACAAAGTGAGCCAAACTTTACCTTTTTGGGTGGCGGTTTACCGATTGAAATGGAAGGGGTTGTGGTGGGTGCTATTGGTATTTCTGGTGGTAGCGAACAACAAGATATTGATTGCGCAACCAAAGCCATCAACAGCCTGTCATAAAAACAGCCAATGAAAAAGGAGCCTCCATGTCTTCCGCTTTAAGCAAACTCACCATTCCACTGCTTGGCTTTCTGGTCGCATTTGGGCCGCTTTCTATCGATATGTATTTGCCAAGCCTACCCACCATAGCCAAGAGTTTACATAGCAGCGATCAGCTTATACAAACAACGATTACGGTATTTTTACTCGGCATGGCAATCGGTATGCTCATCTTTGGGCCTTTATCCGATATGATGGGCAGAAAGCGCTTGCTGCTGATCGGCATCGGCTTTTATTTTATAAGCAGTATTGGCTGTGCTCTCGCGTCAACGGGTGAGAGTCTGATTCTATTTAGATTCTTACAATCTCTAGGGGGAGCAGCCGCGGCGGTGCTTGCTAGAGCCTTAGTGCGTGATTTGTATGAACTCAAAAGAGCCGCCAATATTTTGTCACACATGCATGTCATCTCCATGATGGTCATGCTGATATCGCCAATCTTGGGTGCCTATATTGTCAGCTATTTTGAGTGGCGCTGGATCTTCTACTTTCTCGCTTTATTCTCTACGGTTGCCTTTATTGGCAGTGCCTTA
Organism: Marinomonas sp. UCMA 3892; assembly: GCF_012726345.1. Lineage (GTDB taxonomy): Bacteria > Pseudomonadota > Gammaproteobacteria > Pseudomonadales > Marinomonadaceae > Marinomonas. Next base: position 98,468 of record NZ_PTXN01000009.1, read on the forward strand.
TTATTACCTAACACAGAAATATCCAGACCGACCGTTAAGCCCAGTTTCAGCCATTACGCTAAAAACTATATCGACTGCCTAGGTGCGCCTTTACTGGTTCAATACGTACTGGCCAATGCGTTTTCATTTGCCGGTATGTTTGCCTTTATTGCAACATCAGCCTTTGTCTATATCGAATACTTTCAGCTTTCAGAAACCTATTATGCGCTTCTATTTTCCGCCAATATTTTCGCCATTATTATCACTACCTTGCTCAACTCTTATTTGAGTAAACGCTATAACGTTGGTCTCGCATTAAATGTTGCGATTGGCATCTCTTTTACGGCGACCTTATTGATTTGGGGAATGGTTGGTTTGGGCAGCACATCCATGGTTCTATTTGTGATCACCACCATGATGTATATCAGCGTAACAGGAGCCATTGGCGCCAACAGCTTAGCGACATTATTTGAGCAATTACCAGAAAAAGCGGGGACGGTTTCGGGGTTATTGGTGGCCACTCAATTTGCGGTGGGAGGTTTCATCAGTTATCTAGCCAGCTTAATATTTGATGGCTCACCAAACAGTCTACTCATCATGATGGCCTGCTGCGGCACGCTTTGCACAATTTTCTACCTGAGTACTCGGATAAATAAAGTCATCTAGCTTTCATAGCAATAAATGCAATTTAGAGGGTATTTTTGCAGAGGCGCAAAATCTGCTTCAATCGCTATTATTTTCAGCAAATTCAAATAAAGAAAGATGTGGAGCGTGGTGGGAGCGTGAATAGAAGGGCCTCAAATAAGGCACTTCTATTCTGCCTAAACAAGCTATGTAGCTAGGTCTAAATCAAACAGCGCGACGTTTTTCTCTTATTTTACTGTAAGTAAACACTATAATAGATAGAACCGTCACCGTAAGCAGTGTTAAAGCTATAGGACGCTCAATAAAAATACTAAACTCCCCATTAGAAACTCCCAGTGTTTGGCGCATACGATTCAAAAATACCGGGCCCAACACCAAACCTAAAATGATAGGCACAGCAGGAATATTGTTTCGCTTCATGATATAGCCAATCACAGAAAAGCCGAGGGCAATGAAGGCATCGGTGAACTGATAATTCTGGCTATAAGCCCCTAAGAAACCGAGCACAAAGATCAATGCACCAATAAAGCGGCCACGAATCCGCGTGATATTGACAATGAATCTAGAAGCAAAAGTTAAATAGATGAAGATAAAAATATTCATCACAAACAGAGCCACATACAGACCCGAAATAAATTCTGGATGCTCCGTAAAGAGCCTTGGACCTGGCGTGTAGTTATGCACCATAAACACAGATAAAAGCATCGCCATTAAGGCATCAGCTGGAATACCAAAGGCCAGCAAAGGCACCAATACAGACGCGGTGACGGCATTGTTTGAGGTTTCTGAGGCAACAATACCGGCTTCTGCCCCTTTACCAAATTCATCTGGGTTCTTAGAAAATTTCTGCGCCAAGGTATAAGAGAAAAACTGTGAGCCAAACTCACCAACACCTGGTAGCAACCCCATGACTACCCCCAACAAGGCAGAACGAATAGCGGTTACCTTATTGCGCAATAGCACAGTAAAACCTTCAAAACGGCCAGATCCTTCCAACTTGGTTTTAAATGAATCGCCGCCTTTTGCAGAGATCAATATATAAGCTTGAGACATGGCAAAAAGACCAATAACAGCTGGCACTAAAGGCACGCCAGCTAACAGCCAAGATTGATCAAAGGTATAAACTTGCGTATTAAAAGAGCGATCAATACCGACCGAGCCCAAAAACATTCCTAAACCAATCATGGCCGCGGCTTCTAAAGCATATTTATTGTGAGCGAGCACCACAAACACCATCCCAAGTAAAGCCAGCATGGCAAACTCTGCACTGCCAAATAAGGTGGCGACTTGGGACAAAGTTGGCGCAAAAAATACCAGAGACAAGACACTAACCATGCCCCCAAAAAATGACGACGTGTAGGCAATCGATAGGGCTTTTTTACCTTCTCCCCTTTTCGCCATGGGGTAGCCATCATAGGTGGTAAGTACCGCCACCGGTGTACCGGGCGTATTCATTAATATGGCGGGAATAGCCCCACCGTACCAAGCGCCACCATAAACCCCTAACAATAAAGTCACACCAAACAATGGCTCCATGGTAAAGGTTAATGGCAGCAAAATGGCCATCACCCCAGCGGGTTCTAAGCCTGGAATCGAGCCAATAGTTACCCCAATAAGGGCACCGATAATAACGGCCCAAATAACACCGTTACCAAATACTTCATGGATACCTAATGCGATTAAATCCATACGAAATCTCTATAAATATTTGTTCATAAACCAGAGGGTTTGACCACTGAATAAGGTCTCATACAAAGCAACATCTGGAATCCAGATATTCACCCCGACTCTAAAAATGAGGATAATCAGCGCCACAGCGATGACTGTGTTCAGCACCCAAATTGGCGACATTAGCCGACTCAGCCAAACGATAGACAAGACAAAAAGCATCGTTGATAACGTAAAACCAACGACCGTAATCGCATTGACATAGACGAAGAAAAGAACGCCGGTTATAACCACCATGTAGTAGGAACTTAAGCTTTCAACAAAGCTCTCCAGCAAGGCTTTCTCTCCCTCTATCGGTCTAATCAACAACATGAGTTTGATAAAAGAAAATAAAGCCAAAATCCCTAAACCAAATAACGGCGCGACATAAGGTTCGGTGTACCAACCGTGATCGCGCTTAATCTCTATGGTATGACTTTGATAAGTAAAGATTAGATAGACACTAACAATGGTCATCACCAAGAAAAACAATTTGGATTTACGATGTTCATATTCCATTTTTGGCCTCCCCTTTTTTACTCATAACCGTATTAGAAATAGGCACAATCAAAACCGGAACACTCGAATTATGAATGACTTTCTGTGCGGTTGAACCAAGGAACATTCGAGACAAGGCGTTAACACGACGGTCTCCCATCACCACCATGCTCGCCTGCACATCTTTGATGGTGTCGACAATCTTTTTAGCGGGATCACCAAATCGAACCACAACTTCGATATCGTCTTTATTAAATTCAATATCGCTCAACTCTTCGCCAACGAAGTTATGAATTCGCTGCTTCATGTAAGTTCGTAACTCTTCTTTCAAAGATTCCAAATGCGCATCGTGCGCTTTCTTCAATTTGAACCCTACAAAAGAGTCATCGTTACCGCGGTGAAACTGTTCAGAAACATGCAGAAAAAAAATCTTGCCTTCAAAGCAAGCGGCTTGCTCTAACGCCGCACGCAAAACGTCGCGACTGCCTTGCTCTAGATCGGATGCATATAAAATATTTCGCATTTATGGACTCCAAAAATATAGCCACCTACTTCGAATAGATGGCTATATTTGAGTATCAGAACTTACTTCGCGCGGTTCACAACCTTACGAACTGTGTTCTCTAATAAACCTTCCATACCAAACTCGACGCCTAATCCAGAAGACTTATTACCACCAAACGGAACATGAGGGAGTACCTCGGCATGGTTATTCACCCACACGGTTCCTGAATCCAGTTGTTCAACAACCCAATCCAGTTCAGCACATGGTTCGCCCCACACTGAGCCACCTAGCGCAAAGTCTTCATGAATGGCTTTTGACATAACCTCGTGGAGATTATCGTAAGGAATCACTGGCAACACTGGACCGAATTGTTCATGACAAACAACGTCGATACTGTGCTGAGGATTTTTGATAATAGTCGGAGCGATAAAATAACCGTCCAAACCCGCTGGTAGCTCGGCCGCAATCACTTCCGCGCCAGACTCGCGGGCATCCGCAATCATAGCTTTCACTTTTTCATACTGATTAACGTTTTGCACTGGACCGAAAGTCACGCCGTCATTCAGGCCATTACCCACCACTTGCGCGGCGGCTATTTTCACTAGCGCATCACATAACGCATCGTATTTAGAACGATGGACATAGAGACGTTTCAAACAAGCGCAGGTTTGACCCATATTGATAAAAGATGTCATGAAAACCTTTTCTGCAATCTTCTCAATATTGGCATTTTCTAAAACGATACCGGCGTCATTACCCCCTAGCTCCAAGGTGACTTTTTTAAGATCACCAGCCACCAAAGAAGCAATACGCTTGCCTACAGCGGTTGATCCCGTAAAGACAATTTTTTTCACATCTGGGTGTGAAACCAAAGGCTCACCGACTTCTTTTTCACCAATCACCGCCTGCACCAAATTTGGCACGGTATGCTCGTTAATAATCTCCACTAAACGAAGTGTATTAACGGGCGTGAAAGAAGAGGGTTTAATCACCACGCTATTACCCGCACGAAGGGCTGGCATGATGTGCCAAATAGCGATCATTAAAGGCCAGTTCCAAGGTGTAATAGAAGCGACAACACCAACAGGTAAACGCTGTACTTCAACACGGCGCTCCGCGCTATCTTCCAGCACTTCAGGTTCCAGCTTTAGATCCGCATTGTAGTGCGTCCAAGCCACGGCTCCGCCCACTTCAAACTGAGCCAGAAACAGTGGTTTCCCTTGTTCCGATGTAATAATTTCGGCTAACTCAGGAGCGGCAGCCTCTATGGCATTGGCGACTTTATGCAAGGCCGCAGTACGCTCTTCGTGCGATTTTGCACTCCATTGTTTAAAAGCGGCTTTCGCCTTTTCAACGGCACTATTTACATCGTCTAGAGTGGAAGTCGATATCGACTTATAAGTCTGCTTTGTCGCGGGATTAATAATGTCTAAAGCCATGTTTTCACCATTCTTTTTTATTTTTCGCAATACAATAGGTTGAGTAGATAACTACTTAGTTTCAGCGGCTAATTTTTTGGCGTTTGCTAAATCAAGACTGATCAACTTTTGTGCATTTTTTTCGTTTGTCCAATACACACTAGCACCCGTATTTTCTTGCAGTTTCAACACATCAGGTGACTGCAAAGCCTTCTCTGAAATAGCGGCAATTTTGTCGATAATGGGTTGTGGCGTGCCTTTTTTCACAAACAAACCATTCCACAGGGTCTGAGAAATTCCCGTTTCTTCGTTTAGCGTTGGAACGTCAGGCAGAATGGACAAGCGTTGGAAGGTAAAAGAGGTTAAAACTTTCACGTCTTTTGAATCCAAACAAGGAAGGATCTGCTGAGTCGTTGTATTGATAACCTGTGCATCCCCGTTCGCTAAAACAGAACAATCCAATGCGTCAAACGCAGAGTCAGAGGCAAATTTAAAGCCTAATTTTTTCGCTGCTTGGAAAGTAATTGCGGTTGGCGTCGCTTCATAACCAAAGTGACCTAAAGACACATCATGAGTTTTAGCGTATTCCGCCAATTCAGGTAGAGTGTTATAGGGCGCATCGGATTTAACTGCCAACACAAATGGGTAATCTAGAAAAATACCAACCGGTACAAAAGCATCTTCAGCATAAGGCGCATTGCCGCCGACTACTTGGCTGGTTACCAGATCCACCACAAACGAACCAATAACACTGCCATCTGGACGAGATTGGGCAACCGTTGTTGCACCTAGCACACCGCCACCACCCGGTTTATTGACGACCGTCGCAGGCACACCGGTTTCTTTGGACATTTCTTCCGCGATAACACGCGTCAACACATCTTCCAAATCACCAGGCGGCCATGGAACGATAAATTTAACCGGACGATTTGGGTAATCGGCTGCAAAGCTCGCGGTGCTTGCCATTGAGGAGATAACGATAGTTGAAGCGGCTAGCGCTTTTAAAGCAAAAGAAAGTGGTTTTTTCATTTTGATTGTTCCTTTTTTTAATTATTGAAACCAAAACTACACTCTCCAACACACTCCTTCTATGTCCCTAAAGGGACATTTTTATCTCTATCACCTAGCAATTCAGCAGGTGCCTTAATGAAGCCTATCAACCTGCAAGCCCCCAATTTTTTTAACTTTCTAGAAAAGTCCTAAGTTTTGCCTGAAAAACACATTCATTAAAAATCAGCAAATACCAATACTGAAAAGACTTGATACAAAAAAAATAAGAGGTCAACACGAATGAAACGTCAAAATCCGTTATTAGAAGAGTTAAAAAAAGTCCTTCCTGAAATCGCTAACAACGCCGACAAAGCAGAAGAGCTTAGAAAAGTACCTAGCGAAAATATTGAGCTACTCAAAAAAATAGGCTTACACAAAGCCTTCCTACCTAAAGTCTATGGTGGATATGAAATCTCTTTACCTGAGTTCGGTGATTGTATTACGACACTCGCTGGAGCTTGCGCTAGTACGGCTTGGGCGTTTAGCTTACTTTGTACACACAGCCATCAAATTGCCTTGTTCCCAAAGCAGGCTCAGGAAGACGTTTGGAAAGAAGATCCAGACATGTTGGCCAGCAGTAGTATTGCCCCTTTCGGTAAATATCAGGAAACCGAGGGTGGTGTGATGTTTACAGGTGATATGCGCTGGAGCAGTGGCTGTGATCATGCCCAGTGGGCGCTTTGCGGTTTTCTAAGAGAAAATAAAGAAGGCACAAAAGACCACTGCTTTGCACTGATCCCTGCAACGGATTACACCATAGAGGACGACTGGCATGCTGCGGCAATGAAAGGCAGTGGCACAAAAACGCTGGTCATTCGTGACAAATTTGTACCAGAGCACAGAATCCAAAAAGCCAAAGATATGATGGAAGGAAAATCAGGCGGCTTTGGTTTATACCCAGACAGCAAAATCTTCTACGCGCCTTACCGCCCTTACTTTGCCTCTGGTTTTTCAGCAATCAGTTTAGGCATTGCAGAACGTATGCTAGAAGCCTTTAAAGAAGCCACTCAGGGTCGAATTCGTGCCTATACAGGTGCAAAAGTAGGAACTGCCACTCCTGCACTATTACGTATTGCCGAATCCACTCACCAAGTCATGGCGGCTCGAGCTTTCTTAGAAAAAACCTGGGATGAACACGCCGAATACGCTGAAGCCCATCAATATCCTGATCGAGCAAAACTGGCCGAGTGGCGCACCAACCAAGCTTATGTAGTAAAAATGTGTATTGACGCCGTTGACCGTTTATTCAGCAGCATGGGGGCAAGTCACTGGTATCTGGATAAAGAAGCACAGCGCTTATTCCGTGATAGTCACGTCACAGGCGCTCATGCCTACACGGATTACGATGTTTGTGCGCAAATCTTTGGACGCGAATTAATGGGATTAGAACCAGATCCATCTCTACTTTAATCTCACCTTAAAGGGGTCAGATCCCTTTAAAAACACTTTAAAAAATAAATACATAAGAATAAGAGAGAATATTATGAGCTTCGACCCTAAAGAATTCCGTCGCTGCCTAGGAAATTTTGCCACAGGCGTGACCGTCATTACCGCCAAGTCCTCTGATGGTACACAGGTGGGCGTAACCGCTAACAGCTTTAACTCCGTGTCTCTTGATCCACCACTGATACTTTGGAGCATTGTTAAAACATCCAGCAGTTATGCTGTATTTGAAAATTCGGACCATTTCGCTGTCAATATTTTAGCGGCAGATCAAATTGATCTATCCAATAACTTTGCCAAACCAAGTGACGATAAATTTGCCAATGTAGAAACACAGCCCGGTATTGGCGGTGCTCCACTGCTTCAAAATACGGCGGCCAATTTCCAGTGTGAAAAATACCAAGTTGTCGATGGGGGTGATCACTGGATCATGATTGGTAAAGTGGTTGCATTTGAAAGCCTAGGCCGCGCGCCATTACTTTATGTTCAGGGCAGCTATGCTGGCGCGATTCCTTTCACTGGTGCCAAAACACCCGCGAAAAACGTTGCCTCGGATAAAACATTAGCGCGTTTACACGACAGTGCTATATATCTAATCCATAAGGTTTTGCAAAAGGTTCAAGAGAACTATCTGCCAAAGCAGTCAGCAACTGGATTAAGCACAAGCGAAGCTCGAATGTTGCTTGTGTTGAGTGATACTACAGGAATCACCGTCGATGATTTAAGCAATTTGGTTACAATTCCGGCAGTGGATGTGGTTGATGGGGTTGAAAGTTTAAAAGGCTTTGGCTTGATTAACAGTGATCTCGCACTGACTGAAAAAGGTCACGATATAGCCGAAAGATTATGGGCTATTTCAGATAAGCAGCAAGCTGATATTTTTGCGGACTTTAAAGAGGATGAATTAGCCAATTTTAAAAAGCAGCTGCAACAATTACTGAAACAACTCAGTTAATTATCTACGATTAATCGACCTGTAAAAGCAAAGCATAAAAAAATCCCCTCGTGGGATTTTTTTATATATGTATAATAACTTCTTAATTAACAAGTTAAATTATTAGTTATACCAATGATCCCCTTTCCGTATTTCATTTTGATGGCGATGTGCAGTCCTATCGCCCTGAATGCCATTTTGCCGGCTTTACCGGATATCGCTAAACAACTAGGCATTGACTCATCAACGGTACAATTAAACTATTCTCTTTATTTAGCCGCGCTTGCCTTAGGCCAGTTTTCTGTAGGAGCCGTCATTGCCAGACTCGGAAACCGCTCTACCATTATATTAGGCATCTCTTTCTTTGTGCTTGGTGGATTAATCGCGTTGGCAACAGAGCAGTTATTTTTTATGCTGCTGGGTCGGGTACTGCAAGGTATTGGTGGCGCCTTTACCCTTTCAATGTCCAGAGCATTATTGGTCGCCAGTTCTGGCGGAAAGCGCGCGTCACAGCAAATGGGTTATCTGGTCATGGCCATCGCCTTATCACAAGGCATTGCTCCCTTAATTGGTGGCTCATTGAATACCCATATAGGTTGGCAAGCTATCTTTGCTCTTTCAGCCATTCAAGGGGCTATTTTACTGTTTTTTAGTCTAAAACTGATTCAACCAGCGGCGCAAAAACCACCTAAGTTACCATTAAAAATGTTGCTTAGTCATTATATGAGCCTCATTCGTCTGTCTTCTTTTAGACATTACGCCATGGCAAATACACTGATCGCTCTGTGTTTTTATCTGTTTATTAGTGCCTCTCCCTATCTAACCAAAGACCTGAGCGACAACAGGCTCGCTTATGGTTATTGGTTCATCTTGGTGTCTGGCGCCTTTATGCTGGGTGGATACCTAAGTACATTATTTAATAAGCGATTGGCGTTAGATAAATCCATCCAACTTGGAAATTACTTATGCATTCTTGGCGCCACGGCTTTATTGATACTGCAACTTAGCATGCCGATGAGTTTTGCCTCACTCTTTTTACCCATGTCTGTCATTACGCTGGGGCGCGGTATCAGCCAAGCAAGCTATCAAAGCGCTGCCATAGCAACGGCCGATAAATTATCAGGCATGGCCTCAGGATTACTCGGTTTTCTCCAATTAAGTTTTGGGGCAATTTTTTCTCAAGTTGTTCCCTTATTGATCGACCTGCATCCTCATGCCATTGGCTTTGCCATCTTGGGCTGTACCCTTTTAGCGACCATGGTCCATAGAAATATACGAACAATGAAATAACACACCTGTGCGCTAGCATTTATTTATGAAACGTATTTGATACTATCAAAATCATATTTTAGGAATTATCGAGATTACATGAAAAGATTAGAAGACTCCCTAACACTGCAATTGTTAAGAGCACGTGAATCATCCATGACTTTTTTTAGACCTGTACTGCAAAAGGCAGGTTTTACCGAACAACAATGGCGAGTCTTACGGGTTTTAAATGATCATGAAGAACTAGAGGCTAAACAACTGGCTCATCTATGCTGCATTCTTAGCCCAAGTTTGACGCGAATTATTACGCGCTTTGAAGAAGATGGCTTTATCATTCGCAAAAAATCACCAACGGATCAGCGTATCTCTTTGCTTTCTTTAACCCCTATGGCGATGAAAATTGTTAAAGAGTTCCGTCCAGAAGTGGATGCCGCTTACCAACGCATCATCGAAAAGCTAGGGGAAGACAAACTAAAAGAACTTAGCCGACTGTTGAGCGATATTATTGCTCTAGAAAGCTAAGCAATCCTGATAATAAGCAGTTCTCAGACAAGATTCTGCCTTTTTTGTTGTCTGGTTAAATGAGGAGACTCATTAAAATACTGCTTATAGGCTCGACTAAAATGTGAAGAGTGATTGAATCCCCACTTATAAGCGATGTCGGTGATACTCAAATTATCCAAATTCAATATATCTTCACGGCTTTTATGCAACCTTGATTGCCAAACATACCGGCTCATCGTCATACCATGAGCTGCGAACGCTCGAGATATTTGACGACAAGACACGGATAATTGTTTGCTTATCATTTCAGCATTCAAATCCGGTGAGGTTAAATGTTGTTCGATTAATGCTTTGCATTTGAAAAACAATAAATGTCGATTTTTCTGATTGAACTTCGCGCCATGTAATCCAGACAGTACTTGAATATGATGCATCACCTCTTCTGCTTTTAATTGAAAAGCATGATGGCTAACGGGGTTACTCTCTAATAATTTGAAAATTGCACTTGTTGACGAAGTACCACATTGCAAAGTGCGATCTACTTTAATAAGGCCATCGACAACCCCTAACTCCCGCTCCACAATAGATCGCGGCACATCCAAAACATACATTCCCATATTCTCGGGAAATCCATGTCCATAAGGTTTTGCAGTGTCATAAATGACCATATCTCCTGGCATATGACTCGCGCAATTTACACCTTAATATGAATAACCATTCCCCTTTGTCATTAGACAAACGAAGAAACCATCGCGGCTATCTTCATCAATATCAATACGGCTGCGTTGCACAGAGTGCCTATTCGCCTCAATATAATTCACATTAATGATATCACCGTGAGAATGTCGTAATTCCGCCTCCAGTGGTGAATCTGACGACACAGGACAATCAATATGAATCACATACTGGTTAACGGCTTTTTCCCAATAATGGTGTCGAGACATAAGATCTATATCTCGAGTAGATACTCGGACTTGTCCTGAAAATGACATAAATCCCTCAATGTAGTTTTTGTTTTTAAGGATGCATATCTAAAATGATGTCACTTGGATCATAACCCTAGCCAAATATTTAGTAAACATGTTAACTAAATTGACAGCTACGTGTCTTGGCAAAATGTCCTGCTGAGTCAAATCCCCCGTCTGATGAGATCAATTTTCTCTTTCAATAAAGCCCTATCCTCATCCATATCAACACCCAAACATAAGAATAAGAGCAAGAGGTTTACTCATGAAGTCCATTGATTTCATCGTCGTTGGCGGTGGCTCATCAGGTTGCACCGTAACACACAGGCTTGTAAAAGCAGGTTTTCAAGTAGTTTTGCTGGAAGATGGTCCAAAAGACGATTCTATATTCGTCCAAATGCCTGCCACTTTCATTCGTGTTATTGGGTCAAAGCGATCCGTGATATATGAAAGCGAACCCCAACCCGACGCTGGCGGCCGAAAAACCTATGTGCTACAAGGCCGCACACTCGGTGGAGGTAGCTCAATCAATGCCATGCTTTACATCCGTGGCCAGAAAGAAGATTACGATGAATGGGAGCGCAACGGCTGCGATGGCTGGGGTTGGGAAAATGTCCTAGCAAGCTTTAAACGCTCAGAAAACCATATGCGTCTAAGCGAGCCATTTCACGGCACGAATGGCCCTTTGCGTGTAAGCGACACTCGTTTTAGACACCCCCTCAGCCAAGCTTTTTTAAAAGCCGCACAACAAACGGGCATCCCTTATAACGATGATTTTAACGGTGAAAAACAAGATGGAATTGGCTTCTATCACACCACGACTTTTGATGGTCGTCGTGGTAGTACCGCTGCAACGTACCTCAACGAGGTAGAGAACGCGCCAAACCTAGAAATCCGCACAGGATGTTACGTTAACAAGATCATCTTTGATGCTAATAACAACGCGACAGGTATTGAGTTGCGTAATGAGTCCGGCAAAATAGAAATACTTTCGGTGAAGAAAGAAGTCATCCTAGCCGCTGGCGCGTTATCCACACCCAAAATATTAATGCTGTCGGGGGTTGGTCCAAAAGAGCAGTTATCTAAACACGGCATATCAACGCTTTACGACTCTCCAGAAGTGGGCGAAAACTATCAGGACCACCTAGAAGTCAGTATCTATGGTCGAGCGAAACATCCAATTAGCTTACTTGGCAGCGATAAAGGCCTCAAAGCACTGTCCTATGGTTTCCAGTGGACTTGTTTTAAAACAGGTTTATTGACTTCTAACGTTGTTGAGTCTGGTGGCTTTGTGGATACTAGCAACTGTGGCCGTCCTGATATTCAATTCCATGTACTGCCTACTTTGGTTGGTGACGTAGACCGCGAGCCCATTGAAGGTCACGGCATTTCCATCAACCCTTGTTTCTTACGTCCTAAATCCCGAGGTTTCGCCCGACTACGCAGTGCAAACCCAACAGATTCAATGATTTTCGAAAGTGGTGCGTTATCACATCGTGACGACGTTGATACGCTTATCCGTGGTGTTAAATTGGCCCGCAAGATTATACGGGCACCGGCCATGGCAGAACTGATCAGCGAAGAACTTCGTCCCTCCGCCAAAGAAGATATTTCAGATGCTGAAATCGAAGCCCACATTCGCAGCCATGCTAAAACCGTCTACCACCCTGTTGGCACTTGCCGCATGGGCTCTGATGAACAAGCTGTTGTCGACACTAAGCTCCGTGTTAATGGTGTCAAAGGAGTACGTATCTGCGATGCCTCTATTATGCCAACTATTATCTCGGGGAATACCAATGCTCCGACGATTATGATCGCAGAACGTTGCGCTGAATTTATCCTCAACGAAGAATAACGAACAAGAGCCATCATCATCAAAAACAGGCGGTTTTCACAGCCTGTTTTTATTTGTACGTCATGGTGAGTACTAGAGCTTATAAGTTGTTTGCCAACAAACGGTAACTGTCTAGACGATCGGCTTGACTATGGGTAACCGTTACTAAAGAGATTTCATCAACGTTGAATGACCTTGCAAGGTCATTCATTTCAACCCAACATTGTTCTGGTGTACCAATGGTATAGCTGGCTTCAATTCGATCAAACAAGGCTTGATGAGAGACAGGCATATCGCGATATCTATCACGAACTTGAGCTGGTGTTAAAAAGTCTTCCCGCTGACCTATTTGAGTGGCAAATTTACGATACACCGCCGTTCCCGCTCTGAGCTTGGCTTCCTCTCCTGTTTCTGCACAAATACAAGCAATAGCCAACATCCTTTGTAATGGACGTTCATGCCCAGCCTGTTGCCACGTTTTCTGATGCGCGTCAAAAATACGCGGATGACAATTTTCAGAATCAATAAATCGAGCCAAAGCCAAATGATAGCCCAGCTGTCCCGCCAACTCTGCACTGCCACCACTGGAACCAAGCATCCATAAATCGGGCACATCAACGACTTCTGGCATCACATGTATCGCGCCAAAAGGATGGTCTTCCTCAAAAGAGCCATGAATAAAACTTTCCAGCAATGCCGCTTGTTCTGCATAAAACTGACCACTCGACGCTTTATTTGGAAAGGCCAAAGCGGCGGATGTCATCGCCGAACCACCAGGTGCACGCCCAACCCCAAGGTCGATACGCCCGGGGAAAAGTGAGGCCAACATGGCAAAGCACTCAGCCACTTTTAACGGACTATAATTAGATAACATCACGCCGCCACTGCCGACTTTGATGCGTTTAGTAATACTGGCCAAATGAGCCACTAAGATCTCAGGACAAGGATTAGCAAAATGCACGCTATCATGATGTTCCGCAACCCAATAACGATGGTAATTCCATTCATCACAATACTTTGCTAACTCCACGGTTAATGAAGGAGCCGCTTTTTTATTATGGGAGCCATGTACTGGTGTTTGGTCCACAACGGACAATTTTATCTTCATAGATCGCTCTCATCATTAAAAAAATAATTAACATGTTAACTTATTTATTCTGATTGATGAAGTTTCACTAAGCCCCCATTTTTAGATGACATATCCCATTAGCTAATCCACGTACTCTTTACCTCATCAGTAAACGAACCAGCCAACTAATAAGAAAAAAGGATAATATGATGCAATATCACCTCAATGGTTTTAAGCCCGGTAACTATCAAGTTCCAGATTCCGTACGACTACCTGCTGCTCCACCAGCTATTGTTGACTTGCCCAAAAAAGTCGATGTGTTAATTGTGGGCTGTGGCCCTGCAGGACTAGCCTTAGCAAGGCAACTGTCGGAGTTTTCTGATATTACAACTTGCATCGTTGAACTTAAGTCCGGCCCCTTATTATTTGGTCAGGCAGATGGTATATCTTGTCGCACAATGGAAATCATGGAAGCATTTAATTGTAGCGAAATGCTTGTTAAGGAAACCTACCAGCTTAATAGAAATGCTTTCTGGGAGCCGGATGATAAGCAACCAGAGAACATAAAACGTACTCACAAAGTTCCTGACGCAAGAATTGGGCTCTCCGAATTTTCCCATGGGGTTGTAAATCAAGCTCGTCTGCAAGATTTATTACTTGAAGGCATGGAAAATTCAATCACGAAACTTGTTCCCCATTACAATCGTCGGCTACTTGAGCTGCATGTTGACCCTAATCTTACTCAAGATTTGAATGCCCACCCTATTACGGCAAAATTCGCACGCCACGACATGTCACAATCAAGCAATGTCGAGACTATCCAAGCGCGATATGTCGTAGGTTGTGATGGTGCTAGAAGTGCAGTCCGTAAAAATCTATCAATAATGCTAGAAGGTGACTCAGCCAACAAAGCATGGGGAGTCATGGATGTTTTATTAGTGACAGACTTTCCCGATATCAGAGTGAAGTGCTTTATCCAATCAAAAGAAAACGGCGCCGTAATGCTCGTTCCCCGTGAAGGTGGTTATCTAGTCAGACTATATGTAGAACTCGGCCTGCTGGAGAAAGATCAAAGAGCATCTCATCTTGACCTTACCATTGAAGATATTATTGAAAAAGCACAACTCATTATGACGCCTTATCAAATGGATGTTAAAGAGGTTGCTTGGTGGTCTATCTATGAGGTTGGTCAACGAGTAGCAGATCGCTTTGATGATACACCTGCTGATAATTCAGAAGGTTTGATTCCTCGTGCATTTGTTGCAGGTGACGCCTGCCATACACACAGTCCAAAAGGTGGATGGGGACTAAATACCTCACTACCAGATACTTTCAACTTGGGGTGGAAGCTAGCAGCTGTTTTATTGGGCAAAAGTCAGCCTAAATTGCTACAAACATACTCTTCGGAAAGACGAAAAGTGGCGCAACAACTCATTAATGCAGATAAACAAATGTCCAGTCTGGTGGCAACTCGACCTACTGCTAAGTCCGGTGCTATACAAGCCAAGACCAATACGGCTGATATTGAAGAATTCATTGCCAGACAAAACGGTTTTATTGCCGGAACCTCCATTCAATATGACGCTTCATTTATCTGTACAGGGCACACACATCAAGACTTGGCGACCGGATTTATCATAGGCCAACGCTTCCACTCAGCAACCGCCATTCGAGTTGCAGATGGTAGACGACAACATTTAGGACATCTGAATAAAGCAGATGGTCGCTGGCGTATTTTCATTTTTGGAAATCAACAAAATCCAATGGATACCACTTCAGATTCGTACAAGCTTATAGATTTTCTAGATCGCTCTGAATCTTCTCCTGTCCGAAAATACACCTCAAGCAGTAGCGACATTGACTCTGTCATTGATATCTATGCTGTCTTTCAGCAACAAGATTTATCCATAGAAAATATGCCTAATTTCTTATGGCCAGCAAAAGGAAAATACGGGCTAAGAGATTACGAAAAGGTGTTCCATACAGAAGAAGGTAACGATATATTTGAGCAACGTGGTATCAATCGCTCAAACGGCTGTATGGTTGTAGTACGTCCAGATCAGCATATTGCTAATATATTACCTCTCAATGCTTTTGATGAATTGAGTGATTTTTTTGATGGTTTCATGATTTCCTAAAATAAGAATAAATACTCTGAAGTGTCTCTTAAATGATGAATTAATAGAGACACTAACTTAAATCACAACATTGGGCAGTTTAAAGAGTATATGCATAACTCAAGAGATATCTGGCCGGATATATCCCAACAGATTGCTGGCTGCATAGACAAGCTTGGTAGCGGTGAATTTTACCCTAGATTTTTTCAGATGATGAAACACCTTGTTCACGTCGATCAATACATGGTGTTTGAGTTTTCCCCCAATGGCGATTATGCAACCTGCCGCCTAGCACACAATATAGAACACCCTGACCTGGGGGTAGAGCTGGCTTCACTGTATTTGGACGGTGCCTATTTAGATGACATTATGCTAAAAGAATTAAAAGAGTCACTTCTTTCCCAAATGGACGTGGCATCGTGTCGTCTACTCGAGAAAAGAAAGCTTCCTCCCGTTTATCGGCAGCGATTTTTTAATGTTCCTAACTTCGATACTAAGTTTTCATTTGTAGTGATGGACCGAAAAAGCCAACATATCTTTTACATCAACTTTTACAGCAAAATAGAACATAGCTTTGCAGAAGAACAACTTGACTCGCTGAAATCGATATCTTCCCTAATAGGTTCATTGTTGTTAAAACATTTTCGAGATGAACGCAAACAACGCGGAACGATTAAATCTCTACTGGCATCCGGCCTTTCTGAACGCGAATCTCAAATCTGCAATATGATACTTCAAGGCCATACAGCAAAATCAATCGGTAATCATCTTGAGTTGTCCGAATCAACAGTCATCACTTATAAAAAAAGAGCATTCAAAAAGCTAAGAATCAATCGCAAGTCTGAGTTAGTTCGGTTTATCTGATTAAGGACGAACAACCCTCCATTCCCGCAAAGTAGACACATCAATTGAATAGATTGCAACTGCATAGCCGCTGGCAGAGTAAAGCGCAAACTGAAAGACGCCTACCGATTGGCATACAGGTGGTTATACCCTCAAACATAACCTTCCTGCATGCCATTTAAACCTATTTTACGGGTTATAGTTCGTTCTGAACTTTATCTAGAATAGACCAAATTAAATCTAACCAATCCTCATGCTCAGGTTTCATCAAAGAGGAACGTAGACAAGTCGTATATTCACTATCAACTACCACGTCTGGATATGCTTTTTTTATCAAATAAGATGGAAAACTAAAGGTAGCCAAATACAAATGCTGTTCTTCTGCTGCATGAAATGTCGCTTCAGATAGCCTTGAGATTTCACTCGTACTCATCGCTTTTGGTGCCCACATCACAATATCCATATCTGGTACAAGTGGCGTAATGAAGCGATCATCCTGTGCTAAGCGAGAAAAAAGCGCTTCCGCCGCGCGACGACAGCTCGCTAAACCATTAGAAAATTCACCACCAACGTCCAACGGGAACATTTGCATAGTAGTCCACAATGCTACAGCCGAAGCTCCAGCACGAGAACATTCGAGACTGATTTCACCTAAATGAAGTTCGTCTGAACTAAAATAAGTATAAGGTGAATCGTGTTTATAAAAACGTCCCACCTCTGGGTCTTTGAATATGACACAACCACACCCATAAGGCTGTAAGCCATGTTTATGGGGATCAATGACGATGGAGTCAACGCGATGTGTTAACGCAAACGCATCACAAACGTTAGACGGCAAGGTATCGACCAACTTGTAATAACCGCCGTAAGCCGAATCGATATGTATTCTAAAGTCATACTTATCTTGCAATGCCAGTATTTCTGGTAGCGGATCAACCGAACCCACTGCCGTGGTACCTAGCGTCACTACAACAGTACCAATATCCCCCTGCTTTAGTTTTTCTTCTAGGGCCGCAACATCCATACGTGCGTTGTCATCTACCGCGACCGATTCGAAAGGAATTTGTAGCACACCACAAATACGGTTATGGGTGTAGTGCGCCTGTTGTGAAGCAACAATTTTCTTACCCGGATGCACCTGATTAGCAATCCATAAAGCCTCTAAATTCGCAAGTGTTCCACCACCTGTAAGGTGTCCTAAATGCTCTTGCCAACCGAACATTTTAGCAATTCCAGCAACCGCTTCTTTTTCCATGGCTGAACTGGCTTTACCTCCATCCAAAGCATGATTATTTGGATTGATCCACATGGCCATCATGTAAGCCATGCGCGCAACAGGATGAGGAGGCTTCAGCATTTGTCCTGCATAAAGTGGATGTGGATAAGGATAGTTATCCCACATTCTTTCTGCTGCTAATAACAAAACGTCTTCTGCACGTTGTTGATCGTATTCCGTCTGAAACTCAGGCAGATCTGTGTAGCCCTTGGCTAATTTATGCATCGCTTTTTCTAAAATTCCGATACTTTGCATTTCTATAGTCATGTTGTTTCCTATAATCTTGTTGCAATGCAGGTAGGCGTAGTCACTGTCATATCAAAAGGTCAGACACTCATACCTGATGAAGAAGAATAGTAAGAGTAAGACTGTGCAGGCCATCTGAGAAATGATTCATGCTCACAAGTTCTGTGCAGAAAATTCATATGCGCAGCCTTCTTAAAGTTTTTAGACATCAAGCTGTTGGTCAACCTTGCTATTGATAGTTTTTTTCATTCCAATAACTTGATTTCCGAGTTCAGGATTGCCGAGCTCAGATAAAGGCTTAGCGTAATGGAGAGGCAAGACCAATAATCCGCTCTGTATGAATGCAGATAGAATGACTGATTGAGAAATCAATAAGATAGAATTACGTTATGCCTCTAGGTGAGTAAATAGAACGACATATTTGATCAGCGATAATTTCCCGAAGCCATCTATGAGCGCTGTCATGTTGATGGATACTGTGCCAGAGCACGTAATAATTATGTTCAGGGATATTATCCATTGGCAAACTTACATGAGTTAAATCATAGATTTCACTTGCTTTTAACGCTATGTGCTTAGGTGCGACCAACAACATATCCGTACTCGCGATCACCTTAAAAGCGGACGTATAAAAAGGCACCTCAAACGCAATGCGCCTTTGTTTATGCAAGCGACTTAGCTCTATATCAAAGAAACTATCCTTATCGCCACCAATGGTAATACTAACAAACGGATACGCTAGCAGCTGCTCTAGACTGAGATCACTTTTTTGTAATAAAGGATGGTCTTTGTGCAGCAACAAAGCAGGTTCATCACGGCCTAAATGAATACCATAAAGATTATCTGGAACTTGATTAATCATGGTAGCGACAAAATCAATTGGTTTTGAACCCAAGCTATCTAACCAATCTGATTGCCAAGTTTTATAAATTAAATCTATTTGATTGGGTTGTTGGTGCAGAGAAGACAAAATATCAGGAAAAATAAAGTTGGCGACATAATCGGTACAGGCAAACGTAAAACGTCGCTGGCACAAAGAAGGGTCAAAAGCCTCCTGTTGACGCAAGTTATCAATCTGATTAAGCAAATCCTGCAATCTGGGCTTTAGCTGTTGGGCCATCGCCGTCAGTAAATAATCATTACCTTCTCTTACCAGAAGTTGGTCGCCAAAATACTCCCTCAACTGTGCCAACTGTCGGCTAATAGCAGATTGTGTCAAGTGCAAGATTTTTGCGGCACCTGTCACATTACGCTGCTCAAGCAGTACCGCTAAAGCTCGCAACAGGTTGAGGTTTAAGCGCTCCATAAAACTCTCTTTCTGAAAAAGAAATAAGGTTGAACAATATCACTTTGCCTGTAGCGAAACCACTGGATACCAAAACACATTAAAAACGCCTTTTACACTGATAGAAAGTACCCTGCGCTTCAATTCGGGTTAAACCCAATTTTAGCTTTTATTGTCTTCTTGTTGCTTCCTACTCTTAACTGAGGATCTAATTCCTAGCCAGTAAATTGAAAAAACTGACATAAGCAACAAGACAGCAGCAATCGGATGATTAATGAAATTCGTGATATCCCCATGAAGAATAGTCGCAGTTTGGCCTAAGGCAAGCTCAAACCGTGGACCAAGGAATCAAGCTGGCGCCCCCCACCGCGGAGTTCGCCGATTTACAATAACATTCCACCCAGTGTCTTCTTCCACTTGAGTCGCAATCGCACGGGCCAAGGTGTCGGTGCTACCGTCAGCACCAAAGCCAACTTCTAATGTGATTGAGCCATTCGGCTGCCAATCAGCTAAAGCGAATGCTGGCATCGTCATTACAGCAGCACACGTCGCCACTTTCAGGATATTGGTGAGCTTCATCTTTCTTACCTCTTTTAGGTTTTTATATGGATAGAAACAAGGCTTAACTGGTTTTGCTTAACATGCACTCGGTCATATTTCAGGCAGGGCTTCAGAGCATCTTGCTAGTCCGTAGATATCCATGAGCCGACGCCCTATATTGAGATCATTACAAACATTCACATTGGCGCTCGTTCGAATTTCGTTATTCACTTAGAACCTCCAAGGGATTATTTTTATAATGAAATATAAGGAAGAACCTAAAGAGTAAAACTCTGCTTACTCGCTGAGAAATGAGTCGTACTCATAAGCTCTGTGCGGGAAATTCATAAGCAACCAACAGCGGCATGAGTTAACCGCGACAAGCTTGAGCCAGACTAGAAGGAACGAATAAAATGGAAGACATAACTTAAAGGCGTATTCAAAGAACGATCTTTTTATCAAATAAAATTAGTTAACATGTTAACCTATTTACTTTGATCGATGAAGATTTGATAATAGCTAGGTATTAGTACAAGAATAACTTACTTTGAGACCGTTTCACGATATGGTGAACTAGGCTAAGACGAATGCCTTGGTGCTACATTGTTGTGTAACGATCTCACTTTATTTAATTACCCAATATATAGGTGATACTCATGTTAAAGGATATGTCCCTTCTTAAGTCTCGTTGTTTAATCAATGGTGAGTGGGTTGAAGCAAAAGCCAAAACCACCCACCCTGTTACCAACCCAGCGACGGGGAAAACCATTGTCGAGATTCCTCACCTTTCTCCTGAAGAAATCCCTGCGGTAATCGAAGCCTCTAAAATCGCCCAAAAGAAATGGGCCGCTTTACCTGCCAAAGAACGTTCGGCTATTTTGCGCCGTTGGTTTACCTTAATCATTGAAAACACCGATGACCTAGCGTTACTCATGACCACTGAACAAGGCAAACCGCTGGCGGAAGCCAAAGGTGAAATTGCTTATGCCGCATCTTTTATTGAATGGTTCGCAGAAGAAGCCAAACGCATTTATGGCGACACCATTCCCGCACCACGAGCAGACCAACGACTGACGGTTATTCGTCAACCTATTGGCGTGACCGCCGCCATTACACCGTGGAACTTTCCGGCGGCCATGATCACACGCAAAGCGGCTCCTGCGTTGGCTGCTGGTTGTTCGATGATTGTTCGCCCTGCCGATTTAACCCCACTTACCGCGTTAGCATTGGCAGAATTGGCACAACGTGCAGGTATCCCAGCGGGTGTATTCCAAGTAGTCACAGGCTCAGCAAGCAAAATTGGTAAGGTACTCACTGACAGCCATGTGGTTAGCAAACTGTCTTTTACCGGCTCGACCGAAGTTGGTCGCTTACTGATGGCTCAATGCGCAGACACCATCAAAAAAGTGTCCCTTGAATTAGGTGGCAACGCGCCCTTCATCGTTTTTGACGATGCCGACTTGGATAAAGCGGTTGAAGGCGCCATGGCCTCTAAATACCGTAATGCCGGTCAGACTTGTGTATGTGCAAACCGAATTCTGGTTCAGCGAGGTATTTACGATGCCTTTGCCGCCAAACTAACGGAAAAGGTCAAAGCCCTAAAAGTGGGTAATGGCACAGAAGCAGGCATAGACATTGGTCCAATGATCGAAGAAAAAGCCATTCTGAAAGTGGAAGAACACATCAAAGACGCTGTCAGCAAAGGCGCGACTTTGGTTCATGGTGGCAAGCGTTTAGGTGGTTTATTTATTGAGCCCGCTGTATTAACGGGTGTAACTGCAGATATGAATGTTGCTCAAGAAGAGACCTTTGGCCCCCTTGCTCCGCTTTTCCCATTTGATACAGAAGAAGAAGCCATTGCGATGGCCAACGACACTATCTTTGGCTTAGCCGCTTACTTCTTTACCCGTGACCATGCTCGCATGATTCGCGTATCTGAAGCGCTAGAGTACGGCATGGTTGGTCATAACACAGGTTTGATCTCCAATGAAGTCGCGCCTTTCGGTGGGGTTAAACAATCCGGTCTTGGTCGTGAAGGCTCTAAGTACGGCATCGAAGATTATCTAGAATTGAAGTACATCTGTAGCTCCATTGCTTAGCATTTAGACCTATACTCTAGATAAAGCTAAGCAAAATGACGGATAGTGGCCAGACACCTAGCCACTATCCACATTACCAACAAGACGAAAGGTTTGTACTACCAAAGGTGTAACGACGCTCCAACACATAAAATTGAGTATCCGTTTTTAGCAAAATACTTTAACCCGCTTTTTATAGGTACGTGCCTTGCATTAACCGATTAAGAAGTTCAAATAAAAATTATTCAGGGTAAAAAATATGCTCCAAAATAGTGCTTTTGAAATTCAACCTCAATCCCCTCTTTCTTTTAAAGAGACGATTGATATTGAAGAACATGCAGGAAACATGTCGGGATGGAAGGTTCGATATGACCAAATATCCGCAGGTCAATTTGCAGGAAGCATTACTGAACTCAACTTAACTGGCATGCAGTTAATTCGGGACAAGTCTAATCAGGCCATTATCAAAAGTGGTGAATCAATACCTGACACCATTATGTTTACTTTGCCTTTAGCCCCCGCCGCTGAGAACCTCTATTGCGAAGGTCATATTTTCACGCCTTCAAATTTACTGGTTTCTAACTGGCGAAATCTACCTGAACTTAAAACCCCAGCAAACCTAGACGTCATCTGCATTAACGCTTCGCAAGACCTTTTGCAAAATGCCCTTGATCGACAAAATATCATTCTTGATCTATCGGATAGCGCCCATTGTTATCAGCTCGATAAAATAGGCAATCAGGATGAACTACTGACCTTATTAAAAACGGTCATGACCCCAAATAACCTTCAACCTCTGTTAGAACATGAGGCGATTCGAAAAGGCATTCGAGACACTTTATTGCAAAACTTGCTTGAGCTGATTAATGAAGAAGAAGTCCAATATTTAACGTCTTTAGCGCGCAAGCGTATCGTCGATAAAGCAAGAGACTATGTATTAGCCAACATTAACGATAACCCTTCTATCGTTGATTTGTGTAATGCAGTGGGAGCAAGTCGTAGAAAGCTTCAATATTGTTTTCAGGAAACATTGGGCATCAACCCTGTCACTTACCTTAGAACCATTCGTCTAAATTCCGCACATCGGGAATTATTAATGCAAGATGGCACTAAACAAGTGCAGAACATAGCGGCAAAATGGGGATTTTTACACCTAAGCCGCTTTGCAAACGACTATAAGCAACTCTTTGGCGAGCTGCCCTCCGACACAATTAAAAGAAAACAATAGAATGTTTGCCAATTTCGGATAACACCTTTTTTGCCCCCTTATGTAATGTGAAAAGACAAAATAATTACATATAGGGAACAAAAAATGAAAACACTAAAAAGCAAAATACTACTAACTGCTGTGGGAAGCGCCACCTTATTAGGTTTCCCCGGCTGGGCATTAGCAACCGAAAACGGTGCTCCAACAACCGCAATGGGCGTATATGACTTTGGCGCAGGCTTCATGCCACCAGCAACAGATATTGGTGCCTTTGGTTTACGTACCGCCTACTACAGCTCTAATTCAAACAGAAATGCGACTGGCAATGATAATGGTACTGACTTTTCACTCGACGTACTAAGCCTTGGTTTAGCTTATGTGAAAATGACCAACCATGAAATTTTTGGCGCTAAATATGGCTTCAGTACGGTTGTACCGTTCTTTAGTATGGACGCATCACTAAAAATCCCCATTGCTTCAATTGATCGCAGCGCATCCGTTACAAGACAAGCCGATTTGCAGATCACGCCATTGATATTACAGTGGACCTTGTCTCCAAACTTGGCCATGAATGCCCAATTTCAAATTCAAGCACCTACAGGAGACTACGACAAGAACCGCCTTGTTTCCCCAGGTCTGAACCATTGGGCTTTCTCTCCGATTTATAATGTTAGCTATATTTCCAATACAGGTTTTGAAGTCTCTTCCAGCTTTGAGTTAGACATTAATACCAAAAACTCAGACACAGACTATAAAAACGGTATCGAATATCGTCATGAATTTGCCGTTGGGCAACACGTCAATGAGT
Organism: Marinomonas sp. UCMA 3892; assembly: GCF_012726345.1. Classification (GTDB taxonomy): domain Bacteria; phylum Pseudomonadota; class Gammaproteobacteria; order Pseudomonadales; family Marinomonadaceae; genus Marinomonas. The sequence goes on from NZ_PTXN01000009.1 coordinate 122,688, forward strand.
GGACCCTAGGCTTAGGTGGCTATTACTACCGTCAGCTAACTGATGACAAAACTTATTCAGGCTATTCAGGCCAACCTATCACCGATGGCAATCGTGCGGAAACCTTAGCCGCAGGACCAGCATTAACCTACTTTAAACCGGGATTACCCATGGTTTCTTTCCATGCCTACAAAGAGTTTAGAACGTATAACCGATCTCAAGGTTACAACCTAGCTTTAAGAATTTCTCAATCATTCTAAAAGGTAATCTCCTATGTCGAATAATAATGCACTCTCTAGACAAGCATCAGGTAACAAGGAAGGTATCGTATTAGTACTTGGAAGTAGCTTAACTATCATGGGGTCCGTCATGGTGGCACCGATGATTCCTAAAATTGGCGCAGAATTTGGACCAATAACGCCAGATGCAGCAACGCTCGTGCCGCTAGCAATAGCTGGCCCCGCTTTGGCCATAGCTCTTTTTGCTCCCTTAGCTGGCTTATTGGCCGATAAAGCAGGACGTAAGAAATTACTTATTATTGCTACTTTTTTATATGCCCTGTTTGGCTTTGTTCCTGCTCTATTAGGTGATCTGCATAGTATTGTCATCTCCCGACTTCTTTTCGGTTGCGCTGAAGCCGCCATAATGACCTGCTGTACGACATTAATCGCCGACTATTGGCATGGCGATCAAAGGATGAAATTTATCAACCTTCAGGTCGTCGCCATTGGATTGATTGGTTCTATCTTCTTTGTCATTGGCGGAATGCTCGGTGAGTCTTCTTGGCGAATTCCATTCTACTTGTATTTACTGCCTTTATTGCTGATCCCTTTCATGGTCAAAGTGCTATGGGAACCAAGTAAAGAGTCAAAATCACCAGAAGCGGAAGTCGTTGCACAAGCGCCAGCCTCAGCAGAAAAAACCGCTATGTTTCCGCTTATCATCAGTTATCTAATGATCCTATTTGGTATGGTGCTGAACTTTGTGGTTCCTATTCAAACGCCAACTTTACTGGTTCAAATGGGAGTGACATCCACCACAGAAATTGGCATGTCCGCAGGACTAAGCTTACTGGCGACCTTAATAGGTTCCATTCTTTGGCCGGTATTACGTCGTTTATTCGGACTAAATCTTTGTAATGCCATACTGTTTACTTTGGTTGGTACCGGATTATGGCTATTGTCTAATGCAGCGACTTATCAGCAAGTGCTTTTTGCAGTCACGATTCAAGGCATTGGTGCCGGTCTCATGGTACCAAATATCATGGCGGCAACAATGAATATCCTTCCAGCAAAAGTACGTGGACGTGGCTTGGGTATTTTTACATCCAGCTTGTATCTTGGTCAGTTTGTCAGCCCAATTATCGTGAGCATTATTTTAACTACAGGCTCAGACCTTCGCGGCACTATTTATAACCTTGCTATTGCAGGCCTTGTTGTTGCTGTTCTTTGGGTGATATCCAGTCTTTTTCTTAGCAATAAAAGCACCAGCCCAGAATCGAAACACTCTTTATCCTAGAAACACTCTTTATCCTAGATAAAACCTTAACCGGGCAACGCAATGTTGCCCCTTTTAAAGTGGATATTTTTTTATGAAAGACATACATAACTTAGTCGACTCGCATGATGGAATAGATCTTGCCGAATTCGTTAAAAAAGGTGAGATCAAAAGCGAGGAATTACTAGAGTGCTGCATAGAACGCGCTGAAAAAGTGAATCCGGAAATCAATGCGATTGCGGAAACGCTTTATGACTCTGCACGCAAGGCAACACCACATGAAGGTTTATTTTCTGGCGTTCCAACCTTTGTAAAAGACTTATTTGCTCCTGTAGCAGAAGCCCGCATGACCAATGGTTCAAACGCACTGGGCGAAGCCCGCCCAGGAATGGACGATAATCTTGTCAGCCGTTTACGCAAAACAGGCTGTACCTTTATTGGTACCAGTACCTCACCTGAATTTGGCGCATCCTACACCACAGAATCCACTCGCTTTGGACCAACCCGTAATCCATGGAACACAAAACATAGTAGTGGTGGTTCTAGCGGTGGCTCTGCCGCATTGGTCGCTGCACGCGTTGTGCCCTTTGCTCATGCCAATGATGGAGGCGGTTCCATTCGAGTTCCTGCTTCATGTTGCGGTCTATTTGGTATGAAGCCAACTCGTGGCCGTATGCCAAGTGGCCCATTAACGGGTGAAGGTTGGGGAGGCTTCGGCACAGCTCATGCCATTTCTCTTTCGGTACGTGACAGCGCCGCTCTAATGGATCTCACTGCGGGAATGGATCTTGGGGCGCCCTATGCCTCACCTAGTCAATCCATGTCATTTCTTGATGCAACCAAAACACCAGTACGCCCATTGCGTATCGCACTGGTAGAAAGTATGGATCCTTGGCCTAGTTCACCAGAATCTTTAGCCGCAGTAAGGCATGCCGCAAAATTGTGTGAAAGCTTAGGACACGAGGTAACTCAAGCCGAATTACCTGTCGATTTATACCAGTTCTTTGACCAGTGCTTCGACATCATTGGCACCAACACAAGAAACTATGTTGAACTCTTAGGACAAATGCGCGGTAAAGACGTTTCTCTAGATGAATTGCAGGTTCATACCCGCATTATGCTCCGAGAAAAAGGCAACATTGGTGCGGTTCAATATGTAAGAGCCATTGAATCCATGCATGCACTAGGTCGCCGCTTTGCTAATCTGATGACGGAATATGATGTGATTCTGACGCCAACACTGGCCAAACCACCCGTCTTGATTGGTACTTTGGATGTGATCGATGAAAACAAGTCTGCCGATGACCTTATTCAGCATTACCACAGTTACTCCCCCTACACCTGTCTCTTCAATGCCACAGGGCAACCCGCCATGTCAGTGCCACTGTACTGGACAGAACAAGGTTTACCCATTGGCGCACATTTTTCTGGCCGCTTTGGTGACGAAGAAACCCTTTTCTCACTTGCTGCCCAACTCGAACTAGCACAACCTTGGTTCAATAACAGACCAAAAGTAAACGCTTGCCTATGACCTTTTTTTGATTTTAACTCACTGCCCTTTAAACCCCGAACGATTCATTCGGGGTCTTTTTTCCTCAAAAACCGTCCATGAGGCCGCAAGCAGCATAGAAGATCCCACAACTGATAACAGTTGCAGATACCTTAAAATCAAGGTCAAGGAAAGTTTTTTTGGTGTTCACAACCTTGCTGGTCAGCCCAATCATTACGTCGATAAAGCTATTAAAGATGGCTTCAAATAGTTGTTTCATCGGTAGGTCAGAAAAATATGGCGCTTCATACTTGAAACGCCATTATTCTGAAATGACTATTTAATATAATGTTTTAACATTACTAAATGTAGTGCATTAAAGGCGAGTTTGGGTTCATCCCATAGCTAAGCTTGAAAATCAGGCCAAAAACCTTAATGTATGAACATCCTGTTGTTACCAAATAATTTTTGCATGTAAATCCCGAAAACTACTGACAATAAAATCTGCCCCCGCTTTCAATAAATCATGCTCACTAAACTGTCCTATTAACCCCACCACATCACAACCTGCCGCTTTTGCCGAAACAATACCATTGGGCGAATCCTCAATAACCAAACATCGCTTATCAATAAGCTGATTTCTTTGAATAAGCGTAATATAGGGTTCGGGATTAGGTTTATGATTAATAACATCTTCTGATGATATGATCTCCCTTATAAAAGCCGACAAGGCATTGCGTAAGATAAAATCCTCAACATCGCCTCGAATAGAGGATGTAACAATATTTACTTCCTTGTTCTGCGCGCACTGTTTCATAAATTCAACACTACCATTTATTGGCATGATCAAAGATAAACTTTGTGTATAATTATCACGTTTTATTTTCAACAATTTTTCTGAAGATACATCATACTTTTTCGCGAAAAAATCAAAAAATACCTTTTCTGGACGACCTTGAAATGACATCAAAACGTCATCATCATAAGGTATATTAAAAGTATCTAGAGCGTATTTTTTGGTTGCTAAATGCATTATTTCTGAGTCGGCTATGACACCATCAAAATCAAATAAGACAGCGTCATACTTAGAAGCAATGATTTGATTATTGCGAGCATCATTTATTCTAGACAATGGACACTCCGCGATTATCAATTTCAATGAAGATACTAGATTGATTAGCGATAGGTTCATCAAAACTGTAATCGATCATAAATAAAGAATCCCCCCACGGAGTCATTACTTTATATTCGGTATGACTTCCTAAATACACCGAAGAAATAACCGTCACAGGCAAAGCATACGCTGAAGAGTGATCGCTTCTTAAAATTTTAAAAGCATTTGGCCTTATAAAAGCAACATTTTCTCCAGCACCTTTTGGCCCTTCATATTGGAAAAGCGGAAAAGCATTTACATTAAAAACTTTATCTTCACCTACTGAGTCTAGAGAACCTGACAACTTGTTCGCATCTCCGATAAACTGTGCAACAAATTCATTCTTAGGTTGTTTATAAAGAGCATCAGGTGAGCCAATCTGGCTAATTTCGCCATCACACATGACAATAATATCGTCCGAAATTGCCAACGCCTCTTCTTGGTCATGTGTTACATAAATAGACGTAACTCCAATTTTTTGCTGTAGATCGCGAATGTCTTGTCGGACTTGGCGTCGAAGTTTTGCATCTAAATTTGACAAAGGCTCATCAAACAAAAGCACGTCTGGTTCGATAACAATGGAACGAGCAATTGCAACTCGCTGTTGCTGACCGCCTGATAGTTCACTTGGGTATCGATCTTTGTACTGCTCAAGACCCACTGTAGACAGGGCTTTATGTGCTTTTTCAAGCATATTTTGTTTGTCTTCTCTACGGTTGCTGAGACCATAGCAAACATTTTGCATGACGGTCATGTGCGGGAATAATGCATAGGATTGAAACACCATACCGACATTCCGACCAGAAGCAGACACTTTCGTTACGTCTTGACCACTGATCAATATCTCACCGGAAGTGGGTAACTCAAGACCAGCAATCATTCTTAGAGTCGTTGTTTTACCGCAGCCTGATGGCCCTAATAAAGTGACAAGCTTTCCAGACTCAATAGTAAAATTGATAGACTTAACCACTTGAGTATCATTGAATGTTTTAACGACATTTTTAAAAGAAACTGATGTATTGTTTTTCATGACAAACCTGCTTTTTATTTTTGTGCTCTAAGGAAAACTTTTCTGTTACCGACCAGTAATTTCATCAAAGCAATGGCAATGCTCATAATGACAATCAAAGCCGTTGCATAGGCAATTGCCACTCCGAACTGATTCGCCTCAACAAGCCCAATAATATAAGCCGAGGAAAGATTGAATTCTGCACTGACTAAGAATATCACCGCACTAATACTCGTAATTGACCGTATAAAGCTGTAAATCATGGACGATATGATGGCTTGTTTCATTAATGGCATGATGACCTTTCGGAGTGTTTTAAATCCAGTTGCACCTAAGGTAATTGAGGCTTCATCGAGTCCTTTATCTAATTGTGATAACGATGCAATACCGGAGCGAACACCAACTGACATATTACGAAACACAAAGCACAAGACTATAATCAGCGCTGTATAGGTTAAATCGATCGGTGCTTGGTTAAACGCAATGACGTATGCGACACCAATAACAATGCCAGGAATAGCAAAACTCAACATGGTACCGAATTCAAAATAAGATTTTCCTGGAAAATCTACTCTCGATAATAGGTACCCTGTTAAAAGACCAATAAACGAAGTCAATGGCATGGCAATCAAAGCGAGTGCAATTGTCGTTATCAATGAGTCCCAAGCGACTCCGGTTGCGACAAAAGCGTTATTAACAAACTCAACTCTGAAAGCATCCACATAGTGTTTCAAAGAGAAAGAGTTATCAACGCCCCATGTTTCAACAAAGCCCCCTAACAAAATAATGGCATAAACAGTTAAGGTGAATAACACCCACGGAATGACCACACCAAGTGAGAAATACTTAACATGAATTGGTAGATCACAATAGCGACCGCCATCCCCCTTACCCGTCACCGTATTGTAATTGGTTTTTCCTACCCATCGTTTCTGGATAAAAAAGGTCGTCAATGTAAACATCAGCAAAACGATGGCTAATGTCGCTGCTTTACCGTCATCTGCCGAAGCTCCTGCCACCGCAAAAAAGATTTGCGCGGACAACACTTGATAATCACCACCGAGCACTAATGCATTACCAAGATCAGCCATACTTTCAATAAAACCGAGTAAAAAAGCGTTAGCAAGACCGGGACGCATGAGTGGTAGGGAAACCGTGAAAAACGTTTTGTAATTACTTGCTCCCAGAGTTTGAGAGGCTTCTTCCATAGAAGGACTAATGCCCTCGACCACACCAATCAACACTAAAAAAGCGATTGGAGTATAAGATAAGGTTTGTGCTATCCATATTCCCCAAAAGCCGTATATCCAGCCCCCCAATTCCACATTAAAGACTGATTCAATCCATTCAGTAATAATGCCGGAAGAGCCTAGTAGTAAAATTAGCGCCATACCCACAACAAAAGGAGGAGTGATCATTGGAAGAACACTAAAAAAGCCAAGGTATTTTTTACCGAAGAAATTGGTTCTTGTAACCACTAAGGCGAATGCCAACCCAAGAATAGTAGTACTCAAACCTGTCATAACAGCTAGGAATAGCGTTGACCATGCTGAACCACAGATTGAATTAGAGCTTGGTCTACAATCAAGGCTCCATAGATTAGCAATCGCGAATCTATCAATAAAAGCGTTTAGCGAAAAACCAACCTCATTAACATAAAACGCACGAATCAAGATATTCAATACAGGGAAAATGACAAAAACGGACACTAGAAAAATAATGATTATTAGGCAAGAAGTGGAAAAAACATCACCTTTCATAAAACCGCGATACGCTAGGCCATTCGCAATCAAAAGCAAATAACTCAGAATAAGCAAAAGGGTTCCACCACCAGTACCTACTTGATAAGCGTCTTCAGATAGAAAAGCATTAGCCCACTCAAAATTGACACCAAAATCTCCAACTAACAATGACTGAAAGATGACTGCAAAGACACCGACTAAACCATAATACAACTGGTAATAAGAAAGTCGTTTAAAACGCACTTCATTCGATTTAGAAGACAATAGATGTAATCCGTAAAACAAAAACGGACCGACAGCGAGTAACAACCAGCTTTTACTGAAAACAAAAATTTGAAAGATAAGTGGGGCATTATCTTCATTATAAAAAAAGTCTAATGAAAGCCATTCAAATGCCCAAAAATTCCCATAGAGTCGATACCAAGGAATCAACAAAATGCCAACAAGACCTATGATGAGAGTATTTCGATGAAAGTGTTTCAAACTAATTCCTCCGGAAGAAAAAAGCTTCCAGTATTGAGAGTACGATAGGTTCGATAATGGCTTCCAAGACACATGAAGTACCTTGGAAGCAATGTCTTATCTAGAGATAGGAAAGATTTCGTTGGTCCATTTCGAAATAATCGCATCTTTGTATTCTTTTGTTGAAAAACGATCATCCGATGCTATCAACTTTGCAGACTTAACTGCCTCAGATCCTTTAGGTGATGCCGCATTCTTATTAGATGGGAATTGTAATGAACCAACCGTCGCCAAAATTTCTTGTGTACTAGGTTCATACAGAAAGGTAGTAAATGCTTCTGCAGCGGCTCTGTTTGGCGCGCCACGAACAATACCAACTGGACCGACTTCGAATAAGGTACCTTCACAAGGAACCACTAGCTCGATTGGAAAACCTTGTTGGATCAAACCAACAATGTCATGACCGAAGCCAATGCCTATCAAAGTTTCTCCAGACGCCGCCATTTTCACGCCTTTAGATCCAGACTTAGTATATTGACTAACATTTTGGTGGATCTTTTTAACAGAATCCCACCCTTTATCTATATCACCATGGTAAGCCTGCAAAACACTCGCCGCGAACTTATAAGCCGTACCAGATGTATTCCAGTTAGCCACAACAACTTGACCTTTATATATATCTTTTTCTAAATCTGCCCAACACATAGGTTTTGGGAGATTCAATTTTTCCAACAACTCAGTGTTCACAGCCAAACCTAAAACACCCATATAAAGACCGCCTAAGCGATTATCACTTTTGAACGTAATATCTTGCGCCCAAGGCTGAATATTTTCATTCAATGGGTACTTATGCTGGGCAAACAAGTCGTCTTGTAATGCTGTTTTATACGGGTCATCTGTTCCATAAAAAGCGATATCCACTTTGGATTTGTAAACAGACTCTTTACAAGCTTCGAGTTCACTAGCTTGTTTAGATTTGCATCGTTGCTTAGCTGCGCGGGCAGATTTTTCTAACTCACCTTTTAGACGAGACATAATTTCACTGGTGCTGATACGAATGAACTTTGCCTGAAAATCGTTATTGCCATTCACTTCAGCAACCTTGCTATTAAAGGCGTCTATGACGGCTGCACAGGCAACTTCCTCAGCACCACAATAAGAAAGCATATCGCCAGAAATACCCTTTAAGTAAGAGTAATCAACGTCGCTAGCATAGACATTGGCAGCAAGAATTGAGCTAGTTAGACCAAGCACAGTCATGAAAGGGATTTGTTTTGTATTATGCATTTTGCGTTTCCATTTATTATTGTTAGGGTTCTATGATGAAGAAGGACTTTGACAGATCCAATCAAAAAAAAATTAGTTTTATTGCTGTCTTTTTTTACAAATATAACCAAATCAAATTTAACGCCGATTATTTGTAACTTTTGTAATTTTTGTAATAACCATATTTGGATATTAATTTTTAATGCGCCGTTTTGCTTTATGGATTAAACTTTTGCGGTGTTTCGAAAGGTTGAACTATGAAAAGAATTAAAATATTAGTCGTTGACGATGACACTGACATTCTTACATTTATGAAAAACTTTCTACAAGAAAATGAGTTTGAAGTATATTGTCAAAACCATGGCGAAAAAGTCGTTGAAAAGATAAGAGAGTTATCAATTGATTTTTTAATCATCGATTTGAAGCTCGCAGGCATGAATGGGGTTGAAATTGCGAAAGAGGTTGTGGCCCTTTTTGACATTCCTATCATCATGATTTCCGGCGTACATGATGATATTGAAAAAATCGTGGGACTTGAATCAGGTCTTGATGACTTCATTGACAAACCTTTTAACCCAAGACTTCTTTTGGCGAGAATTCGTTCTTGTTTAAGGCGATCTTCGGCGAAAGTGCATGAAAAAAGCAGTTTTCTAGAGACAAGAAGTATACCCTCAGATTTGACATTTGGTCCTTTTCTTATGGACTCAAATCGATGCATTTTGCTAAACGAACATAAAGAGCAAATTGAACTCACCAACACAGAATTTAGATTACTAGAGTTTTTTGTAAGGCACTCAAATGTTGTGGTATCTAGAGAAGACCTCTCCGAAGAGTTAGGCTTAGAATCCACATCCTATATGATGCGAAGTATCGATGTCCTGATATTAAGACTTAGACGTAAAATCGAGGCCAATCCATCAAAGCCTAAGTACCTACAAACAAGGCGTAATAGAGGCTATATATTTATTAATTCGCCAGATCAAGAAGAACAACATGCTGAATCAGTCTAAATCCAACACGATTAAGTATTATTTTTTATTATCATTTTTTATTATTTCGGTTTTTAGCGTGATATTTTTCACTATTCAAATGTTAAATTATGATAGGGAGCGAAAACTTTACATAGAGAAATCAACACACAATTCGCTACTATTTGCAGCCATGGAATTAATGCAAATTTCACAAAACCTAACAGGCCTCGATCAAAGGCGTTCTGCCAGTCTTTATGCTAAAGAATACGAAAAAGTAGAGTCTGAATATAATGACGTACTATCTATCCTCAATTCATTAAACGAAGAAGACTACCAAAAAGAAGTCAAAAACCTGCTTGTTGAATTCTCAGAATTTAACAGTGAAATAAAAGTAAGAAATGACTATTTATATAGACGAAACAACTTAAAAGTTATTCTGGAAAACAGTCTTGATCTCAGTACATCTGAAGAAAATTCGAATTTACTGAACATTATTAAACTTTCTTTAGAGTCAAAAAACATGCTCGCACTCGGCGAATATTATCGTGATTTATCGAGTGCTTTTAGCATGAGCAACATTCCTCATGCTGAACGAGAAAAAATCCAAGAAATTTCCTTCGGATCAATGAATGCTTTCGATACAATGGAAAAAATCATATCTGTAAATGTCATATTAAATCGTCATCTTAATGATCTAATATACAAAACCGATTTTCTTAGAGCCACAATTTCAAAAACCATTACACGAGATGATAAAATCCCAAAAAATGAATCCCATTACTATGGATACATTTTAATAGCCATAATATTAATTTTTATTACTTATCTATATACAGCAAATAAAAACCTATTCAGAAAACTGTATATCATTTCATCAAAAATAAAGTCAGATTTACCTATTAGCTATATAAGGATCCATCATAAACAAAACAGGACTAAAACATCAAAAGAAAAAAAATTTGATGAAACGCTTTTCAATATCAAACTATCAAAGATTATTCTAGATAAAAAGAAATCAAACTTTATTGTGGTAGATGATGAAAACTTTCCTTTTTGCTGCTCAACATCTATTTTCGATGAAAATTTTAAAAATCTAGAAAATGAAGCTCTCGATACTAAAATTCTGACAGCATCTATCTATGATAACCATTATTTTTTATCTAAAAAAACACCTCAAAACACCGCTATTTTCGATTGTGACATTGCCTTTTCTGTCGACATCCCTAACGAAAATAAAACTATATTATTTCTTAATTCTGAAAAAGATGAACGTTTACGACAAAATGACCGTCTCAACTCTCTAGCCAGTATTAGTGGCACAGTAGCACATGATATTAACAACATGATTACCGTTATTGTGAGCTCATTAAGTATTCTTCGAGAGTCAAAATATCTAACCTTACACTCCGACCGGAAAGTTATTGATAGCGCATTATTTTCAGCTGACAAAAGTATTGGATTGATCGATAGACTACTTACGTTCGCAAGATGTAAGCGCTTAGCTCCCGAAATAGTCGATGTTAATGCACTGTTAGAAGGGCTTTATGAAGTCATTTCATTCGCAACTAATGACAATGTCACTGTTGAATACGAATTAAGCAAGCAACCGCTTTTTACCTATATAGATCCTGGTCAATTAGAAACATCTATTATTAACCTATGTTTGAATTCAAGTAATGCCATTGGTGAGTCAGGGTTTATTAAGATAAAAACTGAGGTAAACTCAATAAATCAGCTAAGTATCATAGTGGAAGATAATGGACACGGCATACCAAAAAGTATTCAGGGTAAAGTCTTTGAGCCTTTTTTCACAGGACGTAAACAAGGAGAAGGACACGGCTTGGGGCTCAGTATGGTTTATGGCTTTGTCACACAAAGTGGCGGATCTATCACATTAGACAGTCAAGTTGGTAAAGGAACAACCATCTCCATTAGTTTTTCCTTAAAGAAAACATAGGCATATATATGAAATCAATAATCGTCTTTTTCGTCTTTCTTTTTTCCCCCTTAACTATAGCGGAAGCTAACCTCAAAATTTTCTGCAGTGCCAAAGCCAATAGCTGCCTGTGGCTAAAAGAACGTATGTATGAATTACACGGCATCAAATCTGAAATGATTGTAAAGAGCTCGGGGGAAGTACTTAATATTATCGAAACCGGTGCGGAAAACTTTGATATTTGGTGGGGAGGAACAGGAGACACTCATCTTAAAGCAGCAGAGAGTGGTTTTCTAGCACCCATTACTTTAAAGAGAAAACAGGACCAATTATTTTGGTCAAGACATCTACTAGACATTTCCAAAGGAAGAAGTGTTGGAGTATATGCGGGTATTTTAGGTATCATTGTAAATAAAAAAGTATTATCTGATTTAAAATTGGATGTACCACTATGTTGGTCTGATTTAGGAAAAACCACCTATAAAAATCAAATAGTTCTCGGAGACCCTAATACATCAGGTACCGCTTATACCTTTTTAAGCACCCTCTTTCAAATTTATAATGGCGAAAAAATACGTCAAATACTCCCAGAGATTAAACAAAACATACGAAAAACAACTAATAGCGGTTACCAAGCTATTTTGCCATTGATTGAAGGTGAAAACGCTATCTCTATTGCTTTCATTCATGATGTTATTTCTTTATTAGATAAATACGAAGACCTTGATGTCATTATCCCTTGTGAGGGAACAGGCTACGAAATAGGTGCTGCCAGTGTGATTAATAGCAGCAAAAACAAAGAAAAGGCGATTAACTTTATCGAATTGAGCATGCAGCCAAATATACAAAACCTTTTATCTTCTGATATTGGCTTACAAATATATTCAAATATTAATACCGTTAAATCAGGTGCGTATAATGATGAAAAATACTTTAACTTGATCAATTACGATTTTTTTACCTACTCCCGTCCAATGGTAAGAAAACGCACATTAGAATTCTGGAACCGCTTAGACTAAATTATAGAAAAATTAAATAAGTCTTTATAACGATAGCTAGTTTCACTTGATCACTACATATGTATCTCCACCTCGGACAGATATAATAACTTTTTCACATTTTAGCAAACTAGCTTAAACAACAGACTGTATGTGGTAGGCCCTATTGAGGGCCCACTTGATGAAAAATTGACATGTTCAGAATTTAATCTAGATTAACAAGTACATACTGAAAATAAGGCATCGACTATATTAGTTATGAACAATCACGATTAAATGTTAGCTGCACAGAACCTTATAGAAGAAGAGCGAGCTTAAAGAGCCGCTTCTATAGCTAATTTTTCCTTTATTATAGGTATGGACGACATTAGTTGTTTAGTATAACTATGTTCAGGCGAATGCATAACTTTAGAAGTTTCACCTTGCTCAACAATTACCCCCTCCTTCATAACTAATATACGCTGACTCAGCATTTTAACCACATGCAGATCATGACTAACAAACAGGTAACTCAGTCCCAATTCACGTCTTAATTTTTCCAATAACTGTAAAACTGTAGCCTGAACAGATACATCAAGAGCAGAAGTAGGTTCATCCAAAATCAAAAATTTTGGATTTAACGCTATCGCTCTCGCTATTCCTACTCTAGCCTTTTGTCCACCACTAAGTTGATGAGGCAAACGAGTCATGAACTCAATCGGTAGCCCAACCTGTAACATCAATGATTCTACTTTCTGACCTAAATAATTTTTATTAAAACTCTCTCCTAAACGCTTTAATGGTTCTGCGATTAAATCAAATACTGTATGACGAGGATTTAAGCTACCTGTTGGATCCTGAAAAACCATTTGTATATCTTTGCGATAAGGATGCTTAATAAAATCGTTACTTGAGATGTCCGAAATTACAACACCGTCAAATATTATCTTTCCTGCAGAGGCATCATCTAGTCTAGCCAACATTCTAGAAGTCGTTGACTTCCCACTTCCTGAGCCACCGACTAAGCCCACACATTCACCAGAATAAATAGAGAAAGAGCTCTCTTTTACAGCTATAAACTCTTCCCTTTTCTCTTTGCCTTTAACAAATGACAAAAAACTTCCCGTTTTTTTAATAAAGGTTTTTCTTAACCCTTCTACTACCAATAACGGCTTTTCACTAATTTCAGGCTCGCTAATATTTAAGTAACTTGGCTTTTCTAATGTAAGATCTTCAACTTTTCCTTCTTTAGATGGAGTAGCCAATAATAATTTTTTAGTATAAGGATGTTTGGACTTAGAAAAGAAGTCTAGTCTACTATTACTTTCTACTACCTTACCCTTTTCCATAACCACAAACTTGTCACAATATTCAGCGGCTATACCAAGATCATGAGTAATCAGGATAACAGCCAACCCTTCTTCTTTTGCCAAGCTCTTAATCAAGTCCATAATAGACTTTTGCGTGGTGACATCTAGACCTGTAGTGGGTTCGTCTGCAATGAGTAATCGCGAACGGCAAGCTAAAGCTAGCGCGATCATTACTCGTTGACACATCCCACCACTTAATTCAAATGGATAGGCATTTTTCACACGATCTAAGTCGTGAATTTCCACCTGTTTTAATAACTTATCGATTTCTTTTTCAATATTCGACCAAGAAGCGTAACCATGATTACGAATCATGTCTCGTAAATGTTGACCAACTTTTCGAATGGGGTTTAGTGTAGACATAGGGTTTTGAAAAATCATAGAAATTTCACGACCACGAATCTCTTTTAACTTGGCCTGAGTCGCTTTATGAATGGGCATACCATCGTAGATAATTTCTCCTAATGGCATAGAACCATTAGCATCTAGTAAGTTTAAAATACTATATGCTGTAACGGACTTTCCGCTCCCACTCTCTCCTACTAAAGCAATAATCTCTCCTTTTTGTAAGTCAAAGCTAACGTTTTCCACAGCTCGGACTGTTCCTTTTTTGGTTTCAAAGTCAATAGCTAGCTTATTTACAGAAAGCAATTTCTTTTCTTTCGTATACATAATCACTTCCTTTTTTGAGGATCGGCTAAATCTCGTAAAGTGTCGCCGACAAGGTTAAAGGTAAATACCGCTAGCATCAGTACTACGCCAGGAAATAAAACTAACCACCACTGACCAGATATAATGTAATCTGCCCCTTCGGCTACGAGTATCCCCCACTCTGCAACAGGTGGACGAACTCCCAAGCCAATAAAAGACAAACCTGCCGCGTTTAGAATTGCCCAACCCATATTAATTGAGATCTGCACGATCAAGTTGGGCAGACAGTTGGGCAGTATATGAAAGAGCAATGTTCGAAAATGACTATTACCGGATAATAGAGCCGCCTGAACATATTGCCTATCCCTCTGTAAACTGACCTCAGCACGAGAAATACGAATATAAAAAGGGATATTAATAATAGCAGTTGCATATATCACATTAATAAGCGAGTTCCCCATTACCGCCACTATCCCCATTGCCAGTACAAATAATGGAAAAGCCAACACGATATCAGCAAGGCGGCCAATTAAGCGTTCGTACCAACCACCATAGTACCCAGCCAGGGCTCCTAGAAATGTCCCAACAAAAAAGCTTATCGATACAGCAGCTAAAGCAATACCGAGATCAAGACGAGTCGCCACTATTACACGAGAAAAAACATCACGACCTAAGTGATCTGTACCAAAAAAATGCTGACTGCTTGGGCCTTGTAATGCGATTGTGGTGTTGCTTTCTAAAGGGTCATAAGGGACCCAATAAGATCCAGTTAAAGCAATAAAGACATAGACTCCAAATAAAATTAACGAGATGCTAGACAATAGGTTTTGGCCAACAAGGTATCGCAGTTGTTGGGCGATATTGTCCTGTTTGATAGTTTGACTATTCATTGCGGCCCATCCTCGGATCAAATAGGGTGTAGAGAATATCGATAATTAAATTTAGTGTGACGAAGAGCACAGCCATAATGAGTACAAAGCCTTGTATCGCAGCATAATCTGATGCCACTAACGCATCTATCGCAAAAGACCCGATACCCGGCCAAGAATAAACTTTTTCAACCAGCACGTTACCTCCCAGTAAAAAACCAAACACTAGGCCAATTACTGTGAGAAGAGGTAAGGAAGCATTCTGTAAGGCATATACATACACTCGCATTTTTGCACTGATACCATTAGCTTTAGCAGCTTTAACATATTCACTTTCTAAAGCAGTAATCATAGATGATCGGGTCATTCGAGCTATTGGGGCTAATGCACACAAAGCCAATGTAGACGCTGGTAGTAGTAGTTGAGCAAAAGCCGCTTTGAAGACTTCATAGTCTCCGATGATTAGGGCATCTATGGTGTAAAAGCCAGTTACATGAGGAGGTTCCAAATAGATGAAATCTAAGCGACCGATCGGCGATGGTGACCATCCCAGTAAGTAATAAAAGACAAACATTAAAAACAAGCCACTGAAGAAAATAGGCGTTGACGCCCCAGCAGTGACTAAAACTCGACATAAATGATCAATCCAAGTATTAGGTTTTAGGGCCGCTAGAATACCTAACGGTATGGCCGTTAATAAACCCATGAACAAACCAAGCAACGTTAGCTCTAATGAGGCAGGCAGACGTGCTTTAATTTCATAGGTAACACTTTGGCCCGTAGTTAAACTTTGGCCTAGCTCTCCATTTAGCAAGTTGTTGCAATAAGCTAAAAATTGATAAGGCAATGAGCGGTCTAAACCAAGCTTTTCCCTCACTTGTTGGATTGATGCTTCATCAGCCATTGCTCCAGCAAAATAGACTGCCGGGTCTCCCGGCAGTGCTCGAGTTAAGCAAAACGATATAACCAGCACACCAAAAAGTGTAGGAACAGCTAGCATTAAACGCTTTATGATGAGTTGGATTTTATCGTAAAGCATGCTGCTTACTCCTTAGAGAACGAGCGAATATCAAGCTGTCTGTGGAACCAGTTCACATAACCAGACACATTTTTCTGCATAACAACGTCTAAAGTTGGTTGCCATAGTGGAATCATAGGTACTTCATCGGTCGCGATGTCAATCATGCGTTTCACATTCGTGCTGTATTCAGGAGCATCTACTGACATTTTTAGAGTTACATCAACTAGCGATTTCATCTCATCATTATGGAAGTTCATAGAGTTAAACAAATGACCATCTAGGTAAGCCCAGAAGAAGTAGTAGTCTGGGTAATTTAACCAACCACCAAAGTTCTTCATGTGTAGTTCAAGACCTTTTTCGACCAGTGCTTTGGTTCGCCAGCTAGCACCAGGAATCTTATTAATTGGCGCATCAATACCAATTTTGCCAAGATTTTCTTGTATCAATAAAGCCGTTGGCTCCATCCATTGGGCAAAGTCTAAGTTCATCGATAAAGGCACACTAAAACCATTTTCGTAACCAGCTTCAGTTAACAAAGCTTTAGCCTTATCAATATTGGTTTTATATGGAAAAGGCTGAGGCCAAACTG
Organism: Marinomonas sp. UCMA 3892; assembly: GCF_012726345.1. Taxonomy (GTDB): domain Bacteria; phylum Pseudomonadota; class Gammaproteobacteria; order Pseudomonadales; family Marinomonadaceae; genus Marinomonas. Next base: position 139,669 of record NZ_PTXN01000009.1, read on the forward strand.
CGGATTCAGCCTTACTGCTTTCACGGCCCCACATGGGTTTGCCTAAGCCATAAGCTGCTACGTCAAAGATTTGTTGATAAGGCAATGCATAAGCTATTGCTTGGCGAACTTTAGGGTTGCCGAAAGGCTCAAAGTTTAAATTCAGACCAATAGCATGCAACGTATTATCAATAGTCGAGCTTGAAACTTTTAGCTTAGGGTTAGACATCAACTCTTTCACGTCTTTAGATGGAAGATCTAATGCTACATCCGCATCTCCACGCTCGACTAACGCTCGTCTTGTTGAAGAGCTTGGTACATCACGAACAATGACTCGGCTCATGGCCGGCAGGTCACCATTTTTCCAACCATCAAAACGTTTATAAATTAGTTGCTGACCAGGCATCCAGCGTTCTAGCATATATGCGCCGCCACCAGCTGGAGTTTTGTGTAGATATTCAGTTGCCCATGGATCATCTTTGGTAATATGCTGCAAAGCTACTTTAGAGTTGATCACAATTGGAATGGGTACTGCTAAATCCGGCAGTGTTAACTTGTTCGCCTCCCCCATGATGACTTTAAAGGTGTGTTCATCAATCACTTCAAACTGCTCAGGAGAGGAAAGGCCCCCAGCTTTCATTTGTACTGTTGGAAAACCACCTAGGCTAACAGCACGGTCGAATGACCACTTTACATCTGCAGCGGTCACCAGAGTACCATCCCAGAAAGTAGCATCTTCTCGAAGATGGAATATATAAGCAGTTCCATCGTCGACACTTTCCCAATGAGTGGCCAATTCTGGAATGATTTGTGTCGAGTCTGATTTTAAATTACCTTCACCTTCACTTTTAATCCCAAAAGAGACAAGGCGATCATACATATTTACAGCTACTTGGTAGCTAGGCCTGTTGGTGCCCGCGCGATGAATATCTAAGCTATTAATACTAGTGCCCGACACAATCACCAAGGTTTCGTCACGACTGTTGGCATTTGCATTTGTCGTCAATCCACCCAATAGTGACATGGTAAATAGGCCGTAACCGGTCATTTGCTTTAATATGTTAACTTTACTTTTCTTTTCCATTGCAGCGTTCCCCAATTGGATGAAATACAGTTATTGGTTGTTAACACAGAAGTTACGCCAACCACCAAAATGACTGATGTCTTGCGCGTTTTCTATAGCGTAGGATTCACATAAGAAACCTTTAATTTCTTGGCCACTTTCAAGCTCAATTGTGCCAATTGATAATGGAGCTTTTACATCATTTAAGAAGTCAGCCATTTTATGTTTAGGTAAAGCCCATACCTCCAATTCGATGGCGTAACCCTGTTCGCTTTGCAGCATACCTGGCCGTGTCGGGGTCATCGATGACAAGTGAAATAAACGATATTTAGGCTTAGTTTTGGCGCTAAACAGGAACTTCGCACCACGATCTGTAAGCTGGTAATTAAGTGGAAGCGAATTCATATGGGCGCCAACAACCGCGATATTAATGCTCTCAGAAATATCAAGTGCCGCTTGATGTGGCTTAATTGTCTTTTTGACAGCCCATAATTTGGTGGTTTGCTCTGTTTGGTAAATTTGAGCCAGCTGATGAATATCAAGATCTTTGCCACTATTCGCGATCAAAGTAATACTGGAAGGCGCACCATCATCTTGGCTCAATCCCGGTACGGTAATCGCACACATATCAAGTAAATTGACAAAATTCGTGTACAAACCCAAGCGGCTATTGGCTGCTACAGGTTCTTTTTCTATCTGCTCAAGTGTTACAAAGCCAGGAATAGATGGGGTACAAATTACATCGATGTTTTTTAATAACTTTGTTATTTGTAAATCCAGCTCTTTTAATCGGTACTGAGCATTAAATAAATCAGTAGCGGAGAACTTAGTTGCTTGTGAAACGATAGCGTAAGTCACTGGGTGAAGGGAGCTTGGAGACTGATTAATAAATGGACTTAATGCGCTATAACGTTCCGCAACCCAAGGTCCTTCATAAAGCAATTTTGCGACTTCATAAAAAGGTGCAAAATCTATTTCAACAATCTCAGCACCAGCTTGTCTCCAGAAGTCGAGCGCTTTTTCGTACGATGACTCTTGAATTTCGTTGTCTAATTCTCTAGTTGCAACACTTGGAACCCCGATTACCATGCTTTTGATGTCGATTGGGCTTAGCTTGAATGCAAAGTCTTTCGAGTAAGCTTCTTGATCATCGTAAGCCACACAAGACTTGAATACTGTTTGAGCATCTTCAACAGTCAGAGCAAAAATTGAAATGGTATCTAGTGTTCGGCAAGCAGGTACAACTCCTCGGTTAGACAAACTCCCTAAAGAAGGCTTGAGGCCCACAATATTATTTAAAGCTGCTGGGACTCGGCCAGAACCCGCCGTATCGGTGCCAAGCGAAAATGCCACCTGACCATGAGAAACAGTAACCGCCGAACCTGAACTTGAGCCACCTGGAACATAGTTTGAGTTAACTGCATTTTTAGGTACAGGATGTGGAGTTCTTACACCCACTAAACCAGTAGCAAACTGATCAAGGTTAGTTTTACCAATAACAATCGCTCCAGCTTGTTTTAGTAAAGATACAACAAACGCATCTTCCTTTGGGTAATAGGTATAATCGGGACAAGCAGCTGTTGTTGGCATACCAGCTACATCTATGTTGTCTTTTACGGCAAAAGGAATCCCCCACAAAGGCTTGCTTTTAAGGTCAAACTCACCTATTTCAGCGATGGCATCATCTAATTTCTGCTGAGTTGCTAAATGAAGATAAATCCCTTCATCACCTGTTTTTTTAATTCTATTTAAAGACTCTTTGATCACATCATGCACACTTACACCTGCAGTATAAGCATCATGAATAGAATCTATCGTAAAAAGTAAATGACTCAACATACAAACATCCAGCTCAAAAATTTAATGTTAAATCTAGTTAATCAATACGCCGTGAAACTGTATAGTGCTAATATTGCAGACACGTGATGCAAAATATGCACACCTTGTTAATACTGGAAAACAACATGAAACAACTTATTGACTTTCGATATTTTCAAACTATTGCCAAAACAGGCTCAATACGAAAAGCTGCAGACAAGTTATCTATTACTTCAACAGCCCTAAACAGACGAATCATTTCTTTAGAGGAAGAGGTAGGAGAAAAGCTATTTGAACGTCATTCATCGGGTGTTACCTTGACATCCGCTGGAGAGCTTTTTCTTAGTCATATTCAGAAGCAATTAGCGGATTTTGAAAGGGTAAAAAGTCAGATTTCAGACTTGCAAGGGGTCAGGCGTGGCCATGTAAATCTTGCATGTAGCCAAGCCTTATTAACTTCTTTTTTTCCACAACAAATTGCAACTTTTCGAAAAAAGCACCCTGCTGTGACGTTCAGTGTTTTTCAGCGAGACAGGTTATCTGCAGAGGCATCTTTGCTCGATAATAGCGTTGATCTTGCTATGATTTTCGAGCCGATTTATATGCCTGAAATGAAAATATTAATGTCGAAAGAACAACAACTTTACGCCATTATGCAAAAGGATCACCCCTTAGCAAGTAAAGCTGAATTGAGACTAAGCGAATGCTCTGATTACCCTTTAGCCTTACCAAGAAAAGGCATAGGCGTAAGAGAGATAATAGATTTTAAAGCAAGTCGTAGTGGATTAGATGTTAAGCCTTGCGTCGAATCAGATAGCTTTGAATTTTTACGTAATCACGCTATGAATGAAGGCAGTGTCACCTTCCAAATTGAAATAGGTATACCGCAAATCCTAGATCAACTTAACTTAACAACCCGCCCTTTATCAAAATCAGATCTTTCAGTTGGATGCATGTACTTGATCCAAAAGAAAGACCGAATTCTACCTGTAGCAACCGCACTATTCTCAGAGCAATTAATTAACGCTCTATCAGAATAAAATAAGTGTTCGTAGTATCTTTAGGTAAGCTATTTAAATTATCAACGGCTATCTCTATACCACTTACACTAATCATTAAGCTCATAAAAAAGAAACACTTAAGTTGCCTTATATAAAAATAGCAACACATATGTTTCTATATATTTAAAAGCAACTTATTAGTTTCCTTATGATAAACCTACTACAACAAATCAAACATCGCCGTTTAGCACTGAAACTCAAGCAGAATGACATGCTAATGCGTATTGGCATTTCTAGGCAGCAATACCAGCGGCTTGAAGCAAAGGGCAACCCAAGACTCGATACGCTTGAACTGATTGCTAAGGGCCTAAATAGCGACGTCATGTTGATTCCAAAAGAAAAGCTGAATGCTGTTTTAGCGGCTCTTGAAAGTGATGGTAACAACACATATTTACCGCACAAACAGCCTGATCATTCTGATGAACAAAAAAAACTATCGGATGATCCATGGAAAGGATTACTAGAAGATGGAGACGAAAATGACAACGGAAATTAGTGTTCTTAAGTTGACGTTACATGGCCATCTAGTGAGGTATTTGGCAGGGGCAAGAAATGGATAACGCCAGAAGTCTTTGGCCAAACGCGCTGAAAGACCTACCTATAAATGAAGAGCACAAACAACACCTAAAAGCTCATTGGCAAAGACTTCATGAGGACTTTCGGGTTTAATATTGTATATGGAAGGCTGCGCAACAACATGAAAATGCAAGTCTGAAATTGTGGAACAGCCGAAGCTTTTTACATCAAATAGTCGCTAGCACTTATCCGCCCACCTTGTTACAAATTCCACATCGCCCGTACCCTAATGCCCTATTGATGTCACATTACGATAATGCGCCAATTGATCACAACATCAAGAGTACGATCGATCAGCGTTTGTAAATCCTTTTCCAACGCAAAATTACGCTGTTCAACGGCAGATAACTTATCGCCAGAAATATCGAAAATGGGCATGCTAGTCTTCCTTTACTTCTGTTCTATTTTTATCTGCGCCCGATTGTTCATCATTTTAGATTTAATGAGAAGCCCATTTATTAACAACCACAAAGTCACCATGGTCATCTCCTGCCTCATTAAAACTTTTTGATTTAGCCTCAAGCATACTAATCGGCATAGGTATAATATTTGTTAACTCTTCTCTTTGGGTGTGATCATGGGGCTCTAAAAAGCCACGGTCATAAATTAACCCTCCTTTTACAGTAAAGAGACCGCGATCATGCATAAATCCAGAACCATTATCATCTACACTGTAAAAGAATAATTTTCTCTCATTAATCATATTAACCATAAATGACTCAAAAGCTGGTTGCATAATCCTCCATGCAGAGAGCTTGCCTTCTTTTGCGTAGATATGAAACTCCACATCTGGCTTTTGACAAATTTCCATCATAGCTTTAAGAGTTTTCTTACAGCCATTATTCGAAATATCAAAGTAAGGGTCATAGAGAGTCACTTTTTCAGCATTAAGTAATAAAGCTCTCGCAGCCAGCGCCAGTGAATCCGCACAGCGAGGAAACATTGTGGAATAGCTCATATCGTTGTCGGCAATCGACTGGATACTATCTAAATAGATGTTATTTTCACGCATATTTCTATCAATTAATTTATGGAAAGAGCGTTCAGAGTGACTAACCCAAGCAGCTTCACTCCAGTCTTGATAAGCACCATAGTTACGTCCAAAATTTGATAACAAAATGTCTTTATTAGCCGTAATCTTCTCAACAAATTGCTTCCGCTCTATCTCATTGCCTGTCAAAGAGTCCAAACAAGATTTAATCCACTTTTTAGGAAAAAGTGAAATTAAAGCCCCTTTATGAAAACCAAATCTTGCCTCTAGTAAGTTTATATCGTGAATTGAACGAACCTGTTCTGGTGATACAGCAAATTCAAGATGCAACATTAAAATAGCTCTCCCACTCTCTCATCGAAGAAGCCATTCGGCCAACGTGTATCAAATTCACCTTCATCCGTGGTTTTTATTGGAATAAAGCGCGTTTTTCCTTCTATCTGTTCACAGAAAATAATTTGAACATCACTTTTAAAACAGTCATATGACTCATTATCACCTTCAGACGTGTCTCTACGCCGCTTTAATAACCGCAATAATAAATGTTCACTGTGGCTCTCTATTAAAAACATTTTATTAGGGTTACTTCGCGTTGCGTTTAGTAACATATCGCCTAAAGCTAACTGCCATTTGGGATGAATATGGAGCTCAGGTTGCTCGCAAGAGACAATAGAACCGCCTTCCATCGAGGTTGCCACAATAAACGGAAACACCTGCGATATACCGACCCCAATATCCGTTGGCAATAGGCGAACCCCACTAGCAGTCTCTGTAATAAAAACGCGTTTTTCCAATTGAGGAAATTCGCCAAATTGATCAACCGAAAATTGATAATTGGTGTTCAAGAAATCAGGGGCTTGAAATACCTTATTAACCCGAGACTGAAGAGCATCATTCCCATAAGCAAACGCATCCCAACCACCTGATCCATCAAACCAACGCTCTTTTCTGAAGCGTTTGTTTGTGACCGCTGAGCGGTTAGGGATGGTTCTAATTGGACCAATATGAAAAAGTCTTTCGAGTTTCTTGATGAGTATTTTTAGAGGAGCCAATGATGACTGAGACAACGCCGCTTCACAAAACATCTGAGCTGCCGCTGCGTTGTCTTGAAAAAGGTCTTTCCAATCTAAAGGTGCACTTGATAAATCTAGCCTTTGGTTAATCCTTGGAAGTGCATCTCTTTGATCTAAAGGGACCGACTCCCAAACTGCCGTTGAGAATAAATTCTCGGCTTTGAAAGACTCATCAACCTCCCAATGAGGCAATGGTTCGTAAAATGAAATGACTGGTTGCCGACGCCCTGCTTGCGAGTCAAATCGTATGTATGTTTGACCTTGGCTAAAACATTCATATCGACTTACAAAAACAACTTCACGTAGACGGTCCCATTTTAAATCAAGCTCAAACGTAATAGAGCTAACAGCCATGTCTGGAGAAATTTCTAGCGTGTTTTCAAGCCACCAGCGCTCAGAATCAGAAAGGTAGTCATCAAATACATCATCTTCATTCGTAAAATCTAACGTTGCTCCAAGTGTTATCGTTCCTGATGATTTTTTGCCATGAACTAAATTATGAAATCCACCAAAGTATAAGGATTCACCAGCGATGGAACTGTATTCGGCGTCTAGGTTCCGTTTTGCCAATACCTCATAAAGATAAAGCATCGCCTGTAAAAGAGTGCTTTTTCCGGTGCTGTTCGCACCAAAAAACAACGTGATTGGTGCAAGGGGAAGTGTTACTTTCTTATCAATCCCTTTGAATCCACCGACTATTAAAGAGGTAATATTCATACGCTTCCTTGTTTTTGTTTCTGAACTATTACTTATTTATAAAAAATAGTGTTTTTATCTACCTCCCTTGTATAAACAGGACCAAGGGAGAAATTAGCAGGGAGTGGGTCTGGCTCCGATTAAAGCCCCCCAGAGAAGGCTTTTTGGCTGAGTACAGCTATTTGATTTTTTATTTCATTGGATGAAGATAAACAGTGTTCATTCATAATTGATATATTATCGTAAATATTCTCATACTTTTTCTGGATATTTAAAGGTGGTATTGGGATCATTAAAGTTCTTATATCATTGAAATTCAGTCCAGCTTTTACAGCTGATTTATTTTTCATTTGAAACTGTTTAACACCTCCGTCCGAAGACAAATATGCAGATAAGAACCTAGAGTTTATTTTACTCTGATTGACTCGTAAGAGTGCTAAATGCTGATTAATATGACCTCCTGCAATTTCATCATTTACTACTGCTGAACGACCTAAGTCAGCGGTAATAGATAATAAAACATCTCCTATCTGAACACGTGTACGTGTAGACTCAGCACCATCAGGGGCGTTTACATAAGCCATATCCTCTAGAAGAAGTCGATTCTTTGATACATTTTGAATCCTTATAAATTTACTTCCTTGATCCGAGTAGTATTGTGCCCATCCACGCGACCCGCTAGTTAAAAACTCTAGACAATCTTCTAGTGGCCTTATATCCCACCCCTTGGGATTGGTCACCGGATCACCAAACATATCTAAGAATACGGAACGTAAAAAATCGTCGGCGAGTTGGATAGCTTGCTGGCGTTTGCGGCGCACACTGTCGGCTTTATCTAAAATCGCGGCGATTCGTTTTTGTTCTTCGAGTGGTGGTAACGGGATTTCAGTTTCCCTAGCACGACTAATTGTATAAGTACCGACGGTTGCACCACTTGAGTTTTGAATAAACCTTTGTACCGTAGGGCTAGCAATAGCATATTGAATATATGAAATATCAACATCAATTTTTTTACGAAGTTTTATAACGCTTGCATCTTTAAAATAGAACCTTTCACCTTTTTGCACTGCATAAGTCAAACCTAAGGTGCCGACGGCAGTGATTAATATATCTCCTTCTTCCGGTGCACCAAACTTCGCTTTGTATTCTTCATACATTGCTTCATCGATGAATAAATCATTATCAACTTTTCCTTCTCGTGAAAGCACAGCAATTTCTCTAGCTCGGTAAAAAGGAATACCTTCTTCCCTCCAATCTTTCTGATGAACGCGCTTACTTGAAGTAATTTCAAATATGTCCCCTAACTTCACCATCGGCCAACTCACAGCATTCCCTCCAGTTCTTTTAGGTCTGCCATGATGTCGTTTTCCAGCGCCATGAGTTTGCCAAGGATGACTTTCGGGTCTTCATAATGCTCTTCTTCGTAAACCACTTCTTTGTAGCGGTTGATGGAAAGATCGTATTTGTTGCTGGCGATGTCGGCGGCATCGACGACGAAGGCTTTTTGGGTTTTGTTGCCAAACTGCTGCTGTATTTGCTCTGGTGTGGCGTTGTCGAGGACAAGCTGGCGGTAGGCTTTCCATTTGGCGATGGCGTCTGGCAAATCGTTAGTGCCTTCGCCTTTTAGTGGCGTGCGTTTATCGTCAAGGGATAGGCCATCGGCTTGAAGATCGTAGAACCAAACCCGCTCGGTGGTGCCGCCTTTGGTAAAAAGTAGAATCGCGGTGCTAACACCGGCGTAGGGTTTAAACACGCCGCTGGGTAGGCTGATAATGCCTTCGAGCTGGTTGTTCTCAATTAACTCTTTACGTAGCTGCTGGTGAGCGTTAGAAGAACCGAATAACACGCCATCTGGCACGATCACGGCGGCACGGCCACCCAATTTGAGAGAGCGTAAAATATGCGCCACAAACAACAGCTCGGTCTTTTTGGTTTTCACCATGCTGAGTAATTCTGGGTTGGTGTTGGTTTCGTCTAAGCTGCCTTTAAAAGGCGGGTTAGCTAGGATCACGTCAAAGAAGTTTTCTTCCTGCTGCGGAAAGTTCTCACGAATGGATTTGTTAAGTGTGTCTTGGTATAACACATTAGAGCCGTTTACCCCGTGTAGCATCATGTTCATGCTGGACACACGCAACATGGTGGTATCGAAGTCAAAGCCCCAGAACATGTCGTCGCTGATGTGTTCGCGGTAGTTTTCCAGTAGGTCGCCAGGGTAGTGTTGATTGCCTTCTTCGTCCGCCCAAATATTTTCTGGGCTGGTGTGTTTACGATTCAGGTATTCCATGGTGCGCGCTAAGAATCCGGCCGTACCACATGACGGATCACAAATGGTGTCCCATGGTTGCGGATCGATAATTTCAATCATAGCGTCGATAATATGACGCGGTGTGCGAAACTGGCCGTTGATGCCGGCGGTAGTCAGCTTACTAAGCAAGTACTCGTAGATGTCGCCTTTCACGTCGCTTTGGTTCAGCGGTAAGGAATCCACCATTTCTAACGCAGCGACCAGCACAGATTCGTTTTTAATTTCAAGATCCGCGTCTTCCATGTAATCACTAATGTGGCCCATGGCTTTGACTGGGGTATCGTCACCTACTTGGTCTATGTCGGCCACTTGGCCCAGTTTGGAAAAGTAAGGATAGACTTCGTTTTTCAGGTGTTTATGCAGATCCTTCCCAGATAAGTTTTTGAAGTTTTTCCAACGCAGTAATTGACCTTCTTTGGTGTCCGGAAAAAGACGCACAAAGGCTTTGCCTGTACGGTTGGCTTTACGTTCTTCCGCTTCTTCCTGCATGTCGAGCATACGGGCAAACATCAGGTAACTGATCTGTTCAATCACGGTCAAAGGGTTAGTAATCCCCCCTGTCCAGAATTTTTCCCATAGTTTGTCGATGTCGTTACGGATTGGTCCGGTTAGCATAAGGTCTCTCTTGTATATCGTGTTTTAAACTGAAGTCGCTTGATACGCCGCGCGCTGCTCTTGAATGCGGAGTATGTGTTCACGCTCGCGCTCTAACTCTCGTTGGAGCTCTTCTTCAGTCGGTAAAGTGGTGGTGTATTTTGAGGCAAACAGTTGTTTGCTCTCGTTGAGTACAGAATATTTGGCAACCGTGTTATTGCGCTCGCTACACAAAATCAAACCAATGGTTGGGTTATCATCGTGGGCACGCTTTTGCTCTTCGTACATGCGAACGTACATATCCATTTGCCCCACATCTTGGTGGGTCAGCTTGTTCATTTTTAAGTCGATCAACAGAAAGCATTTTAAATGAAAGTTATAAAATACTAAGTCGATGTAGTAATCACCATCTTCGGTACGAATGCGCTGCTGACGCTCGACAAACGCAAAGCCTTTGCCTAACTCCAAGAGGAATTTTTGCAAGTTGTTAATGATGCCCTCTTCTAAGTCGCTTTCCTGATACGTTTTGTCCTGAAGGTTCAAAAAATCGAGAATATACGGATCACGCAGATAATCTTGCGGCGAGTCTCCTAGCGGCGCTGTTTTAGTAGCCGCTTCTTGCGTGAGTAATTGTTTATCTTTACTCGCTAACAAGCGCTCGTAATATAACACACCAATTTGCCGTTCTAGTGCTCGAACGCTCCAACTTTGTGAGACGGCCTCTTGGGCATACCATGTGCGGGCAGCACTATTTTCAACACGCGCCAGTATATTGTAATGTGACCAACTCAATTCGAGAGACAGTGTCTCTCGAATTGGAAAGGCAAAATACATGCGGCGCATATTGCGCAAATTGGTCGTGTCAAAACCTTTGCCAAACTCATGCGTTAGTCGTTTGGAAAGCTGTTGCAGCTGTTGTTTACCGTATTCAGCACGCACTTGTCCTTGTTGCTCTTGCTCGACGATCAAACGCCCTATTTCCCAATACGCCACCACCATTTGATGGTTAATGGTTTTTTTAACCTGCTGGCGTGCTTGATCGAGCACACTTTTAATTTGCGCAAACAGTGCGTCGTTTAGATTAGTTATTGGCCCCATATTGAACATCCTGTTTGATAAAGGGTTTAAGTACAGAAACTAGGTCTTCAACATCTGCTTCTTTAAATACACCATCGACACCATTTGGGCTGACACTTGTAAAAGGCGCTTCATATAGTTTGGCAATGTCGATAAAACCATAGTTGGTGATATAAGTTTTGAGTAGATCCATAAAGCGCACTTGTTGGGAAGTCAGATTCGGGTGACGATGCACAAAGTCGGTGAAGTGCTCACTGACTTTCTCTGGCTCTAGCCCAACCAATTCTTGCAAGGTGATATGCAGTTGATCGGCAGTACGACCATAAAATTCGTTCAGGGCATCCAAACTCACTGTAGGGTGCGTGGTTAAGATGGTTGAGGTTAGATTTTTTAGGTCGTCTTCCGAAACAGCCTCATGGGCTTTGATTTTTTGCAGTATCGGGTTCGTCGCAACTAAGTTGTCTAGCAGCTCTTTGGCTCGTCGGCGATAAACGCTCACTTCATCTCTGTTATAAAGTTTATGCTCACGCACGTTGGTGACTACTTTGCCATCTTGTGTACGAGTTTTTAGTGGGTCATAACCGCCACTGGTATCACTCTGACGGAATTTCATAATGCTGCGTAGTTGAGTTCGAGCGTTTTCTAGCTTAGTTATACTAGGGGCTTGCCAGAATTCAGCACTGTTTACTTCGTCGATGATGGCTTGCTTTTGGCGAACCGCTTGAATGTTAACCGCTAAGGTTGATATTTGCTCGATTAAGGTGTCTCGTCCATCTTCAAAACTTGACGACTGTTCAATAAAGCTGGTTTCCACGACAGCCATTAAACGATCCAATTGTGTTGCATGCTTATCTTTCAGTGGACGAACCGCCATCAGTGGTGCCACCGTTTCAGATAACAAATGCTGTGTTGTTGCATTCAGCTTTTGCAAGCTACCGGTTTGCAGAAGCGTGTCTACTTGCCGCAACTCTTTTCGAACAGCCACACTGTCTTTTGGTAAGTCCGCTATATCCGCTTTAATGAGCTCAATCGCAGTATCAAAGCCTTCTCGGTGACTATATTTAAGAGCCTGAATTGCTAGATTTACACGAGCCTCGAAGCAGGTTTGCAGTAACGGCTTGCCGCCCACATCTTGAGGTTCTTTATATTCTTGCTCGAAGAATTCAAAATTACCGTAGTGATCGAAAATCAAAAACTCTGTTTTATCTTTGCCTTTACCAAACAAGTTTTTACATAAGCGCGTTCCACGGCCAATCATCTGCCAGAATTTGACCGACGATTTAACCGTTTTCGCAAAGACGAGGTTCACCACTTCTGGCACGTCGATGCCTGTGTCCAACATATCCACCGAGATCGCGATACGGAATTCGTTGTCGCCTTTTTTAAATTCTTTGATCAAGCTCTCTACATGGGACACTTTGTTATGAATGACTTTACAAACTTTGTTGCCATATTGTGGGTAGAGCTTGCAGAAGAGTTTTTCTAAATGCTCTGCATGTTTTTGGTTATTCGCAAAGACAATCGTTTTACCAACTAGGGAGTTGGTTTCATCCTTGATGCCATAATTCATCAAGTTTTCAAGAATCTCTTGGTCGGTTTTTTCACTAAAAATTTTACGCCCGATGTCTTTACCTTGGTACGAAACATTTTGTGCTTCGTCAAAGCCAAGATCGTCTTCTAACTGGCGTTTTTGATCGTCGGTTAGGTCGTTGTAATGAATACCATCACGAAGAAATTCTGTGGTGACGTCTTTGACTTTGAAATCCACTAAATAAGGTGGCTCATGTTCGATGGCTTCTTTTAAGCCAAATTGATACGTCGGGTCTGTGGTTTCACAGCCAAACATGTCAAAGGTATTACGGCTGATGAATTTGACTGGTGTAGCAGTCAACCCCACCTGTAGTGCATCAAAATAATCAAAAATGTCACGATAGCGGTTGTAGATACTGCGGTGACTTTCATCGGCAATGATCAGGTCAAAGAAGCCCACATCAAGCTGAGCAAAGCGGTTCATCATGCCGGGATAAGTGGACACGTAAATACGTGCATTTTCGTCAATCTTATTGGTTTCACCAATTTCACAACGGGGTTCGCTGGGTAAATTGTTTTTAAAGGCTTCACTCGCTTGGGTACGCAGCTCTTTGCGGTCACAAAGAAACAACACGCGTTTTGCCCAACCAGCGTTTAGCATAAGATCTGCAAGCGCAATGGAAACACGGGTTTTACCTGTGCCCGTTGCTTGGATAATCAAGGCTTTACGACGCTGTTCTTGGAAAGTATGGGCAACCGATTTGATGGCGTTGATTTGATACAGACGATCGGCAATATTTAAATTGGGGTTATTTTGTTCTATTTGGTTATCACGGTACTGGCGTTGGTAAATGAGATAATCCAGACTGTCTTTACTGTAAAAACCATAAACAATTCGCGGTGCATTGTATTGTGCGTCGTCCCAAATAAAAGTCTCGTAGCCATTAGTGTAGAAAATCACTGGGCGCTGGCCAAACTGCTTTTCAAGCGAGTCAGCATAGAGCCGAGCTTGTTCTCGCCCCGCTTGATCTGAGCTATTGCTAGAACGTTTCGCTTCGACGACGGCGAGAGGTTTGCCATCGCTGCCCCACAACACATAATCTACATAGCCCTTACCTGATGGGTTGTTCGGAAAAGCGACTTCTACTTCAATACCCACATTTTCAGGATCAGAAACATTCCAGCCAGCTTGCACCAGCATAGAATCAATTAAAAGCTCGCGAGTTTTCGCTTCGTTCCATTGCAAACTGTCAGCAACGGCTTGACTTTCTTGCTGGCGTTTAAGTTGATCTGGATAAGCAGGTGCATCTAGATACTTAAGGTTTTTTGTACGCTCTTTTTCGATCTGCTCAAGCAGCTCGTCATTGAGCTTTTTCTGCTTATCTAATTCTTCTTTGTATTTATTGATGGATCCAGACAGGGCAATGGCATCAGCACGATTGTCTTTTATGTCAATAAACGCAGGGATACTTGCCTTTTTCTTCATGTAGTATTTTATGGCAAGGTAACAGGCGAGCTGATGCGCAATCCCCAATGCCATGAGAGCCGTTCGTAAATCTCCTTCCCCACCATGTGCCGTTTCATTGCCTTGGGTACGTAGATAATTCAACTGATGAACAAGTGGTTTTGTCACACAGTTTTGGAACACAGTGTCACGTACCATGGTGTTCAAGGTTGATTCGGGTAAACGAGGCAGGCGCTCTTCTTTATAAATGGCCTTGGTCAGCTCCTCCGCAAAAGCGCGAAGACGTGTCAGTGCGCTGCCCGGATCAATAAACAACACGGCTTCAGCCAAACCCGCAAGGTTTGCTAATGCCTCGTTTTCAGGACGAAGAAACTCAAAATTTTGTGATTTCATAAATAATATTGTTTTCATACTCGTGCTATAGCGAAAGCTGTGCCAACTTCTATTTCACGTCGTATTTATCCATCCAGTTGGTTAGTGTTTGGTAGTTTTTAAGTCCTAATAACTCAGCCGCTTTGGACTTGCTGCCATTGGAATGCGCCAATGCTTTCGGAATGTAATGCCGTACCAAATCAGAAATAATATTTTGAATATCAATACCTTGTGAAATATCCTTATCTAACAAGCTGGTATTATTCTGAGGTCTATCAAACAAGGCTTGTTTGATGTCATCAGCCGATATTGCGTCTTCGCTACTCCATAGAGAAGCTCGTAATAAAGTCGATCGTAACTCACGTATGTTACCCGGCCATGATTGCGACAGGATAATATTTTTTGCATTTATAGAAATTTTTTTATCTGCCAGAGCAACATCTTGTTTTGCCATATCCATTAATAATGCATCGGCTAGTAAACTTATATCGCCTTGCCTTTCCCGTAATGGAGGCAAAGACAACACTCCCACAGCAACACGATAAAAAAGGTCTTCTCGAAAATGTCTGTCATGGATCGCTTGCATCAAGTTTCTGTGAGTGGCCGTAATAACACGAATATTCACGCTTTCCTCTTTGACTGCTCCTACTGGCGTAATAACACCTTCTTGTAGAACTCGCAGCAACCTAACCTGCACACTGGGTTCAAGCTCACCAAACTCGTCTAAAAAAAGAGTTCCGCCATTTGCTTGCTGGAAATACCCTTGTCGATCAGCTGATGCGCCCGTAAAAGCGCCTTTTTTGTGACCAAACAACATGGAGTCCACCAGCTCAGAAGGAAACGCACCACAGTTCACTGCAACAAACGGCTGACCTGCACGTGGGCTAGCATTGTGAATGGCTCTGGCAAACAGCTCTTTCCCCGTTCCTGTTTCGCCTTGAATCAATACAGGCACTTCACGCTTAGCCAGAATTTCAGCTTGATGCTTTAAGCGCTCCATCACAGGGTTTTGGGTAATAATGTTTTCAAACGCCGCACTGGAACTGACACCATCATTAGTAAGTTCTGTGAGTTGTGTAGAGGTTAATTTGGTGGCTGACGGAGTGTATTCAGCAGAAATCTCAAAAGGTATTTTTACCTCTTGTGCACCTTGCTCTTTGCTGGATTGATAAAAGCGAGCAGAGTACTTCGTCTTCCCCAGCAAAATCCAAATGGCTTGCATAGCAGGCGTACCAGGACTCAATAAAATAGAGATATCAACATTTGCTTTTTTAAAAGTACTAAGGTGCTTATCAGCAGCATGAAATATGGATTCGAAATCCACAGGAGAAACTAATGTTTCTTGATAACTCTCTATTGCATCAACCGTTTGGCGTTTCAGCCACTCGATATAGGGAGTACTCCTAGCTTTTGGGTATGAGCAAAGAAGAATAACTCGATCAAAGGAAAAGTTTGCCAGCGTAGACGATATAGGTGCATCTAATGGCATATCAGAGATAGCAGCCCTTAAATCTGTATCACCAATCCATGAAAAAAGTACTTTTTCCGCCACAAATACATCCCTAATAAAAACAACTGTTTACAGACTGTAAAGACTACTACAGTTTTTTACTAGGCACATCTCCAGAACAATAAAGTTAAGACAACTAATTTCACTAATATATAAAGTGGCATAGGGCAAAAATCAGATACAAAAAAGCCCCGACGCTGTGAATGATCACTAACTGTCGAGGCTTTATAATTTGGTAGGACTAAGCAGATTCGAACTGCTGACCTCTACCATGTCAAGGTAGCGCTCTAACCAACTGAGCTATAGTCCTAAAAAGTGTTGGCTATTATACGCAGAGGTTTGCTTTTGACAAGCCCTCATTGGTATTTTTTGAAGCCTTTGTTTTAAAACTATTATTCACTAACAGGAACAAGCAGTTCGTGGCCAATCACTTCGTCAATTAAGCCATAAGGCACTTTATATTTTTTGTCTTTGAATCGAACCAGTGCGTAGTCATAACACATTTCGATCACTGTACAATTTACAATAACGCCGTTATCAATAACGCGAACAATGTTGTAGTTCCTTAGCGTGATGGCCATTTAAGACTCCTCTGTTATTTTATGATTCACCGACATCTTTTAATTTTCGTTGAAGCTGGCGAATCTGATCTCGATAACCCGCCGCTAATTCGAATTTCAATTCTTCCGAGGCTAGCATCATTTCTTTTTGCAGTTGAATCATGGCTTTACGAACTTGAGCCACGTCTTCCATACTTTCCACTTGGTAATCTTTTGCAGTCTCGGCCACTTTCTTAGTTTTGTTACTGCGCTTGCCAGCACCGGGGTTATACGCCCCTTCCATGATGTCTTCAACGGATTTAGTGATACCAACTGGCGTAATACCATGCTCTTCATTGTACGCTTTTTGTTTTTCGCGGCGACGATCCGTTTCACTGATCGCCCTCTCCATGGATCCTGTAATACGATCAGCGTACAAAATCGCTTTACCATTCACGTTACGAGCAGCACGACCGATGGTTTGAATAAGTGATTTTTCCGAGCGTAAGAAGCCTTCTTTGTCAGCATCAAGAATTGCGACAAGGCTAACTTCTGGAATATCCAAGCCTTCTCGCAGCAAGTTAATACCAACTAACACATCAAACTCACCAAGACGCAGATCACGAATGATTTCTACACGTTCGACAGTATCGATGTCCGAGTGCAAATAACGCACACGGACACCATGATCACTTAAATAATCACTTAAATCTTCCGCCATGCGTTTAGTTAAAGTAGTCACTAATACGCGCTCACCAATCGGTGTACGTAGATTAATTTCGGATAGCAAATCGTCCACCTGAGTCGCCACAGGTCGCACTTCTAAAATAGGGTCTATCAAGCCAGTCGGCCGAACGATTTGCTCAACAACCCAGTCCTGATGCTCTTCTTCGTATTTACCCGGTGTCGCAGACACAAAGATTGTCTGTGGTTTAATCTGTTCCCATTCTTCAAATCGCATAGGTCGATTATCTAGGGCAGAAGGCAAACGGAAGCCATATTCGACTAGGTTTTCTTTACGAGATCTATCGCCTTTGTACATGGCGCCGATTTGTGACACGGTAACGTGAGATTCGTCGATAACGAGCAAAGCATTGGCTGGCAGGTAATCGAATAAAGTTGGTGGTGGTGAGCCCTCTTCACGGCCTGACAAATAACGCGAGTAGTTTTCGATGCCGTTGCAGTAGCCTAACTCCTGCATCATTTCTAAATCATATCGAGTTCGTTGATCAAGACGCTGCATCTCAACAAGCTTATTCATCGATTTAAGCTGCTCAAGACGTTGATCTAATTCCACTTTAATACGTTCAATTGCCGCTTGTACAGTTTCCTTTGGCGTCACATAGTGGGTTTTCGGGTAAATCGTCACCCGAGGAACTTTACGAATGGTTTTGTTCGTCAACGGGTCGATCATCGACAAGGTTTCGACTTCATCATCAAATAGCTCGATACGAATCGCGGTGTCTTCGGAGTCCGCTGGAAACACTTCAATAACATCGCCACGCACACGGAAATTACCGCGCTCTAATACCAAATCGTTGCGGCTATATTGCAGCTCTGCCAAACGACGCAACACATCACGCTGATCAATACGATCCCCACGATCAAGATGTAACATCATTTTTAAGTAAGATTGCGGGTCGCCCAGACCATAGATCGCCGAAACCGTAGCAACAATAATAACGTCTTCACGCTCTAGCAAGGCTTTAGTCGCTGACAGTCGCATTTGCTCTATGTGCTCGTTAACTGATGCGTCTTTCTCAATAAAGGTATCTGACGCAGCCACATAAGCTTCGGGTTGGTAATAATCGTAGTAAGAAACAAAATATTCGACAGCGTTGTGGGGAAAGAATTCTTTGAATTCGCCATAAAGCTGTGCCGCCAAGGTTTTATTATGCGCCATGACGATGGTTGGGCGCTTAACTTGCGAGATAACATTGGCAATAGTATAAGTTTTACCTGAGCCAGTTACCCCAAGCAGGGTTTGATGAGCCAAGCCCGCTTCAACACCACGAACAAGTTTCTCTATGGCCTTTGGCTGATCGCCTGCGGGTGAATAAGATGAAACAACCTGAAACTCTTGCGACACGGATATTTTCCCTTAGCTTTACAATCGACTTAATAGATTACCAAATTTTGCTAGAGTCGTCTGGTATTTCAATCACTCATAACCGTTTGATTCCAGCAATATCCGCCTCAAAGAAGAAAACGATCAAGATTAGACTTTACCAATTTAGCCACCATATATAACATAAAGAAATATTCTTATAACCCAACAAAGATATTGTTAAGCGAGTTAAATGACTAAATTGGAGAAGTACTTTCCTGCTGCGGCTTGGTTAAAAGGCTATTCGCGAGAAGATATGCAAACAGATGCGATGGCCAGTTTAATAGCCACCATACTGTTGATTCCACAAAGTATGGGTTACGCATTACTGGCAGGGCTGCCAGCCGTAGTAGGTCTTTACGCTGGCATTGTACCAGCTATTTTATACTCCTTCTTTGGCACTAGCCGAACCTTAGCGGTGGGCCCAGTTGCCGTGACATCCATGATGACAGCCACCATTGCCATGCCGTTTGCTTTACCTGGCAGTGAGAATTATGCCGCTATCGCCATGATGCTGGCGTTTTTATCTGGGGTGTTTCTGATATTAATGAGCCTGTTTAAAATGGGCTTTTTGTCTAATTTGCTTAGTCACCCTGTCATTTCTGGCTTTATAAGTGCTTCCGCCATTTTAATTGCAGTGGGTCAATTTAAACACTTAATTGGTGTACAAGCCCATGGCAACAACCTCATAGAACTCACGCAAAGTATGATGCAGCACATTAATGACATTAACTTCCCAACAGTCATTTTAAGTGCTATTTCCATCGCATTTTTAATACTATTCAAACGCTATTTGACTACTCTTTTAAATAAACTTGGCCTAAAGAAAAATAGCGCCAACATGCTGGGAAAAGCGGGCCCGGTTATCGTTGTCGTCGTGTCCACAAGCTGCGTTGGATTATTTTCACTAGATTCATTGGGAATAAAGATCGTTGGTGATATTAGCACCAGCTTGCCGACCATCCCCTTTGATAAATTCACCTTAGATATGATGCTTGATTTAATTCCTGGTGCCATTCTAATCAGCATTGTAGGCTTTGTTGGATCGGTTTCAGTTGCGCAATCCTTTGCCGCAAAACGTAAGCAAAATATTAACCCTAATCAAGAACTCATTGGATTAGGGTTAGCTAATTTAAGTGCGGCATTCAGTGCATCTTTCCCTGTTACCGGTGGCTTTTCACGATCCGTGGTAAATGTCAGCGCCGGAGCGAAAACCCCAATGACAGGCATACTCACTGGGCTGTTGATGCTGGTGACATTACTCTTTTTCACACCACTCTTTTATTATCTGCCAACCGCAGTGTTAGCAAGTAGCATCATCATTTCGATTTTGCAGCTTATTGATTATAAAGATTTCTTGAGGTTATACCGCTTTTCAAAACAAGAAGCATTCGGTCTGTTAGCCACCTTCTTTGTCGTACTCTTAGTTGGTATGGAAACGGGGATAATAGTGGGGGTTTCTTTATCTCTACTGTTTTTCCTTTGGCATACAAGCCATCCTCATATTGCAGTAGTGGGTCGTCTTCCGGGGACAGAGCACTTCCGTAACGTAAAACGTTTTGAGGTCGAGACTGACCCAGAGATCATCACAATACGAATTGATGAAAATCTATTCTTTGCCAATGCCAGAGTACTAGAAGATTACATACTAACCTTGGTTTCCATACATACAGACATCAAGCATATGATTTTGATGTGCAATGCTGTCAATATGATTGATGCCAGCGCACTAGATAGTTTAGAAACCATTGATGATAGATTGAAATCCGCTGGCGTCATGCTGCATTTTTCAGAAATTAAAGGTCCAGTAATGGATAAGCTGGCAGGATCAAGCCTAATAGAAAACCTGAGTGGACAAGTCTTTTTGACCCAGCACCAAGCGATAAAAGCCTTAACACTAAAACAAGCGGATGCATAATCCGCTTGTTTTAAGTTGTCTAGATAAGGCTAATTTTTCGAACTTTCGTCGGTTGTAGCGACTCGAAGTAAATCCCTGTTGCGAGTCAAAAGTGCATCGCCAATACCTTTAACTTGAGCTAATTGATCAACGGAATCAAAGCCGCCATTAGCATCTCGATAAGCAATAATTGCCTCCGCTTTTTTAATCCCAACACCAGACATCACCGCAGCAAACTGAGCAGCAGTTGCAGTATTTATATCCAACGGAGTTGCAGCGAAAACTGAAACAGGCATAAACGCCAAGGAGATAACCAGAAGTGAGCGAGAAGCAAAAACACACAAAATACGTTTGAAATTAGTCATAGAAAAATCCTTTTCAAATTCTGTTAAAAAAACAAAAGGTGGCATCTTGCCAATAAAAAACCACTTACTGCGCCAACAAAAGCTGAAACAAGTAAGTGGTTTTAGAGTAAAAGGTTTTTAACCAGACTTCAAGGCTCAAGGCGAGCAATTTATGCCATTAAGCCCAAATCAGCATTTGCCTGAGTTAATACTGCAATAGGATCATTTGCCTGTGTAATAGGACGCCCCATCACAAGATAATGACTACCTGCAGCCATTGCTTCAACTGGTGTCATGATGCGTTTCTGATCGCCTTGATCAGAACCAGCAGGACGAATACCTGGAGTTACTAAAACAAAGTCTTTACCTAGATCTGCTGACAACATACTGGATTCTTGTGCAGAGCAAACCACACCATCCATTCCTGATGATTTTGCCAATGCGGCAAGGCGTTTCACATGCTGCTCAGGGGTTGCATCTATACCAATTTCTATAAGGTCACTTTGATCCATACTGGTCAGTACCGTCACGGCGATCAGCAAAGTTTTATTATCAGGTAGTTTTTGTAACGCATTAGCAGAGGCCTCCATCATTCGGCGTCCACCTGAAGCATGTACGTTTACCATCCAAACACCAGCCTTAGCCGCCACACAAACAGCATTGGCAACCGTATTTGGAATATCATGAAATTTAAGATCTAGAAAAATCTCGAATCCTAATTTATGCAGTTCATCCAAAATCACAGGACCCGCTGTTGTGAATAGCTCCTTGCCGACTTTAACTCGACATTGTTCAGGGTCAAGTCGTTTCGCCATCTCAATAGATTGCGCCATGGTTGGATAATCTAGGGCAACCACTATAGGGGATTGGCAGCTCATTCAGTTGTCCTCTTTCTTTCAGTTTCTATCATTTATAAGTGTCACAATGCAAAGTGGTTTTATTCGCCTTCCAATCCATGAATCGGCTTCACCATGCCCCAATTTTTACAACTTGGACACTGCCAATGCAGTTGATGACCTGGAAAACCGCACTGGCGGCATTGATATTTGTGTTTTGCTTGAACCAGCTGATCAATCAGCTCAAAGAGAACCACCAAATGTTGCTGGTTGTACCCTTGAGAATCTGCAAGCTGCAAGCTAATTAGCTCTTTAAAGCCTTTAATTGTTGGGTGCTGCCTTAACTGCTCAACCAAAAACATTTCAGCATAATCTTTATCTGTTTCCATATAATGCTGAACAAGCGCCATAATCAACGCTGTAGAAGGTTTTTTCTGGTTCTGTTCTTGTAAGAATTTAATATATCCCCCACTACCCCATACTTTTTGATAACACTCTTTTAACTTGGGAATAATGATTGAAATGAATTCTGGATCTTGCTCCGCAGCATGCTTTAGCTCTTTAATCGCATCACGATAACGGCCCTGGCTATTTAATACATCAGCAGCACCAATACTTGCTCGAACACAACTAGAATCTACATCTAAGGCATCTTTATAATGTTGGAAGGCCTGCTTCCACTGCTCTTTCTTTTGAAGCTCTTGCGCCATTTCACAATGAAAATGCGCTAAGCGTTTAATCTCTTTCTTGGTTGGCGTTTCTTTTATCAACTCAGAGCCAATTTGAATAGCCTTATCCCAGCTTTGCTCAAATTCATAAAGGTCCACGAGCAAGGTAAGTATCTTAGGTTGAAACTCACTTTTTCGTGATGTGGACGCCATATTTAATAACAAGCGACCCGCTCTATCCAACAAACCTGCCGACATAAAATCACTGGCCAACTCTAACTGCACCATACGCATTTCACGCTGAGATATTTCGGGGCGAGCAAGTAAATTTTGATGGATGTTAATTGCTTTTTGTATTTCACCTTTTTTACGAAATAAATTGCCTAGTGTTAGATGAATATCAAAAGTATCGGAATTAACTTCTAAGGAATCAACAAAAGCATCAATAGCCTCTGAATGTTGATCGTTAAGTAAATGATTAAGGCCTCGAAAATAGTCCGTCGGAATATTTTTTTTAACCTGTTTATTTTTCTTGGTCGGATTTTTACGCCCCATTGCCCAGCCAACGAAGAGCGCGACAAAAAGAACCAAAAACAACCCAATTTCGGTCAACTCAATTACTCCTTCCCAACAGAAAGCTCTTTAGCAATAGAGGCTTTACGCAAGGCATCCACTTCATCTCGTGCTTTTTCGTATTTACGAGTCAACACCCTAATCTGGCGTTCACTACGCAAATACGTAACAGAGCTGACTAAAAGAGCCACACAAGCTCCTACGGTAAAAGATAGAATGATATAAAGGGCGACGCTTAATTCGGGACCTTGCCAAAATACAAGATCAAGAGGAATAAGTTGCGGATTACGGATGGCAAAAAACACACCCACGGCGAGAAAGAAAACAATGAGTACTGTATAAGTAACTCTTTTCAGCCATTTAAGCATAAAACAACCTACCAAAAATAGAATGGCGTTATTATGCCGTGATAGCTCATAGATTTCGAGGCATAAGACGTAAATTAGTTAAGTTCGTTGATCTCACTGTTTTCAGGTAAGTTGACTAACTCTCGCAACTCCTTACCTGGTTTAAAATGAGGTACATATTTCGCACTCAACTCAACAGACTCCCCAGTTTTAGGGTTTCGGCCTATTCTAGGTGCTCGATAATGTAGAGAAAAACTCCCAAAGCCTCGTATCTCAATGCGCTCACCATTTGCCAAAGAATCAGACATATGTTCAAGCATTGCTTTGATTGCTTGCTCAACATCTTTCACTGGTAAATGGGATTGCTGATCGATTAGCAGCTCTATCAGCTCAGATTTTGTCATTACTGTCCTCGCGACTATAATTTGATCACTGTGTAAGACTAGCTAAATTCAGAAAGAAAGCAATAAGTTAACGCATTTAAAGGCTATTTTTACTCATTTAATTCGATCTGAATAGCGAATATTACGAAAGGATGCGTTGCACAACTAGCATAGAAGCGGTCTAGCTTTTATAATATCGCCCATATTTAATACATTGGAAGAAATAATAATGAGCTATAGTCAAATCCCTGCGGGCAAAGATGCACCGAACGACATCAACGTTATCATCGAAATCCCAGCACAAGCGAACCCAGTAAAATACGAAGTTGATAAAGACATGGACGCGCTTGTTGTTGACCGTTTCATGACTGCGCCTATGTTTTACCCTGCAAACTACGGTTACGTGAATAACACTTTAGCTGATGACGGTGACCCAGTTGATGTATTGGTAATCACACCTTACCCAGTAGTACCAGGCTCTGTTATTCGCTGCCGTCCTGTTGGCGTACTAAACATGTCTGACGAAGCGGGTATGGACGCTAAATTGGTTGCCGTTCCTCACGAGAAACTAAGCAAAGAATACGGTCATATCCAAGATGTGCAAGACATCCCACAATTGCTACGTGATCAAATCGAGCACTTCTTCGAAAACTACAAAACTCTTGAAAAAGGTAAGTGGGTAAAAGTAGAAGGCTGGGCGAACGCAGAAGAAGCGAAAAAAGCCATCGTTGAAGGCATCGAAGCTTACAACGCTCAATAATTCGTAATCCGCGAATTACTCCTACATAAAAAAACCGATCCTAGGATCGGTTTTTTTTGATCTTGCACTAACGATTAAGCATCAGCAATACCATCTAAATAACGTTCAGCATCAAGTGCCGCCATACAACCTGTACCCGCAGAGGTAATGGCTTGACGATAAATATGGTCAGACACATCACCAGCAGCAAAAACGCCTTCAACACTTGTTTGAGTCGCATTACCGTGTGTACCAGATTGCACTTTCAAGTAACCATCTTTCATATCAAGCTGGCCTTGGAAAATATCGGTATTTGGTTTATGACCGATCGCAACGAACAAGCCAGCAACAGCAATTTCTTTTTTCTCGCCTGTTTGGGTATTTTTAATACGAACGCCCGTAACACCCGCATCATCACCTAGCACTTCGTCTAGTTCAGAATACCATTCGATTTTCACATTGCCGTTTTCTGCTTTTTCCATCAATTTGTCCGCAAGAATTTTCTCAGAACGGAACTTGTCACGACGGTGAATAACGGTAACAGTTTTTGCAATGTTAGAAAGATAAAGCGCTTCTTCCACAGCTGTATTACCACCACCGATTACAGCAACATCTTGGTTTCGGTAGAAGAAGCCATCACAAGTCGCGCAAGCAGACACGCCTTGACCCATGAACTTCGTTTCGCTCTCTAGACCCAAGTATTGAGCACTCGCACCAGTAGAAATAATCAACGCATCACAAGTGTAAACACCGCTATCGCCTTCCAAACGGAATGGGCGATTTTTTAGATCAACTTTATTGACGTGGTCAAAAATGATTTCTGTCTCAAAACGCTCCGCATGCTTGCGCATACGTTCCATTAGTTCTGGACCTTGTACGCCCTGATCATCACCCGGCCAGTTATCAACCTCAGTCGTAGTAGTCAACTGACCACCCATTTGCATACCTGTAATCATTACAGGATTAAGGTTCGCACGAGCCGCATAAACAGCTGCGGTGTAACCCGCGGGGCCAGAACCTAAAATCATTAATTTAGCGTGTTTAACATCGCTCATGTTATTGCTCCTGTAAATGCATGTTTGCCTGACACAAAAATGGTCGGCTAAAAAGACTGTGGTAAATTCTAACGAAAATCTAACGAAATTCTTAGAGAAAAATATTAATTACTAAAATAGGGGCTATCTATCAGTTTTCAAGCATTGGGCTGGTTTTAACCATCACAACAACTTCCTACGAACAAGCCAAGCACTCTGGATCTTGAGTTAAACGCATCTCACGCCATCCGCCCTCAAAACCATCAAACAGCCTTAATACACCATGTTTGACCTTACCGCAGCCACTTGCCAGCTTTAAAGCTTCAAGAGCCTGATAGACACCTAATAAGCCAACAACCGGGGCAATAATTCCGCTCTCATTACAACTTAATTGCTGATCCGACAAAGACGGGTATAAGCATTCATAACAAGGTGTTGAGTGCTGATGATATAAAAAGCTCACCAACTGCCCTTCCCAACGAATCGCAGCAGCACTGACCAATGGTTTTTTTAAGGATAGACAAGCTCGGTTGATAGCTTGTCTAGCGTTAAAGTTATCGGTGCAGTCCAACACCACATCCGCTTGCTCTACGGCGTTTAATAAAGAATCACCGGATAATTTTTGTGCGATGGTCTCTACTTTGACAGTTGGGTTTTTAAGAGCAATTTGCTTCGCCGCGGCATCAACCTTGTTTAAACCGAGCTGACTTTCATCATAAAGTACTTGGCGAGGCAAATTACTGCTTTCTAATTGATCGCCATCAGCCAAGGTCAAATGCCCCACACCAGACGTAGCTAAGTAAGTGGCCGCAATATTCCCAAGCCCTCCTAAACCAATGATCAAGACTTTCGCTTGAGCAAGGTTGAGTTGCCCTTGGATATCAAAATTGGGTAATAATAACTGACGACTATATCGATCTAACTCTGATTCGTTCATTTTCACCTTACTTTCTTACTACTCATCCTGCCCGACCGGTCAATTCTTTGCTAAACTCGCTTAATTATTTTACCCACGAGCATCAATATGAAGTTTCCCGGCAGACGCAAACTTAAACATTACTTTCCCGTATCACAACCGAAGCCCGTTTTGCCAACATCGGAAGTTCGACCCGATAAAGACACCTATATTGTTGGTTTGGATGAAACCATAGTCGACGTAGTCGCAAATGTCTCTGACCAATTTTTAGAGACCTTTAACATCCAAAAAGGCTTATCCAACCTTGTCGATGCTGAAACTGCTTCTGCTATTTATAATGAATTAACCGCACAAAACAGTATCTCGGATCATTTTGCCGGCGGTACTATTGGCAACACTATTCATAACTATTCGGTATTAGCCGATGATAAATCTGTACTACTTGGTGTTATGTCAGCCAACATCACTTTAGGGTCACCAGCTTACCATTATATTTGTCATACCAGCAGCAAAGTCGATATGAATCACTTACAAGGCGTACCTGGTGATATTGGCCGAGGTATTACCTTGATCACACCGGATGGAGAACGCACTTTTGCTATCGCTCCCGGTGACATGGATGAACTAGATGTCGATCATATACCCGAACATATCATTGCAGGAAGTGCAGCATTGGTCACTTGCGCCTATCCATTACGCCACCAAGGCAAACCTATTAAACAAGCTATGTTAAAAGCCTTGGAATACGCTCACCTGCATCATGTTCCAACCGTATTAACACTCGGCACAAAACACCTAGTAGAAGAAAACCGTGACGAACTGCTCACGCTAATTAAAAATTACGTTAATGTATTGGCGATGAACGAATTAGAAGCCGAAGCGTTAACTGGCTTTTCAGATCCGCTACAAGCGGCTAGTGCGATTCTTGAGCATGTGGATATTGTGCTTTTGACCGCAGGACCTGACGGCATGTATTTATGCGGACACACAGACGATGAACTTAAACGTGAAACCACCAACCCAATAAAATCTGGCAGTTTGGCAGATTTTAACCGCTGGGAATTTAGTCGCCCTATGTTGCGCGAAGCCTGCAAACAACCGGTAAAGGTTTTTTCTCATATAGATCCATATATGGGTGGCCCAGATAAAATCCGCAACACCAATGGCGCTGGAGATGGCGCGCTATCAGCTTTACTGCATGATATTTCTGCCAATCATTTTCATAAAGAAGTTATTCCAAATTCCAGCAAACATTTGGCGCCATTTTTAGCCTATTCATCCTTCGCGCAGATCTGTAAGTATTCAAACCGCGTGAGTTATGAAATACTCGCCCAAAACGCGTCTCGCTTATCCAGAGGACTACCTGAGCGAGAAGACAGTTTAGAAGAAGCTTATTGGGAAAGATAAGCTTCAAGACCACTTATTTCAAAACATAATTTTTAGGCATAAAAAAACCATGCGCTTCGGCATGGTTTTTATCTATGCTCAATAAACAAAGAGCTGCTCAAAAAAAATCTGTTAGCTTAATTCATCGCTTCGATGCCAAGCGCATCATTGCGTTCAAACATGCGGTTAAGCTCAAGTAAAATAACTAATTCTTCTTCTTTCTGATAAACACCTTGAATGAACTTCAATGCTTCATCATTACCAACGCTAGGACTTTGCTCAATCTCACCTTGATATAAATAGAATACTTCTTGGACAGCATCAACAAGCAAACCAACCTGCTCGCCATCATGTTCGATAATAATGATTCGAGTATCATCAGTAATAGTGCACTCTGGCAAACTAAAACGTACTCGAGTATCCACTACCGTCACAACATTACCACGTAAATTAACAATGCCTAATACATAAGAAGGCGCACCTGGAACCGGGGCGATTTCACTATAACGTAGCACTTCTTTAATCTGCATGACGTTAATCCCATAGGTTTCGTCAATCAGCTTAAAAGTTAGATACTGTAACAACTCACCTTTTTTCGATTCAGACAAGGCTTTCCCATTTTCTTTAATAGGCGCTAATTCAGACATGGCTCACATCCATATTCAGTTTAATAAAAGTAATGTAGAACTCATCACAAGCTTTGTCTAGTTTAAACAAGTAATGATGAGTCTACGAGCAAAGTTAAGTAACAATTAGTTGTCTTGTTGTATCCCAACTATTGTCCAATTTCCATTTGCATCAGACATATTTTTTTCCAAATGCCAAATTTCATTGGTATCGGAAGTCTGATCACCTTCTTTAATCCAGCCTGAAAACTGCAAAGAAATAGATGCAGTAGAGCCAATATATTCACCACGAACAAGCTCAGCCATCAAAGAGATAACTTCGGTACGCGGTTTATTATCACCATGGGTCGCACGCTCAGCAACCAAAAGGTTGTAAAGCTCTGGACTAACATAATCCAGAATTTCATCAAAATTATTATCATCCCACGCTTTTTGTAGGGTGATGTAATGATTTTTTGCTTCAGCAACAAACGCCTGTTCATTAAATCCAGGTGGAAGTTTAATCTCTGGTTGTGCACCAAAACCGCTTATTCCAGACATTGGAGAAGGCTGAACATTATCGCGCGTTGAGTTTGGCATTTCGCGGAACATACCATTAGCACCACTTGCTTGAGCCTGAGCGGCAGCAGCACGGCGTTTTGGCGCGATAAAGAACTTGTAAACCAAGAAACCAATCAAGGCAAATAACATAATATCGCCAAAAGAAATGCCATCAAAAGCACCACTTCCTAGCAAGGCTGCAAAAAGACCACCAGCCAACAAACCACCTAACAGACCGCCGCCTAAGCCACCCAAAAATCCAGGTTTTTTAGCGCCCGCTGCTGCGTTCGTCGTACTACTTGTGTTAGCTGCAGTGCTTTTAGGTTTAGAAACAGAATAGCTTTTACCAAAGCTTTTACCGCCACCAAACTTTTTAGCTTGGACATCCGCACTGTATCCACCTGCACCGATTGCCAAAACAAATGCCATAAACATGGCAAATACTGTTGTTTTCACAAAACTCTCCTTTATTTAAAGTTAACCAGACCTACAGCATTGCGTAAATCTGAAATCCTTCCACGTGCACGAGCGCGGGCTTTCTCTGCTCCTGCTTGCAAAATCTCTTCTACATGAGCAGGGTTAGCCATCAACTCTTTGTATTTTTCACGCGGCTCAGATAGTTGACCATTGATCAATGCAAAAAGTTCCTTCTTAGCTTCACCCCATGCAATACCATCCGCAAAATTCTGACGCATTTGCGCTGTTTGCTCAGACGTTGCAAACGCTTTATAGATATCAAACACAGTAGAATCTTCAGGGTCTTTCGCTTCACCAGGTTCTAACAAGTTTGTTTTGATTTTATTAATACCTTTTTGCAGTTGCTTTTCAGTATCAAATAAAGGAATCGTATTGTTGTAGCTCTTACTCATCTTGCGGCCATCTAGACCTTTCAAGATAGAACCTTCTTCGCCTACTACCGCTTCAGGCAAAACAAAATGTTCACCAAACAAATGATTAAAACGCCCCGCAATATCTCGAGCCATTTCAATATGCTGGATTTGGTCACGACCTACTGGCACTTTATGTGCGTTGAAGGTCAAAATATCAGCCGCCATTAATACTGGGTAGCAAAACAAGCCCATGGTAGTACCAAAGTCAGGATCTTGACCATTGGCAAGGTTTTCATCCACCGCTGCTTTATAGGCATGCGCACGGTTCATCAAACCTTTTGCAGTAACGCAAGTTAATAGCCAATTCAATTCAGCGATTTCAGGAATATCAGACTGACGATAAAAAGTTGCTTTGTCGGTATCTAGGCCACACGCTAGCCAGGTCGCCGCGATTTCCAAACGAGACTGTTTCACGCGCTCAGGATCCTGACACTTGATCAACGCATGATAGTCCGCAAGAAAGAAGAAAGATTCCGTATTATCTTGACGGCTTGCTTCGATCGCTGGACGAATAGCTCCCACATAGTTTCCTAAATGCGGAGTGCCTGTGGTGGTAACACCAGTTAAAACAATTTCTTTTGCCATTGTGGTACTCTTTCCTTACTTTACACAGAGTTAAATTGTCATTGCTTGAAAATGTAAATGCCGCTTACCCTACCATAAAAAAACGACAGCAAGAATCACCCATTACGATTATTTAGCCCTATGTTTTACAAGCCTTTCTAACCGTTAATGAATAATGGAGCCGATTCATTGAATATCAATGCCACAGCTCACTAATTAGGCCAGAATCACGTTGAATACGTGAACTGGTAGCTGAACGAATCAAACCGCTCGATCCCCACAAGATAAACATCTTCTTCGCCCGGGTAATGCCAGTATAAAGCAACTCCTTGGTTAAAACTGGCGAAGGTGTCATAGGCAATAACAAGGCAACCTGATCAAATTCAGAACCTTGGGATTTATGTACCGTCATCGCAAAGACCACTTCGAATTCACTTAAACGACTCGGCAGCAAACCAGTAAAAGAACCATCAGGCTGCATAAACCACACACGAAGACGCTGAAACTCGTCAGGCATACAAAGACCTATATCTCCGTTAAACAAGCCTAGTGCTGCATCGTTTCGAGTTAACATCACGGCTTTTCCCGGATACCAAACATGGGGATCTTTTACTCGCCCACGTTGATAAAAATAGTGTTCCAGCTGAGCATTCACCTTCTCGACACCAAACTCACCTTGGCGAACAGCAGTCAATATCTGATAACGTGAGAACACACTGTACAGCTTGGCAATGTCTAGATTCTGACGCACCGCTTCCCAGTACTCGTCATAACCTTTAGCTAATGTCGCAATATCGGCCTTGGTTTGCCCTTCTTCTGGCGTTCGCCATTCAACATCTGCGTAATTAGACTGCAAGCAACGCAATACTGCTTGGCTGTTACCTGCATTCATAGCTTTTGCCAAGTGTCCGATGCCACTATTAGCGTCAAAGCGATAACTGGTGCGTAGCAAAGTAAGCGCTCGGCTAATAGCTGGAGCGGATAGATTCTCAAATGGGGCCAAGTGTTCTCCCGTCAGCTGACTCAGACGCTCTGCCCACCCCGGCTGAAAATACACCTCTTCAATTCCGTAGGATAAATCTCCCAGCACACTGCCCGCTTCTACGGATGCCAACTGATCTTTATCGCCCAGTAAAATTAGTCGGCCATTCGGCGGCATCGCATCAATCAATTTCGCCATCATCGGTAAATCCACCATGGACACTTCATCCACCAGCAACACATCCAGATGCAAAGGATTGTCTTTATTGTGCTTAAAACGGCTACGTCCAAATTCGCTGCCTAATAAGCGATGTAAGGTGCTGGCTTGTTCCGGAATGGCGAACTTAACGTCGTCACTTAATGGCAAATCTGCTTTGGCTTTTGAAATAGATTCAGTTAAACGAGCAGCTGCTTTCCCAGTAGGAGCCGCCAGCTCAATACGCAACAACTTACCTTCAGCAAGTGACTGAGCCACCAGTAACGCCAATAGACGAGTGACAGTTGTTGTCTTTCCAGTTCCTGGGCCACCGCTGATCACAGAAAAAGGCAAACTAGCGGCATTGGCTACAGCGACTTTTTGCCAATCTACCTCTTCAGACTGAGTAGGGAAAAGTTGCATCAATAATCCAGCATCCACAGCAAAAGGCGCAACAGAAAACTGACCTTTGAGATAATTCAGCACCTGTTGTTCATATTGGAAATAACGATACAAATACAAACGCGTACCAGCGAGTACCATTGGACTCTCATTCACCTTGCCCGCTGACGAAACCAATCGGCTGCCTTGCAAAACAGCGCACCAATCAGCCGCATTCTTTACCTTACAGCTTGCAAGAACCGCTCGTAATTCTTCTAATTCAATGCCTTCAGGCGGTCTATTCCAAATGCTCTCAAGATCAATACAAATATGACCGCCACCAAGATAAGCACTGCATAAAGCGCCCGCTATGTGAACGGCTAAATGATCCTCTTTGGCATGATGCGCCAATTGCTCAATCCATTGGCAATCAATGGCACGTAGAACCCCTCTGGCTTGCCAATCTGACAAACTGAATGACGTTGCAGTAGGAAAGTTTTCTTCAAGCGTTTTTTCATTAAGAAAGTCGAGCAAACCTAGTTGGTTAGAAAAGTCCATATTGCACGGCTCCTTCATTTGATGAGTCATTCTGCGCTTTATCTAAGCTGTCGCCGCTAAACAAGGCATCCAGTGCATTTACATGCTCAAGTGTTAAACGACTTTGGAAAATACCCGTTTGCTGTTCTGGCTGCATACCACGGAGGAATAAATACACCACGCCGCCAACATGTTTGTTGTAATCATAATTTGGCAAACGCTGCTTCAATAAGCGATGCAAAGCCAAGGTATAAAGCTGATATTGCAAATCGTATCTGTGCTCAGCAATAGCATGAACCAGCTTCTCTGGCTCATAATCGGCAAAGTCGTCACCCAGGTAGTTCGACTTATAATCCAACACGTAATAGCGACCTTGGTACTCAAACAACAAATCGATAAAACCTTTTAACATGCCTTTTAACGGGCGATCCTGAATCATCGGCGCGACTTTAGATACATCATCATGCTCACGAGAAATACGGTCCAGTTGCAAGGCGTTCATACCCGTCACAGGAATAAAAAACTCCATTTCTTTACGACAAGCCGATGGCACCAAACTCCCCAGACTCATTCCCGCCATTAACTCGGTGTTAACGATATCAGGCAACCATTCGCTCAATACATCTTGCCATTCATCAAAACCCTGGCGTTCGTAGAAATTAGCCATCAGCTTATGGTGACTGGTTTTTAATAAATCTTTAAAGCTCGGATTAGCAGACACATCATGCAATGCTTTGCCTTCCAGCGTGTCATGCAAGAAAGTCCCCGGCTTTGCGCCTTTAGGAAAGGTGAAACGATTCTTTTCCGGTTCCTTTTGCGATAGCTCCAATGGCGACTCAGGCACTTCCATATTGTCCAGCAAAGGATCGACAAAACGCGTCATTTCATCCAAACCGGGTACACTTTCATCATGACGCTCTTTATCTTCCACCACCAGCGAGGAATAACTGCCGACCCACCAATCTCGTTCCACACGTCCGGTAAACTCCCTTGCATGAGGTTCGATTAATTCGTCCTGAACCTTATTAAAAGCCGCCATTTTGAATCGTGGTAAACGCTGCGGTTCATCAGGCAAATCCAATAACTGCATTTGACCATCTTGATAACGCTCACAAAGACGCTCAAGACTTGGGTACAAATCACCAGCCTCAAGCGACTCGCCTTCACCAATCAGAGCACCAACCCCACTCAAATGGACATAGGACACGGCACCACGCGTCTTATTCGAGCTTTTACCTACTTCCATTGAGCCAATAAAACAGGCCTCTTTAGAGCGAGTTAACGCCACATAAGCCAAACGAATTTCCGCCGCGTACAGTTCCTCTTTGTGCAACTCGGTTTGCGCTTCATCAGGATCAATAGCGATCCACAATTGCTGCTGAGCATCGTGATACAAAGCGGAACTGTCCTGATCGCGATACGGCGTAAGCGCGAAAGGCAAATAGACTATTGGATATTCCAAGCCCTTACTTTTGTGAATGGTGACGATTCGAACCAGTTCCGCGTCGGTTTCAAGTCGAATCTTTTGCTCGTCGCTGTTACCGTTTGGATTTTGAATCGCCAATCTGAGATAACGTAAAACACCTTCTTTAGAGTCCAACTCAAGAGACTTCTGCTGGAGCTTTTCGGTCAAATGCAAAAAGTCAGTTAAACGTCGTTCGCCGCCCGTATGGCTGAGAATGTTCGCGGCCAAAGACACATCCTGCATAAACTCACGCAACATGGGCAACAAGCCTTGCTTGTCCCAGAGTTCCAAATAATCTCGGAATGCTTGCCCCCATTTCTCATACACCACATCGTCGTGATTTAACGTATCCAAGTCTTCCAATGACCAATCAACCAAACTGGTTGCCAATGCCGAGCGCAGTTTACTTTCTTGTCCATTGGATAAAATCGCCGTCAGCACGATCAATAGCTCTCGTGCCTCAACCGTTTCAAACACCGAACCTTTGTCACTCAGATACACACTGGCGATACCGCGCTGACGCAATGCATCTTTCAAGGCATTGGCTTGGCTAAAGTTAGTCACCAATAAGGCAACATCTTTTGGTCGCACGCCTTTGCCATCAATTATGGCCTCGCCTTGCTGCCCTTCTAGCAACAACTCATGAAGATGCGCCGCGCAGGACTCAGCCATGGTTTGACGATACTCTTTGGCGGAAACTGGCTCGTCACTGCTTTGATACAAAAACTGCAATGCGGCTTGCGTTTGACCTTGTCGAGAAAAACCACTAGCGATGCCACGGTCTTGTACTTCAACAAAAGGAATTCCGGTGACGCGAAAGGGTTCCGCTTGCGTGGTAAAAAGCCCATTAACCGACCGAATCATAGCAGCAGAAGAACGATAGTTAGTCGCCAATGAATAAACGCTATCAACCCGTTTTTTGGCGGCCAAATAGGTGTAAATATCCGCTCCACGAAAGGCATAAATCGCCTGTTTTGGATCGCCGATCATGATCAAGCCTAAGGCGTTTTGGTCCACTTGCGCTGGCGCATAAATAGTCGAGAAGATTCGATACTGCACCGCATCCGTATCTTGAAACTCATCGATCAAGGCAATGGGATAAAGATGACGAATACGCTCCGCCAACTTGCCCGCTTCGTCTTGGGCGAGTGCCACATCCAGCGAAGTCAGCAAATCCGTAAAGGTCAACGATTGCGTGCTGCGCTTCCAGCGTTTCATACGTTCTTGTGTTTGCTGCCAAAGCTGAGTTAACAATACGGCTTTTAATCGCCCCGCATCGGGAAAGCTTTCACGCAACGCCTGCACCAAAGCAAAAAACTCGTGAGCCGGCAGGTCGCCGCCTTTGCTCAATCGGCTGGCGTGTTCATTGGTATCAAATTTTTCTAGGCTTTTGTCTAGTTCAAAACGCGTCGAGTTCGCCCATTGAGTCATGGCTTGAATGTCTTTCGACGGATCTTTACGCCAAAAGGTGCGTTTAATGCCACTGCGTTCAAGGGCATCAATGATGTCTTGCGACTGAGCCAGCCACATGGCGCGCACCGCCATCATGGTTTCTTGCGCCTGACTTAGCGCACTTTCCCAATCATAATCTGGCACAGCGATTTTGGCGTCAGGCTGATTGTTCAGTAAGTATAAGTCTTTCAACAAGGCATCTGGATTCGACCAAATCGGCTGAATTAAAGCGGCCTTGGTGTCGTCCATTGGATAAAACACACTGCGCCAAACGTCTTTCACCGCCATAGACAGCGGAGCCAGTTCGTCTGTCTCAATGGTTTGTTGGAACAACATACGGCTTTCAAAAGCATTCTGGCTCAACATTCGCTGACAAAAACCATGAATGGTAAATACCGCCGCTTCGTCCATTTGCTTTTCGGCATACAGCAGCTTTTCAATAGCGCCAGCGCGTTGCTCATCTGACATTTGCACTAGCCAATCAGCCAGAAATACATCACTACTTTCGCCTTGCAACAAGGCTTTTCGTGCAGCACGTATGCGTCCACGAATCCGCGCTTTTAGCTCGGCTGTGGCGGCTTCGGTAAAGGTCACCACCAAGATTTGATCAACTGTCAGAGGCTTGTCTAAATCTCCAGCCTGTCCGGTTGGAACCAGCAAACGCAAATACAAGTTGGCAATAGTATAAGTTTTACCCGTCCCTGCGCTGGCTTCTATCAAGCGTTTGCTAAACAGCGGGAAGGTTAAGGCATTCAGCGGCTCAGGAATCATATTCAAACCTTCAGTTTGAGCGGACTCAGAAGAGAAACTCATTCTATGACCTCCAAGTGACGATGCATGGGCAACCAAATTTGCTCACATAAAGAGACAAACTGAGCCTTTTGACGATTTAAATCCGGAAAATAACGCTGCCAATAGGCATCATCGACTTCACTGCGAGTAAACGCAGAACTGTTGTCTTGATAAAGTTTCAACGCCTGCTCCCAAGCGATATCGGCATCCTCAAGGGTCTTGCTGGAACAATAGCTTTTACACCATGCATCTGCGCTTTTAGCCGGTAAAGCAATAGGCTGACACAAGCCTTGTTGCAACAACGCCAGCATAGTATTCAGATAATCTTGGGCATCGTTCGGTGGAATGATAATAAAACTGTGCTGTAGCAACTTGCCGGTTTTAGTCAAATTAATTAGGTGATGCTCTTTGGGTGTACCTTGCGCGCACAAGGCTAAGTGCTCGATCCACATCTGCATTTTTTGATGTGCCGATAAATCACCAATGCGATAAGATAAGCGCGTCATCGCGGTTGGCAAATCCAACCAGGCTTGCAGCACAATGCTCCCCATTGCCAAATTCACCTCAATAGGCTCGCACTCTTCCAAAGCGTAACCTTGCAACACAGACAATAACTGACGGCATTGACCACGGCTCTGCTGCAAAGACAAACGTCCTAACGCGCCGTAAGGCAAAGCCCCCATTAGAGACAAACGCTCAACGAACTGATCTTCATCGCCTTTTAGCATGGCTTGCAGCAAGCCTTCGCGTAATTGGTAGCCCGCCAAGCCATCTAAAGCAAACGGCTCATCTTCTTTTTCTTCCTCTTCTTGCAGGCTTAAATAGGCTTTCAATCGACGCTGGGTAAAGTAACGAGTCGGATGCCCGATGAATCGTGACAATTCATCCAGTGCTAAATCTATCCTTGGTTGTTCCAAGCCCTCCAACGGAGAAAACGCCTGAGCCTCATCGTCTACTGGAACGCTAAGCAAAGCGGGCAACCACTGCTCGTCGTAGCTGTACAAGCGCTTATCAAATTGATCAGTAGATTCGTGCGACGAGCCTTGTGGCTGAAAGTAATAAGCCGCGTTGAAAGGCTGTAAAGGATGTTCGAGAATCAATTTTTCTAACAAGGCTTTCTGTGCGTCATCTGGCGTTAATGCTTGATCACCTTCAAACACGCAACTCTGGCCGATGTATTCCAATAACTCGCTTACTAAGATCGACGGATTCTTTTCGCTGTTGTCTTGAATGCTGCGACCAACATAACTGATATAGAAACAATCTCGGGCTGACATTAAGGCTTCAAGAAACAAATATTTATCGTCTTCCCGTCGACTTCGGTCGCCGCTGCGATATTGTCCGACCATCAGGTCAAATCCCATCGGC
Source organism: Marinomonas sp. UCMA 3892 (assembly GCF_012726345.1). Lineage (GTDB taxonomy): Bacteria > Pseudomonadota > Gammaproteobacteria > Pseudomonadales > Marinomonadaceae > Marinomonas. Next base: position 177,340 of record NZ_PTXN01000009.1, read on the forward strand.
GCCACGCTACGTGGATAATCACCCTCGTTTAAACCCAACACACAAATCACTTTAAACGGCACCGAGCGCATTGGCATCAAGGTACAAAAATTCACTCGTCCCGCTAGGAATCGTTGACCGCCTTGGGATTCTTGCAATAACGGCGACAGCAGCTGACGTAACACTTGCTGATCCAATGGTGCATCAAAATGCGCTTGCTGCCATTGCAGCGTTAACGCGTCTAGCTGCTTACTCAACAAGGCAGGAAACGCATCGTCTTCGTCAACCAAAAAGAATCGTTCCGCCAAATAATACAAGGTCGAAATCCATTCTTTCGGGGCGAGAGATTCCATCAATTTCGCTTGAGCATCGTTAATGGCAACTAAAAACTCGGCGAGTTTACCGGCCACAGACGCTTCCAAACCTTCCACATCACCATAACTTAACGTGCCTTCCCAAATATGGTCATGTCCCATGGCATAACCCAATAACATGCGGCGCACGCCATTCAGCCAAGTATGAGATTCTTGCATCGGTAAATCATGCTGTTGAGCGGTTTTGCCATCCAATCCCCAGCGAATGCCGACTTCTGTCGACCACTGTCGAATACGCTCTAACTCGTCAGCGGTTAGCTCAAAACGCGCCAACACAGCAGGAACTTCCAATACACTGATCAATTCAGATAAGGTAAAACGGCTTTCCCCCAAACCGAGCAAATACAAATAGGCATCAACAATTGGGTTTTCCATGCCGCCAGATTGGTCAATCAAAGCAAATGGAATGTGTTTTCTGCCCTGTGCGCTACCTTTAACAGAACCGAAGACCGCCTTAACAAACGGACTGTAAGTATTCACGTCGGGCAACATGACGATAATGTCTTTTGGCGTCAGGCTCGGATCGCTCTCGAACATTTGCAAAAGCTGATCGTGCAGCACTTCCACTTCGCGCAATGGGCTGTGGCACAAATGCACACGAATACTTTGATCGTCCGCAGCGATAGGATGTCGATAGCTCGCATCGCGAATCTTGGCGTCTCGCTCTTGTTGCGAGCCATGGTTTTCTAGGGTCAGCACATCTTGCTGAATCCATTGTAGTAGCCCTGTCGATTGCTCAGTACGATAATCTTCGAATACTTCCAGCTCGTTATCGGCCATTTCTTGTAACTGGGCAATATAATCACGACCTAGTCGCCCCCAGCTTGCCAACAATGGGTTTGCGTCCAAATGCAAGGTATCGGTACTCAGTCCTGGTTTAAGGGTTTGGCGTTTTATTTCTCGACCTAAGTAATGTTTATCAACCACATCGCCCCAGTAAAAACGGCAAGGGTTCTGCAAAAACAAGTGCACATCAATCCAGCCAGACGCGGCCAGAACTCGAAGAGACTCAAGAGTATTGGGTGGTAGCGAAGACACGCCAAAAATGAAAATTCGCTCAGGAACACCAACTGGTCGCGCAGAGGATTGAGTTTTGTCATGCAAGGCTTCAATAAGATTGCCACGATGATAAAGCGACGTGCCCCGCTGGCTGACATCAGCGACCAAGTCTCGCCAAAAAATGGCTTGCCAAGGTTGTTGCTCAAAGATGGCTGTCAACTTGGGGTCTTGTGCTTCGCCACCTTCCCAAGACTTAATCCAATCAGGGCGATACACCAGATATTGGTCATAAATATCGGCAATGCTACTACATAACTGAAAGCGGCGGATCTGGGTATCGTCTTCTTCAAGATACCAACTCAACGCCTGAAATTCTGGTTCGCCAAGACGAGAGTCCAGCAAACGCATTAAGCGCCATACTAAGAAAGGCTTGTTAAATTCACTTTGCGCAGGAATATCGTCTAGACTTTGCGCAAAAGTTTGCCAAACAAAGGTAGAAGGCAAAGGAAACACCAAACCCGCAGCAATAGAATGAGACTCGGCCAGAAACATCTTCAACCACTGCGCCATACCGGGGTTCTGCACCAAGATAAATTCATCATCAAACGGATTTTCTGGCGGTGAAACAGCCAAAATCTTCGCAAGCAACACAGCCAAATCTTCTAGACGGTTACTTGTGTAAAGTTGAAACATGCACGAATCCTAGGCTTCAGAATAAGAGTCAAAAACAGTAACAGAGGACAAAAACTCACTCGCTCTGTCATTTAAGCAGCGATTTAGACAACAATGCCAAACAATGAATAAGCGTAACCTTGGTAGAACCAAAAAAGAAGGACTGAATGCTTTAAATAAATCGGGAATGGGTAATTTAGTGGTGGAGCTAAGCGGGATCGAACCGCTGACCTCTTGCATGCCATGCAAGCGCTCTCCCAGCTGAGCTATAGCCCCACAAAACGCTTAGCGTATGTGGACAGAATGTCCTGAGAATAGTGTTTCCAATCACGCTTTATGTAAGAATAATTGGTGGAGCCTAGCGGGATCGAACCGCTGACCTGTTCGCTGCCAGCGAACCGCTCTCCCAGCTGAGCTAAGGCCCCGAAAACAGGCGAGAATTTTATGGGCGCTTCCCAACCGTGTCAACCTTTTTGCAAACAAGGAGTAGGTTTTTTAGTAGCCAAAACAACAAAACCTAACACGCAGAACATTGTTATGATGAGCGTACTTATGTTCTGATAGGTCTTTATTTCATCAATACTAAAAAAGCCTTATTAAATAAGAGAAGCTCAATGATCGAATTTCCAACGGCATTAGATGATCTAATGATGGCTCAACAACCCATACTCAAAAGAACAAAAGAAATTTTTGGGTATGAGCTGCTATTCCGTGGCAAGGATGCCCTAAATGCTAATATTTCTGATGGCGAAACTGCTACAGGCCAAGTGTTAGTGAACTTATGTATTGGGATTACTAAATTAGAATCTCAATTAAGAAAACCTTTTTTTATTAATATGACAACCGACCTTATGTTGTCGGATGCCTTTTTCCCCATTGATCCAGACACTGTCTATATCGAAATTCTCGAAAAGCAAAAGCTGTCGCCGGAATTTTTTGAAGCACTAAAAAAGTGGCGCTCTGCTGGTTACCGATTCGCATTGGACGACTATCAGTTTGATACCGATTATCAAGCTCTATTGCCTTGGGTTTCGATTGTCAAAATCGATGTACTTGCCACACCACCAGAACAGCACATAGCACAAATAGCAGAACTTAAGTCTAGAGGCTTGATCTTACTCGCTGAAAAAGTCGAAGACTTAGCCATGTTTGAGCTATGCAAAGAGCTCGGCTTCGATTTATTTCAAGGCTATTTTTTGCAGCGCCCCGAACTCATTAAGGGCAAAAGAATCGACTCTGCAATACATGGCGCCATTGAGCTTGTTAATGCCTTGCAGAACAAGGACATTAGTATTGATGCCATAGCAGATTTAGTTACCAAAAACCCTAAACTTTCTTATCAATTACTACGAATACTAAATAGCCCAATATGCGGAGTTTATAAAACGGTTGTCTCTATTAAAGAAGCTGTCATCTTTTTGGGATTAGTACAATTAAAGAAATGGGCGTTATTAATCACCCTCACTTCATCAACAAACCAACCTAAAGCATTACTTAAAGTGCTATTGACTCGCGCACGCTGCTGCCAACTACTTGCAGAGAGCAAAAAGTCATCTCTCGCCGACTCTGCATTTATGGTTGGACTGATGTCTGGCATAGATGCAGTTTTCAATGTCGAAAAAACAGTCGCATTAGAGCAAATTGCTCTAGATAAAAATGCCTTAGACGCTATTATGAACCAGACTGGAGAGCTTGGATCTTACCTAACGCAAACATTAAGCTGTGAAGAGCAGAACTGGGATAATATTCACTCCTTGAGCCCTGCGGAAAGAACGGCTCTAAATAGAGCATTTTTAGACGCTATGTTGTGGTCTGAAGAGGTCATGCAGTCGATTAATTAAATTAAATGCATTTTTTTTCGTTAAACGATTGACACCTATACAAAAAAATATAGAATGCGTTTCACCTTTTTCAAGGCCAGTGTGGTGGAATTGGTAGACACGACGGATTCAAAATCCGTTGCCTTCGGGTGTGGCGGTTCGAGTCCGCCTACTGGTACCAACAATAAAAAAGCGCTTACTTCGGTAAGCGCTTTTTTTTTGCTCTCAACTTTGACTACCAATCACCTTCAGCCAATCAAGCACCCTCAATCAATTAAGACAATTCATTCCGAACCAAACCTATGCCTACTAAAAATCTATTTTTAATAAGCACAGACAAGTAGAAAAACGGAACGACGATCAATGATCGTCAAAACCATGCAAGACATAATCTGGTAGATCTTCTTCCTTAGGTATTGGCTTAGAAGCACCAGTTTCATCGATGGACACAAACTTAAACATCCCTTCGGTAACTTTCTCACGCTTACCAATTCGGCCACGGCGCACCCAAGCTTCCACAAGAATATTCATCGAAGTACGACCAACCGATTCTACTCGGGTATAAACACCTAAAATATCACCGACTTTTACTGGTCGAATAAAACTCATGCCATCCAAAGCAACCGTCACCACACGAGATTGAGCACGCTGACCCGCACATATACCAGCCGCGATGTCCATTTGCGATACCACCCAACCACCAAAAATATCACCCGCTGGATTAGTATCTCCCGGCATAGCAACCGTCCTGGTCGTAAGACGACCTTTTGCCTTCTCTTCAAACTCTGACATAACTTTCTCTCAATCAATTTACTCTGTTCACTAAGAGCAAGTGTATCCGTTTATATAGACTGAGAGTAACAACAAAATGCTATCTCAAGCATTTAAAAAACTTATAACAACGCTTTTATACACGAGACTTATTTCATTGAGTCTGCTTCATAAAAAATAGCCGTTCCTTTCGCTTCGGTTGTCGGGAACGAGAAGCTCGAACCAATAGAGGTTCCTATCCCGCCACCACTACCAGCACTAACACCAACACCAGTTCCCAAACGCCTAAAAGACAACTGCGTGACTTCATCTAAAATCACCCCATTGGCACCTATTTTCGCCGCCTGTTCTTTTAGTTCTTGAGTCGCTTTTTCTTTTCTAGAGTCTTCTGTAAAACCACCATCACTTGATGCTTGCACCGTACCAATCACTTTATAGTCAAAGGCTGGCGCCTCTTCAAATACCGTCACTTGCTCTACTTCAAGTTCAGGCATTTGCTGCCCCGTGACCACATGAGACCCTGAAGAACAACCAAACAACAACACAGGTAACGCTAAAACGGATAAGTATTTAATAGAATTAATCATAACAGCACCTCACCTTAGAAGCTCAAATCATAGCAGTGTTGCACAAAGAGCGTGAAAGCAGATCGATAAAAGTGTGGATTTTCATACAAAAGCTATACAAATAAAGGGATCCCCCCCGCAAGCTAACAGGCTAATTATCACCTATGATTGAAGGATAGATAATTTTTAAACACTTAAAATGAAATAAGAGGTGCAAATGAGCGAATTAATCGAACAAGACATCTCCTGTCCATATTGCGGCGAAAGTATCGAGGTCGTAATAGAAGTGCTGGATGAAAGCCAAGAATACATCGAAGACTGCCAAGTCTGCTGTCGCCCTATCGTCTTTAATATAGACACCGCATTCGACGGCTCCACCTCGGTTTCAGTTCACTCGGAAAATGAGACGTATTGATTGGACGAAATCTCATGGGCGACGTAGTGTGCAAATGCAACTTCCTACAAACAAGAAACGTCGGTGGATCAGAAAACCGCACCAACTGGCGTTGGGTCGCCAGCGACGTAATGTCCTGGGCACTGGCTCAGAAAATGACACATTGAATTGATTTACAACAGACACAAAAAAACCGCTCATGAAGCGGTTTTTTTTCGATCATTCCGAACTATTATTTTTATAATAGTCCATCCATAGAGATGAATTTTACACCCTTTGGCTTTTTCTTCAAAGTATAGAGCTAATGATTAATGCATTATTATATTCGGCGAGCCCATACCACCCTAGACTCTTTAATGTAATTATCTGTAGCTTCATTTAACATATTTTTTTCAACACCTTTCCATAAAAAATGCTTTCTTATATTTTTACGGAATATTTTCTCCCATGGTGGGAAAGTTGTTGATGATGGTATTTCAACAAGTATTTTCGGGGCATTAACATCATGTGAAATTTTATCTCCAGCCTTTCCTGATTGAATATATATACCACGAGACTTAATAATTCCATCAATAAGCAGCATATTATCATAAACAGAAAAAACTATTGATACAGTTATATCCATTGGAGTTATAAACCTCAATGTCAAATAAATATATTTTTTACTAAATCTTTTATAACACCAAGATGACTTAACATCTCCTGGTGGTGTTTCCACATGCATAGCTATCAAGTCATCTAAGCTTTGATTTGAGCTACCATCAAGTATTACAAGTGGAATTATTCTACCATCAGCCGCATTTTGTGTGGCAATTGCACCATCACCCACTACTTTATATACGTCTCTTCCTTTTACAATTTGTTTGTTTTTCATTTAAATCCTATTTACAATATGAGCTGATATAGAAACAATACGACCTAAGGAATCTTTTGATTCAACTGTATATCTATCAACATTATTCTTCACAGCAGCTGGAATTTTATATGAAATCCATCCAGTTTCTGTGTTTCTCTCAGATAAATTCAATGACCCATTGAAAATATTGGAATTATTATAAAGATTAATAGGAGATAAATTATTTTCTGGATACAACAATACTTTAGAAACATTACCATAACCATCAATACATTCTAAATTAAGCATTAACATACTTAGCGAATTAGGCACTGTTGATAAATTTGTAAAGTTAATTAGAAATGAAATATATGTACAATCATCTTTAACCCATTTAAAAGAATTAATTAAATTAGCAGATATACTTGAGTATCTTTCATCATGCTGTTTTTTTGAAATATTATAACTCTGCACCGCTTTACAATAACCCAATATTGAAATTAAAATTGCTATAATGGATATGAATAATGCAATAACATTATCAATATTAAATTTAATATTAATGATTTCCATCAACTCTCCAAAAAATAAAATTCATTCTCTATACCTCTACCTTTTTTCAAACACGTTTAGAAATCCACTCTTAATAATAAACTTAATCCATTCTTGTTCCGTTAGGATGATAAGCGGATGCCCGCCGTCTCTTAGCTCTATTGTCTTTACTTTTAGGCAAGAACCTCAACCATATGAAATTTGGCGCATGCCACCACACTTTTCTAAATTCTCTTCAAGGAGTAGATGGCTTTTTTCTTATTGCTGGCAAGTGCGTAGTTTGGTGTTTTTCTGTCCATAGCTAGTCCTTTAATAAATGGATAAGTTAAGCCAAATTATGGTTTATTTTTTAGACGAATTTATCAGCCCGGAAAACTTTTCCATCCCATCGAAAGCGGATAAAGCAACACCATCAGTTGATAGAATGTTAGAAAAGATAATCTCTTCAAACTTGTTCAGCGTTGATTCATTCTTACCTTTCAAATCAGCGGAGTAATCTGCATAACTCTGAATAAAGCGACACAATGTCATCCTAAGCTCTATTTGCATTATCTGTGACTTAACGTTTTTATAGTTACTAAGAAGAACCCTAAAAAAGTAAGTGGCTATGACTACTAAAGACAATGTAGGCATCAGACTAAAGAGTATTGCATCTTTATATACACTTATATTATCTGCATGACTAACAATGAAATAAAACTCAAAAACTATTGGAGAAATAATAAATAAAACCGACAACTGAAGCCACGTCAGAAGAGATTTAAGATCATTCTTTTTATCTTCAAAAAGATCGTGAAAACCATCATACAACCCAACAAAATTAAATGCTGTCTTATATTTATCTAGAGATTCTTTTATTTCATTTACTCTTTTTTCTCTAGCAGATATTTCCTTTTCCCAAAACTCTTCTTTCGAAGATATTTTTTTCTCCCATTCAAATTCAAGCTCATCTTTTTTAGCTATTAAAGAAGAAACATCTTTAATATTTTTAAACTCTTCGCTATTAAATGCTTTTTTAAATATAGAGATAATCATATCTCTATTAGCATAATTAATCATATCTTGAGCAGATCTAGAAAAATGATTAATGTTTTTTAGAAATATATCTCTTGCATACAACAATTCATCATTAAATTCATCATCAATGGATATAAAACACTCAATTAAAAATCTAAAAAGTTAAGAAGAAATATAATCTATCTCTTCTTTTTCGTATGAACTAGCGGTCATCTGGATATGTTCAAACAACCGATCTCCAACCATAGATATATTATAACCACATTTTAAATCCCAAAATTCGGGCTGTTTAAGTATAAATTTAACAATGATTGAAATAGATTTATTTCGTTCTTGCTCAAAAGATAGTTCAGTATTTAACCCTTTGATAGAATTATTAAATTTATTTAATTTTAAGATCCTACTTTCTTCTGAAAAGAATTTTTCCATACAACTCACTCTATTTTAAAAAATACTAACACCTACATTTAACAAGATCTTTAAACCTAATAGTGCTCTCGGTGGTACTGGATGAACGCTAGATCAACTGTGTGCTTTTTTACTGTCTTCAATTCACCTTCTATTCCAATCAAACTTAAGTCGTCGGCAATGGTGAACCCGCCGTTATCAAAGAGTACGTGGTGATTGGGGCAAAGACAGAGGATGTTGCTTTCTACATCTGGCCCGTTGTGCGGTTGGCCTAGTGGTTTGATGTGGGCGGCTTCAGCAAGTTCGGCACGGTCTTTAAAAATTTGACCTACTGTGGTCCCAGGAATATGGCCGAAGACACGTCCCGTATTGTTGTTAGCCATAACTTCCCTTGTACTACTGATGTGACATGCTGCGCTTTTCTAGCGTAGTTGCACTGCAATCTGAGTGTGCGATTACTTCATATTGTTTTCATTTCCTTTACAGTAAATTGTTTTGCCCTTTTGCGCTAGTCGAACCAAACGCCAGGCACAAAAAAACCGCCACTTAGGCGGTTAATTCATTGATGTTAGATTGACGGTCTAACATCATGTGCGCAATGCACCATTTCACAGATATACTCTAATGGTACGCCTATTTTTAAATCAACCCAACATCAATGCTATATCACCCATGTCCGGCGCGTAGTAAACCCGCTGTAGGATTCTTAGGTCTGTATGGCCTGATATCTTGGCTAAGTTGAGCACGTCCACTTTGGTGGCTAGTCGTGTCAGTGCTTCCCGTCTCAGGTCGTGAAAGTGCAGATCGTCTATTAGGCACTTGTTGCGTATCTTTCTGAAATTCACATCAAGCGAATCAGATTTTAGATTAAAGGCTTTTAGCCTGCAGTCATCTAAGGTTTTGAGCTTTTCCAATACTTTCACCGCTGTGGTGGATAACGGCACGGTACGAGGATTACCGTTCTTTGTTTTGGGTAGATGAACGGTGCGTCTTTCTAAATTCACGTCTTCCCAAGTTATGCCACAAATTTCACCAGCACGCATGGCGGTTTCTATGGCAAAGACGATGGCCGCACCGATACGCTCGCTTTTGGATTCTGGTGGTATGTCTATGTTGCATTGTGTGGCGATCATCAGTTGCTCAAATTCGCCAGGCAACAGCCGTCTTGTTCTCGCTTCTGGCTCTTTGGGACGCTTCAACCTTGTCATTGGGTTTTCTTTCAACCAGCCCCATTCCTTCGCACATTGGCTACAAATAGAAGAAAGCACGGTCCATTCACGTAACACAGGGCCAACGGCTACTTTTTGTAGGCGCCTGTCTCGCCATTCGGCAAAGTGTTTTGATTGAAGGTCTTGAAGGGAAATAAAGCAAAGCGGGTCTGCTGGTTCGTCGACGCTTTTGCCCAACCAACGTTCTATTCTTCGGATTTCAAATTTTTGACCACGCTTGGTCACACTGACCGTATCACGGTAGCGTTCTAGCGCTTCACTAAAGGGACGATCTGGAATATCAGAAGAGATGCTTTCTTTTGCTTCGCGTTCTAAATCAGACGCCCATGCTTGTGCGTCGCGCTTTGTAGAGAAGCCACGCTTCGTCTTACGCTTACCTTTCACGCTCACTTGAGCGCGCCATGATCCATCATCGGTTTTAAAAATAGACGCCACTGAATATTCTCCGGTGCAATGTGCGGTGCAGTTTCGGTGCAGAATTTCAGAAAAGATAGCATATAAGCGGAAAAGCTTACAATTTGAAGTAACACTAAGAAAATGCTGAAGAGTAGATATTTAAAGGGATTGAGCAAGATAAGAAAGTGCAGGCAAAAAAAAAGGCACCATAAATGGTGCCCGGGACCGGAATCGAACCGGTACGCTCGTTAAAGCGCAAGATTTTAAGTCTTGTGTGTCTACCAATTTCACCACCCGGGCATATCTGATTTTGGAGGCCGGAGTCGGAATCGAACCGGCGTTCACGGAGTTGCAGTCCGCTGCATGACCACTCTGCCATCCGGCCTTCTATCAGATACATCTTTTGATTGGAGCGGGAAACGAGGCTCGAACTCGCGACCCCAACCTTGGCAAGGTTGTGCTCTACCACTGAGCTATTCCCGCGTCTCAAAAGACGGTGCCTATTCTATGTATTTGAGCTTTCACGTCAAGGGAAAAATCCAAATAAATAACTAACTTAGGCACTTTTTTTAAATCTGATTAGTTTTTGTTCGACTCTTTGGACTTTAGATCAGGCCAAGCCGCTTTTAAGTAAATATACATAGACCAAAGGGTTAGCAAGGCAGCAGCAATGAGTACCATCTCTCCCACATGGGCAACCATGGTATCTGGTCGACTACCTAGCAAGATAAAAATTGCCAGCATTTGCATGGTGGTTTTGAGTTTACCAATATAAGAAACCGCCACGCTGGCGCGTTTGCCCATTTCGGCCATCCACTCACGTAATGCCGAAATAACAATCTCACGGCCGACAATGACGGCGCTAGCTAACGTGAGCAATGGATTAGAGTAGCTAGCCACTAACAAGACTAAGGCAATCGAAACCATAAGCTTGTCAGCTACAGGGTCAAAAAAAGCTCCAAACGGAGTCGTTTGGTTAAGCTTTCTTGCCAAATAACCATCTAACCAATCAGTAATGGCAGCCAAGGCAAAAATAATCGCGCAGGTGTAATAGCGCCCTTCCCACGGCAAGTAGTAAATAACCACCAATATAGGGATCATAAAGATCCTTACGGAAGTTAATATATTTGGTATGTTCATCTTATTCCTAATTATTACGCCAAGTGAAACCACACTTAGCCAAACTTAACTTTTATGAAGGTAGAGATAAATTTCTTCCGCTTTTTTGGCACTAATCCCTTTCACCTTTGAAATATCTTCCTGGCTCGCTGATAGTAGCTCTTGGTATCCACCAAAGGCCGTCAGCAACTCTTTACGTCGATTTGGCCCGATACCTGGAATATCTTCCAATACCGAGTGCCGACGCTTCTTGTCTCGTCTACGGCGATGGCTCTTGACCGCAAATCTGTGCGCTTCATCGCGAATATGTTGAATCAAGTGTAATGCAGCCGAATCAGGCGGTAACACAACTTCATCTTCTTTGGAGCCGATATATAAGGTTTCGAGACCCGGCTTACGAGTATCGCCTTTTGCGACCCCTAATAAGAAGATATTCACCAACCCTAATTCTTTTAATACCGTTTCAGCTTGAGTTAACTGCCCCTTACCACCATCAATAAGCAACACATCTGGCGCTTCTAGCTCACCACTTTTGACGCGCTTATAGCGTCGAGTGAGTGCTTGCTTCATGGCACCGTAATCATCACCCGGTTCGACACCTTCGATGTTAAAGGAGCGATAGCGCTTTTTATCCGGCCCATCAGGCCCAAACACCACACAAGAGGCTACCGTAGCTTCGCCACTAGAATGACTAATATCAAAACATTCCATGTGCATTGGCGGTTCAGAGAAGCCTAACAATTTTTGCAACGCGGTTATACGGCTAAAATGATTACGCTTGTCCGATAATCGAGCCTGTAAACCTTGCTCTGCGTTGAGTTTGGCAAGTTCCAACCAACGGGCACGCTGACCTCTGACATTGCTTAGCACTTCAATTTTTTTCTGGGTGGTTTCGAAAATACCTTCCACCAGCGCATCACCATCTTCTAGCTCATGACTAATGATAAGCGTCTTAGGTAACTCTTGAATACCACCTAAGTAAAATTGAGCGATAAAAGATGATAATAATTCGCCTTCTGTGATTTCGATCGGCATTTTTGGATAATAGCTTTTGCTTCCAACGACTTTGCCTTTACGCACCATCATCACATGAACACATAATCCACCGGGCTGAATTATAGAGGCAATGACATCTGCTTCGCCCGTTTGCCCATAAACATGCTGCTGTTCTTGGATGTGCTTGAGCTGAATGATTTGATCACGTAGCTCGGCGGCTCGCTCAAATTCCATATCTGCGGCGGCAGCACTCATTTGCGTGGTAATTTCAGCGGTGAGTTCTTGATCTTTGCCTTGTAAAAACATGCGTGCGTGACGAACATCTAGCTCGTACTCTTCATCACTAATCAAGTTCACACAAGGCCCAGAACAACGCTTAATTTGATATTGCAAACAAGGCCGAGATCGATTCGAGTACGTACTGTCTTCGCACTGGCGCACCTTGAAGACCTTTTGCATGGTATTCAAACTTTCTTTTACGGCGCTGCCACTTGGAAAGGGACCGAACAAGGTACCTTTATCAGCTTTATCACCGCGACGAAACAGCAAAGCCGGATGAGGGTGATTCGATAACAAAATATAAGGATAAGATTTATCGTCCCGTAGCAAAATATTGTACGGTGGACGATGTTGTTTAATAAGCGTCTGCTCAAGAAGTAAAGCTTCCGTTTCGCTTTTAGTAACAGCAATTTCAATGGTGTGAATACGACTAACCAAAGCCATGGTTTTAGTCGTTAATCCGGTCACACGGAAATAGCTCGCGACACGATTTTTTAGATTCTTTGCTTTTCCAACATAAAGCAACTCACCTTTCACGTCGTACATGCGATAAACGCCCGGACGTGTGGTTAAATTGCTGACAAAATGCTTCGGATCAAATTCTGAATGGCTCAAACAAACCTCGTTTTTCGCCTAGCCCATACCAAGCACATTGTAACGTACCGCCAAGCGAATCAGCTCGACATCGCTTTCAATGTTCAATTTCGTAAAAATACGAGTACGATAAGTGCTCACGGTTTTAGGACTCACACATAGGTGCTCTGCAATTTCGTTGGATTTTTTGCAATCCACGATCATTTGAGCCACTTGCAATTCTCTGTCTGATAATTGCCCCAATGGCGAACCTTGCCCATCTATGGAAAACTTAGACAGCGCCATTTTCTGCGCAATGCTTTTAGAAATATAATGCTCGCCTTTAGACACCATTTGAATAGCTTCTAATAGCTCAGACGTATTGGTGCCTTTAGTAAGATAACCAGATGCTCCCGCTTCTAATAACTTCACTGGGTATAAATTGTCATCCAATGCAGACAAAGCAATGATCTTGGTTTTCGGTAAAATGCGCTTTATTTCTTTCGTTGCACCTAAACCGCCAATTCCCGGCATATGCACGTCCATCAAAATAATATCAGGTAATAATATCTTGGACTGAATAATGGCCTCTTCACCGCTATGCACTACACCTACTACCTCAACACCTTTTACATCCTGTAATACACGACTAATACCTTGGCTAACCACGTCATGGTCGTCAACAATCAACACTTTTAACATAACAACCTCACCAAAATTTTCCTACGCCTCGTGTCGATTTCGGCCTTACCTAGCACGAAATCGCCTATAGCATCCTGCTAATAAAAAATATGTTATATAACAAATAGAAAAAACGCACCGTTATTCAGGTAGCTTTTCTTTATATCCCATTTCTAAGAGCTTTTTTTGACTAATTTCGCGATAACGAGCTCGCACGCCAGACCCGTATGTTTTTTGGGTGTAATAAAGTAAAGGCGCAATCTGTTCTTCATCAACCGATAGGTCATTAGCAATCTTACTAGATAAATCTTTCACGCTTAGTGTTTGCTTATCTTCGATCATAATCACTTTTGGAATCACCAAGCGTTCGCCAGCAATCACTCGATCGACGATTTTCAAATAACTCTGCTCAAATAAAGGCCAAGTCACTCGCTCTTCTTCAGACTTTAATTTGTACCAACCTGCCTGAGATCCAGCAAAGAATACCGCACTATGACTCCATTTATATTGCAAAGGATCCGTTCGACAAGCACAAGCTTCTAGATACGCGGAGCGTGGATCAGGCAAACCATAAGCTTTATAAGCGGTATTAATCAGTTTCAAAAAGTCTGCAATAGTTGGCGGCCACGTATGTTCTTCTTTCGTACGCTCTACTGCATATGCCAACAATGGCTCTTGGAAACCTTTCAGTGCAATCGCCCACTCACGCTTGGCTAGCTTAACTTCATCGGCCGTACTGTAAGCTGAGGCAAATTTATGGGTATAAATAGCTTTAAAGCGCGCGAACAACATATTAACCAAAATACGTGTTTGCTGTTCAGCCTCTGTCGGGCCCGATTCACGACTAGTATTACCCGCATTTCCATATCCTGAGTTATTGTACCCTGAATTACTCCCTGGATTACCAAAGCCATACTCACCAGTCTGTGTCGTGGATGTTGTTGAGGGCGTCACTAACCTGCTCTCTAGAGGTTTTAGTAAATTTTGTACTGCCTGAGGTTCCTTCATATGAAGACCTATCTGATTGTTTGTATTGCCACTGACGTTTTACGTATTTAAAAAATTCGCTGTTCCAAGTCCTGACGTTTTTCCGCTGCTCTTTAATTCTCAGCAAAAACTCAGTTTGCAAAGACAAGGCAAAATCACGGGCAATGCCAGCTTGGCCAATTTGCTCTAATGTCGCTTCTTCAGGTTGCCATTGATCTGGTTGTCGAGCACGCTCTTTTTGCTCCAAATACAAGTCAAAATCTGTGATGCCTCGACGGTCATTCACCACCGGCGGAGATGGCGCTTGGTATTGTCGAACGGGCTGCTTCGCAGAATAGCTTTTAGGCTGCGGCGTGAACTCTTCAGTTTTCTCCCGAGACGCTTTGTGCAACCGATCCATTTTGCTCATCAAGGAATCGTCTTTAGCAGACGTTTCAGCTATTGGCTTAATAGTTTGTGCCGCTTTTTGAGATGACGCTAAATGAATCTCAAGTATTTCTTCTTGGCGCTGAAAGCTCAACAGTTGGCTAATTTGTAAGTTCCCCAACAATCGCATCAACATAGGCACAGTCCAAAAAGGTAACTGAGCACTAAGTCGACTCATTTCAACTCGTAAAGCATTGGAGCCAATAAGATAAGCCTGCTGCTTCAAAAAGGTCAATAATACGGTTTCTTCTAACCCGATCTGGGCTGCCATTGAAAATGATATCGGTAATGAATAGTCGTTATCCAACATAAATCTCGCTTCGCGCTTTGCATACCTAACACAATAGTTAGCCTCACAGTCTATCAAAAGCCTCCCCCATTAGCACGAGAACCTTAAAGTAACCTTGCTATCAATACAGAATGCAGCTTGCCATTTTCCTTGGCTATTAGACTTTAGCAATAGGGGGATTATATTCACTAACAAAACAACGGTAAGCAATTTTGACAGCGCCCAGAAACACTCCTATGATCAAGTTAGAGCAATGCTTTTTGACTCTCGCTAAACAGAACAGCAGGTTAAGAACAGATTCATAAAAGACAGCATTATAGAGAAAGCATTTGGCGTTGCCGGTTTCACAAACATCACTCAGGAGGAAAGTAGTATGCACACTACCAAAATTTCTGGTCACCATATCGATGTAACCCCAGCAATCAAAGATCATATCAACGAGAAACTTAGCAAAGTAGCCAAACTGACCGATCAAATTACGTCTGTAAATGTCACCTTATTGAAAGACAGTAAAAGCCAAAAAGCGGAAGCAAGAGTACACATTCCAGGCAAAGAAATATTTGCCTCTGCCTCCTCTGAAGACAGGTTGTTTCACGCGATAGATGATATGGTCGACAAATTAGCCAAGCAAATAGATAAACATAAAACCAAACAATCTTGTACCAACCACAAAACTATAACCACTCACTAATCGTCATTTCCTTTATGGTTTACCAAGAAACACCGCTATTTGGCGGTGTTTTTCTTTATTTCCCTGCTAGATAAACAATCTCACTTGAACTTTGGAACTTTCGCACGCATATTAAGTCTATTGATAGTCTTAAACCCTAAAGGAGTTAACTCATGCGTTACACAGAAGCCCTTTCGACACATACGTCACAAGCGGCAAATAAAACGCTCCGCAATACTTACGGACTGTTGTCGCTTACCCTATTGTTCAGCGCCTTCACTGCGGGCTTGAGCATGGCTTTCAACTTACCCCATCCTGGCCTAATTATTACTCTAGTAGGCTTTTATGGTTTACTTTTCCTAACACACAAATTTAAAAACAGCTCTGCTGGTATTCTTTGTGTATTTGCTTTGACTGGTTTCATGGGTCTTACCCTTGGTCCAATCCTTAGCGCTTACATGAACATGGCAAACGGCGCGAGTTTGATCATGAGCGCTTTAGGCATCACAGGTCTATCGTTCCTAGGCTTGTCTGCTTATGCATTGGTTTCAAAGAAAGACTTCAGCTTCCTTAACGGATTCATCACTGTTGGCTTCTTTGTTCTACTGTTTGCTGTAATTGCTGGCATCTTTGTTAAAATGCCTGCTCTACAAATCTTTATCTCTGCAGGTTTTGCTCTGTTCTCTGCTGCAGTTATTTTGCTACAAACCAGTGAAATCGTTCGTGGTGGTGAAACCAATTACATCATGGCTACAGTGAACTTGTATGTTTCTCTATACAACATGTTCATCAGTGTATTGTCTCTTCTTGGTATGTCTCGCGACTAATGGTACGAGTCACCAATATGAAAAGGCCGCTGACTGCGGCCTTTTTTATGTGTAAAATTTATCGTATCACACACCAAGGTCATTTTTGATGCAATACACTCTGCTCATCACTGGTTCCCCATATCAAAGCAAGGCTTGCCACACAGCGCTTCGCTTTATCCGTGCAGCTTTAAATAAATATCCTGACAGTATAAAAGGTGTATTTTTTTATGAAGACGCCGTGCTTATTGGCAACCAGACAGCACAACCACCACGGGATGAAGTCAATCTCACCAAAGCTTGGCAAGACATAGCAGAACAACACAAAATCCCATTGTATTTATGCATTGCCGCTGCAGTAAGACGCGGCATCATTAACGAAAGTGAAAGTCGTCGCTATGAGTTAGAACAACACACTCTTGCTGAATACTTTCAGCTGGAAGGTTTGGGGACTCTCGTTGATTTAATGAATACTACAAACAAAATCATTCAGTTTAGGTAATCCCATGAAACACACTCTTATTCACCTAAACTCTAGCCCTTACTCAAGCCTAGCTTGTAAAGAAGGCTTGGACTTTGCCTTAGTTCTTGCGACCTTTGAACAGCCCGTTGATCTATGCCTATCTGGTGCTGCTCTAGCGATTTTAACTGATAATCAAAATCCAACCGCAGAGCAAGGTAAAAACCTTCATAAGCTGTTAGATGGGCTAGAATTTTATGATATTGAAAACATCTTCATAGAGAAGCACCATTCTTGGCTTAGCAACCAGCCAACTTGGCAAGGTATTCAGCTTCTTAATGAAGCCGAATGGCAAACCATGTTTTCACAATACCAACAAGTTTTTCGGTTTTAATTATGCGACTTCACCAAATAAACCAACTGGACTACCCTGCCACGCTAGAAGCTACATGGCAAAACAGCCTTCAAGCTGGCGACCAAATATTGCTGATTGAAGAAGGCTTTTTAAGACTGATTCAGCATACCGACACAATGCAATCTCTGGCCAAAGAAAAGCAAGCTAAGCTCTATTATTTGCAAAGCGATGCCATAGCTTATGGCCTATCACCACAATTAGGCACGGCTCTATCTGAAGAAGAATGGGTCGATTTAACCTTTGCTGCCGAAGCAAATATTAGTTGGTAATCAACATGACAGACAACACAGTAGTTCTAGATGAAGAAGGTTACTTGCTCAATCTACAAGATTGGACACCAGAGCTTGCCAATCAATTGGCGCAAGATGTTGAAGTTGAGCTAACCGATGCGCACTGGGAAATTATTTATTTGTTGCGCGACTTCTACACTGAATTTGAAGTCTCTCCCGCCATGCGGCCATTGGTAAAAGCGGTATCAAAAAAACTCGGCGCAGAAAAAGGACGAAGCATTTATTTAATGACACTATTTCCCGGCAGCCCGCCTAAGTTAGCAGCAAAGATTGCTGGCCTTCCCAAACCAGCAAATTGCTTGTAGATCAGACAAAAAACCATGTATGTCTGCCTTTAGGCCGTTAAAATCCCGATCACACCAAACAAAATCACCTGCAGGTCGGCCTTCAGGCTGTCAAAAGCCGGATCACACTAAACCAAATCACCTGCAGGTCGGCCTTCAGACCGTCAAAAGCCGGAGCACACCAAACCAAAACCCTTGACGCGCTAAAGCACGGCCCACAAAAGCCTATAAAAATGCATCAATCCAATATCAATATTTACCATACCACTCTAATTTCTTCTGCAAGTTCACAACCTCACCAATTATCAATAACGCTGGCGATTTCGCTTCATTCACCACGGACACCTCATAGACGTCTTGGATGGTGGACGTAAAAACACGTTGTTCACTGGTAGTGCCTTTTTCCACAATGGCGACTGGCATAGATGGACTCATACCAAAGCGAATCAACGACTGAGTTATGTCTTTAAGACCTGTTAAGCCCATATAAATGACCAAGGTTTGCGCTGGATGCACCAACTCTTCCCAAGGCAATTCTGTTGTTCCGTCTTTCAAATGACCTGTTAGGAATCGAACCGACTGAGCATAATCCCGATGCGTCAACGGAATCCCTGCATATGCTGCACAACCCGCTGCTGCAGTTACACCTGGAACCACCTCAAAAGGGACCCCCTCTTCAATCAGCTCTTCAAGTTCTTCACCACCGCGCCCAAATATAAAAGGATCGCCACCTTTTAAACGCACTACCATGTGGCCTTCTTTAGCCTTGGCAGCAAGCAGGCTGTTAATCTCTTCTTGCGGAAGACTATGCAAAGACTTGGCTTTACCCACGTACATTTTTTCTGCTGACTCAGGAATTAACTCAATAATCTCTTTGCCAACCAAACGATCGTACAAAACCACATCGGCCATTTTCAATAAACGATATGCTTTTAACGTCAATAACTCAGGGTCACCTGGACCCGCACCAATCAAATAGACCTTGCCCGTCATAACTTTCCACTATCCACTCATACAAAAAAAGCCTCCGTTGAGGCTTTTTTATTAGAAAATTCAGCTTACGCTTTTTTCAATACGGTCTTTCCACCCATATAAGGCACCAACACATCAGGAACACGCACACTACCATCAGCATTTTGATAGTTTTCAAGTACGGCAACTAATGTACGACCTACAGCCAAACCAGAACCATTCAAGGTATGTGCCAATTCTGGACGACCTGTTTCGGGGTTACGCCAGCGCGCTTGCATACGACGAGCTTGGAAATCCCACATATTTGAGCAAGAAGAAATTTCACGGTATTTACCTTGACCCGGCAACCACACTTCAATGTCGTAAGTTTTGTGTGCAGAGAAGCCAAGGTCACCGCCACACAAAATCACAGTTCGGTAAGGAAGCTCCAGTTTCTGCAAAATTACTTCTGCATGACCAACCAACTCCTCTAACACTTGTTCAGAAATATCTGGACGACAAACATGAACCAGCTCAACTTTTTCAAACTGATGCTGGCGAATCATACCGCGAGTATCACGGCCATAGCTGCCCGCTTCACTACGGAAACAAGGTGTATGAGCAACAAATTTCTTGTGCAAATCAGCGTCATTTAAAATTTCATCACGAACCAGATTCGTCACTGGCACTTCTGCCGTTGGAATCAGATAAAGATCGTTATTTCCGCTGTCTTTATCTACTGGCACTTTAAACAAATCAGCTTCGAACTTAGGTAGCTGACCTGTTCCTTTTAGAGAATGAGCATTTACCAAATACGGTACATACACTTCAGTGTAACCATGCAAATCAGCATGAGTGTTGATCATAAACTGAGTCAAAGCTCGATGTAGGCGCGCCAAATCAGAATGCATAACAGCGAAACGAGAACCGGTAATTTTTACCGCTGCTTCAAAATCGAGCATTTCCATCGCTTCACCAAGATCTACATGATCTTTTGGCTCAAAGTCGAATTGCTTAGGTGTTCCCCAACGACGAATCTCAACGTTATCATCTTCAGTTTTACCCTCAGGGACAGAGGCATGTGGAAGGTTTGGAATGCCTTCTAATAAGCTCTCCAACTCTTCTTGAACTTGTGTTAGCTGTGTTTTGGCTGCTTCAAGATCATCACCTAGCGTTGCTGTTTGTGCCTTTAATTCAGCCGCTTTGTCTTTATCGCCAGACTTCATCGCCTGACCAATCTCTTTGGACACTGAATTTCGGGCTTGTTGTAGCTGCTCAGTTTCTACTTGAATGGCTTTACGACGCTCTTCCAAGGAAGAAAAAGTCGCCACATCCAACTCATAGCCTTTCTTTTTAAGTTGAGCCGCAATGGCTTCCGGGTCAGCGCGTAATGCTTTAATGTCTAACATCTGGGCAACAATATCCTTCAATCAGTGTGTATAAATAAATTAGGTGTCTTCAAACAATAACAGGGATCAAAAAAAACGAGTAACAGCCATACCAGCCGCTAAACCAGCTATTCCCAAAACACAACTCAATAATAAATAGCTTACCGCACTTAGCCAAGCCTGCATGTTAATAAGAGAGACAATTTCTAAAGAAAAAGTCGAAAAAGTGGTAAATGCCCCTAAAAAGCCCACCATTATTAAAGGTCGGTATGGTTCAAGAGACGGCATACGCTCGCTTATCACTACAAACGCCACGCCCATCAACACACAGCCTAGAACATTAATCGCCATAGTCGCAAAGGGAAAATGGTGATTCCAGTAGGTATTAATCCATTTTGTCATACCATAACGACTTAATGCGCCAAAAGCGCCACCCACCGCAATCATAAAATACATCATTCTTTATACCCTTGAGACAAGTCATAACGCTGCAATGGACTTTGATCGTCTAAATCAGACAACCAAGCCAGTTTGTCATTGATTTTTTTCTCTAAACCGCGATCGGTAGGTTGATAATAGCGCATGTTAGCCAGCTCTTCAGGCATATAGTTTTCCCCTGCGGCGTAAGCATGTTGCTCATTATGAGCGTAGCGATATTCATCTCCGTGCCCCATACTTTTCGCCAAAGAGGTTGGTGCATTACGCAAATGTACAGGCACTTCATAACTAGGTTGCGCCGCAACATCAGACATTGCCTGATTAAAGGCTTTATAAACTGCGTTGCTCTTGGGTGCGCACGCCATGTATACAGCAGCTTGCGCAATAGCACGATTTCCTTCACCCGGACCAACTCGCTCAAAGACATCCCAAGCGTTTAAGCCAATTTGCAAAGCTCTAGGATCTGCATTGCCAATATCTTCTGATGCTATTGCCAGTAAACGACGCGCTATGTATAAAGGATCGCAACCGCCATCCAGCATACGTGCCATCCAATATAAGGCGCCATCAGGCGAGGAGCCACGAACGGATTTATGAAACGCCGAAATTTGGTCGTAAAACACATCTCCCTTACGATCAAAACGACGAACACTGCCGCCCAATACATCTTCTAACTGCTCTTGAGTCACCTTACTTCCCGGCTCTACAAGATCAGATAATATCTCTAAAAAGTTGAGGCCTCGACGAATATCACCATCAGCGGCTTGCGCAAGAATAGATAAGAAATAATCGTCTATTTGAAATGCATTGCCCTGTGAATCCGCAGCAATTCCCTTGTCGTGATCCTGTAAAGCTCGAACCAACACCTGTTTAACATCTTCAACACTTGGTGTTTTCAAACGATAAACACGCGCTCTTGATAACAATGCAGAATTAAGTTCAAAGGCAGGATTTTCTGTGGTGGCTCCAATAAATAAGAAGGTACCATCTTCAATAAATGGCAGAAAGGCATCCTGCTGTGACTTATTAAAACGGTGCACTTCATCGACAAATAACACCGTTTGTGTGCCGTTCATCGCACGTAACTGCTTCGCTTGATCTACCGCAGCACGAATTTCTTTCACACCAGACATGACGGCAGATATTTCAATAAACTGTGCATCCAAGGCATGAGACAGAAGCTGAGCAAAAGTAGTCTTACCTACGCCCGGAGGCCCCCACAGAATAAAAGAATGGCAATGACCTGTCTCCACCATTCTTCGCAATGGCTTTCCCGGACCAACTAAGTGCGACTGCCCGATGTAATCATCTAGACTAGCTGGCCGCATTCTGGCTGCTAGCGGCTGATACCCGCCTGTTGGAATGTCCGAAAAAAGATCCTTCATTACTGACCTTCTACAATCACATCCACGTTTGCAGGCAAGTCTAAGACAAAGTTTTCTTTCGCCACACCTTCATGCGTCTCAACATTTTTAAATTCAATCACCGTTGTTTGTCCTAGCGCATCTAAAATACTCATCGCGCTAATCACTTTATTGCGAAAAGACAGTGTCAGTGTTTGAAATAAATCCTGGTCTTCTTTCGGCGCTAAACGAAACTTTTCATCGCCAAGCTTCGTCACATTGTAGTGTGGAAGCACTTCTGCTGCTGGCTGACCTAATAGCGCAGCCGGAGAATTCCCTACCGCACCAGACAAAGGCTTCTTCGTCGCTTGCTCTAAATCCACATCCCAAACGGTAATATATTTACCATCAGAAATAATACGCTGGGCAAAAGGCGTCACGCTATCCCAAACAAATTGATTAGGCTTTGCCAGAAGAAAAACACCTTCACTTACTTGCAGTTGCTTGCCCTTTTCATCATACGTGACCTGTCGAAACTCACCTTCAATATTACGATTCAATTCTAACAAACTTTCTATCGAGCTGGTTGCATCGGCTGCTTGCACCATCGCTGTCTGAAAAACCGTTACGATAGTAAACATAGCCATAGTGACTAATTTATTTAACAAGTTGTATCTCCATAAAAACATTAAAAATAAGAGTTCCGAAAAACAAGAACTCTTGAACCATCATTCTTTATTCTGGAATCAAAATATCACGCTGTCCGTTGGTTCCCATTGGGCCAACTAGACCTGCAGCCTCCATTGATTCAACCAAGTTAGCCGCTCTGTTGTAACCTATTTTTAATCGGCGCTGAATAGAGGATATCGAAGCTTTACGCGTTTCAATGACAATTTTCACAGCATCATCATAAAGTGCATCTTTATCTTCTCCACCACCGTCAGTCATTAGGTCTTCGGGGTTCACTACTACATCCTGAATATAGTCTGGCTCGCCTCGTTGCTTCCACTCTTCAACCACTGCATGTACTTCTTCATCAGATACAAAGGCACCATGCACACGAATTGGAGTTGGCAAACCAGCAGGTAAATACAACATATCCCCCATACCCAACAGCTGATCTGCACCGCCTTGATCAAGAATCGTTCGTGAGTCAATTTTCGAAGAAACCTGAAATGCCATACGAGTTGGAATGTTCGCTTTTATTAAGCCGGTAATAACGTCTACAGACGGACGCTGTGTCGCGAGAATTAAGTGAATACCCGCAGCACGCGCTTTTTGTGCAATACGAGCGATTAGCTCTTCCACTTTTTTACCGACAATCATCATCATATCGGCAAATTCGTCGACTATGATTACAATGTAAGGCAAAGGCTCTAAATGTGGCACAGTGCGAGCAACACCATCTTCCGAGAACATAGCCATTTCAGGTTGCCATAATGGATCTTGAATTGGCTTACCTGCTTCAATAGCATCTCGCACTTTTTTGTTATAACCCGCGATATTTCGCACACCTAATTTTGACATTAGTTTATAGCGACGCTCCATTTCATCTACCGACCAACGCAAACCATTGGCAGCGTCTTTCATATCCGTAATAACAGGTGTCAATAGATGTGGAATACCTTCATAGATCGATAACTCAAGCATTTTTGGGTCAACCATGATCATACGCACTTCATCTGGCGTCGATTTTAGCAACATACTTAAAATCATGGCGTTAACACCAACCGACTTACCTGAACCTGTTGTACCTGCAACAAGCACATGAGGCATTTTTGCTAAATCGACAACAACAGGCTCACCAGAAATATCATGACCGAGTGACAAAGTAAGCGGCGAAGAAGATCTATCATAGGCTTCACAGTTTATAACTTCAGAAAAATACACGGTATCGCGAACTTGATTCGGAATCTCGATCCCGATGGTCGATTTACCAGCAATTACCTCTACGACTCGCACACTCATCACACTTAAAGAACGCGCAAGATCTTTTGCTAAGTTGGTAATACGAGATACTTTTACTCCTGGTGCCGGCTGAATTTCAAAACGAGTAATAACAGGACCAGGATTAACCTCAACCACGTCAGCTTTTACCCCAAAGTCTTGCAAACGCTGCTCTAGCAATTCAGATAATGCCAATAATTCATCTTCTGAATAGCCTCCTTGCTTTGGCTTTGGCTTGGTAAGAACGGAACGATCAGGCAAAGAGTAAGCTTCAACTTTTTTATTACCTTCGACCTCATCGGCATAAGGACCGCTAAGAGAATCTAGCTGTTTAGCTTCAGACAGCGTACGAAATGCCGGTTTATGTGCCGGAGGAATCATCGAAGGCTGTTTGTCATCATTAAACAGCATGGCATCAGCTTGCTCTTTAGAAATACTTGAAGGAACAACTTCTTGCTTATCCTCATCCTCCCATTCAAAAGGCTTCGCTGCTGCTGTTTGTTTAGGTTGAGCAATCTTGTCTTTCGCTACGTCATCACGTTTTGTTGACCAAGATTCTTCGATATAAAGAGTATCGCCAAAATTAACGTCTTTATCATCAAAGGATAGGCCGTCAACAGACAAGTCATCTAAACCTCCAAACGCAGGTTCTTCATGAGTGATTGGCAAATCCGCAGGGGATTCATCTGCTTTAGCCGATTTAAATTTTGAAAACAGAGAAGGCAAACGAAACCTCGATTTCTTACCTTCCTCTAGATGAGACTCCTCACCTAATGAATCTTCAAACAAAACGTTAGGATTTGACTTGTCTTTTGAATGATCTTTGATAGCAGGCTCAATAGAAGCTTTTCTTCTCTTTCTAACAATCGCAGGCTCCTCTACTTCATCTGCTATATCAACACTATCAGCAGCACTGGCTTTTTTACTGGCTTTTGCTTCACGGCTATCAGCCCATTTTTGGCGAATATACATGACGAAGGTGTAAGCCCTTTCCCCCAAACTGTCCATCACCCCTAACCAATGAACTTGAGACAATAAAGTAAAAGACAAAATCACCAAAGCCAAACTAACTAAAGTTGCGCCATCATAACCAATAAAGCCATACAGCAAGACCCCAAGACCACGTCCCAATATCCCACCAGTACCATATTGCAGAGAAGGCTCACCCACCGTATGCAAAAAACACAGCACAGAGCCAAATGATAAATATAAGATGCTACCGACAGTGCAAAGCAAAGCGTTATTGAGTGGTAACAGAGAGTGAGGATTACGCCATATAATTATAGCAACCCAGAAAAACAAAGGAGGCAAAGAATAAAACAAAGAACCAAAAAAGCCAGATGCTAAATCCGCAAGAATGGCACCGATTGGCCCCATAGAATTTTGAGTCGCAGCGCCGCTACCTGAATAAAACCAACCAGCATCATCTGGACTGTAGGTATAGGTCGCCAAACCAAAGAAGAATAAAAATAACAAAGCCGCAATAAATGCCGCTTGCTTGGCAAACATATCCCAAATTGGTGATCGTACCGACTCACTCATTTTTTCTGACAAAACGCGCCTTCCTATCTTATGCTAATCAAAACAAAACATGCCCCATACAGCTGAGTCATAAGTTCGCTAAGCTTACCATAAAAAAAGCCAACCCAAAGGGCTGGCTTTCGCTTTTACCAGTAAAGATATTCTCTTTTCTAAAGAATACCTTATACAAAAAGTCTTAGAAGAAAACTTTTACACCAACAATGTTTTTACCGATATCACTATTTAGCTCAGCATCGCCATTGTAGTTTTTGTAGTAGTAAGTTAGATCACCAACAGCATACTCTGCAATGAAGTAAGTCGCATCAACATGGTCAGCCTTACCAGCTTTACCTGAATTTTCTAGATCACGAGCATATTCATAAGTAAGAGTCAAAGCATCAGTCACGGCCAAAGCAATGTTAATCTGAGCTTGTTCAACATCAGTAGTTGCTGAAGAAGAATCTGTATCAACGTCATCAATAGTCTTACCAGCACCGTAGTTAGCAGAAATAGTAGCCATACCAACAGTCGTTTGAGCGCCGATGTTATAAGCATTAGTGTCGCCGATAGCACCAGCTGAAACACCAAGCTTAACTACACCAAAATCTTTAACATAAGACAGTGCTACACCGATTTCAGAATCAATTTTTTCTTGGGACGTAACAGCAGGAGTAACAACTACACCACCAGCAGTAACAGCAGCTTTAGATACTCGAACATTACGTGAACCAGATGCCTCTACAGCAACAGTAAACTCTGGAGTTACTTTGTAACGGATACCTGTATTATCAGTTTCTTTGTTAACAACGCGGTTATCACGAGTATCAACACCACCGAAGATCTCATCCATCCCCATGAAAGCGCCAGTAGCTACTGACCCATCAAAACGGCCAAAAGAAACTGCACCTTGTTTTACGTACAGTTTTTCCATATTGATATCGGTACCTTCGTCTTCACCTGTAGTTTTAAACTCAAGCTCAGCATAAACAATACCAGTATCAACATGAAGTTCTAACTCACCAAGATCAGTACCATCTGCTGTATCACCTTTAGTATCTGATGCACTACCATGGTATTGAACATACTCAACACCAGCTTCACCAGTGATGATAGCATCAGCAGCGAAGGTAGCAGTAGAAACAGCAGCCGCAACAGCAGTTACCGCAAACACAGAAGCAAGTTTAATCGCTTTCATTCAAGATTCCCCTTTATATTATATTATATGGTCTTGTAGACCTATCGATCGATTTTCATCTAACCAAGAAACGTTGTTAAATCAACGATTCGTGTATCTTAAAACCTATCAGTTTCACTTTCATGACAGTTATCAAAAAAGCAAATATCTTGTAGTTCCGAATACCGTATTCGACTTATCTTTTCGAATTACTGTTTAGGACTGCACCGATTAAAACCAAGTTTTCCATTACGGGTCAAGCACTCCTTGCACTTTTTTTCTTTTTTTTTTCATTTTGCACCCTTTTTTGGACGAAAAACACCCAACAAGAGCCTTAAATAACATTTTTCTTAAGTTATTCATGCACATTAAAGACAATTAAGAATAACATTGTGTCAATAAGTAGCAAGAACAATATCTTTTCTTGCTCAATCTTAATTATCGGTGCACAGCTTTTTTTCTTTAGTTTTTTTAATAAAAAACATACAAAGATAGTTTTTATGATTAAAAAAACTATAATCAGTAAATAAAAATGATCCGTAAAAAAACTGGGAACACAATCACCTCATGTCAGCTTCCACTAACAGTGAAAAGCACGAACTCATATTACTATCAGAGTCACCGTACGACACACCAAACCCAAACAAAGCACTAGACGACCCCGAAGGGTTATCCGCTATTGGTGGAGACCTTTCTTCAACACGATTACTCCATCTCTACAGCAAAGGTTTTTTTCCTTGGTTTAGTGATCCCGATCCTATTTTGTGGTGGCATCCTGAACAAAGATGCACACTCAATCCAGATCACTTCCATATTTCAAAATCGCTAAAAAAAGCGATAAAAAAAGACCAATGGTTATTTTCTGTCAATCAAGAATTTGAGTCCGTAATCGGCTATTGCTCTGCCCTTCGAGCCGACAAGGAAGGAACTTGGATATCAACAGACATTAAAAATGCTTACACCAAATTACACAAATTAGGCTATGCACACTCCATTGAAATTTGGCAGAAAAATAAACTCGTAGGTGGGTTTTACGGCATAGCAATGGGCAATATGTTTTTTGGTGAATCTATGTTTTCACTTATTCCAAATGCATCAAAAATAGCCCTAAAAAAATTCTGCGAACTAACCAAGGACTGCGGAATTGAGTTGATAGACTGCCAAGTAGAATCGGATCATTTACTATCTCTAGGCGCAAAAAAAATGCCCAGAGAGAATTTCTGTGATGCTTTAGAACAACTCATCCCAAACATAAAAAAGAACTCAGTTCTCATAAATATTGGTAAAAAACCTGAAAAACAACCGATTTAGCTCAAAAATAGACGCCATGAAAACGCAACTAGGTTTGCCTTACGCCGCATTTTTAGGCAAAATACGCTCGATCAAAATTCAGACGTCGCTAAATACACAATCATGATTAAGCTATTTAGCGCTCAATTGACCAAAGAGGAACATCTTTCCTCTTCGTCTGCAGACCTCCTCTTAGGTATGGTCGGCGTCTACTAAATAATAGTAAGTTAACACCATAGGACACATATTGTGGCAAAAGAAGAAGGCTTAGAAATGGAAGGCACTATCATTGATACGTTGCCTAATACCATGTTCCGTGTCGAACTAGAAAACGGACACGTTGTAATTGCACATATCTCTGGAAAAATGCGTAAAAACTACATCCGCATTTTGACTGGCGATAAGGTTAAAGTTGAATTAACACCTTACGATCTTTCAAAAGGCCGTATCGTTTACCGCGCACGCTAATTTAAGCAACCCAGCATGGGCAGCTTAAATTGATGACATAAAAAAACCGGACCAAGTCCGGTTTTTTTATGTCATGACAGTTGCATTATTTTATAAAAACTAATGCACAACAGCCTCTTTGATGACTTCAAATTTCAACTCATCACTCTTTTCATCCAAAGCCACTTTAACATGACCACCATCATGAAGATCACCAAAGAGGATATGATCCGCTAGCGGCTTCTTCAAATGCTCCTGAATGACACGAGCCATAGGTCGCGCCCCCATCTGGCGATCGTAACCTTTGTTAGCCAACCAGCCTCTAGCAGTGTCTGAGACCTCTAGCAAGACACCTTTTGGATCAAGTTGGGCTTGAAGCTCAACCAAGAATTTATCAACGACGTTAAAGATAATTCGCTCATCAAGTTGCTGGAATTGAATTACAGCATCTAAGCGGTTTCTAAACTCAGGGGTGAAAGTTCGGTTAATCACTTCCATTCCATCTGTTGAGTTATCTTGGCTTGAGAAGCCAATCGAGCGACGAGCAAGTTCTTCAGCACCAGCATTTGATGTCATAACCAAAATGACATTGCGGAAATCTGCTTTACGACCATTATTGTCGGTTAAAGTACCATGATCCATAACTTGCAGAAGTAAGTTAAAGACCTCTGGGTGCGCTTTTTCAATCTCATCCAATAACACTACACTATGAGGATTCTTCGTCACCGCTTCGGTCAATAAACCACCTTGGTCAAAACCTACATAGCCTGGTGGTGCACCAATCAATCGAGACACCGCATGGCGCTCCATGTATTCAGACATATCAAAGCGAATCAACTCAAGTCCCAATTGCTTGGCAAGCTGCTTGGTCACTTCCGTTTTACCAACACCTGTTGGACCAGCCATCAAGAAAGAACCAATAGGTTTCTGTTCGGCTTTTAAACCAGCACGAGACAACTTAATCGCAGCAGACAAGGCATCAATGGCATTATCTTGACCGAAAACCACCATTTTTAGGTTACGTTCAAGATTAGACAGTACTTGTCTATCATCAGAGTTAACAGCTCTCACAGGTACTCTGGCGATCTTAGAAACGATATCTTCAATATCTGCAACCGTGATAACCGCTTTACGTTTACCTTCTGGTTGCAAGCGCTGGTAAGCTCCTGCTTCATCTATAACATCAATCGCTTTATCAGGCATATGACGATCTGTCACATAACGTTGAGCAAGCTCTGCTGCTGCTAATAAAGCTGGCTCTTCGTACTTCACCTTATGATGTTCTTCAAATGCACCAATGATGCCTTTCAAGATTTGATAAGTATCATCAACACTTGGCTCGTTTACATCAATTTTTTGGAAACGACGCGCTAAGGCATGGTCTTTTTCAAACACGCCACGAAATTCTTGGAATGTTGTAGAGCCAATGCAACGTAAGCCACCAGAACTCAATACTGGCTTAAGCAGATTAGAAGCATCCATTACCCCACCAGATGCAGCCCCTGCGCCAATGATGGTATGAATCTCATCAATAAAAAGAATCGCATTCGGCAATTTTTTTAATTCACCTAATAACTGCTTAAGGCGTTTTTCAAAATCACCGCGGTATTTTGTTCCGGCTAGTAACGCCCCCAAATCTAGGGAATAAACAACACCATCAGCAATAACTTCTGGCACTTGCCCATCAACAATGCGACGCGCCAACCCTTCAGCAATGGCCGTTTTACCAACACCTGACTCACCAACCAGCAAAGGATTGTTTTTACGACGACGAGAAAGTGTTTGTATCACTCGCTCCACTTCGTATTCACGACCGATTAATTTATCGATTTTCCCAGCTTTGGCTTCTTCGTTAAGATTGGTTGCGAATTTTTGTAACGGCGCAGTCGCTGTATCTTCTGCTTCGTCATCATGATCCATGTCCTGCGAAGACGCTTCACCTGTTTTAGATATACCGTGAGCCACATAATTGACCACATCAATTCGAGCCACACCATGACGCTTTAAAAGATAAACGGTTTGAGATTCTTGTTCGCTAAAAATAGCCACCAGCACGTTGGCACCTGTGACTTCGCGCTTACCAGAAGATTGAACATGAAAAACCGCACGCTGTAATACGCGCTGGAAACCTAAAGTTGGCTGAACTTCACGCTCATCGTCGTCTTCAGGGATTAGAGGTGTCGTACTGTCAACAAATTCCTCAAGCTCCTTACTTAAGGTATCTAAATTCACACCACATGCTTTGAGGACGCTTGAAGCAGCGCCATTTTCAATAAGAGCTAATAATAAATGCTCAACCGTCATGAATTCGTGACGCTTGTCACGCGCCGCTTTAAAAGCCGTGTTCAGGGTTTGTTCTAGTTCTTTATCTAACATTGCTATTCCCTCACTCTGAATCAGTCAACCTTTTGTAGGTCGCACATTAAGGGGTGCTCATTTTGTTCCACGAACTGTTGTACCATTGCTACTTTGGTTTCAGCAATATCAAAAGGGTAAATACCGCAAACTCCTTTGCCTTTTTGATGTACTTCTAACATTACCTGATTAGCTTTCTCCCCATCCATAGAAAAAAACCTCTGTAAAACAAATACGACAAAATCCATTGGCGTATAGTCATCATTAAACAACACCACCTGATACATTGAAGGTGGTTTTAATTCGGTTTCTTCAGGAGCAATCGCAATACTGGAATGTCCGTGTTGCTCATCATCTTCTGATACTAGTCTAATTTGTTGATCTGTAATCATCCCATGCCTCTGAGGCTACAATTTTTCACGTAATTTTGCCAAATATGACTTATTACTACTTAATATACGACTTATTATGAGTAATAGATTACCACTTGGATTTTACAAATACCAAAAGGGCTTCTACGCTCTTTATTGGGGTGACCAAATGTGCAATCAATGTTTACATATGAAATTCTAGCATTGATTGGTTAAAAACAATTTGCACCTATTTAGCAATCTACGCTATCCGAGCTATGTTTTTTAACGCGCTTATCGTCATCACTACTCGTTTTTGATGGCATAAGCAAACATCGACTGAGTGGATAAGGAGTGACTCATGCATCACGGATCAGTGAAGTGGTTTAACAACGCAAAAGGCTATGGCTTTATTGTGTCGGAAGATTTTAATGAAGATTTATTTATTCATTACTCAGCCATCAATATCGAAGGCTACAAAACGCTAAAAGCAGGCCAAGCGGTAACGTTTAACGTTGAACCTGGCGAAAGAGGCCTGCATGCCATTGAAATAAATCCGACATCACCTAAAGAAACTAAACAAGAGGACACTCATTCCGACGACAAAAACACTCAGCCGGCATAAAACCACTAGACAATCGCTATCCTAAAGCGGATTTGGTATCTTACTCCTCACTATGAGGAGTAAGACTAAGCTTTTTTACGCTCTTTTTTACTCTTTCCGTTCTTCCCAACCTTTTAATCGAGCTCATGCCTTCAAACTTAATTTTATTTAACAAACCTTTCCAAGTACTCTGCCAATTCTCTGCAGAGGGCGATAAGACCACTCTTGCCCAATATATTGAAATACCAGAGTTTTACCCTGCAGGAAGATTAGATTTTGATTCTGAAGGCCTTTTACTTTTAACCGATCAAGGCGCTTTACAGCACGTCATAGCATCACCTGATTTTAAACTACCCAAAACCTATTGGGTTCAGGTCGAAGGTGAAATTTCGGACGAAGCTTTGATAAAGCTCAGGCAAGGTATTGAACTAAAAGATGGACTGACTAAGCCAGCTCAAGCTGAACGTATGGCAGAACCAGATATTTGGGAAAGAGTTCCTCCGGTTCGTCATCGGGAGAACATCCCCACTAGCTGGCTATCACTGCAAATCCGCGAAGGTAAAAATCGACAAGTTCGTCGAATGACAGCGGCAGTTGGTTTTCCAACGCTTAGATTAATTCGATATGCCATTGGCCCGTATACTCTCGAAAATACAACGGTTGGCCAATGGAACTACATAGAACCAACCGACAATTTACTAAAAGAGGTTAATCAGTTTGAAGAGCAAAGAAAGAGGAAGGCTGCCTCACCTAACCGTCGCAGCACTGGTCAAAAAAGACAACCCGGATCCAAAGAAAACAAAATATCTCATGGTGAAGGAGTGGCAAGACGGAATACTCGTCCTAAATCAACCAGCCGGTCACATCGAAAATAACGAAAGCACCATAGAGGCGGTGATTCGAGAAACAAGAGAAGAGTCTGGCTGGATAGTTGAGCCTATTGGTTTGCTTGGCATGTATGCTTTTACTCCCTATGAAGGCGCAGACACTTATCATCGCCTATGTTTTTTATGTAATCCTGTTAGTGAAACTAACGAACCACTCGACAAAGGCATCACCTCTAGTCACTGGTTAACTTACGAAGAAATCATGGCACTACCTCATCGCAGCCCATTAATTAAAGCCTGTATTGAAGATTCGCAAAACAACCCCATTATTTCCTTATCATTCTTGTCAGATCAGTACTTGTCGCCTGTGCCGAGAACTCAAAAATGAAGTACAATGCGTAATCCAATTCACTGAGGCAATGCCTCTTCGTTTTACTAAATTAACAGTCGAGAAAAAACAGGTCATGAAAGAAAACCACTACCTAACAGCTCAACCAGCCAATCACGACAAAAAAGTCATTGTGGGCATGTCTGGCGGTGTCGACTCCTCCGTATCAGCACTTATTTTGATGCAGCAGGGTTATCAGGTTGAAGGTCTATTCATGAAGAACTGGGACGAAGACGATGGCACCGAATACTGCACAGCAAAAGACGACCTTGCGGATGCTCAGGCCGTATCAGATAAACTAGGCATCAAACTGCATACAGCTAACTTTGCCTCAGAATACTGGGACAATGTCTTCGAACATTTCCTTGCCGAATACAAAGCTGGTCGCACGCCCAATCCAGATATTCTGTGTAATAAAGAAATTAAATTCAAAGCGTTTCTAGAGTACGCTATGGCATTGAACGCTGATTATATTGCCACTGGGCATTATGTTCGCCGTGGAGAAAAAAACGGTGAGCCGCTTCTATTAAAAGGTTTAGACGGTAATAAAGACCAAAGCTACTTTTTGTATGCAGTTGGCAAAGACGAAATCGCCAAAACACTATTCCCTGTTGGAGAACTTGAAAAACCAGAAGTCCGCCGCCTGGCAGAAGAATTTGGCCTGATCACTCACAACAAAAAAGACAGCACCGGCATTTGCTTTATCGGCGAACGTCGCTTCAAAGATTTCTTAGAGCAATACCTACCTGCCCAACCGGGCGACATAGAAACTCTTGAGGGGGATAAAATTGCTCGCCACCATGGCTTGATGTATCACACTATTGGCCAACGCCAAGGTTTAGGCATTGGCGGTCTAGCCAAATACTCAGACGATCCATGGTATGTAGTTGAGAAAGACCTAGAGCGCAATGTTTTAATCGTAACGCAAGGTGGGCAACACGAATCGTTATTTAAAACGCATTTAATTGCCGACAACTTCGATTGGGTTGCGAGAGAAAAACCAACCTTCCCGCTAACCTGCAAAGCTAAATGCCGTTATCGCCAATCAGATCAAGAGTGTACCATCAATGAATTAGCCGATGGCCGTGTTGAAGTATCCTTTGTAGAACCTCAACGAGCAGTCACTCCAGGCCAGTCCGTGGTGTTTTATGTGGATGACGTTTGTCTTGGTGGCGGCATAATTAACGTCGCCTTTAACAAGTAATTATTGAGAGAGAAAGCGTGAGTAGCAGAGAAAAAGAGCAAACTATCGCCTTGTCCGCCATTTTTCAAGCGGCAGAATTGGTGTCGATTTTAGCAAAAACAGGTCAGGTAGATAATGCCAGCTTACAACCATTGCTAGAAAGCCTATTAATGGTTAACGCAGCCTCTACTGAAGATATTTATGGTGGCCAATGGGATTACTCAACCAATCTTGCCCTAGGAAGAAAAATCTCTCGACAAGCCTTAGGCAAAGAACGCAGTAGCGTCAATCCTGACACTCTTAGATATGCGCTTAGCCTAATTCATCTAGAAAACAAATTGTCAAAAACGCCAGAGATGTTGTCCACTATTGGGCAAAAAATAGCTCAAATCGAGCAAAAAAAAGCTCACTACGAAAGTGTTCTACACGAAAACATGGTGGCATCAATTTCGGGGATGTATCAAGATACCCTGAGCAAGTTATCCTTTCGTATTCAAGTACATGGCGACAGTCGTTTTTTACAGCAACCACAAGTTGCTAACCAAGTTAGAGCCATTCTAATGTCTGGAATTCGTGCAGCCATGCTATGGCGACAACTAGGCGGTAAACGCTGGCATTTAATTTTTAAACGAAAGGCATTATTGAGTGCTCTAGAATCACGCAATTAATACTTAAAAGACCCTGTGGGTCTTTTTTATGCCTAGATAAATAACCTTAAATAGCCAACTGGCAATCAAAGTGGTTGAGCAAAAATCTCAGTGAATAATTGAAATCAATTTCCACTATATCTGAGAGCCAATATCTCTACGTTGTTTTTTTATGTAGTATATCGTACAAATTTTTAACCTGTAAGAGCAGTTTAAATTAGGGAATGGCGGCTAAAAGTCATCTTCGATTCAATAGGCTAATGCCTGAAATGTTAGGGGAATTACATGTCAACGAAACAAACCATTTACTATACATTTACTGATGAGGCGCCAGCTCTGGCAACCGCGTCTTTACTTCCTATCTTTGGCGCTTTCGCCAAAGAAGCAGACATCGAACTAAAATTGACAGACATATCTTTGGCTAGTCGTGTTATCGCTGCGTTTTCTGACCGACTTCCTGCTGACAAACAAGCTGAAGACGGCCTAAAATTCCTAGGTGATTTAACTGCAGACCCTCAAGCGAATATCGTTAAACTACCTAACATCAGTGCGTCACTACCTCAACTTAATGCGACAATTAAAGAATTAAACGCAGAAGGTTATGGTCTTCCAGAATACCCAGAAAACCCACAAACTGACGAAGAAAAAGAAGTTCAAGCACGCTACTCTAAAGTTCTTGGTAGTGCGGTAAACCCAGTTCTACGTCAAGGTAACTCTGACCGTCGCGCACCAGCAGCGGTAAAAGGTTATGCTCGCAAAAATCCTCATTCAATGGGCAAATGGAAAAAAACTTCTATTTCACATGCTGATTACATGCGTGATGGTGATTTTTACTCTTCTGAGCAATCTGTCACTATGGATTCGGCGCAAACAGTTCGCCTAGAGTTCGTTGGTACAGATGGCTCCGTTGAGGTGAAAAAGTCACTTCCTCTACTAGCTGGTGAAATCATCGATAGCATGAACATCAGCACCAAAAAGCTTCGCGCTTTCTTTGAAGCGACAATGCAAGAAGCAAAAGAAGACAACATCATGTGGTCTGTGCACCTTAAAGCAACCATGATGAAAGTGTCTCACCCTATCGTATTTGGTCATGCTGTAACTGTTTTCTACAAAGACGTTTTTGAAAAATACGGTGAGCTTTTCAAAGAAATCGGCGTAAACCCAAACAACGGTTTAGGTAGCGTATACGACAAGATCCAAAGCCTTCCAGAAGCGAAACAAGAAGAGATCAAACAAGCAATCCAAGACGTTTATAAAACTCGTCCTGAATTAGCTATGGTTGATTCTGATAAAGGCATCACTAACCTACACGTACCAAGTGACGTTATCGTTGATGCCTCTATGCCAGCTATGATCCGTAACTCTGGTAAAATGTGGGGCCGTGATGGCAAAGCACACGACGCTAAAGCCGTCATTCCAGACAGCACTTACGCTCGTATTTACCAAGAAACGATCAACTTCTGCAAAACCAATGGCGCATTCGACCCAGTGACAATGGGTACTGTGCCAAACGTTGGTCTAATGGCTCAAAAAGCAGAAGAATACGGCTCGCATGACAAAACATACGAAATGAAAGCTGACGGTGTTATGCGCGTTGTGGATGCAAACGACAATATCTTGATGCAACACAATGTTGAAAAAGGCGATATTTGGCGCGCTTGTCAAACTAAAGATGCGGCGATCCGCGACTGGGTGAAACTAGGTGTTACTCGAGCACGTCAATCTGACACTCCAGCTGTATTTTGGCTAGAAGACGAACGCGCACACGATAACGAACTTCGTAAAAAAGTAGAAACTTACCTAAAAGACCACGATACAAGCGGTCTAGACATTCGCATCATGCCTTACAACGAAGCAATCCGTTTCTCTATGGAACGTATTATTCGTGGTAAAGACACTATTTCAGTAACAGGTAACATTCTACGTGACTACTTGACTGACTTGTTCCCAATTTTGGAACTAGGCACCTCTGCTAAAATGTTGTCTATCGTACCAATGCTAAATGGCGGTGGTATGTATGAAACTGGTGCGGGCGGTTCTGCTCCTAAGCACGTTCAACAGCTTATGGAAGAAAACTACCTTCGTTGGGACTCTCTAGGTGAATTCCTTGCTGTAGCCGTTTCTTTCGAAGAGCTTGGCATCAAGCACAACAACGAAAAAGCGAAAATACTTGCTAAGTGCCTAGATAAAGCAACTGGCAAATTGTTAGATACTAACAAGTCTCCTTCTCGTAAAGTTGGCGAAATCGACAACCGCGGTAGTCATTTCTACCTAGCACTTTACTGGGCTCAAGAACTTGCAGCGCAAACTGAAGATGCTAATTTGGCAGCTAAATTCGCTCCTCTTGCTAAGCAGTTAGCCGATAACGAAGATAAGATCGTTGCTGAACTTGCGGCAGTACAAGGCAAGCCTTCTGGTCTATCTGGTTATTACCACATGGACCTGAACGAAGTGGCTAAGATCATGCGTCCTAGCGCAACGTTCAATACCGCTCTAGCGACACTTTAAGTCACTAATTTAAAGCAAAGTAAATAATACACAAAACCCCGAGTAACTAAGTTACTCGGGGTTTTCTTCATCTATTTCATCTAATTTTCATTCTCTTCTACGATTTATCAGATAGCAGATAAATCGCAATATTCCATTACGATCCAATAATCAAGTTTTAACATGAGTTCTAGAACTAGACCTTAAAACTAGAGATAAGATCAGACAAAGCTTTCGATTGCCCCAAAACTTGCTTAGCAGCCATATTCGACTGTTCTGCATTTTCATTAGTCAGCTCTGCTTCATCACGAATAGAACGAATTCGCCCATCTATATTTTCTGAAGCTGCAGCCTGTTGCTCCATAGCCGATGCAATCTCAATAGCCATGGCAGAAATATTCCCCATAGAAGACGTAATCGTATGAAGGGCTTCTTTTGCCTTTAATGACTGAGCAACACTCTGCTCTGCCTGCTGCTTACTTTCCCCCATTACAAGTACAGCATCTTGCGAGCCTTTTTGTAATTGAGTAATCATTATCTGAATTTGTTCTGTGGAATCTTGAGTGCGCTTAGCAAGCGTTCTAACTTCATCAGCAACAACGGCAAAACCACGTCCCTGCTCACCGGCACGAGCCGCTTCAATCGCCGCATTTAATGCAAGCAAGTTAGTTTGATCGGCAATACCTCGAATTGAATCTAATATACTACCAACATCAGAGGTTTCTTTTTCCAAGGCCTGAAGCACTCGTGATGCTTTTTCAACGCCTTCAGATAATTGTTGTATTGATAAAACACTGTTATTCACAACTGTCTCAACTTCTTTTGCGATGCAATCTGATTCTTTTGCCGCTGTTGCCGCAGCATCAGCACTGTTAGCAACATGACGCACTGTGGTTTGCATCTCTGCCACAACACCTGCAATACCCGATGTTTCTTTTTGCAACCCCTGCATACCTATGCGCGTTTTGTTTGAGGCAGCTAGCATTTGCTCGCCAGCCACTGACAATTGAGTTGATTGACCTTGCTGCGTCACAACAAGGGAGTGAATTCCCTTAATAAACACATTAAAACTGTGTGCAACAGAGGCCAACTCATCACTGCCTTTGTCATCAAGGCGAACCGTTAAATCGCGAGCACCAACGGAAATATTATGCAGAGACGATTCAAGGGAATTCAAATCTGGAAGCACGCGGCGACGTAAAATAACTATCACACCAACAATCACAACACCCGAAATTAAACTGCTGATCAAAGACAAAAATTTAGAATCTTCAAGAGTCTCAATCGAAGCTACAGCACTCTTATCAAGTTGATCTGATAGTTCATTGGCGATTTTCTCTAACGATTCAGCCAAGCGCGCCGACTCTTGATCTAAACCACCAACACCTTTCATTAAACTATTACCAGCATCAGTGCCATTATTAATATAAGCAGAGGCCATTTCTCGACCTACTTTGTAAACCTGCTTTAATTGCTTCTCTAATTCATTAACGCGAGAAAGGTAACTCGGCATGATTCGAGCTAGTTCTTGCAAATTATTCATTGCCTCAGCCAAACTCTCATCAACTTCAGGCAAGGCTTCATCACTGCGCGTTGCGCCCATATCCGTCAAAAACTGTTGCACTTGCACAACGTAATAACGAGCATCCTTCATAGCAGATACAGCATCAGAGATAACTACTTGCTGACGAATGGCAGCTTCGTTACGAGTTAAGCCCTGCTTGCTAAGTAAATAAAGCGCAGACAAGGCTACCAATACAATAACAATGACCAAATTCATGATACGGCTGATCTTCATGTTCAATACTTTCCTAAATAACTTCTAAAAGGGCGTTAATTTGGCAGCATCATACAAGTGAGAAGAGTTTAAAACACCTTGATTTAACAAAAATATACTCAAAAAAACGAGTAATTAATAAACAGAACAAAAGACCAACTGTTTATAAGCTCATTAAAACTAAACCGCCTTCTGCAAATATACAGTCTGGCGTAGCGGTAGGCCGCGCTTTTGCCTATAATAGCGGCTCCCTGAAAACCATGTTCGAGGCGTTATCTCAATGGAATTAACTAGCTTAAATGCAATTTCCCCTATCGACGGTCGTTACGGATCGAAAACAAACGTACTACGTCGCTCCGTGAGCGAGTATGGTTTGCTGCGTATGCGAGTCATAGTCGAAGTTCGCTGGCTACAGGCTCTTGCCAAACACCCACAAATTGTTGAAGTTCCAGCATTGAGCAATGAAGCCAGCGCTTTATTAGATCAGCTTGCAGATAACTTCAGCGAAGCTGATGCACAAGCTATTAAAGATATTGAGAAAACCACGAACCACGATGTCAAAGCAGTGGAATATTTCATTAAGAACAAAATGGCTGATAACGCAGAGTTAGCAGCGATTTCTGAATTTGTTCACTTCGCTTGTACATCAGAAGACATCAACAACTTATCTCATGCATTAATGTTGCGTGAAGCATTGGAAGAAGGCATTACTCCAGAGCTTAAAAACGTCATCAAAGCAGTTCAAGATCTAGCAATCGAGCACGCTGAACAATCTATGTTGTCTCGTACGCATGGCCAAACTGCCTCACCAACCACAGTTGGTAAAGAAATGGCTAACGTTGCTGCGCGCCTTAGCCGCCAACTTAAGCAAATCGAAAACGTTGAATTTTTAGGCAAAATCAACGGTGCTGTAGGTAACTACAATGCTCACCTTTCGGCTTACCCTGATGTGGATTGGCAAGCACACGCTGAAGCGTTCGTTACTTCCCTGGGTTTGACTTGGAACCCTTACACGACTCAAATTGAACCTCATGATTACATCGCAGAGCTATACGACGCCATTTGCCGCTTCAACACCATCTTGATCGATTTCGACCGCGATGTGTGGGGCTACATTTCTATGGGCTTCTTCAAGCAAAAAACCATTGCTGGCGAAATTGGTTCTTCTACCATGCCGCATAAAGTTAACCCAATCGACTTCGAAAACTCCGAAGGCAACTTGGGTATTGCGAACGCAATCATGGGCCACTTGAGCGCTAAACTGCCAATCTCACGCTGGCAGCGCGACCTAACTGACTCTACGGTTCTTCGTAACCTTGGCGTTGGTTTAGCTCACAGCTTGATAGCTTACCAAGCAACTCTAAAAGGCATCAGCAAGTTGGAAATCAACGCTGCACGTCTTGAAGCAGATTTAAATAATGCATGGGAAGTATTGGCTGAGCCAATTCAAACCGTTATGCGTCGCTACGGCATCGAATCTCCATACGAGAAACTAAAAGAGCTAACTCGTGGCCGCACTATCGACCAAGCGACTATCGAAGCTTTTGTCGATACGCTAGAAATGCCTGAGCAAGCCAAAGCCGAATTGAAAGCGCTAACACCAAGCACTTACATCGGTAACGCTGTTGCACAAGCGAAAGCGATTCGTGACTAAGTCTTACTTTAACAAGTAAATAAAAGAGCCGATTTATCGGCTCTTTTTGCCTTCAAGGCTGCTAATCTTTAGCAATATCACTACTTTCTTTGTTCTTTTTTATTGAGCGATTTATGACAGACCTAAATACACCGTTGGCTATTCTTGGTGGCATGACAGCCCAAACCTTTATCGACGAATATTGGCAGAAAAAGCCTTTGTTAATTCGCGGTGGTCTTGTCGATTTCGCTGTGCCATTGGAAGCCGATGAGCTTGCAGGCATGGCAATGGAAGAAGAAATTGAATCTCGTATTGTGATCGAGAACGGACTAAGACCTTGGGAAATGCGCCAAGGACCTTTTACCGAAGACACTTTTGCTACCTTGCCTGAAAAAGAATGGACGTTATTAGTTCAAGCCGTTGACCATTGGGTACCAGAAGTCCAAACACTTAAAGAACGATTTGAGTTTTTACCCAGCTGGCGCTTAGACGACGTCATGGTAAGCTATGCAACAGAAGGCGGTAGTGTTGGCCCACATTACGACCAATACGATGTGTTCTTAGTACAAGTATCAGGTAAACGTCGCTGGCAGGTATTGTCGCCAGATGAATACCAAGATTCTGCGATCCCCAACATCAAATTACATATTTTAGACAACTTCCCTGTCAATTCAGAAATGGATTGGGAAGTGGAAGCTGGCGATATTCTATATTTGCCGCCTAACTTTGCACACAATGGCCGATCATTAGACGACGAGTGCATGACTTATTCCATCGGTTTTCGTGCGCCAAGTATGCAAGATGTCTTAACAGGTATTCGCGATAAACTTTGCGAAGCTGACAATGTTAAAGATCGCTTTGCCGCACCTGAAACAGCAAATCGTCAACACAGTGCGCACATCAGCAAAGACGATATTCAATACCTACAAACACAACTGGCTCGCCTTATTAATCAGCCCGACCTACTGGCTGAATGGTTAGGGGAAACGATGAGCGAGAGCAAGTATCCTGAATACCTCGTACCACTGAATCATGAAGAATTAAACGAAGCATTTAGCAGTGCGACACAAGGTCAAACTTTTATTCGCCCTGGCGATGCGCGTATTTGTTACTATGTTCAACAGAACACTGAGAACAAAGGTAAGATTAGCGTGTTTTGTAACGGTGAACACTTACTTGTGGATGCAGAACTAACGAGCTTTGTTGAAGCCGTTTGCCATCAAGTTGAGTTTGATTTTTCTGGGCTAGATTTGAAACAAAATACAGATCTAGAACCTCTTGTGCGCTTTCTCATTCGCCAGCAAGGGCTGATCGAATTGGTTGCACCAGAAGAATAAAAGAACGCAATATTAAGTAAGGTATTCACATGAAGGTTTTAACGTCAGACTGGAACAGCAGCAAAGATCAGCTTACCTTTGTGCGCAAACAAGTCTTTATCATTGAGCAAGGTATCGACCCAAAAGACGAATGGGACGAGCTAGATGAAGACGCCGTACACTTTGTATCCTTTGGTACGACAGCGGTTCCTACAGGAACCTGCCGCTTAACAGAAAACGGACAAATTAGTCGACTTGCTGTTTTACCTGCATATCGTCATCAGGGTTATGGTGAAATGCTGTTAAACCGAGCAATGAAAGTTGCCAGAGAGATGGGAATTCGCAAAGTCTTTTTGCATGCTCAAGTTGACGTACAGACCTTCTATGAAAAACAAAAGTTTCACGGTGATGGTAAAGTCTTTTTAGAAGCTGGAAAAATGCATATTCACATGGAACGAGACATTTAGCTTTATCTTTACCAGCCCATTTAAAACAAAAAAGCGAGTCATCCGATATGGGTC
Organism: Marinomonas sp. UCMA 3892; assembly: GCF_012726345.1. Lineage (GTDB taxonomy): Bacteria > Pseudomonadota > Gammaproteobacteria > Pseudomonadales > Marinomonadaceae > Marinomonas. Next base: position 220,214 of record NZ_PTXN01000009.1, read on the forward strand.
GACTCGCTTTTTTATGCATTTCTCTTAATACACTGTTTTTAATGTATTGCTTTAAGCTATTTCATTAAACAACAGCAATTAGCTCAACATCGAATTGTAAAACAGAGAAAGGTTGAATCATCGCGCCAGCGCCTTGAGCGCCGTAAGCCAATTCAGCAGGGATAGTAAGACGGTACTTCGCGCCTTCTTTCATCAACTGAAGACCTTCAGTCCAACCTGCGATAACGCCAGTTAGAGGGAATTCAATTGGCTCGCCACGAGCAATAGAGCTATCGAATACTTGTCCGTCAATCAAACGGCCTTCGTAATGTACACGAACAGTCGCTTCACGGCTTGGTGTTGCACCCGTACCTTCTTCAAGAACTTCAAACTGCAGACCACTTTCAGTCGTTTGAACGCCTTCTTTTGTTTTGTTTGTAGCAAGAAAATCTTCGCCCGCTTTCACATTCTCTTCAGACTCTGCACGGCCTTTTTCTTCCATTTTTTGCTGTAGTTCAGCAAAAGCAGCTTCTAGCTCTGCGCCAGGAACACGCATTTCAGTTCCGTTTAGTGCATCTTCAATCGCAGCAAAAAGATGCGTTAGAGACAATTCACCAAGATCGCTACCACGTAGTTGATCACCAATTTGACGACCAATGCCGTATGCGATTTTTGCTTCGTTAGAGTCGAACGACAGTTCTGACATGTTTACACTCTCTTATTCGTTTACTAAAAAATTGAACGCGTATCATAACATAGGCAAATCTCATGAGCTTGTTTTTCAAACGCCTCGACTTACCAAAACCTAAGCAGTGAAAATATATTAATCAGCCCTATAGATTTATTAAATGATATTCATTATCATTTAATAAATCTATATTCATTCAGGAGTGCGTTATGAAACATAAGAGCTTTATCCCGTCTCCAAAGAGATATATAAACGATAAAAAGCCGACCGATTATTGGGGTATGCTGTTTATTAGCTTTATCTTCTTGTCATCAATGAGCTGTTTTTTATTTGCTAATCATGGCAATCGACAAGCTTCCAATAGCTTATCGCTTACCACTCATCAAATAAGCACAACGATAATTGACACAGATCAGAGCAGCAAAAGTTAAAAAGATTAAGCTATAGGTACATTAAAAGAGGATCTTGCCATGTTACCTAAAATAAACACCATTGTTTACGCTTGCGATCTAGACGGTAAAACACAGGCCGCTATGGAGCTAGTACTGAGCTTAGCCAAAACTCATGGGGCAAAAGTCATATTAATGCATGCAATTGAGCCTTTAAATGCTCAAGCATCAAATATGATAAACAACTATATTACCGAAGAAGTTAGAAATGCAATGCGCAAAGATGCCATCACAGACATCAATACACGCATGGATAAATTGCTAGCTGAATTTATGGAAAAGTATTCAGAAGAACTGTGTAGTTTAGAAACAGCTCCTGAAACCTTGATAGTCAATGGCGCTCCAGCTGACTCTATTCAGCGCATTGCAAAAGAAAAAAATGCTGATTTAATTGTTATGAATAGCCGAACACATGGCCGACTAAGCCAAATGATCATTGGCTCAACGGCAAATAAAGTCATTCACACCAGCTCAATTCCAGTGCTAGTTGTACCGATAAAGTAACGGTTGTACCGATAAAATAGCTGTTGTGCCAATAAAATAACACGTTACTCTAGTCACACTTCTCTGTGTCCGATACACTTACTGTATATATAAACAGTAAGTGTATTTATGATTCTTTATATTGCCGAAAAACCCAGCCTTGCCCGAGCCATTGCCGCCGCCCTTCCCTCACCACAAAAAAAAGAAGAGGGCTGTATTTGGTTGCCTAATGGTGACTGCGTTAGTTGGTGTATCGGCCACTTGCTCGAACAAGCTGAGCCTCATCAATATAATCCAGCTTATAAAAGTTGGAATTTAGACCACTTGCCTATCATTCCGACTGACTGGCAATGGCAAGAAAAAGCCAACACAAAGAAACAACTTGGCATTTTAAAAAAATTGATTAAAAAAGCCACTGTTTTAGTTCATGCAGGAGACCCGGATAGAGAAGGCCAATTGCTGGTCGATGAAGTACTTCACTACACCAAGGTTCCAGCACAGAAACTGAAAAACACTCAACGACTTTTGGTGAATGACTTAACACCTTCTGCGGTAAAGCAAGCACTTAGCAATTTGCGTTCAAATAATGAATTTGCGGCGCTATCTCGATCGGCGCTGGGCCGCGCTCGTGCAGACTGGTTGTTCGGCTTAAACCTAACACGTGCTTATACCATCAGGGGCCGTCAAGCTGGCTACCAAGGTGTTCTATCTATTGGGCGAGTGCAAACGCCAGTACTAGGACTTGTTGCTGCTAGGGACAAAGAAAGAGAAGCCTTTGTTCCAAAAGACTTTTATCAAGTATGGGCGAGCATACAAACAACTCAAGATGCCATATTTCAAGCTAAATGGTTGCCTAGTGAAGCTTGCCAACCTTACATGGACGATGAAAACCGAGTGCTAAGCTTGCCACTTGCGCAAAACGTCGCCAATCGCATTACCAATAAACCAGCGATTGTGATTGAAGCAAATTACAAACAAAAGAAGCAACCAGCACCACTACCCTACAGTTTGTCAGCACTTCAAATTGATGCAGCAAAAGCATTTTCTCTTTCCGCCCAGCAAGTGTTAGATACTTGCCAAGCTCTTTATGAGCGTCATCAGATAATCACCTACCCTAGATCCGATTGCCGTTATTTACCCACTCAACAGCACAAAGACGCTGCAGCTATTATCGCCGCTCTCACTCGTTCGGGAGGTGATATACAACAAGGCGCAGAAAACGCCGATGCATCACGAAAAAGTAAAGCGTGGAACGATAAACAAGTCACGGCTCACCACGCTATTATTCCAACAACTCAAGCTCACAAAGCGGCATCACTTTCCAAAACAGAGGCGCTGGTATTTAACTTGATTGCCCGCCAATATCTTATGCAGTTTTATCCTGAATACGATTATTTGGCGTCTTACATCAAATTGGAAATTGAAGGTGGACTCTTTGAAGCGAAAGGTAATACACCGATTGCACTTGGCTGGAAAGCGCTTTTACCCAATAAAAACAAAAGTAAAGACCCAGAAGATGAAAACCAAAACGAGCTACCAAAGCTAAGTAAGAATGAAGAACTCTGGTGTATACAAGGGCAAGTCCAAGAGAAAGTCACTACGCCACCGGCGGCTTTCACTGACGCGACATTACTGGCTGCCATGACTGGTATCAGTCGCTTTGTGACTGATAAAGACATTCGAGCAATACTGAAAGAAACCGATGGCTTAGGTACAGAAGCAACGCGAGCGAGCATTATAGAGTTACTTTTTAAACGTGGCTTTTTGATGAGACAAGGTAAACAAATTCACGCCAGCCAAACAGGGCGCGCCTTTATTGATTGTCTACCTAAGCAACTGGTCACTCCTGATATGACGGCAAAATGGGAGTCAGCTCTTAACAGTATTAGTCTTGGAGAAGCAAGTTATCAAGAATTCATGACAAATTTAGAAGGCAACTTAAATCAGTTACTAAGTGCTTCCCGAGATATGCCGACATCCGCATTACAAAACCTACCGCCGCCAACAAAGAGTCCTTTTGCTAAACGAAAAGGCTCAACAAACAAAAGGACGACAGGTACAAGAAAAACAACCGGAACGAAATCTAACAGTACAAAAACGACAAGCTCAAATACAAGAAGGCGCTCAAAAGCGCCTTCTTAATTGAACTCATTTTCGAACAGTACTCTAACCAACAGCTAGCCAGATACCCACGCCAATCATTAGCGTTCCTGCAATACGATTCATGATGCGCACATTACCACTTTGCATCAGAATAGATTTCAACGTTCTCCCACCTGCAGCGTAAATAAGCAAACAAGTGAGCTCAAGCGTTAAAATAATGGCAATCAATACAATCAATTGACTCGTCAATGGACGGCTTGCATCTAAAAAAGGTGGCAATAAAGCGACAAAAAACGCCCAGCCCTTAGGATTGGCAATTGCTGTCACAAACCCTTGTGAGATTAAATCTAACCGTGAGGCAGGCTTGGCTCCAGTAGCGTCTGCTTTAATCGCCATTTTTCCTTTAGACAACCACATCTGAATCCCTACATAGGCGAGGTAAGCACCACCAAGGTATTTCAACACCATAAAAACACTAGGATAATTCAATAATAATGCAGCAACACCAATCGCGGATAAGATAGCCACTGTTGCAACACCAACCAACTCTCCCAGCATCATCCAAAGTGCGCGTTTCACTCCAATCGTCATACCTAATGTCATGGCTAATGTCATGCACATACCAGGAGTGATAGAGACAAAAAAGAAGGTCGGTATAAAAGCAGAAAGAAGAGCTAAGTTCACAAGAGGTCCTTATCTAACATGTAGTAATTTACGGGACAAAATTCTCATGACTTAGCATAAGTAGCAAGTACTAATACCGATAAATGGACTTGGCCTTAAAATATAAACAGAAGGGAAACTAAAAATGTTTTTTTGTTTTAAATGTCGAATCCTCAATAAACTTACTCCATTCATCATCCAGCTCGCCCTCATCTTCACTATCCATGTTTTTAGTCATCTCTTCTTCTGCTTTTTGCAAAGCAAGATCATCTTCAATTTCTTGCAGCAGTTCTTTAAGTTTAAGAATGGTAGATTGAGCTTCAACAGACTCTTTGATAGGTGCCAATTGCGCCAAAGCCTCTTTATACATATCTATAGCTGTATCCATTTGACCACTTAAAAATGCTTTACGAGCAAGATAGGCATGATAATCCGAGTTAACTTTATAGTGATAAAAATTTAATAGTTTACTGTATCGATAGACAACATCTTGATCGATGGTTTTTTCTTTCTGGGATAAAATCAAAAAAGATTTGAAGGATTCAAAGAGACGCTTTACTTCTATTATAAGTAATTCATCATTCATCGGCTTAGCACGCCTTTTCTGCGTGCTCGTTTGGAACTCTGTCATTTCTTCAGCCAAATGACCGCGACGACGAGTTAATGTTGGATCAGGTTGCAGCTCAATAAGCTGATCGTATATAGCAATCATTCGAGAAAATAACCACATTCTCATATCTTTGGGCTGATACTGGGGGGGCATCTCATCAAGGTAGCGACGCACCTGACGCAGTTGGTTATTGAGCGTTGCCACTTTGCGTAATTTTTCCAACCGAGCCTGCTCTTTTAACTGTAGAAAAATTGCAAATGCAATAAATCCACCGATAACGAGCAAAAGCACTGTAATGGTAACGGCTGTCATATGATGAGTAGTTTACCTTAGTAATATTTATAGACGAAACGCCTGCAGGCTTCAAAAAACGAATACGAATAAAATTCGCCAAGTTGCTTTTATTTGAGCTCCACTTTACTATTCTTTGAGAATAAAACCTTTTCAACTTCCTGTATCATGCTTTGTAGACGTGCCATCTCTCTTTTCGAGCTACTCACAGAACTATTTTTTTCCATAACAGATAAAGCAATTCGATATTTTTCTAGCGCTCTATTTTTCTTATCATTATCTAAATCAAGTCTAGCCTGCCGCACTAAAAGATCACGATAAGCCAAAGCATGTGCATAACGAATCAAAACAATATGATGCCTTATTATTACTCTACTCGCACCATAACTTTCACCCATGCCTCTCAACTCTCTGAGCATAAATTGAAGTGCATTTTGGATTTTATCTAACTGTTCTTGACTAGCGACACGATCCTTTACTGTTACCTGACGCCCTAACTTCAACTCTGTCAACAGTCTTAGCAGGTAAGCCTGCTTCGAAACAAACTCCGACTTATAATTCGATGCCACAAGCTGAGTTGTAATAGAAAGTAAATATTCTATGAGAAAAATTTTGGTATCTCTCGCCATATAGCGATCCGAAACCATTTCTAATGAATAAAGTAAGCGATCACTTCGATTCGATAAACGAGAAAGTAGCTTCTTTTTTAACTCCCTTTGCTGTCTTCTCCAACGAAAAAAAGCAGGTAACAAGCAAAGAGCAACCAAAAAGATAACGACAGCTAAAATCAACATACCTAATTTCATTACTTAATAGTTACCTAAGTTGCGACTTTATATAGAAATAAAAAAGTAACTTACTTTTATATAACACAGACGGCGGGATGAAAACAAAAAAAGATCAGAGAAGCTGATCTTTTTTTGTTTATCTTGAAAGGGACTTATCGAGAAACAGAAAAGCCCAATAACGTATAGAAAATTATAGCAGAAAGTACAGCTGAGGCAGGAACAGTAATTACCCATGCTGCAGCAATACGTAACAAAGCAGAACGTTTCACTAATTCTTTCTTCGTTGCTTTCTTCAAGCCTTTACGCTCTTCAGATGAGATAGGAGATGAAGCTTGTGCGGCTTTCAACTCTTTCAAAATTGCACGCTTTTCTTCAACATCTGCCAATTTGAAACGCTTCACAAACTCTTGTGTTTGTTGGCCGTTGTGACCAGCAGACTCAGAGTGAGCAATAATCGACGCCAGTTTTTTCTCATAAGATTGCTTCAAATATTCACGTAAGAAGCCAACCCCAAAAATACCGCCCACAGCAATGTGAGTAGAACTAACAGGTAAACCAAACTGAGATGCAACAATGACCGTAATCGCAGCAGCCATGGCAACACAAAAAGCCCGTGTTTTATCCAATTCAGTGATTTCAGAACCTACAGTCTTTATCAGTTTTGGCCCAAACAAAGCAAGACCAACAGCAATACCAATACCACCAACCATCATAATCCATAAAGGAATAGAGGCTTTACTAGAAACAGCACCAGTTAATAATGCATCATTAATAGCTGCTAGAGGCCCTATGGCGTTCGCAACATCATTCGCGCCATGGGCGAAGCTAAGCAAAGCAGCGGATACAATAAGAGGAAGAGTAAATAAACTATTCACAGCATCTTTATCATTTTTCAATGCAGTTGCCGCTTTATCAATCATAGGGCGAATGAGGAAATAAACGGTTAATGCAATTGCAAAAGCAATCATTGCCGCCGTAATAAAATCTAGCTTCCAAAGATGTTTAAGACCTTTAAGAATAAGATATGTTGAGAACGCCCAAACCATTAAACCAACTAATAAAGGGACAACCTTTTTAGCCGCATCAATCATGTCACTCTTATAGGTAATTGAACGTTTGATATACATTAAGAATAATGCAGCGATCACGCCACCCATCACTGGTGAAATGATCCAGCTAGCAACAATTGCAATCAACTTATCCCAATTCGCAATATCCCAACCGCCAGCCGCGATACCAGCACCAAGCACACCACCAACGATAGAATGAGTTGTCGAAACAGGAGCACCAAGATAGGTTGCTAAGTTAAGCCAAATTGCACCAGCTAATAAGGCAGCCATCATCACCCAAATAAAGGTTCCAGCGTCGCCAATCGAATTAGGATTAATTATGCCATTTTTAATAGTACCAACAACTGTACCACCAGCAATCAAAGCACCGGCAGCTTCAAAAATAGCAGCTATTAAAATGGCGCCCGTCATTGATAAGGCTTTAGATCCTACCGCTGGCCCAACATTGTTGGCCACATCATTAGCGCCAATATTTACGGCCATGTAGGCGCCAATTGCCGCGGCGATAGCTAATATAGATAAATTAGAAACCCCTACACCATTAGCTGAAGCATAAAAACCTGATGCCAAAACAAAGGCTAAGGCAATCAATACTCGGACAAACTCATGACCACTCAATAACGTGGATTCTTCTTTCGGGTTATTTGTAAGATCCATACGGGCTCTTCTTTCTATAATTAATCTATGCCAAACCGTTGATAGTTCAAACTACGCTTAAACTACCTACGACATGCTTATCCTAGCATCCCAAATAAATTTGGCTCTCAATTCATCCCGTCACATTTTTGCAAAATGTAAATTCGGCGCCATTCTACACTGGGAGTCTTCAGATAAAAACCCCTAAACATGTTGTTAGCAGCAACTCGAAAAGGACAAAAAAAAGTGCCTTCAAAAGGCACTAGATAGAAAGATACTACAAAAATATGACTATTTTGTTACAAACATGACACAATCGATTTAGCACTCAATAACATTGACAGCCAATCCACCTCGCGACGTTTCTTTGTACTTATCATTCATATCTCTACCAGTATCTCGCATGGTACGGATTACTTTATCTAAAGAAACGTAATGTGTCCCATCTCCTCGAAGTGCCATACTTGCAGAGTTAATGGCTTTAATTGAGGCCATAGCATTGCGTTCAATACAAGGCACTTGAACCAGACCACCTATTGGGTCACACGTAAGACCTAGGTTATGCTCCATGCCTATTTCTGCTGCGTTTTCTATTTGCTCAGGAGTGCCTCCCGTCGCTGCCGCTAATCCTGCCGCTGCCATAGCACAAGCCGATCCAACCTCCCCCTGACAACCTACTTCCGCTCCAGAGATTGATGCATTCTCTTTAAACAAAAAGCCAATCGCTGCAGCAGTAAGGAAGAAGGTGATCACGCCCTCTTCACTCGAACGAGGACAAAATTCCCAGTAATAATGTAGTACTGCAGGGATAATACCAGCCGCGCCATTGGTTGGTGCCGTTACAACACGCCCCCCTCCAGCATTTTCTTCATTAACTGCTAAGGCATAAAGATTGACCCAATCCATAGCCCCAAGTGAAGGCGTAATCATGTCCATGCGCGTCTTACTAGTTAAATCTCTATGTAAACTAGCAGCTCTTCGCTTAACTTTTAATCCACCAGGTAAAATACCTTCGTTGCGAATTCCTTGCTGTACGCAGTTTCTCATAACGGCCCAAATAGAAAGAATACCTTGTCTAATCTCTTCTTCAGTTCGCCAATGAGTTTCGTTTTCCATCATAATCTGCGCAATACTTTTGTCTTGCTCATGACAAAGTCGAATAAGCTCTTCTGCGCTATGGAAAACATGAGGAAGTTCTGTTGCATCCTCAACCAACGCCACATTTCCATGCTCATCTTCTTGTACAATGAAACCACCACCTACAGAGTAGAAAGTCGCTTGATGTATAACTTGACCTTCCACATCAAAAGCGACCAGTACCATGCCATTTGCATGAAAGTCTAAACGATCAACACGGTGATAAATGAGGTCTGTAGCGACATCAATAGAAATAGGCTGTTTTGACAATAAATTCAGCTGCGAAGAAAACTCTATTTGATCCACTCGTTCGTTTACACGACTAGGATCAATCACATCAGGCAGCTCTCCTTCTAGCCCCATTAACACCGCAGTACCTGTGCCATGGCCTTTACCAGTAGCGCCAAGTGAGCCATATAAATCAATTTTTAAGCGACCAACTTTTGATAATAGATGTCGATCTTCTAATTGATGAGCAAATTGATTTGCAGCCACCATAGGGCCAACGGTATGCGAACTGGAAGGACCTATTCCTACTTTAAAAAGGTCAAATAAACTGATTGCCATAGCCTTTCCCCCTGCCGACAGATAGGTTCTGCACGACGATAAAAATACAAAACACAAGTTCAATAGCAAAAGAAATTATCACTTATGAGATAAAGTTTCCAATTGGAAACAGTGTTTTTTGGCTATATAAATTACAAGCTCAGCAAAGAGTCAATTTATTGACGTTTAAAGACAATTGCACTAGTACTAAAACGAACACAGATAGATAAAAAGAAAAACCAAAAGGCCGGGGCCTTTTGGTTTTCATTATAAATCAAGTAAATTGGTAAGCTATTTTAGCTCAATTAGAAGAAACCAAGCGGATTCACATCATAGCTTATCAGCATGTTTTTAGTTTGTTGGTAGTGCTCCAGAGCGATTTTATGAGTCTCACGACCAACACCAGATTTTTTATAACCACCAAAAGCAGAGTGAGCTGGATACTGGTGATAACAGTTCATCCAAACGCGACCGGCTTCTAGGTTACGCCCCATACGATACGCAAGGTTGGTATCACGTGTCCAAACCCCAGCACCTAAACCAAATTCACTGTCATTGGCGATAGCAAGTGCTTCAGCCTCGTCTTTAAACGTCGTCACACTGACAACTGGACCAAAGATTTCTTCTTGGAAGATACGCATGCTATTAGAGCCTTTGAACAAGGTTGGCTGTACATAGAAACCTTTATCCAAACCATCTACCGATTCGATGCCACCACCAATTAATAGTTCTGCCCCCTCTTCTTTACCGATATCAATGTAACTCAATATTTTATCAAACTGCTGCTTAGATGCCTGAGCACCAACTTGCACGTCAGTATCCAATGGGTTGCCGCGTTTAATAGTTTTAGTACGTTCAATAACCAAGGCCATGAAGTCATCATAAATAGACTCATGGATCAAGGCACGAGATGGACAAGTACAAACTTCACCTTGGTTAAAGAAAGCCAACACCAAACCTTCAACACATTTGCTGATAAAAGCTTCTTCATGTTGCATGACGTCTGCAAAGTAGATATTCGGCGACTTACCACCTAACTCAACCGTAGAAGGAATGATATTCTCTGCCGCACATTTCAAAATATGCGAACCAACTGGCGTCGACCCAGTAAAGGCAATTTTGGCAATACGTTTACTGGTCGCTAGCGCTTCACCCGCTTCTTTACCATAACCGTTGACGATATTAAGCACACCTGGTGGTAGAAGATCCTGAATCACTTTGACCAATTCTAGTATAGAGGCTGGTGTTTGCTCTGCTGGTTTTAGAACCACACAGTTACCAGCGGCAAGCGCTGGAGCAAGTTTCCATGCAGCCATCAAGATCGGAAAGTTCCAAGGAATAATTTGACCAACAACACCTAATGGCTCGTGAAAATGATACGCCACAGTATGTTCGTCTAACTCAGCCGTGCTGCCTTCTTGCGCACGTAAACAGCCAGCGAAATAACGAAAGTGATCTGCTGCTAAAGGAATATCTGCGTTCAAGGTTTCGCGAACTGCTTTACCATTGTCCCATGTTTCGGCTACAGCAAGTGCTTCTAGGTTTTGCTCGATGCGATCAGCAATTTTCAACAATATGTTGGAACGATTAGTAACGGATGTTTTACCCCAAGACGCGCGTGCAGCGTGAGCAGCATCTAGGGCTAGATTGATGTCTTCTTCAGTAGAACGAGGAATTCGACAAAATACTTCGCCATTAACAGGGCTAATATTATCAAAGTATTGACCTTTCACCGGTGCGACCCATTCACCGCCGATAAAATTGCCATACTCAGCTTCAAATGTAATAAGGCTACCGTTAGTACCAGGTTGTGCGTAGATCATAAATATTCTCCATTCTTGTTGTTTTTATTTAAAGAGTACTTTGACGCCTGCTGCGCTCGCAACTTCATACAAAAGCCTCTTCAGGTTTTTAATCTTTGTTTTTAACCTTGATAGTAAGAGTAGGAAGAAAACGAAAAGAAAACTTGCCTGTGAGTCCATGAAACTTGTCTAGCGATCCATTTCTGCTGCGCTTTAGTATTGACCCACGAGCAAGCAAGAGTGATGATGAGTAAAAGATAATTCGCCACGCCGTACAATTAAAATAAAAAACATTGAGACAAAAGAGGTGTGTAAATGAGTCGCTCAATCTCTACAGAGAAAATATTACTGCAACATAAACGCGCGCCAGTACAGTTGGTCGAAAATCGTGTGTGTTTTGCTGGGCCACATTCCGAGCTAAGCATCTACGATACTTATGAGCAAGCACAAAAAGTCAGCTTAAAAGCCGACTCTTTACTTTATTGCGGAATGGTTACAGGAGCAAAAGTCATGCATACCAAAGAGCATGACAACATTCCCTTCTTGCCCCATGAATCTTTTATATTGGCACCAAAAGAAGAAGTCTTTATTGATTTCCCCGAAGCTCAATTTCATCGCCCAACGACATGCCTCACCATTGCAATTTCTCAAGAACGAGTAGCACAAATTTGTGATCGTATGAATGACATTATGGTGGAGTCTTTCCCCTCTGGCGTCGCACTAGATCCAAACCAACACCTTCACACCTTACACACTCAAGCAACGCAGCAGGTCATCGATAGACTTACCAGTGACTTTCTTCGCAATGATCCAGACAGAGATTTACTCGTCGATTTTGGTGTTAGTGAATTGGTCACTCGAATAATACGACATCATGGTCGAGATGCTCTATTACGCTTCACCCAACATTCACCGGATGCAAACGGTCTCACTTGTGTTATCCAATGGATCGAACAAAACCTAGCACAACCTTTAGATATAAATCAGCTAGCTAAAATGGCCTGCATGAGCCGTAGTCGCTTCTACGAAAGCTTTAAACGTCAACTAGGCTGCACGCCACTTGAATATCAACACCAACGCAGAATGAGCCGCGCTTACCAGCGCCTACAGGAAAAATGTTCGGTAACAGAAGTAAGTTATGAGTTAGGTTACTTAAGTTTGAGTCACTTTAGTCGACGTTTCCATCAGCACTTTGGTATGTCACCTCGTCAAGCGACACAAACTCAGCTCAACTCATAACAAATATAAGACTAAAAAATCTGCCTTAATTTCGACTTACAATATATAAAGACACCCAGCATAAAGATTAAACTGAACATCAAAGCAAAAAATGGCACTAACTGCCCTAATTGATACAAAGAAGCCAGAGTGACGGGCCCTAATGCTGCCCCCAAGCCCTGCATAGAAGCATTCATGCTTGCTAAACGACTCTGTTGCTCATCTTTTACCAACAAAGTTTGCGCGGTTACTATTCCCGGAAACAAGAAACCAAAGCCTGCACCGAACAATCCCATGGCAAACAAAACACCAACGTAAGAATCTAAAAAGATAAACGCCAGTTGAGCCAGAACTCCGACGCCAACCCCAGAAAAAATCAAAGTCACAACACCAAGCTGAAATCGTGGTACCAATATCATTTGCACTAAAATACTAAAGCAAGACATGGTCATCATGGCAAATCCCAACTGATGTGTTGTCTGAGCAACATCAAGCTGAAACCTATCCTGAATCAAAAAGCTCATAATTTGCTGAACACCTGTCATCGACAAAATAGACAAAGAAGACATACACAAAAATGGCATAACTGGCTGAGCAAACCAATTGATCTTAGGTGGTTTCACAAATTGACGTACATGCTTAGTATCTTTAACAAAAAACGCTACCAGTAAAACGATACTCCCCGCCAAAAAAGCAATGATATAGAAAGGCGCAGTCAACCCTAAGCTACTCAATAAAGAAGCAAAAGCTGGACCTAAAATCATCCCTATACTAAAAGATGCGCCAATCATAGCAATGGTAGAACTACGATGTTTAATGTCAGTATGAGCAATTAAATAAGTCTGAACAGAAGGTAAAACACCAGCAATTCCAAGGGAAAAAATAATACGTAAACCAAACACCAAGTAATAAGTTTCCTCCGCAGATAAATTCTTAGCCAAGGCTTCTTGCAGCACAAACCCAGTCAGGGTAATGGTCACTGCGTAGCTACTCATACCGATAATCACCGAACGCACACGACCAATTCGATTAATGATGCCACCCCATAAAAATGCAGCAACAACAAAAGTTGCGGCACCAGCGGTAATAAGCGTACTGATTCGAACATCAGCCAAGCCAATTTCACGACCAATTGGTGGTAAAGACGTAAATATAAAAGACTGCCCAATCCCTACTATCATCAAACAAGATAATAATAACCAACGGGACAAACGCTCATGAAGAGAGGAATAGGTTTCGGAATTAATCAATGCATATCCTTGATATCAAACTAGCAGTTCAGTCCGCCAGCAAAGCAGATCCATTTAAACAAACTTACCGAGGCAAGCTTGCGTTTAAAAGGGGCTATTTATCATCCAGATAAACTTGCCAATAAATTATCATATTTTGGGGCTTTTTTCTGGCCGTTGTGAGCCAAACCAAGGATTTAAAATGGAAATAACGACTATCAAGAAATAATCAGAAAAGCTTAGGTTTTATTTTTGCACCAGTGATAGAAAAATGCGTAAAATCCTTTTTTGTAATAAACGTATCTTCTCGCTCACTCCCGTTAAAAAATGGCCGAACTCCAGAGATTATCTGCTTAACGAGTGCGCTAATGACTGTTCAGCAATAAAAAGAAGGGAAATTATGCCGCCGCTTTTTAAACACCCAAACTTTGTCCATTACTGGATTGGGCAAATTGCCTCCTCATTTGCGTTTCAGATGCTAAGCGTTGGAATAGGCTGGCAAATGTACGACCTCACTAACAGTCCTATGGCTCTCGGTTTGGTCGGGCTTTGTCAATTCCTACCACAACTATTATTAACCTTAGTCGTCGGCCATGTGGCTGATCATTACAACCGTCGATTGATCTGTGTTTGTACTCGTTTATCAATGGCTATGACAGTCGGAATATTAGCCTATGGCAATATGTCATCGACAATTTCTGCCGAAATGATTTATCTCTGCGCGGCATTATTAGGCACGGCAAGAGCCTTTGAAATGCCAGCAAACCAAGCAATTTTACCAAACCTTATTCCTAACGAATTACTTTCTCGGGCAGTCAGTGCCATAGCCTCAGCACGCGAAATATCGGTCATTGCAGGTCCAGCTCTTGGTGGTCTCATTTATCTATTAGGTCCTACCACTCTATATCTTTCTAGCATGACCTTCTTTTTCATTTCATGCATTATCATGTTCTTTTTACATTACAATTTTACGGTAAAAAGTAAATCGCCTATCAGTATGACCCACCTGCTTGGCGGCATAACCTTCATCCGCGGCAATAAGGTCATCTTAGGCTCAGTTTCCTTAGATATGTTTGCTGTTTTATTGGGTGGAGCAACCGCTCTATTACCTATTGTCGCCAAAGACATTCTCCATACAGGCCCTTGGGGGTTGGGGTTATTACGTTGCTCTCCTGCACTTGGCGCGCTGCTTATGTCTATCTACTTAGCCCGTCGACCTATCAAGCATAGTGTAGGTAAAATCATGTTCGCAGCAGTGGCTATTTTTGGTGCTGCAACCATTCTATTCGGTTTGTCTGAAAACCTTATTTTGTCGATGATTGCTTTAGTTCTCCTAGGCTTGTCTGACATGATCAGCGTTGTTATCCGCTCCACGCTTGTACAATTAGAAACCCCAGACGAAATGCGCGGTCGAGTCAGTGCCGCCAACTCAGTCTTTATTGGCAGTTCCAATCAATTGGGAGAATTTGAATCTGGCGTAACTGCGGCATGGTTTGGTGTAGTTCCCGCGATTGTTATCGGTGGTGTTGGCACGATTGCCGTTGTGGGTCTTTGGATGTATTTATTTCCAACTTTGTTGAAACGTGACACCTTAGACAAAGAAAACGATTAACAAAGATGCACGATCAGCTTGACACAAAGTCAGGCTGATAGCCTTAAAACGATGGATAATGAACTAACAATTACTCAGTCCAGTACATAAAATACCACTGTCAAAAATAAAGACTATTTGCCCTGATTCAATGGCTAAATAAAATCGTACCAATCATTTAACGCCACTTACGCTTATCTTTTTCAATAGTCTTCCATTTCCAGTTTGGCGCTTCACCTTTCCAGTAATAACAAGCAATCAAAATAAGCGTGCTAATAACCATAGACACAGCCCATTTAAGCAGCTCAGCTTTTGGATCATTCACGATGCTAATAACGACGACAGTCAACAGGTATAAGGCTAAAACAGTCCATCCCTGCCAAGTATTTGGCCTCCCCCACCCCCAGCCATTTTTTTTTGCTGGAAACCAAACTGCCTTCTTTTTATCCGTCATATCTAAAACCTCAGAGCTGCTTAAAAATGCTATATGCTGAAACACTTTGCCCTAATTCAACTCATAAAAAAAGAGCCTATATGTTTAGGCTCTTTAATTGAGAGAATACTTTGTATTTTAGCTTAGCGATTATCTAGATTGTTCATATCTTACAGCCCCTTATCTAGGACTCTTATCTTGCGAGGAATTCACCGCGCGTTTTGTCGCTGCGTTTAAAAAGTCCGCCTAGAGCAGTTGTTTGAGTCGAAGAGCTGGCATCCATAACGCCTCGTGCTTTTACACAATAATGCACAGCACTAATGCTTACCGCAACATTGTCTGTTTCAAGTAAAGCTTGCAAGGTGACTAAAATCTGCTGAGTAAGACGTTCTTGTACCTGAGGGCGCTGAGCAAAGAAGCGCACTATACGGTTGATTTTGGACAAACCGATAATCTTCGTTTTAGGTAAATAAGCAACTTTTGCTAAACCGTCAATAGTCACAAAATGATGTTCACAAGTACTAGTGAAGCTGATGTCGCTGACTTTCACCATCTCATCTACTTGCATCTTATTTTCGATCACTGTGATTTTTGGAAACTGTGCGTAATCCAAACCAGAAAAGATTTCTTTTACGTACATTTTAGCTATACGGTGTGGTGTTTCTGCCAAGCTATCGTCGGTCAAATCTAGACCAAGAGTTGTAACCACATCCTCAAAGGCACTTTTAATACGCTGGTATTTTTCTTCGCTTGTCAGGCCGTTATCAATCATCGGAGTTTCAAGGCCGCTGTTAATAAGAGCATCGCGTACTTTTATAGCCGCATCAGACAATGCAGGCAGGTTTAAATTCGTTTGTTCAGCTGTGTTAGCTTTCATATGTTTGTCCTAAGTTGCTTAACCCTGTCTCATGACATGAAGGCGTTCAAAAAAAGAAGTCCCATTCAGTGAGTTAGACCAAATGTCGGCCTCCATCAAGTGACAAGGTTCGACCTGTCATATAACGACTGTCTAATATGTACTGTATTGCGAGCACACCTTCTTGCTCCCCTGGCTCCTTGCGCAGCAAGGATTTATTCAATGCTTTGTTCCGATATTCTGTATCATCGCCACTGTTAAACATTAAAAGTGATGGTGCGATCGCATTAACCTTAATTAGAGGTGCAAATCGTTTAGCAAATGAGCAAGTTAAGTTCGCTAAGCCCGCTTTACTTGCAGCATAAGCAATGTGTTTATCACTGCCTTTTTCAGCGACATAATCCGTCATATGAATAATGTCTGCTTGCCCATCTTGCTCAGAACCTGCACATAATAATGCTTCGAAGGCTAGATTTATACGATAAGGCGCAAATACGTGGACTTGCCACATTTTTTCCATTAATAACGCCGTATCCGAACAATCTTCTTCAGACTCCCACTCAGAAGCATTATGAATAATTCCACCAAGTGCTGAATACCGACCTTGTATTGTAGCAATAAATTCATCCACACCAGAGATAGATGAAAAGTCAGCCTGTATACAAGAAATTCCTTGTCCTTCTAATATAGTAATGTCTTCTCGTTCTCTACGATAAGTAATAATTACCTCATATCCTTGAGCAACTAACGCTTTAGCACAGGCAAGACCTAGGCGCTGTCCTCCGCCGGTAATAATAATTGGCATTTTACGCGTCATTAGTATCCGTTCCTACTGAGTTATCATCATTAACCACATAAAAAAATACTATCAATTCAACATCTGTATTTTGTTGCAGCCAACGTTTAATTCTTCGGCTAACCTTAAATACGTTCACTTTTAAAAAAGAGATCAATCGATATCATCTAAAACACTTTTTTCTTCGTATCCATTGAACCACTTTTTATTAATAATTTCTAAAAAATGCGCTATTGAATGTCACCATCCAACTAAAAGAGGAAATTGCGATGACCTTACTGACAGAAAGATCGACTGATACATCGTTAACAAGCGGCAGTATTCCTCAGGAAGCCTTCGATTGGTACGACGAATACGCTCATGGCGACATAGATCGCCGAACTTTTTTATCTCGCCTTGGCACACTTAGCGTAACAGGAGTGACTCTTTCTATCGTGGCAGGTGCGCTAACACCCAACTATGCACTGGCAGAGCAAGTATCATTTAACGACCCAGATATTACAGCTAGTTATGTAGTGTACGATTCACCCAATGGGCATGGCAAAGCTCGCGGCTATTTAGTCATTCCCAAAAACGTCAATGCAGAAAACAAAGCCCCAGCCGTGCTGGTTGCTCACGAAAACCGTGGTCTTAACCCATATATAGAAGATGTGGCAAGACGCTTAGCAAAAGTGGGATTCATTGCCTTTGCCCCTGATGCTCTTTTCTCTTTGGGTGGCTATCCTGGCAATGACGATAAAGGCCGAGAAATGCAAAAAACACTGGATGGAAACAAGATTGAAGGTGATTTCATGGATGCGGCAACTTTATTGAAACAACATGAATTGAGTACTGGGAAAGTCGGCATGGTCGGATTTTGTTATGGTGGCTATTTAACAAATGCTTTGGCTGCTTCAATGCCAGATACTATCCATGGTGGCGTACCCTATTACGGCACACCAGCTAAGTCCAACATAGATAAAATAAAAGCACCATTGCAGCTGCATTTTGCCGGACTGGATAAACGAGTGAATAATACTTGGCAAGATTACGAAGCAGCACTAAAGGCTAATAAAGTTGATTACACCGCCTATATGTATGCTCAGGCAAATCATGGTTTCCACAATGATTCCACTGCTCGTTACCAAGAGAAAAACGCCGAGCTTGCATGGGAACGCACTATTAGCTTTTTCAAAAAAACATTAACCGCTTAGTCTATGTGGGCGTTACGGCCGGCTAGCTTAGGCCGTAACGCCTTTAACATTCTTCACATTAATGGAAGACGATGCCTTATCGTATTTAAAATCAATACCGCGAACATTCGGAGTTTGTCGCCACAAGGACTCACATAAATCAGATACACTAATGTCATTACTAGATTGCAGCCAAGCAACAACTGCACGAGCAACGTTCGGATACGATATCTGAACTACTCGACTAGTTTCTAACCATTCTTGAATCACTTGCGAATTTAAAATATCACAGGTTTTAGCTATGCCTAAAAACTCTAACGCAATGGCATTGGAATGCTGTTCAATTTGACCCTTTAATGGTTTTGCTAGAATACGACGGCCAAGCTGCAAGGCCTCAGAATTTAATTCAAACCCAGCATTACAGAGTACAGATTCGCATTCAGCTAAGTTCTTTTGAAATACTTCTCGACCAAAAGGGAACACTTCTACATTGCCATACACACCAGGCTCAATGTCTTTGCAATGAAGGCGAAAGCGATAATTCGGCACACCATCCAGCCAATCTAACACAGCCTCACTGTTTTCAAAGGGTAGATAAACCAGAACTTGTTCAGGATCTGCCATGTTTTTCATTTGCTGCGCATTAATCAGTGGCGGCAAAATAGGATGGCCAAAATGATGCCAATGAGCACCTAGTTGGGTCGCTGCTGGCGCAAAATTTGACATTATCCACTGGGCAATAAAATTCTTCTTATAGCGAGGAATATCATATTTAAATGCATACTGATGACCAAACCCTACGCAGGGCACGCCTTGACGTTTGGCCGCCCAAGCAACGATAGGCTCAAAATCCGTAATCACCAAATCGTAACCATGAGTATCTATCGAGCGAATGTCTCGGTACAGCTTATAAAGATTAGCACTCTTACAAGTTGCGTACAGATCTAGCCGACCATTTCGTGCCACAAAGCTCAAACCTTGGAAGGTTCGATAGTTACCAAATACTGCCATATCAAAATAATCTTCTGGTAAACGACCAGAAAAAACAAAATCAACTTCCACACCAGCTGCATGCATTTCTGCAGCCATAGCTCTTGCTCGAGTAATATGTCCATTACCAGTTCCTTGAACACCGTACAATATTTTCATACTAATATCCCTATTGCTAACGCAGCACAAACCGTGCCTAATAAAGCACCAATTACGGTGTCCGTGGGGAAATGGACGCCAAGAAAAATGCGCGATAAGCCCACATTCGCCGCCCAGAAATACAACATCAGATTCATGCTTGGAAACCACTCAGATAAACAAAAGGCCATAAAAAATGCCCCTGAGGTATGTCCTGATGGAAAAGAAAATTGATCAGAAGGAATAATAAAACTGCTAAAATTATCAAGCGCATCAGCCGGACGATTACGCTTAAAACCGCGCTTTAAAACAAAATATAGAACACGCTCGACAGTAAAGCCCAACAGCAAAACAAGCGTCAAAGAGAGCTCTCCAGCGAACCAAAATAAAAGCGCTAGAAAAGCATAAATCGGACCATCCGCTGAAAATGAAATCGCGCGTCCAATACGAGTCAGCGTCGCGCGGTGCTTTCTAGCCATACACCAAGAAAAAGTCTGTACATCTACTGCGTGGATATTCTGAAGTATGTTCATACTTATCACCTCACTGGTTTTGTCTTACTTTCAACATAAACCAGTAAAATGTCCGTTCTGTGGCATTACTATGACAACTTAGTGACAGACAGTAATCACAACTTTCAGGCAAAAAAATACCTCGTCATAACGAGGCACTTCAAAGCTTAAAATATCAGATTATTTAAAGCCTATGATCAAGCTATAGCCAGTTAGTAAGCATTATCCCAATACCAAGCGACTGAGTCTGATGATTATAATCCAATAAGGATTGCCCATAACCATTAAAGTACTGAATATAACCACGGCTTTTACCCCACAAAGGAAAAGTAAAACCGACCTGGATAGCCCCTCTGTTATCGGATGATTTAAGGTTATTTCTCAACATTACGTCAATCGTATAATCATCAATAACGTGTATTATATTGAACTCGCCATAGCCGTAATAATTTTCAATATTCGGGTTATCATCAACCTTTGAACTTTCAGGAATCCGATACCAAGGCTTGATAGAAAAAGCAGTATCGCCATGCTCAAACAAGAAATCCACGTAAAATCGATTCCACGAGCGAGACAGTTCATTTGACTGGCCATTGGACTGATGAACAAAGCCGTAAGACACATAATCAGGGTTAATACCTAGAAAACCATGCTTTGGCTTGGTAACAATAAAGGCTTCAGGCTCATGGTTAGTATCACGAAAAGGTGCCGAGATACTACTGTTATACGCCTGCCAATAAGCTTGCTGCGTGTAAGCAAACCACAAACTACTGTTTCTACCCACAACATCATAAGCAACGGGAAACTTAAGACTAAATTGAAACTTAAACTCCACGCTTTGTAGACTTTCAGAATCGCTCGCATCACCTAAAAAAGCACGATCGTTAGGATTAGACGTATAAGCAATAGGTAAAAAATAATTCGGTTTATGAGGTGTTAAAACAAACGGATTATTTACTGTTGCCGTTTCTCTATTCTCTCTTTGTTGCAATAACCCGTTGTCTTCTTTAGCCCGCTTGGCAGTAGATTCTGGTACTTGGGGCTCTTCTGGAGAATAAGCCTCCTCACCACCTTCAACAACCGTCGCTGTATCAGAGGTATTAAAAGAACTACTGCCTGACTTATCTAACGAGGTCGATTCCACTTCAGCCCATAGCAAACTTGGAAGAAGCATTATTGAGCATACAATGGCTTTCATTACTAAAACCCTTAAGTGAAAAACACTATTTCATTGGGACAGAACAACCTTTTTAGCGTAGGTATCTCGCTCCATCTCACACACTTCAACCGAAAAACTAACATCCTTTAATGCAAATTGTGTTAGAGCTTCTAGAACCAAATAAGAAAGATGTTTTCTTTGCTCTATTGTGCGACCCGAAAGCATACGCAGAATAACATGAACAAATGCATCTTCTTTTCCTGCTGTTAAAAAACTCTTATACGGAAAACTGCGTAATTTGATGTCTTCTTCAATAAATAGAGCCGAGGCAATACAGGCTCCTTTGACGGCTTCAAGAAGATCAACCGGTGGCACTTCTTGCTCTAAATTTTGGCTATACTCAACAATGCAATGTGGCATTTAAGACTCCATTTTTAGATTTATTAGACGTATTTCACTAATAACCACGAAGCAAATCAACTGAAGGCGGTATACTGCCAGTTAATCGATACTGCTTAATGTTTTTAGCAACAATTTCACTCGCACTAACCGGGTGTGTCGGCGCAGAAATATGTGGTAACACTGTGATAGATTCATGCAACCAAAACGAGTGATTTTCTGGTAAAGGCTCATTCACAAAAACATCTAACACAGCATGAGATAAATCCCCTCGCTCAAGTTTTACTAACAGAGCTTCATCATCAATAATGAGACCTCGAGCAAAATTAATCAGGCTTGCTCCAACAGGCAAACAAGACAAATTTTGATGGTTAAGCAATCCCCTAGTCTCTATCGTCAAGGGCAAAAGGCAGACGAGTATATCACTTTGGCTCAACAATGGGATGAGACCTTCTTCACCGTGAAAACACTCAACGCCTTCAACTTGTTTTGGATTACGACTCCACCCAGCAACAGAAAAACCATTAGCAACTAAACGCTGCGCACTAACACGTCCTAATTCACCCAACCCAAGCACGCCAATTCGGCGATCTTTAGCAGCCACCATAGGCAGCTGAACCCAAGACTGTTTAGCCTGTTGTTTGGCATATATTGGCATATCTCTATGAAGGAAAAGTGTCCAAGCTAAAACCGCTTCTGACATAGTTTCAGCTAAATTTGAGTCAACTAATCGAACAATCGAAAAAGAGGGCGACAATAATTCATTGATCATCCGCTCTACACCAGCCCACACACTATGAACCCACTTCAATGAAGGAAGAGACAGTAAATCTTGAGGATCAGGATTGGCCACAATGGCTATATCACATTGCTGTTTTTGTTCTGCTGTCAAATCGACAAAAGGGACAATCACTTCGTTGGGCATCGCTGATGATAAATGCTTAATCCAAATTTTTTGCTCTGCTAAATCTGCACGACTAACAAAAGGAATCATTTCTCATACACCTGAGATAAGTCTTTAAAGCCTTTTAATTCAATAGCATTACCACTTGGATCTTTAAAGAACATCGTCCATTGTTCACCTGGCATACCTTCAAAGCGAACACTCGGTGCAAGATCGAACGCAACATTGGCTTCCGTTAAGCGCTTAGCGACTTTTTGCCATTCATCAAGTGGCAAAATCAAACCAAAGTGAGGCATAGGAACAAGATGCTCACCCACTCGCCCAGTATTTGTCGTCGGGCTTGGCGTACCTAAATGTAAAGACAATTGATGACCATAAAAATCGAAGTCTATCCAGGTCTCGGTACTACGGCCTTCAATACAGCCTAAAACCTGAGTATAAAAAAGTCGTGTTTCATCTAGGGAAGTGACATGGAAAGCATAGTGAAATAAAGCAGACATAAGAACCCCTAACAACAATAGATTAGGTTAGAAAATACAGCACACAGAATAAAAGTAAACACGTATCAGTTACGCGGCAACACATAGTAAGCATTGCATAAATAAATACCTAAAACCTCCAAAAGGCCTGCGGAATACAGCAATTACTACTTAGCTTAACCACCTCTTTCTTATTCTCAAAAATTCACATTTTAACCCTCTCACAATTACATCACACCAATCCACGACATTATTTTTGTCTATTAATAGCATTCTCAATATGTTTTTTTGTATCAATGCTTTGTCACGTTTCATGGTGTTTTGTATCAATTTGAAAAGAGGCATATACAAGAAAATCATTATTAATATACTGATGAAAATAGCTTATTAAATTTATTAGTCATTTTTAAAAATATTCTATTTTATTGACTACACTTACTTTGTTGAATAGTACAAACTGCTTAAGGATAAACATGTTGCGACTTCTTCTTTGTCATTGTTTTGCGTTAGTTTTAGCTGGGATTCTAATTTATGAATCTTTAATGTGGGAAGCTATTGCGGTTCTTGCATTTTTTGGTTTTATTCCAACTTTCTTATCTCGCCCCCAGAAAAACAAACTTAAGTCTACTGACTCTTCTGGAGATCAGCCAACTATACAGCCACATCAAGCTGATCATGTATCTATTCCTGAAGCACTTTTCAGCAGAGATTTAGTGCCTTTATTAAACGTCTGTTCAGATGACCTTGGTAACGTACTTGCCACACAAAAAAGTGCCGTCGAGCTACTGAATAATGCATTTATAGATACAAATTCACTAATCGACCAACAAGCTAATTGCATTCATCGCTTAGTTGAAACAGAAAGTGATGACAGTAAATATTACAGTGAAGTCATGCGTGACTTTGCAGCACAAACAGCAACCACGCTAGATAAATTCATAGAAAGTACAATTGAAATGTCTGCGTCATCTATGGAACTGCTTTCAAAAGTAAATGAAATTCATGACGAAATGCCTGAAATAGCAAAAGCCTTAAAAGACATTGATGATATTGCAGATCAAACTAACCTTTTAGCGCTTAATGCAGCTATTGAGGCGGCTAGAGCTGGTGAAGCCGGACGAGGATTTGCGGTTGTTGCGGATGAAGTTCGCTCCCTGTCAAATAGATCTTCAGGCTTCAGTATTGCCATCCAATCTCGCCTTAAAAAAATTCAAGATCAAGTATCTAACTTAACAAAAGCAATGGAACGATTAGCTGCCCATGATGTGACCTATATTATGGAATCTAAAAAAACCATGAATAGCGCCCTACAACACATTGTCAACAAAGCTGAAGCCGATGCTAACATCACGTTGGAGCTAGAAACTCTTGCGAAGTCACTAGAGTCAGCCATATATGATGCGACTAGAGCACTACAATTTGACGATATTAATAGTCAAAACCTTACCTACACCATCGAAGTATTAGATTTTATGGGCGAGCAGTTGAGTACCGTTAACGATGATTCATCAGACAATATTGAACATGTGTTAAGGGATAAATTAGAAATAATCAAACAACGTAGCCAGCAAAAACATAACCCTGTTTCTCAACAAAACATTGAAAGCGGCGACATTGATTTATTTTAAATAAGAACGAGGAGAAGTTCGAATGTCTGATTGCATTGCGATTAATATGCCTGAAAGGTTTGATTTTAGTACACACAGCTGGTTCACAAAAACTTATGAAGAAGCGTTAACAAAGACAAAAACAATCATATTAGATTTTTCTCGTGTTTCCTATGTGGACTCTTCCGCTTTAGGGATGATGGTTCTTTTGCATCGACAATTAAATAAAGTTTCTGGCCATTGCACTATTCGAAATGCGAATGGTACTGCTAAAGACATTTTAGACATGGCTAATTTTGAGAAGCTATTTAGCTATGAATAGCATAAGTAAAGTTCTTTTATTAGAGGATAATGCTTCAACTCGCTTGATTGTGTCTAAGGCACTTCAAATAAAAGGGATTGAGGTGATATTGACATCAACGCTTGAAGAAGCTCGTCAATGTTTTGGTGATAACTCTATAAAACTTTTCTTGCTCGATGTTCATCTACCAGATGGAATGTCAGACGAATTAATTCCACAGATTCGTCGACTCTACCCAATGGCTCCTATTCTAATGATAACTGCGGAATATGACAGCTCGCACATGGCACGTTTGTTTGATGCGGGAGTAAAAGATTTTATTCAAAAACCCATTTTACCATTACTCTTATCAAACAAAGTACAAAGTTTTCTTGATTGGTCAGAAGTGGAATTGGCTCTATTTAGAGCTAATGAAAACTACCTCAGTATCATGCAAGAAAAAGAGCAAGAAGAAGCGCTAGCATTTTTTGTCTACGATCATATATTACATACCCACTCTTGCTCTATTGAAGGTGTTGATGTAGCCACACTCTCTAGCGGAAGGTTTTGCGGTGATATTCTAATATCGGCAATGTCGCCGAATGGCAATTTAATTATTATGTTGGGGGACGCAACTGGCCATGGTATGGCAGCAGCTATTACTATTTACCCTATGGTTGTCACCTTTAATGCCATGGTAAAAAAAGGCCTATCAACGGGAGCAATTTTACGGGAACTTAGTGACAAACACTCTGAAACTGTCCCCAGCAATCGTTTTTTCGCCTGTATTTTAATTGAAATATCCTTAGCAAAAAACACCATTAGCATCTGGAATGGAGGAATGCCACATGTGCTTATTTTCGATAAAGAACAACAATTAATCGATAAAATTCCTGCAAAAAACATGGCTATTGGTATTTTGCTGACCAACGAAATCAGTACTAAATTCGAAACCTTTCCACTTGATAGCATTGAATATCTTTCGTTTTTTAGTGATGGCTTAATTGAAAATAAACGTCACAAAGAAACAATGCTTACCTTTAATGATGTCTACTCCATTATTGCTGAATACCCTAGCGATCCAGAGCACTCAATTACACGCATGCATGCCATGGAAGCAGATTTAAACAGCCACGATGACATGACCTTATGCAGCTTAAATTTAGGGACATTAAGACAAGAGCTCTCAGATACTCCTGTAGAAAAACAAAGTCCAAAAGGGAACTTTTCATTTAGTTTTGAGCTATTTGGAGACTCACTGTTGAATGATCATTTTACTTTAAAACTAGTAGAACTCATTGAAAGCTATGGCTTTTCTCAGTCATTTTGCCAGCGAGTATTCACGGTACTTACTGAATTACTCGTTAACTCTGTAGACCATGGCATTTTAAACATCCAGTCTAACCTGAAAAAAACAGATTTTATCGCTTACCTAGACGATAGAAATGAGGCTATTCAAACCCTAAGCAATAACCAAAAGGTTGCTGTATCCGTTAATTGGGACGCCAACCAAAAAACACTGAGATTAACAGTCTCAGACTCAGGCAATGGCTATCAAGTTAAGAAAGAAATACCTATTTCAAGTGATCAAAGTTATGGCAGAGGCTTAAGCATAGTGAGTAGTTTATGTAGTGACTTTGCCTATGATCAAAATATCAACACAACACGTACGACCTTACGTTACTAGGATGAATTATGAGTAAAAAACTGCTTATCGTAGATGACTCCCCTTCTGTTCGCCAGATGGTGGAAATGACCTTAAAAGGGGCTGGTTACGCTGTTAAAACAGCAAGTGATGGCCAAGCCGCACTAAACCTTTGTAAAACCGAAATGTTTGATTTTGTTCTAACCGATCAGAATATGCCTAACATGGATGGCATAACCTTAATTAAATCGTTGCGAGCGATGCCAAGTTATGCCCGAGTCCCACTCATTGTATTAACCACTGAGGCAGGGGAAAACATGAAGCAAAAGGGTAAAGCTGCAGGAGCAACTGGGTGGATGGTGAAACCATTTGACCCTAAAAAATTGCTTGAAGTTGTTGCGAAAGTCCTTCGCTAAACGTCTCATTTTGCAAATTCATTGAGAGACAGTATGGATAATTTAAGTCAATACAATGAGGTTTTTTTCGAGGAGGCGCAAGAACACCTCGAAACCATGGAAACATTATTGCTCGCCTATAATATCGATTCACCCGATATGGAAGAGCTTAATAGTGTGTTCCGTGCCGCGCACTCAATAAAAGGTGGTAGCGACATTTTTGGCTTCAAAGCTTTGACAGGGTTAACTCATGTTATGGAAAACATGTTGGACTCTGCAAGAAACAATGAACTCACTTTAACCACTGATCTCATTACTGTTTTATTAGAAACCACCGATGTTCTAAAAAATATTCTTAGTTGCTATCGAGAAGAAGCAGAGATCGATTGGGACATTATCGAAGCCAGTAAGGCTCGATTAAGCGCTACTCTTCAAGAAGTGACTGGCTCAAATAATCAAGTCCACTCTCCTTTAGATGAGGAAGAAGATCTCGGCTATGGTTTTTTTGATGACGATGATGCTGACACAGAAGAGGAGCAAGGTTTTGGTTTCTTTGAGGAAGACGAAAATGACTCAGAAAAAGACCAAGGTTTTGGTTTCTTTGATGAGGATGACAAAGAGCAAGAGCAAGATCAAGATAGCAAAGCCATTGATGAAGAAAGCCTTGGGTATGGCTTTTTTGAAGAAAACAATGAGATGGCTAAAGAGGCCGAAAGTCTAACTACAGAACCTCAACCGGATGCTAATACTGAGCATACAGAAAACATTGGTTATGGCTTCTTTAATGAAGAATTTAATAGCCCTCAAAAAGATGCAGTAACAGCACAACCTGCAGGCCTAACCTCTTCTACCGTTGCTAAACCAACACCTTCATCCAAAGCATCCGAAACGAAGGCTGAAGCAACTAGCATACGAGTCGAAACCAACAAAATTGACAAACTCGTTAACCTAGTGGGTGAACTTGTTATTACTCAATCCATGCTGAATTTAATTGGCAGTGAAGTACCTGAAAGCATCGCCGATAAAATGCAATCAGCACTAATTGAACTTGAGCGAAACACTCGTGAAATTCAAGAAGCCGTTATGTCGGTTCGCATGCTCCCTATTTCTTTTGTATTCAACCGTTTCCCCAGACTGGTCCGTGATTTATCAACTAAATTAGAGAAGAAAATCAACCTAGTCATCGAAGGCGGAAACACAGAAATAGACAAAAATTTAGTGGAGAAAATTTCTGATCCTCTACTACATCTAATTAGAAACAGTGTGGATCATGGCATTGAGCTGCCAGCAAAGCGACTAGAAGCCAATAAATCTGAAACTGGTATCGTGATGCTTTCAGCAGCACAAAAAGGCGGCGAAATCGTTATCACTATTACGGATGATGGTGCCGGTCTAAATCGTGAGCGAATCATAGCCAAAGCCGTTGAAAAAGGTATCTCGTTACCTGAACCGCTATCAGATAGTGCAGTCTGGCAACTTATTTTTGAAGCGGGATTTTCTACCGCCGCTGAAGTGACCGATGTTTCTGGTCGTGGCGTTGGAATGGACGTGGTAAGACGAAATATTGAATCTCTAGGTGGCCGTATTGATATCAGTTCAACCGCTGGCATGGGAACTGTATTCACCATCAATTTACCACTGACATTAGCAATATTAGATGGCATGACAGTAGAGGCTTCTGACCAAGTATTCATTATCCCTCTTGTCAATATTGTTGAGAGTATTCAGCCCGTTGCCGAACAAATCAAGCATATTAAAGGTAAGAAATTACTCTGGGTTCGTGATGAATACTGGCCACTAATTGATATTGGAAAAACGTTAGGAGGAAGCCCAAATGAAACCAATATGGAAACTGGCATTGTTGTTCTAGTTGAAACATCTAAACAACGATTTGGGTTAATCATTGATTCTTTATTAGGCCAGCAACAGGTCGTGATTAAGAACTTAGAACGACATTATCGAAGAGTAGAAGGCATTGCTGGCGCAACCATAATGGGAGATGGCAGCGTGGCGTTAATTTTAGATGTCGATTCAATAACGCAATTCATCAAATCGGACTTATAGGGGGCATTCATTATGGCAATACTTCAGCAGGGGAATACGTCTTCAATGCCTGCAAAAGAGTTCTTAACCTTTGTTCTTGGCGATGAAGCCTACGCACTCGATATTATGACGGTGAAAGAAATACGGGGATATGAACCAGCAACAAAAATAGCGAATGCGCCAAGTTACATTAAAGGAGTTATCAACCTCCGTGGCGATATTGTTCCGATTGTCGACTTACGAATTAAATTCAATATAGGTGAAGCCACTTATAACGAATGGACCATAGTGATTATGCTAAATGTACGCGATCGCGTGGTTGGAATTGTGGTTGATGGTGTATCAGATGTAATGAACTTAGAAGCCGAAGATATTAAACCAGCACCTGAATTTGGTGTGGCTTTCGATAGCCGTTACCTACATGGGCTTGCCGCATTGGAGGACCAAATGGTGATTATCGTGGACATTGAAGAACTCATATCCAGCGATGAGATCGGTGTTTTCGAGAGTGTATAAGAATAAACAATATTCACAGTTAGCCTTCAAGGCTTCACAGTAAATAAGATTCACAGGAAGGGTTAATGCCATGTTAAAAAGCCTATTTTCAAAGCGATTAGATGATAATCAAATGATTATCGACAAAGATGTCTGGGTAAACGCTCAAGGTCAATTAAATGCTTTAACGCGATCTCAAGCTATCATAGAGTTCGACTTGCATGGCAACATCTTGGTTGCCAACGACAATTTCCTTAATACTCTTGGTTACACTCTGGAAGAGGTTCAAGGTAAGCACCACAGTATTTTTGTGGACAATAAATATCGCAACAGTCGAGAATATAAAGAGTTTTGGGCAAAACTAAACAACGGAGAGTTTCAAAGTGGCGAGTTTTGCCGCTATAGCAAAACTGGTGAGGCAGTATGGATTGAAGCAAGCTACAACCCTATTTTTGACGCCAATAACAAGCCCTTTAAAGTGGTTAAGTTTGCGACGGACATCACCGAGAAGAAAAACCAAAATACCGATTATGAGAGCCAACTAGAGGCTATTTCTAAGTCCCAAGCGGTTATTTCTTTCGAGCTTGATGGCACCATTCTTAGCGCTAACGATAACTTCTTAAATGCATTGGGCTACACCCTTGGAGAAGTTCAAGGTAAACACCATAGTCTGTTTGTCGATTCCGAATACAAAAAATCAGAAGAGTATCGTAATTTCTGGCGCAGCCTATCAAATGGTGAACATTTCATTGGGCGTTTTCCTCGCGTCCATAAAAACGGCAAAGTTATTTGGATACAAGCTAACTACAGCCCGATTCGTGACCCAAGCGGCACACCCTATAAAGTGGTGAAATTTGCAACGGACATTACTGCGGAAGTCGAAGCAGAACAGCAACTTCAGCTCACTGTGAGCCAGGTAAATGCCGCGATTGATGCGGCTGTAAATAACGACTTGACTCATCGAGTGGCAACAGAAGACAAATCAGATATGATGCTAAGTATCTCACAAGGGGTAAACTCCCTGCTTGATACTATGACTGACATTATCATCAGTATTAAAAATGCTTCTGATGCTGTTTATACGGGTGCTCGTGAAATCTCCAACGGTAACACAGACCTTTCTAATCGTACTGAGCAACAGGCTTCTAGCTTAGAAGAAACCGCATCCAGTATGGAAGAACTAACAGGCACGGTTCGACAAAATGCGGACAGTGCCAAACAAGCAAATAACTTAGCCTCTAATGCTGTGACCATCGCAATCGATGGCGGCCACCTAATAGAGGACGTGGTTAAGACCATGGCGTCGATCAATGAGTCTTCACAAAAAATTGCAGACATCATTGGCATGATCGATGGCATTGCTTTCCAAACGAATATCCTAGCACTTAACGCTGCCGTTGAAGCGGCCAGAGCAGGTGAGCAAGGACGTGGGTTTGCGGTTGTTGCGTCTGAAGTAAGAACTTTGGCACAACGCTCAGCGAATGCAGCAAAAGATATTAAAGATCTTATTTCTGAGTCTGCTACCAAAATTAATAACGGTAATGACCTAGTTAACAAATCAGGAAACACGATGCGCGAAGTGGTTTCTGCGATTAAACAGGTTAATGACATCATGGCTGAAATCGCCAGTGCATCAGCTGAGCAATCATCTGGACTTGACGAAATCGGCAAAGCAGTAAGTCAAATGGATGAAATGACTCAACAGAACGCTGCCCTGGTAGAAGAAGCCGCCGCCGCATCTGAAAGTCTATTAGGCCAAGCAGATCAATTAACAATGAACGTCAATCAATTCATATTGAATGATGACCATCAGTCTCAGAATATTAAACAAATTGCCCATGTGAAAAAACCAGCGGCTTCCCAAGCTTCAGCAGCGAAAAAGTTGCCACCTGCGTCCGCTGCGGTTAAAAAAGCGAAACCTTTGCCTAAGCCTCAACTTGATGATGAAGATGACGGCTGGGAGGAGTTTTAAATCTTATGGAAAGGGAATTTGGGTTTACTCAAAGTGACTTCAATAAAGTGCGAACTATCCTTGTTGGATTGACAGGGATAAAGCTCGCTGATTCCAAAGAGTCGTTAGTTTATAGCCGATTGACCCCAAGAATTCGTAAATTGGGGTTAAAAAGCACGAAAGAGTATTTAAAGTACTTGGAAAACCACAATGACGAACAGGAAAACTTTATCAATGCACTAACCACAAACCTGACTTCGTTTTATAGAGAGCCTCACCATTTTAGTATTTTGGCGCAATTCATCAATCAGGGTGAAAATGTCAAAAGAATTTGGTGTGCTGCATCAAGTACGGGTGAAGAGCCCTACTCTATTGCGATGAGTCTGGTTAAAGCTTATGGGCACTTTAATCATGATGTAAAAATAATTGCTTCCGATATTGATAGCAAGGTTCTTGAAACGGCGAATCAAGGTATGTATCCGATAGAGAAAGTCGAAGCATTACCAGATAAAAAAAGCTTTTTTGTAAAAGGAAAAGGCAAAAATTTAGGTTTAGCTAAAGTAGTACCGCAATTACGGGAGATGATTGACTTCATTCGTATAAATTTACTGGATGAAAGCCTCCCTATAGAACCAAATCTTGACGTTATTTTTTGTCGCAACGTGATGATTTATTTTGATAAAGACACACAGGCAAAAATATTAACGAAGTTACTGGCCAAACTTCGACCTGGTGGCCTTTATATTGCGGGACATTCGGAAAATTTTTCACACTTTTCCAATGTTATCAAACCCATTGGTCGAACAGCGTACATAAAGCTGTAAGGTTGAACTATGTCATTAAAAAATTCGGTAATAGAACACTTTTCGACTCGGCAATATTTTGACAATACATTTGATATTACCTCGGTAAAAGTTTTACCAGGTGAATATTACGCGACCAATGAAGACGTCATGATTACGACTTTATTAGGGTCATGTGTTTCTGTCTGTTTGTACGACCCTACTGCGAAAGTGGGCGGCATGAACCATTTTTTACTGCCTGATGGAGGCGATGCCAATGATCTATTGTCCTCCGCTGGACGATATGGTGTTTATGCCATGGAGTTATTAATTAACCACCTAATCAAGCTGGGTGCTCGTCGGAATCATTTTAGGGCTAAAGTATTTGGCGGTGGTAGTGTTATAAAAGGCATGACGACTCATAATATCGGCAAAAAAAATGTCGATTACATTCTCTCTTATTTGCAAAATGAAGAGATTTCGGTCGAATCGTCAGACCTTTTAGACATCTACCCAAGGCGTGTTAACTTTTTTCCGTCTAGTGGCCGAGTTATGATGAAGAAGCTTCGTCAACATCACGATGCTGAAGCAATCAATTGTGAGTTGCGTTATAGAAAAGCCATTTCTACTGTTGGCAAGGGTAATGATTCAGGCGATGTCGATTTGTTTTAGTATTTATATGGAAGCCTATGCAGTCTACAAAAATTAAAGTTCTTATCGTTGACGACTCTATATCTATCCAAAAAGTGCTCCAAGAGGTCATCGAATCTGATCCGGGGTTAGAAGTGGTTGGTACTGCAAGCGATGCTTTTGAAGCCAAGCAAATGGTAAAAGACCTTTCCCCAGATGTAATCACCCTTGACGTCGAAATGCCTCAAGTAAACGGCTTACGTTTTCTTGAGGTATTAATGAAAATTAAACCAACGCCCGTGGTGATGATCTCGACGCTAACCAAAGCAAATGCCGATACGACATTACAGGCATTAGAACTAGGAGCTATTGATTACATTGCTAAGCCGCAATTAAACCAAAAAGAAATGTTTTTGCGCTATCGCAAAATGGTTATCAAGAAAATTCATATGGCGGCGGCGTGTAATATTGCAACAGGCATAGATCATCAAACTTCTAAGAAACCCTCTGTACAGGAGCCCTTGTCTACGAATAAAGTTTTGGCAATTGGCGCTTCTACTGGTGGAACAGAAGCAATCAACTATCTACTTGGCCAACTACCAAGCACAAATTTCGCTCTACTAATTGTTCAGCATATGCCAGCTGGCTTTACTTCAACATTCGCAAGTAGATTGGATAGAACAACCGATTTCACTGTTGTAGAAGCGAAAGGTGGAGAGCTAGTTCGCCCTGGAGTGGCTTACCTTGCCCCAGGCGACTTCCATATGAAAGTCGTTCGCTCCAATAATCAGCTTTACACAGAAATATTTAAAGCCGAGAAAGTGGCAGGTCATCGCCCTTCTGTTGACGTGCTGTTCAATTCTGTAGCGGAGGAAATTGGACGTCATGCTTTCGCAACCCTATTAACAGGAATGGGGAAAGATGGCGCACGTGGACTGAAAAAAATTAAAAACGCAGGTGGCTTTACCGTGGTACAAGATGAAGCTTCTTGTGTCGTTTATGGTATGCCAAGAGTCGCAGTGGAAATGGGGGCTGCCAGTGTCATTACAGCATTAAACAATATAAAAGAGACATTCGTCGAAAAATTGCGCTAAAAAACCGTCTAAACAGACTCACTAATAATATCCAAAGCGAATCGAACATTGGGATGAAGCTTCTAAAGCTTCATCCCAATGTTATTAAACATCAAAACAAAAAAGCTTACTGCAACCTATCTTCGACTGGAGAGGCCTTTTCTTGAAGTGCAGCCATATTGATATATTCGGGTCTCACATTCGGCATTGGGTTTGCCTCAGAAAATAATACCGATTTACTTTGATTTTCTATAATGCGAACGTGAGAGCGATTCAGTTCTCTAGGTTCTTTCACTCCACACGAGTGAGCAATCATTCCAATACCATGCAACAACTCGGCAGCATAGTTAGCTACTCGTTCAGATTTTTCAGCTGCTACTAAGCCTTTCTGTAAATCAGGATTATGGGTCGTAATCCCTGTCGGACAAGTATTCTTATTACATTGTAAAGCTTGAATACATCCAAGTGAAAATAGAAAACCACGCGCTGTAACAACAAAATCAGCACCAGCGCTCAAGGCCCAAGCCGCTTTCCCCGGTACAATAAGTTTGCCCGAAGCTATAATTTTAATATAACGACGTAAACCATAAGAAGTCACAATGTTAACTACAGTTGGCAAGCTTTCACGTAAATGCATACCTACGTAGTCCATTAGTGGCTGCGGAGCTGCTCCCGTACCGCCATCGGAACTATCAATCGTAATAAAGTCAGGACAGTAATCGATTCCTTTTTTATGGATTAACTCACATAGGGTTTCGAAAAACTTCAAATCCCCAACCACCATTTTAAAACCGACAGGTTTAGAGGTAACTTCACGAACATGATGAACCATATTCAATAAATCATCGATGGATTTTATATCAGTATGGCCATTTGGGCTGATTGAGTCCTGACCTACTGGAATACCGCGAGTATGAGCTATTTCTTCGGTTACTTTTGCTCCTGGCAACATACCACCTTTACCAGGCTTAGCACCTTGGCTCATTTTTATTTCAAACATACGCACATTTTGGTGCTCTGCTAGACTGGCCAATTTTGTATCGTCTAAATGCCCCTCCAGATTACGCACACCATATTTCGCTGTGCCAATTTGAAACACCAAATCACAGCCACCTTCAAGATGATAAGGCGATAATCCACCCTCACCTGTATTCATCCAAATACCGGCCTTACGTGCGCCTTTTGATAAAGCTTGAACTGCAGGTTTAGACAAGGCACCAAAGCTCATACCCGAAATATTCACAACTGATCGAGTTCGATAGGGTTTTTTCGCGGTATATTCACCAATACAAACTTCTCTAGGTTGTGCTGCATCTTCATCTAGCGTTGGAAAAGCACAATTTAAAAAGAAAATATCTCCTGGTGTTTCCAAAGAACGAGTCGAACCAAAAGCAATCGTCGAATCAACTTTTTTAGCCGCTCGATATGCCCACGAACGCTCAGCACGATCAAATGGTCGCTCTTCCCTATCCATTGCAAAAAAATACTGACGAAAAAACTCGCCTAGGTGTTCAAAGAGGTAACGAAAACGCCCAACAACAGGATAGTTTCGTCTAATTGTATGACTGGTTTGATGCGTATCAACCCAGTACATCACCGCGACAGAAATACAGGCCATAAAGAGCAAAAAAACGAACAGTAACGCACCCCAATGAATAGTCAATGTCGCCAATGAAGACAAAAAATCCATACTTAGCCCTTAAGATTAAACTGGTGATATGTAAATTGAGTTTTAATATTACGCTACAAAGAAGGCTTCAGCGTGGCTGAATCATGAACAAATGCAGCAATAAATTCGTTTGGGGGTACAGGATGACCAAAATAGTAACCCTGGTAATAAAAACAATCTATCTCTCTTAATCGATTATAATGAAGCAAAGTCTCTACACCTTCGGCAAGAACACTAATATTGAGCGCTTTGGCCATAGCTATGACCGCATGCACTATCGCTTCATCGCTTTTATCTGTGAGTAAATCTCTCACAAAAGACTGATCAATTTTCAATCTATCTATTGGTAAAGATTTCAAATATTTCAGTGATGAATAACCAGTACCAAAGTCATCAATAGAAAGATGCACACCCAAGGCTTTTATGGCATTCATTTTTTTCAAACAAGATGAAAGGTCGTTCAGTAGCATATTTTCCGTGATTTCCAGGTCAACACAACTTGGCGGAACATCATGTTTTTCTAACTGTGTTTTCAACATAGGTAAAAAACCTGCTTGTTGAAACTGAATAGGGCTCACATTAATCGACATACGCCATGATAATTGCCACTTCCCCTCTTTCAACCAAGTCGCCACTTGGGACAAAGCTTCATTTAAAACCCAATGACCAATTTCAACAATAAGTCCTATTTCTTCTGCCACGGGAATAAACTCAGCAGGGGAAATAAAACCCTTTTTCTCGTCCTTCCAACGAATCAGCGCTTCTGCACCAATCAATTCATTTTTATCATTGGTTTGTGGCTGATAATACAACTCAAACAACTTGAATTCTGTCGCATGATGGAGTGCTTTTTCCATCTCAAGGCGTGCATCTGAAACCGCCTGCATCTCTGGTTTATATAAAGCAAAGGTATTACGTCCAGATTCCTTAGCGCGATACAAAGCCGTATCAGCCTGCTTTAAAATCGCTTCTGCCGATCCTTCATTGCCATCAAAGATTGTGGCTCCTAGACTGGCAGTGATGTGAACTTCATGGTGCCCCGCCTTTTTAACTTGCTGACAGGCGTACATAACACTTTCAACAAAACCGTTGATTGCTTTTTCTACTTTTTCCTTATCATCACCAACATGAGTAAGTAAAAAAGCAAACTCATCTCCCCCCATGCGGGCAAACACAATATTCTCTTCAGTTAGTGAAGACAGCTGCGTTGCCACACAGCAAAGTAGCTGATCACCCACGTTATGACCTAGTGAATCATTAATGGTTTTAAATCTATCCAGATCCATAAACACCACAGCGGAGTAACTTGAAGTAGTATTTTTCTGTTTAGTCTTTATTGCTTTATAAAGTTTATCGGCTAAATACTGGCGATTCGGTAGATTGGTAACTGAATCGTAATAGGCCAAGTGGTGAATACGAGCCTCTGTTTCTTTGCGTTCAGAAACATCGCGAATCAGTAATAAGGTCTCTGTTTTATCTTGTACTTTATATTTAGCTAAACGTATCTCAACAGGTAGCTCAATTCCCTGCATTCGATAAATTGTTTCGACCGTTGTAGGAGAGTTCACTTCCAGAGACTCTAAAATATTAAAAAATTCAGGCCAAGACGAAGGGGAGTGCAACACATCTAAAGACTTTGAGTTCAAATCTTCACTTTTCATCTTCAACATATGCTCTGCTGCCGCATTCACTAAGGTGATTTGGTAGTTCTCATCTAAAAGCAAAATACCATCCGCAGCATGTTCAATCATAGCTTTTGTATGACTATCACTTCGCTCTAAATCACTCAGTGCAGTATTTAAACGCTTCCATAAAACGGCGAAAGTAGAATGCAAATTCCCTAGTTCATCAGACTTATGGTACCGATAAAATGACTGAGGTAATGGCAACTCTTTTTTATAACCAACAATCGATAAAGACTCAGTGAGGCGCATCAAAGGATGAGTAACTAAAAAGTAAAAAACTAAGGATATCAATGATGCCAACAACACATCTTTGAACAGGTTATAGGTTAAACTAGAAAGATGTTCTTTAAATATTGTATCAAGCAAGAAATGTTTTTCAGGCAATATAAGCACATAACCCGCCTGAAAAGCAGGAGTGTCCAAACTAAGCTCTCGCCGATAATCCTGTAAATCAGATAAAAAATAGTTGGCCAATCCATCCGAGACAGAGAAGTCGTTATTTGTTGTGGTAGCTTCTACAAACAGTTCACCACTTTCGTCACGAACTTCCACATGAGCAATAGCAGGATTAAAAAGTAAACTATCAATTTGCTGCTGAGCGAACGGCGTATCTAAACGGAAAATAGCTTCGGCTAAAGGTTTTTCAATTGCCGCAAGCAAAACATTAAAATCTTGATTTATTTCCGCTTTCTGAGATCGTACTCCATCAATAAATTGAATAGCGCTGCTTACTAAACTTAAAATAATGGCAAGCGCTAGTGTTAAAATTGCTTGTTTAGTAAACAATGATTTTGAAAATACAACGCCCATTTCTACTCACTTAAATTTTTATATCCTGCTGCCACATCACCCTCACAGCATCCATACTAATAAAAATCACAAAGAAGACTGGAAATAACACTTTATCCACCAGACAAAAACCTAATTTCTTGCATTTATTATGCACATTGGCAAGACTGACACTTTATTCAAGGTTAAACAAGTCGATATAAAAATAATTTATACTTGCTATGATATAAGTCATGATATAAGTCACTATGAGTACAGGAGCAAAGCATTTCCTCAAAGTGTAAATAAAAAAGCCAGCATGAAAAACATACTGGCTTTAGAGGTAATTAAAGATTGTAAAGCAGTTAGTTAACCTATCACTGCGCCATCTTCACGAGAAATGGCAATAACACTAGAGCGAGGTACAGACTGACCGCCATCAGGCCAATGAGAATTCCCTTCCTCCCCTGGATGCTGAACTCCAATAAACATAGTCGTACGCTCGGCATTCCACGCAGAACCCGTTATTTCAGATTCTTTTGGCCCCACCAAGAAGCGGCGGATTTCACCAGTTTCAGGGTCGGCAACTAACATCTGGTTATTACCTTGCCCCTGGAAGCCTTTTGCATTGGAGTAATTGCCGTCTGTTTGAATCCACAATAAGCCTCTAGAATCAAATTTAAGGCCATCTGGAGAGTTAAACATATTATCTTGATTAATGTTTTTAGAGCCAGCATTAGCGTCATCATACACTGCAGGGTTACCAGCTAAAACGAACAAATCCCATTTGAACTCATTGTGAGTATGATCCGAGTTCATTGGCATCCAACGCACGATCTGACCAAAGTTGTTTTTTACACGAGGGTTTGGTCCTCCAGCTGGTGTTGCATCACCACCCGCATTTGGCTTAACACCACGATTTTTATTATTCGTCAATGAACAATATACTTCCGCTTTATGAGGATGAGCCGCTACCCACTCTGGACGATCCATGGTTGTAGCACCGACTTTAGATGCGGCCATACGAGTATGAATCGAAATTTCCGCGTCAGTCATGCCTGTGGTTTTAGGCGTAAGCGCCAACCACTCACCACGGTTATTGTCATGGAATTTGGCAACATATAGAGTACCTTCTTCTAGGAGATCTCGATTATTGCCGCCGGCCAAATATTTGTGCTTAGAAATGAAGCGGTATAAAAATTCGCCACGCTCATCATCACCGAGGTAAACCACGATATGGCCATTCGCAGCGATAGTCAATTCAGCGTTTTCATGCTTGAAACGACCTAAAGCGGTACGTTTTTTCGGGCGAGATGTTGGATCTAGTGGATCAATTTCCACAATATAACCAAAGCGATTTGGCTCATTAGGCTCTTTATCCAAATTAAAACGATCATCAGCTAACGCCCAGTTATAACGGCCTTCCGTGCTCACACCATAACGCTTGTAAGCATCAGGCATTTTATACTCTTTACTTGCAGTGAAATAACCATTGAAGTTTTCTTCACAGGTTAAATAAGTGCCCCAAGGCGTCTGACCGTTGCCACAGTTGTTCCATGTTCCTTTGGCCACCAAACCTTTAGGGTCTTCAGATGTTTGCATCCATTTATGACCACGAGCAGGACCTGTAATATCCATTTCCGTATCCGCTGTAATACGGCGATTATAAGGAGAATCCTGAACGATGCCCCATTTGCCACCACGCTGAGCCACCTCAATAATTGACACACCATGAGCTGCCTTGTTTTTACGCACATCATCAGCATTAGTAGGCATGCCATCTGCACGATTCGCGTGAAGCGTTTTCTCATTGGTGTATTCGTTATTGATGGCCATGATTTGTTTGCCATCTTTGGAGAAGAAAGCCATGCCGTCATTATGATCACCAAATGCCAATTCCTGAGAAACACCTGTGCCGCCTGTTGCCGCATCAAAAGCTGGGGCATTGCTGAATAATGGATCGCCCCAAGAAGCAACCACTTCCCACTTGTAGCCTTCTGGAACCGTAACCGTATCTAGTGAATTAGCTTTAACCATGCTGAATGCTAAACGAGACTCTGGAGACCCAGCTGCCAACGCTTTACCCGCTGCCAAAGTTGTCGAGCCCATAACAAACGCACTTGCACCAACTGCCGCGCCACCACCAAGAAAACCACGGCGAGAGACCATTTTATTAGCAACTTCTTCGAACTCTACAACTTCGGGTGCTGGGCGCACCAGTTCATCCAATTCATCAAACCCTAGCCTTCCATTGTTCTTAATATTCATAATACTGCCCTATTATTAATTAAATATTAGTCGCCTAGGTTATCGAATTTTAGGTGCTTGACCCTTTATTAATCGATCCTTGACTACTCGTTTTATCGTACATTTTTCAAATAAGTTACTTCCCCCTGCAAAAGGAAGTTGATAATGAATTTACGGATAAAACATTACATGGAAATGACAGTTAAACGACATCAGCAATGAATCTGAAAAATAATTTAAAAGTGCAAATAAAAAGAGGAGTAAGGCCAGAGAATTGAAATCGATATAGTCATAGATAGGATATACAAAGCTGTATCACTTTTTTATTTATAGATTTCTCCCCCATATCGTACTTCCAAGCCTTCCCGAACAGATTTTTTTAAACCTTTCACCACCAAACCATAGGAATGATCAATCAGTCTTTCGATTTCACCATTCGGTAAATCACCATCCAGAATAACGGAATTCCAATGGCGTTTGTTCATGTGGTAAGCGGGAATAATTTCGGCAAAGATATCACGCAATTCAATGGCATGGGCAGGATCACACTTTAAGTTAAGTAATTGACGCCCCTGATACTTACTTAATAAAGCAAACATCTTACCCTGAATTTTGAACACCGCTGTTT
Source organism: Marinomonas sp. UCMA 3892 (assembly GCF_012726345.1). Classification (GTDB taxonomy): domain Bacteria; phylum Pseudomonadota; class Gammaproteobacteria; order Pseudomonadales; family Marinomonadaceae; genus Marinomonas. The sequence continues at coordinate 261,233 of NZ_PTXN01000009.1, forward strand.
TATCATCAAACGGATAATCCTCGACCACCTCAGGCTTAGATAAGAGATAGTCTTTTATTATTAAAATATCCAAAATCGACTCCATAGTAATAGTAGAAAATGTCATCAACTTATCATGATCAAGACCTGCTTTGGCTGCAAGCCGTTTTTTGTCATCGATAGTCGTAAAAAAGCCACTTACTAGCACCCAGTAAGTGGCTTTAAATAGACACTATATCTACACGATATTAGCCTTGGTGAGCAAGATACTCATCGTATGTACCTTGGAAATCCACGACTTGCTGTCCTTTAATTTCAATCACTCGGTTCGCCAATGAAGAAACGAATGCTCTATCATGGCTAACAAAAATTAGCGTGCCGTCAAACTCTAGCAAAGCATTGTTTAAAGCTTCGATCGCTTCCATATCCATGTGGTTAGTTGGCTCATCCATAACTAAGACGTTTAAGTCCATCATCATCAACTTACCAAACAATAAACGGTTTTTTTCACCACCAGAACAGACACGTACTTTTTTATTGAAGTCATCCGCAGTAAACAGCAAACGACCCAACATAGCACGAACTTTAAGATCATCATGTTTCGCGGTGCGCCATTTCGACATCCAATCAAACAAGGTTAAATCGCAGTCGAAATCTTCTGTACTGTCTTGCGGGCAGTAACCGATTACGGCGTTTTCAGCCCATTTAATTTCACCTTGTTTGGCTTCTAATTCGTTCATTAAGCAACGTAAAAAGGTCGTTTTACCTGCGCCGTTTTCTCCGATAATCGCCAAACGAGAACCCGCTTCTAAAATCATGTTGCCGCCAGAAAATAGCATTTCATCATAGCCGTGCCCAAGATCTTCTAAAATCAACGCATGCCGATGAAGTTTTTTATCTTGTTTGAAGGTCAACGACGGTGTCATTCGGCTCGATTGTTTTACTTCCGCCAACTCGATTTTTTCTAATTTTTTAGCACGTGAACTAGCTTGTTTTGCTTTAGATGCGTTGGCAGAAAAACGATTCACGAACGCTTGAAGATCATCCATTTCCGCACTTTTCTTCGCATTTTCTGTTAGCAGTTGTTCACGAATCAAAGATGAGGCTTCCATGAAATATTCGTAGTTACCAGGGTAAATACGCAATTCACCAAAATCGATGTCTGCCATATGAGTACATACAGAGTTCAAAAAGTGACGGTCATGGGAAATAATAATCATGGTACATTTACGTTGATTCAATACACCAGCCAACCAGTTAATGGTATGAATATCCAAGTTGTTGGTTGGTTCGTCCAGTAGCAAAATATCAGGATTAGCAAACAAGGCTTGCGCTAATAAAACACGAAGTTTCCAACCTGGCGCGACTTGGCTCATCAAACCAAAATGAAACTCTTCTTCGATGCCGGCTTCTAACAGAATATCACCAGCACGACTTTCTGCACTGTAGCCATCCATCTCTGCGAATTCTGCTTCTAGCTCACCCGCTCGCATGCCATCTTCTTCACTCATTTCTGGCTTAGAGTAGATCGCATCTCGCTCTTGTTTGACTTTCCAAAGCGCCACATCACCCATAATAACGGCGTCAACAACAGTATATTCTTCAAAAGCAAACTGATCCTGGCTTAAAGTACCGACTTTTTCACCCGGAGTAATAGATACGTTTCCAGATGTTGGCGTCAGTGCCCCACTCAAAATTTTCATGAAGGTAGACTTGCCACACCCGTTCGCACCAATTAAGCCATAGCGATTGCCGTTACCGAATTTTGCGGAGATGTTTTCAAACAATGGCGTTGCGCCAAATTGCATGGTGATATTAGCCGTGGAGATCAAAGGAAAAAGCCCTAAACAAAGAGAAATGAAAAACGTTTATACAGACCACAAAATCAAGGTCAAAAGACAAACACAAAGATGGGCGAATATAGAGATTTAAAGCACTAAAGTCGAGAAATAAGTGCCGTTTTTTTGAACAAATTCGTAGATATACAAAAATTAGATCTATTGAGCTTTTGCACTATCAGTTGGAGGGACGGGATGAGTGAAATCATTGTCACTATCAGAAGGCGTTTCTTCGTCCTCAGGTGCCATGTTTTCTTTACAAGCAGTTTTCTGTTCTGCGCTTGCTGCCATAAAGGTTGAAACTTGCGACATCAAAAAACCTAAAATGTCCCGACTTGCACCATTAAGTAAATTTTTTCTGGCTTTCCTTGATATATCCAGCTGTGTCGTTGCCCCCAAAACAAAACTTGCCAATAAACCTGCTGGGCTTGTCGCTTTATCTAAGAGATTATCAACGGCTTTTTCACGGGATTGTTTCGCACGTTTCTCCAATAACTGTGTTCGAAGATAGAGGCGCTCTCGTTGCCGATGCATTCGTTTTATACCAAACATCTACTAATCCTCATCAGTTGGAATAACGGCGTCCAATGTGCGAGCAAAGTTCATGCTTTTTAGGGTTCGCTTTACTAAGTAAAGCAATACAAGAGAACTTAGGAAAGTAACTAAGGTTGCCGTTAATAAAATAGCAACAAGGGAAAATCCATAGCTCCAAGCCACTGCCGCAATGGAAGCAATGATTAATAGCCAAGTGGTCAACAATAAGAAAATAACACCGCACATTAAGGCAAGAAGCTGAGCACTGGATGCAACCCACATCTTAGCCTCTAACGCTCCAAGCCCTAATACACTCTTCAGCCAACTTTTATGGGTATTTATTACCTCATCAAAGTCAGATTGTTCTTTCTCTGAAGACCCGTGCGGTGGTGTTTCCATTATTGCCCTTCCTCTGCTTATTTACGTTTGCAAAGGAAGCTAGCAGCGAGTGCACCGGCTAGGAAAGCTATGCCGATGGTTTTAACAGGGTGTTCTTTGGCATATTCACCAACCGCAGAAGAGATTTTTTCAGATTGGTTTTTCGCAGTATCAGCGATTTTATGGGCTTGTTCACTAATTTGATGAGCCACTTCTTCGATACGTTCTTGGCTCTTTTCTTTCATTTCAGCTGCACTATCGACGCCTTTGTGAGCGGCTTCTGCTGCGCTATCTACTTTTTCATGAGCTTTTGCTTGGGTCGTACTTTTGGTTGTTGTAGCCATTCTTTATTCTCCTTTTAGAATTAAAATTAACTTTTCAACGCCAATCTAGCGACAAAAAAACGAACTAAGTTTTTTAAGACTTAGTGAATATTATAGAATAAGGTAAGAATAGAGTTTCTTGTATTAGTTATAGTAGAGATATAAAAAACTAAACAAGAAAGCTCCCTTACATTCCGCTATTTACACTACTTGGTTAATTTATGATGGTCAAATACAGTCAGCAAAACGCATCATCTTTCCTTTATTTATGGTTGATCTTTAAAGAATGAAACATAACTAGGGGCGCCCCCTCTAAAATGAATAGAAGCATCATTTTTTTTGAATATGTTGATAATAAAAAGGGCAAAAACATACTATTTAGTACATTTTTGCCCTTTTAGAATCGACTCATAACGACCCCTCTGTGTTTATTCCGAGTTCATATATTTTTCGAACATGAGGCAGAAGACACTTTATTTTTTAATATCGACCCAGGCATCCCACCCTTTCCACTCATCCATATCAGAATTACTTACTGTTTCAATATCCTCAAGGGATTCAGCGCGTCTATTAAACACCTGTACGTTCATCAATTTTTTAATTAAACGAGACATCTAAGCTTCCTTATCTTTCATGATTTTGGAAATATCATGCTAGCATTGAAAAACTAAAGGGTACGTCAGCAACCCCTAAAGAAAGTCTCTTTCCCTATTACTCGAACTATCCTTTAGTTTCTTGACGTATAGTTCTTATATGAGGTAAAAAACACTCTAATACGTCTAAAAATAACACAATATGAATGCTTTAAGGAGATTGCTCTTTATTCAGGCCATGATCGAGAAAGTGTCATGATTTTTTCATCCGCGTTACTAATAGCTGCTCGACTCTCACGCCTTCCAAATCCAGTACTTCAAACTTGTAGCCTTCATAGACAAAAAAATCTGTACGCTTGGGCAAGCGTTTTAAGCTGTACGTAATAAAGCCACCAAGTGTTTCATACTGAGTTCGGTCAGGAAACTCTTCTATACTCAAACTGCGCATCACGTCATTAATCGGCGTTAACCCTTCAATCAACCAAGAATTCGGATCACGCTGTACTATTTGCTCTTCATCATGCGGTGTTAATAAACCGCCCATAAAGCCACCCAATAAATCTTTCACTGTCACGATACCTACGATAGTCGCGTATTCATTTACAATGACAGCAAAAGCTTGTGGCGCTACGCGGAAAGCATTAAGCGCTTCGGAAAGAGTTAATGTTTCTGGTAGATAAAACACTTCTTTATCTACTTTTTCAGGCTTAATCTGCGCAGGCTCGCCCTTTAGCACCAAACGTAATATCTCTTTCGATTCAATAATACCTTCGATTTTGTCCAAACTGCCATTACAGACCAAAAAATCGTTATGCGGATGGTCAATAATTTTCTGGCTGATTTCTTCACTACTGTCATCAATATCAAAATAGATAATTTGATCACGAGGCGTCATGGTGCTAGAAATGTTTCGCGTTTCTAATTCAAATACATTACCAATCAGCTGATACTCTTGACTCTGCAAACTGCCATCTTCAGCGCCAGCGTCCATCATGGCAACAATGTCTTCTGTGGTAACCACTTCTTGACGCTCAATAGGTACATTGAACAAACGCAGAATTAAATTAGTAAAACCGTTAAACAGAAAAACCACTGGCGTTAAGATGAAAGTCACCCAAAGCATTGGTGTAACCATTCGAATAGCCACGGCTTCAGGCATAATCATCGCTAAACGCTTAGGTAGAAGATCTGCAAATAAGATAAACAGTGACGTTAAACAAAGAAAAGAAAAGACAAAGCTGACTTGATCCAATAAAGGACCAGAATAAAGCAAACTTACTACTTGCTTTATATATGGTGTAAGTGCTTGCTCACCTACAATACCGCCCAAAATAGCAATCGCATTTAGGACGATTTGAATCATAGCAAAAAAAGCACCCGGCTTTTGTTGCAAGGTGAGAACAGCTTGCGCTTTAACATTGCCCTCATCAGCGAGAACGCGCAATTTAATTTTCCTTGCTGCCGCCATGCCTATTTCAGACATAGCAAACAATGCACTGGCAATAATCAATAAGCCAATACTAAACACATCACTCATTTCTTTCTCTCTTTTCCGAAAAGGCTAACTCAAACGCGGACAGGAATATTCTATTCCTAAGGCAAAATATATAAATATAAGCGCATTATAGAAGGAAGTTGAGTCGATACAACGCTTATTTTTTATACTTTCAGAAGGGTAAAATGCAATATTAAATACCTTTACGAAGACGTAGAATAAAGCAGTTAAACGGTACTCAAAACTTCTCTTAATTCACAAGGTTGACCATGATAATCACACTCACTACACCAGCCATGTTGTTTCCTGCGGTTTCACTATTGCTGCTGGCCTACACCAACCGCTTTGTGACATTGGCCTCGATTATCCGTAACTTTGACCCAAAACTAGAAGACGCAAACATCACAGAACAAATAACGAACCTACGTAAGCGAATTTATTTAATAAGACGTATGCAGGAAGCTGGCGTTATCAGCTTTTTCCTTTGCGTATTATCTATGATGGCGATCTACCTCGAATATCAACAAGTTGGCAGCTACATTTTTGGCGCTAGCCTTGTTTGTTTAATGTATTCTCTGTATCTATCTGTCAGAGAAATCACTATTTCATGCGATGCATTAGAAGTACATCTGCAACACTTTAGTACCAATTTCAAAAAACAAAATCGGAAAAAATAGAGCCCATCAGGCTTCGCTACCTCAAGATTTGAACATTAAATCCTTTCAAAGAAGAGCTAGCAGAATACTGCGAAAAATAGTCAGCGAAGTTTTCATCGATGACTTTTTTGTGAGTCTGACTGGCATGCCGAAGAAACAGCGTGCCATTTTTGCGAATAGCAAGTCCTTGGTGTGAGACATTCATATTCGTACCAATATATTGCTTTAATAACCAATCAGGACGAACCATACTAATCACGCTACCAGAAGGGATTCGATCTAATAAAACTTGGTTAACATGCCGATCACGACCAAGAAACAATTCAGTTAACGGAACATAAGGTAAATAAGCGGGTTCTGGGACAAAAGCCTTTCCTTCTGCATGCAACTGAGCCAATAACTCCCGACAATCGCGGGAAGACTCTGCATCACAATGAATCACATCACTGCTAATACGTTGATACCAGGCGGCTTTATCGACAATCGTCTTTGCAACTCGAGCACCACCATTAGCAACATCTGGCGTTATATCTTGCAAAATAGCTTGATTATTATGAAACCAATCTAAGCTAGGGAAATGATTTCGCGTCACAAAAGACACTTTTGCATCTTTGTAACGCAAACGCATCAAGTTTGTTTTAAATGCTTCAGAAGTGGATGACATTGCACCAGCCAATACCGTTTCAACATAGGTAGTACAATCAAATACATCAAAACGAGTAAGAGGATCTTTGTCATATTTTCCCTGTTCACCTTCCCCAACACTGCCACCTACATACGCAGAACCAAGTAAAATACGACTCAAAGTATCTATTTTTTCTGCATAATTCGAAGCTGAAGAAGCGGAAAGTTTAGTAGAGTTATCATCTATTGTTTTATAGAAAAGCACTTTATTCGTCGAATCAAGTACATTAATAGCCATAGCAGGCGACAAGAAAAGAATGAGTGTACTGACAACAACCGCTTTTTTAATACTACCCTTCATACATATTCCTACTCATACTGCTTTCAATTTGAAACATAAAAAAACAATCCTTGTTTAAAAAACAATCGCCCTATTGTGCTAGACTCAACTAATAATTTGAAATAAAGGCTCGACCATGCAAATCAATAACTCGTCATTTATTTATGGCCAACAAGGTCTACAGCGTAGCCAAGACAAGCTAGATCAAGCAAGCCAGAAAGTAGCAGACGCATCAACACAAACATTGAGCCAGCCCGCTTCAGCCCAAAACTCTGGATTTTACGGCTCTCCTATTCAAGATGGCTTGATAGAAGCAAAAAGCAGTGTATTAGAAGCGCAAGCTAATGCCAAAGTTCTAGATACTTCCGACAAGACCATTGGCCGCCTTATCGACATCACAGTTTAAATAATCTGATCTACTTACAGCTTAAACATTTGATCCCAGCAACTCATGAATTTCATCAACCGATGTAAAACGCACAATACGAGCAACTTCTTGCCCATCTCGAAGCAAGATTAATGTAGGCCAAAGCTTTACGCCAAATTGGCGGCCTAGCCGCTTTCCTTTACCGTCAAATACCTTAATATGAATCAGCTCAAAATGTGATTTCATGACCTCTTCAAGCGCATTACAAGAAGCCTGACAATGACCACACCAAGGCGCCCCAAACTCTAAAATAGCCATACCTTTTAGGCTATTGATCTCATCAAGACTTGGGGATTCTTCTGTATATTCTGGATTAAACCCTATTTGCATTGCTTGCATCAAAAAGCCTCTCTTCAATGTTTGAACAAATCATGTCTATATGAGATAACGCATTACTAAACTCTAATTATTTTCTAAGGATCAAAGACTATGTTCAGTCACGTTATGCTAGGTGCTAATGACATACAAGCTTCAAAAACCTTCTATGATGCCATTTTTAAAACGCTGGGGTGCAACGAAGGATTTATTGATCCGAAAGGAAGATGTTTTTATCGCACAGACACGGGGACTTTCGCCATTACAAAACCAATCAATGGCGAAGCGGCAACTCATGGTAATGGCAGCACAATTGGATTTTCAGCTACTTCAGAAGAGATGGTAAACGCGTGGCATGAAGCAGGCATTAAGAATGGTGGTACCACCTGTGAAGATGCGCCTGGCATTCGTTCATTAGGATCCATGCAGTTATATCTTGCCTATCTAAGAGATCCATCCGGCAATAAACTTTGCGCCATGTATAGAGTTTGATCATTTAATCACATCAGGTAGTCACTATTCGTTCAGTTACTACCTGATAACATTAAACTCTTCTCGACACTCATCAGAGCCCATTTCGAACTCACGGCAAATCCATGGACGATTTTCGTAAATCGTACACAAAAAAGTATCTCTATTAACAGCCGAACACCAACCATCATCTAATCTAAGCATGGTTTCTCCTCCCCACTTATCTACCGATATATGTTTGTCTGGCACACCAGTATCACTGATTATCATCACTTCCATACGGCAGCAGCAAGCTTGACAGTTAGAGCAAGTCACATCAGATTCAGCAATATTTTTAAGAGCGATATTCATAAATAACGACGGATTACCAAGAAGAGAAATATTGTGTAGAGTGACACGCTCGATGTCACGAGCGAAGCCTATACAGAAGTGAATAATATACACGCGATCTAGCTTGGAAGATATTGATGAAAAACAAACCAACCAAACTAGATCGATAAGAAGCGTAAAAAACCAACAGTTAAAATTTATACCTTAAATTTAACCACCAATTCATTTAGCTCAATGGCTAATCGAGTTAATTCCGCTGTGCTTGCACTGGTTTGGTTTGCACCAACTACTGTTTGTGCTGCCAAGTCACTAATGGTCGTAATGTTGCCATCAATTTCTTTCGCAACATTAGACTGCTCCTCTGCTGCACTCGCAATTATATGGTTACTATCACTAATCGCAATAATACGGGCAGTAATTTGCTCCAACGCCTTCGCAGCTTCAGCCGCAACTGTTTGAGCTTGATTGGTTTTTTGACTGGTGCTTTCCATTGAAGACACGGCTTCATTTGCTGAAAGCTGAACCTGACGAACCATGGTTTCAATTTCACCTGTTGATTCTTGAGTTCGATGAGCAAGACTTCTTACTTCATCTGCCACTACCGCAAAACCTCGGCCAGCTTCACCGGCACGTGCCGCTTCAATTGCTGCGTTTAAAGCTAATAAGTTTGTCTGTTCTGCAACCGCACGAATCACATCAAGGATCTGACCAATCGACGCGACTTGTTCAGCCAATTGGTTAATTACTCGGGTACTGGTCGTCATCTCTTTATTCATATCAAGAATAACGGCCGTTGTATCACCAACACGYGCTTTACCTTCAGCCGCCAATTTGGCTGACTCAGCAGATGCTTCAGAAGTTTGCTGTGCAGTTCGAGCCACCTCGTCTACCGCAGTGCTCATTTCAGTAATAGCGGCTGCAGCTTGTTGGATTTCTTCATTTTGTAACATTAATCCATTCGACGAACTTTCTGTCACAGAGCTTAGTTCTTCTGCCGCTGAGGCAAGCTGACTCGATGAATCACCAATGTGGACAATGGCCTCTCGCAAATTCCCCTGCATCACTTTTAACGCATTGATTAAACGCGTTAATTCATCATCTCCTTGTGCTGTAATTGGTTGAGTCAAATCGCCCTTGGCAATGGCTTCTGCTGAGATAACGGCATTTTGCAATGGGGTATTGATACTTTTAGAGAGAACGACCGCGATGGTCGATGCTATTGCAGCAGCAGTACCAATAATAACGATAATTAGCATAAAGCTTGAGTCATATTCTCTTGCCGAATCTAAATTGGCTTCATCGGCACCTTCTTGGTTAGCTTTTACAAGCGCCCTCAGTAAACGCACCATATTATCAGCCGCACGATTCATCTCAGACACTAAAGCTGAAGCCGCTTCTTTATTACCTTGTATTGACAACGAAGAGACATCACCTTGTAATTTATAATAACTTGCCTCAGCTTTTTTAAACTCTTCAAACAAGCGCCGTTCGCTGTCTAAGTTAATCATTGATTCGTATTCTAATAAATAACTTCCCACATCTTTTTTTATATTTTCGAGCTCGACTAAAGTGGCTTTCTTATCACCTTCATTAGTCTCATTCAGCAATCTTAAACTAAAGATCCTCACTCGCATCAGATTACTATTTACATCACCTAGACTTGTAATTGCAGGCAGAATATTTGTTTCAATCATCTTAGCATTAGTTCGCATATCTTTCATGGCTGACATAGTCACACCACCTAGACAAACTAATAAAAATATAATTACCGTGAAGGCCACCATTAAACGTGACCTAATATTGATTATCCTTAACATTTCACCATCCTTTTTAAAGCTAAAAACCTTATTACTTTACCATACAAAAAATGCATTTAATCTAGTTTAGAAGTTATTAATAGAATATAAACTTACTAAACTAGATCAATAATATATTTTAAATTAAATCTAAAAAACTAACGGTTAAAATTTATACCTTAAATTTAACCACCAATTCATTTAGCTCAATGGCTAATCGAGTTAATTCCGCTGTGCTTGCACTAGTTTGGTTTGCACCAACTACTGTTTGTGCTGCCAAATCACTAATAGTCGTAATGTTGCCATCAATTTCTTTCGCAACATTAGACTGCTCCTCTGCTGCACTCGCAATTATATGGTTACTGTCACTAATCGCAATAATACGGGCGGTAATTTGCTCCAACGCCTTCGCAGCTTCAGCCGCAACTGTTTGAGCTTGATTGGTTTTTTGACTGGTGCTTTCCATTGAAGACACGGCTTCATTTGCTGAAAGCTGAACCTGACGAACCATGGTTTCAATTTCACCTGTTGATTCTTGAGTTCGATGAGCAAGACTTCTTACTTCATCTGCCACTACCGCAAAACCTCGGCCAGCTTCACCGGCACGTGCCGCTTCAATTGCTGCGTTTAAAGCTAATAAGTTTGTCTGTTCTGCAACCGCACGAATCACATCAAGGATCTGACCAATCGACGCAACTTGTTCAGCCAATTGGTTAATTACTCGGGTACTGGTCGTCATCTCTTTATTCATATCAAGAATAACGGCCGTTGTATCACCAACACGCGCTTTACCTTCAGCCGCCAATTTGGCTGACTCAGCAGATGCTTCAGAAGTTTGCTGTGCAGTTCGAGCCACCTCGTCTACCGCAGTGCTCATTTCAGTAATAGCGGCTGCAGCTTGTTGGATTTCTTCATTTTGTAACATTAATCCATTCGACGAACTTTCTGTCACAGAGCTTAGTTCTTCTGCCGCTGAGGCAAGCTGACTCGATGAATCACCAATGTGGACAATGGCCTCTCGTAAATTCCCCTGCATCACTTTCAAGGCATTGGTTAAACGCGTTAATTCATCATCTCCTTGTGCTGTAATTGGTTGAGTCAAATCGCCCTTGGCAATGGCTTCTGCTGAGATAACGGCATTTTGCAATGGGGTATTGATACTCTTAGAAAGAACGACTGCAATAATCGACGCTATTGCCGCCGCAATAACAATTATAAAGATGATTAACGTGAAACTTTCATTATACTCTTTTAACGAGTCCGCACTGGCCTCGTCAGCACCTTCTTGATTAGCAATGACAATTGCTTTTAACAGTCTTACCATATCATCAGCTGCTTGATTCATATCAGCTATTAAGGCTGAAGCCGCTTCTTTATTACCCTGCACCGATAACAAAGAAACATCACCTTGTAACTTATAATAAGTTGCCTCAGCTTTTTTAAACTCTTCAAACAGGCGCCGTTCGCTGTCTAGGTAAATTGTTGACTCATATTCTGATCTATACTGGGCCACTTCTTTTTTGATACTTTCAAGCGCGGCTAAAGTATTTTTTTTATTTTCTTCATTGGTCTCATTCAGTAATCTTAAGGTGAAAATCCTCACTCGCATCAGGTTACTATTTACATCACCTAGACTTGTAATAGCAGGTAATATATTTGTCTCAATCATCTCAGAATTAGATCGAATATCTTTCATGGCTGACATAGTCACACCACCAGGGCAAACGCACGAACATTATTTGATCAACCCCATCACCTTGAACAGATACGCATCATCCCAACCACAGGCCTTACGCTTGTTTTTGATACCCAGTTTTACACTGGTTTCCTGCTTTAGTAGGTTTAGAGCGATTTGTCGGGTGGTTGCTAGGTTTTCTGCCGCATAACCTTGCCTAGCTCGACACTGATCTTCCCCAAAAGAGACATCCAGAACCCAATGAAGCTGGTTTTCGACGCCCCAATGCTCGCGAGTGGCCTTTAATACTTCTTCTGCCGTCATCAGTTTGCTGGAAATAAAGTAACGAATATGGCTTCGGCCTCTTTCATTAGCAATACGATCTGACTGTATCGCGGCGATGGTTTGTACTTGCCATTCTGTTGCAATAGACAGAGACGACAAGTCCATCGTGGACCAGCATCGACGG
>NZ_PTXN01000029.1 GCF_012726345.1 Marinomonas sp. UCMA 3892
GCTTCGCAGTGCTCAACTMAAMTTATGGAAGAAACCTAAACGGCTGCATCGAAGGCTCAAGCAACTGGGCTACAAGCCGCCGTTTAAGTACATCTCGATGACCAGTTGGAGAAATGCAGCGAGTCCATTAGCCAGCCACGCGATGCCAAACAAATGGTTCGATGAGCAAGGTTTGGTGAATCTTGAAGAAGTGAGAACGGGGTATGTGTTCAGTGTTTATACTGAATGGAAGTTTGCATGAGCCGTATACGAGGTCCGTACGTACGGTTCTGTGAGAGGGATGAGGCGGCAACGCCTCACCCTACTCGATATTTTTGTCTGCGTTGTTCTCTATAGTTATTTGGCTCTTCTATACTTGATATTGCTATAGTGGTGAGACTAAATGTTTTTCTATTGGAATGATGTCGAGGTAGGGATATGGCGGAATTTCTTGTTTTAGGTGCAGGAATGGTTGGTGTGAGCAGTGCGCTAGCGCTGCAAGCCCGTGGTCATCAGGTAACAATTGTTGATCGTACTGGTGCAGGTCTTGAAACCAGTTATGGCAATGCGGGTATGATTCAAGTCGAGGCTGCTGAGCCCTATGCGTTGCCAAGAGATATGGCAACATTGTTTAAATACGCGCTTGAAATTAGCAATGATGTGACTTGGAAGGTGAACGGTGCGCTACAAATGGCGCCAGCTTTGTGGTCATATTTTTGCAATTCGTCGCCCGAAAAACACGCTAAGATTTCTCGTGTTCATTCTCAACTAACTTTTCGGTCTACGGCTGATCATGAGCCGTTGATTCGCGATTCCGAGTCTGAGCATTTGATCACTCATTGTGGACTTGTCATGTTGCATCGAGACGAAAAAGAGTTTCATAAAGCCTCGAAAAAAGCTGAATTCCTCATGAAAGAATATGGTGTCACGTCTGATATTTTTGATGGCAAAAGCTACCAGAAAAAAGAACCTGCATTAAAGAAAACACCAGCGGGTGCTGTGCATTATACGCAAAGTTGGAGTTGTTCTTCTCCGGGAGGTTTAACCAAGGCCTATTGTGATTTATTCGTCAAACGAGGTGGTCGCTTTGTCACTGGTGACGCCAGTACCTTGCAACATACTGTTTCGGGTTGGCAGATTCTCACCAGTGATGGCGAGCTGAAGGTCGAGCAAGTGGTAGTTGCACTTGGGCCTTGGTCGCCAGAGTTACTAAAGCGCTTTGGTTATCGAATTCCGATGGTGTACAAGCGTGGTTATCATGGGCATTTTCTCGCCCCCCAAACGCTTCAGCGTCCTTTTCTAGACGTAGCCAATGGCGTGCTGGCTGCACCGATGGTTAAAGGATTAAGAGTGACGACGGGCGCGGCTTTGGTACCGCTTAATTCAGCTATTGATACTAGCCAGCTTAAACGCGGAGCTATCGCATTGAATGAAATCATCGACTTGGGCGAACAAGTAGAAGAACCTCAATGGATGGGAACTCGCCCTTGTATGCCTGACATGTTGCCACTTGTCGGTGAAGCGCCAAATCATAAGGGTTTGTGGTTTCACTTTGGTCATGGGCATCAAGGTTTTACGCTTGGGCCAACTACGTCAGAGTTGTTGATTCAAGCAATAGAAGGTGAGCGTAATGAGTTACTAGAAGCGCTTGCGCCAATAAATCGTTTGTAATCCATCTAAAAGAAAATAAGAAAAGTAAAAACAAAAAAGCAGACGTTTGTGAAAACGTCTGCTTTTTATTGACCAATTCATTAACGTCTTGAATTAGTTGCTTTTCAAGTAGTTCAGCATTGTGTCAGCATCAGATACTTCAAACGGGTCGCTTGGAGCATCGTCTTGGAAGCCAGCTTCAGAGAACATTTTCTTGATCTCGCCGTTTTCTACTAGCATAGAATAGCGCCAGCTGCGCATGCCAAAACCTAGGTTGTCTTTTTTGACAAGCATACCCATTTGGCGAGTGAAGTCACCGTTGCCGTCAGGTAAAAGGAAAACGTTTTTCGCGTTTTGGCTTTTGCCCCACTGGAACATAACAAACGCATCGTTCACAGAAATACAAATGACAGCATCAACACCTTGCGCTTTGAACTCTTCGTATAGTTCTTCGTAGCGTGGTAGGTGAGATGTAGAGCAAGTAGGAGTGAATGCACCTGGCAAAGAAAAAACAACGACTTTTTTGTTGTTAAACAAATCAGCAGTAGTGACGTCTTTCCATTCAAATGGGTTCGATCCTTCTAACGCATCATTACGAACGCGTGTTTTAAAGACAACATTAGGTACATTAGTGATCATTTTCTTTCCTTTTTTAGCGTATTAATAATTTGAATTTATGTATTAGCGATTTAAGAAGCCTCGCTTCTGCAAGAAGCTTAGCATATGTTCACGTTTCTTTTTCTGAACAGCGGCCGCAGTTTGTTCTGACCAATTACTGCTTTTCTGATTATCTCCACGGCTTTGGTAGTATGCCTGCATTTGCGCATCATAGGCTTTGACATCTTCTGCACAACGGCTGCTGTCGTAGCTGTCTTTATGAAGGATGACATCGACTGGTAGACGTGGTTTTAAATCAGGTTGTGCGTCTGGGTAGCCAAGGCAAAGACCAAAGATTGGGTAAACTTGATCAGGAAGATTTAATACTTCAGCAACTTGTTCTGGATCATTACGAATACCACCGATAAACACGGCACCAAGGCCAACCGATTCGGCTCCAAGCATTAAGTTTTGTGCGAAAAACGTTGCATCGGTTGTGGCTGCGATAAAGTGTTCTGTATTGCCTTCTAATTGTCCTAGGCCTTGTTCTAAACTGCAATGTTCAACGCGAGTAAGGTCTGCACAGATGACAAAGAATTCTGCTGCAGATTCGACCCATTTTTGACCGCCTGCCAGCGTTGCAATTTTCTGGCGATTTTCTTTGTTAGATACTTGAACAAGGGAATAGGCCTGAATAAAACTTGAAGAGGCTGCGCCTTGTGCGCACTGGATAAGTTGCTTGAGTAAAACTTCATCAATGACTTTGTCTGTATATTGACGAATAGATTTATGATTTGACTGAGCTTGAAGAATTGGGTTCATAGTCGACATCTTTTGAAAATGAGATGCATAGATACTAGAGGCTTAGTGGTGATGGGTCAAAGTACTATCAGTAATAAAGAAGTATAAACAGAGGAAAGACTTACCCATTTGGGGTAAGTCTTTCTATGTACAGGTGAAGTATTTTAGAAGCGGTATTCAGCACCAACACTAGCTTGTTTAAAATCAGAGTCGAAGTCCGAATCAGAGTCAACGTTATCTGCGTTTAGATCAACGTCGTACCATGTATATTGAGCGTTAAGCAGTAAGTTTTCTGTCACTTTGAAGTTAACACCTGCGCCTGCAAATAAGCTTCTATCGTCTGAACTGCCTTTAACTGAGGCGATGTTATAATCTGTTTCATGCCAAAGCTGGCCAGCTTTTGCAAAGAGCTCAACCGTTTGAGTGATGGGAATTGTCCCTTTTAACGCGGCTGTGTAACCAGTTGTTTCTGCATTTGCTACACTGTTGCCGTAGCTACCAAAGTCAATGTAACTACCTTCTAATGCAAGGAAAGAGTTGAAACGGTAACCGACAATACCTTGTACTACATCGTTGTCGTCATCAAAGTCATCATCGCTTTCCACTTTAAGATAACCGTAATTACCGCCAACATAGAAACCACTGTTATTTTCAGCCATATCTTCCGCCTTTGCCGCGGCACTGAATGAGGCTATAGCGATGCTACCTGCGATTACTGGAATAAATTTTTTCATTGTATAACTCCTTTTAGTTACTTAATTGAGAACTTTGCGAGTTGAGTTACTACTCTGGGACATGAGTTTTTGAATGGCTAGTTTTCCGAAGGCTTTTACCTATTTGCTTCATTTTCTATGCGTTAAATCTAGGTAAGAAACGCTTTGCTGATACTTTATAGAGAGGGATTGAGCGGAGAAAATTAGGTTGAAGGTAGTAAAAGAATTACATAAAGGTGCCAGAGCTTCGAAGTCACACTGGTACCTTTATGTATTTTTTATTGTTTTTATTTAATGATATTGATGACTAGCCACTTCTCCCCATAAGCTTTCAATACGATTGTCTCGGCCGCAGCTTGCACGGTAAAAAGCATAACGAATGGGATTCTTGGTGTAGTAGCTCTGATGGTATTCTTCAGCCGGGTAGAACTTTTTGGCAGGAAGAATTTCGGTAACAATATCCTCTTCAAAAGGTTTTGTTTTTTTGACCTTAGCTAAAGACGCTTCAAAAACTGCCTTTTGTTGGTCATCTTGGTAAAACATCGCGGTCTTGTAAGGAGAGCCTTTGTCACAGAATTGGCCTTTGGCATCGGTTGGGTCAATTGTTTTCCAGTAATAGTCAGCCAATGTCTTTAAAGAAACGATGTCATCATCAAAATAAATGATAACGGCTTCAAAGTGGCCGGTATTTTTGGCAGATACCTGGCTGTACGTTGGGTTTTCAGTGTGGCCTCCTGTATAACCAGAGACAACATCACTGACACCTTGAACCAATTCAAAATCAGATTCTACACACCAGAAACAACCGCCTGCGACTATCATGGTTTGTGGTGCGGCTTGTGACACGCTACTAAAAGTTGTTACTCCGGTGAGAAGCAGCATCCCTAATGTGCTATTGAATATATGCTTTACGTTCATTCTGTATGTCCTTTAAATCATAAGAAATATGTTATCTAGTTCTTTGACGTTCTGAGGAATGCTTTTCTTACATCTATGTTTTCTTACGCTTATATAGTAGAAGTAAACAGTTAAGGATATGAAGATTTCGAATGCTAGTTAAGGCAATAGCCAATTTAATACGTTATCTTCCTACTTAATGACCTATTTTTTGTACATTTGAATGTCAGACTAGTTGGGCATCTAGAGTTAGTCGCTGTTCGACTGTATATATGCTGAGCATATTAAAGACATCTAGATAATCAATTAAACAAATATAGAGTTGTCTTATAGTATGTTTATCAGTCAATTCAACTCTCGCTGTTCATGGATACGATCACTGCTAGCTAGTACTGATAGGTAAGCTAGTTTTACCGCTGTGCGGTTTGAGGTTTGAAAAGAAATATTCTTTGTTACAAATTTTTATGGGGTAGTCATGAGTGCATTTGTTACTGAGCGCGTTTTAAGCGTTCACCACTGGGATGAAAATTTATTCAGCTTCAAAACCACACGCAATCCAAGCTTACGTTTCGATAATGGTCAATTTGTTATGATTGGCTTGGAAACGGAAACTCGTCCTTTGATGCGTGCTTACAGTATTGCTAGCCCTAACTATGAAGAGCATTTAGAGTTTTTTAGTATAAAAGTACCTAATGGTCCGTTAACGTCGCGTTTGCAGCATTTAAAAGTTGGCGACGATGTTTTAGTAAGCCGTAAACCGACTGGCACTTTGGTAACTCGTGATTTACACCCCGGCAAAAACTTGTATTTGTTATCTACTGGCACAGGTTTAGCGCCTTTTTTAAGTGTGATCCAAGACTTTGATGCCTACGAGCAGTACGAAAAAATTGTGCTGGTTCACGGTGTTCGCCATGTGAGTGAATTGGCTTATGCAGACTTTATTGAAAAAGAACTGCCTGAAAATGAATTTTTTGGCGAGCAAGTAAGAGACAAGCTAATCTATTACCCAACTGTGACGCGTGAACCGTTCCGCAATCAAGGCCGCCTGACCGATTTGATTCGCAGTGGCAAATTGGCCGAAGATATTGGTTTGCCTCAATTAAATCCTGCTCATGACAGAGCCATGATTTGCGGTAGTCCAAGTATGTTAAAAGACACGTCCGCTTTGCTTGATGAGCTTGGTTTTAAAGAATCACCAAAAATCGGTGTGCCAGGGGATTATGTTATTGAGCGAGCGTTTGTCGAACATTAATAGCGAGAGATGTTCTCGTTGACAAATAATTTTAGGAGATTTTATGAGTTCTGATACCAAATCGAATCAAGATTACGTTCCTCCGAAGGTT
This sequence comes from Marinomonas sp. UCMA 3892, assembly GCF_012726345.1. GTDB lineage: Bacteria > Pseudomonadota > Gammaproteobacteria > Pseudomonadales > Marinomonadaceae > Marinomonas. The sequence goes on from NZ_PTXN01000029.1 coordinate 5,981, forward strand.
TGGACATGGGATGCTGAAAATGGCGGTAAATTTGCCAGTACTAACCGTCCAATAGCAGGTGCGACGCACGAAAAAGTCCTGCCAGTGGGTAAGCATTCATTACAGCTACACTCCTTGGCGACACCGAATGGCCAAAAAGTTACTATCATGCTGGAAGAACTTTTGGCTATGGGAATCAGTGCAGCAGAATATGATGCTTACTTGATTAACATTGGTGAAGGCGATCAGTTTGGTTCAGGTTTTGTTGAGATCAATCCTAACTCCAAAATCCCTGCTTTGATGGATCATAGTACGACGCCACCCACGCGAGTATTTGAATCAGGTTCAATCCTGCAATACTTGGCTGAAAAGTTTGATGCCTTGGTGCCAAAAGACTTAGCTGCAAAAGCGGAGTGTCGTAACTGGTTGTTCTGGCAAATGGGTTCTGCGCCATATTTAGGCGGTGGATTTGGGCACTTCTACGCTTACGCACCGACCAAGATGCAGTATCCTATTGACCGTTTTACCATGGAAACCAAGCGTCAGTTAGATGTTTTAGATAAGCAGCTAGCGAATAACACTTATATGGCTGGCGAAGAGTATTCTATCGCTGATATCGCGATTTGGCCTTGGTATGGCAATTTAGTGTTAGGTAATTTGTACAGCGCGGCTGAGTTCTTAGACGTTGCTAGTTATAAGAATGTCTTGCGTTGGGCAAAAGCGATTGAGCAGCGCCCAGCGGTACAGCGCGGTCGAATTGTAAATAAAGCTTTTGGTGATGGAGTTAAGCTTCAAGAGCGTCACGATGCCACTGATTTCGACGGTCTTATTGAGTAAAATATAAACCTGTAATGGCGCATTTATACTAAGAGGCAAGTCATCAAATGACTTGCCTCTTTTTTTTATTGGCGACAAATAAGATGTGTTCGAAAAATAAACAGTTATTTACGTCTCTTCTACTGCTTGTCACGATTTTGTAAGACGTGTCTGTGTTAGAGTAGAGGTCTACGAAACCTGTTGGCCAGCATGATGCTGCAACCTACTCTTTGTTTGTGTCCATGTACTAGGCGATGTTTGCCTTTTTTTTGCAGCGGCTAGATAAAAGAGAACAGCTCTACGTCTTATTTAGAGAGCTTTACCATGCAAAATTTAACGCAAGATGGACAAAACCTAGTTAATTCCCTTTCCCGTCGTTACAACCTAAGCTTTGATGCCGTGATGCACATGCTGATTGCCGTAAACAACGGTAGTGGTTCTATGGCACAGTTCAACTGCCCTGAGCTAGGCGGTGGCGGTCAGTGGATGCGTGGCGGAATGACCATGGTTGGAGATATGTTCAACTATGGTTTGAAATCGACAGTGGATAACTTGTGTAATGAATTGGCTAATGGCCTTGCCAATATGCAGGTGTTCATGCCGTTACCAAAGGGCTCGAAATCCAGTAATCAATGGTGGCCGGGCGATCTTGGCCAGCCTTTTAGCAGCGGTGCACAAAACAGCACTCGTTATGCTATTTTTCCGAATCGCCTTGCGGTTGAAGTGAACGGCAATGTGACGGTTTACGATACGTTAGACAATAACATCGGTGGCATCAGCCAGCAGCAGGGCGGTAACTCATCGCTGACTTTTTCCAGCCAATATGGCACGATTCCGGTTAATACCTTACCTATTGTTTCGGGGGCAGGTTCTAATAACTCAAATACGAGCAATCAATCATCACAACAGTCAGCACAACAAAATCTAGCGCCACAGAATAACTTTGTGGCTCCGCCTGCACCAATGGCCTTTACGCCAGCGCCTGCGATGCAAGCTCCTCAGAATTTGACTAATGCATCTTCTGTTGATGAAGTGATTCAGTTGATTGAAAAGTTGGCTAAGTTGCGAGATATGGGCGCGATTTCAGACAATGAATACAATTCTAAGAAAACGGATCTGCTCAATCGCATTTGATAGCATTGTCAGTCTAGGGTGCAGAAAAGAGGCTCACGTAGAGCCTCTTTTCTGAGTTTTATTTTCCTTTGTTTTGTCTGTGTTTCGATTGGACTTTATTAATGGCTTTGCTAAAGCTTTTCATATATTGCTTTTGAGCATAGGCTCCTTGTGCAGAACGAGCATTAAAGGCGTCTTCTTTCAGTAGCTTTTGATAATTGTCCCAGTGAGACAGAGGCAGTTCGCCATTTTCTAGAGCTTGTAAAATTTGGCAGCCAGGTTCGGTTTGGTGAGCACAATTAGTGAACTTACATTGCCGAGCCAAATGCACAATGTCGTTAAAGGTTTGCTCTATGCCTTCTTGGGCATTGAGTAACTGCAATTCACGAATACCGGGTGTGTCGATAAACAATACGCCTTGTTGGTTAATTAGTAATTGCCTTGACGTCGTTGTGTGCTTCCCTTTGTCATCATCTTCACGAATGCCACCTGTAGCTTGCATATTGTCGGTCACTTCAACGCTGTTTAGAACACTTGTAGCCAGTTCGACAACATGATTGAAAAGCGCATTGATTAGAGAAGACTTGCCAACACCTGAAGAGCCAACCATTGCTATGGTGGCTCCAGCTTTCAGGTAATGGTTGAGTGATAAAAGAGAATCTGGCTCTAGCATCGAAATACTAACTAGGTTGTGGACTTTTAAGCCCCGAATCTGATCTAAATAATCGTCGACCTTGTCGGTTAAATCGATTTTGTTAAGCACAATGACGGGCTCAATATTCGATTCGTAAGCCATGGCAAGATAGCGTTCTAATCGTTTGAGGTTAAAGTCACTGTTTGCACTGGTGACAATGAAAAGGTAATCCAAATTGGCCGCTATGAGCTGCCGTTTTCTGTTGCTCAAACGCTCCAATTGGTTTTTAGCTTCCAGTACTTCAGTGATGCGAAAGTGCTCATGAACAGGTTCTGCAATAACCCAGTCCCCAACACCGAAGTGTTCACTGACTGGTTGGAAATTTTCTGGGCAAAGTAGTTCTACTTCTCCCTTATTCCAATCATTGCCTAAACCTTTGATGACTGAACGATGAATTGCACTGATTCGAAAGGCTTGTAAGGTATTAGCTTGTAGTTTTTCAAATGTCTGTGTGCTTGCTTGTTGTAGAAAAAAGTGACTCCAACCTAAAGGTTGTAATGTAGATATATTCAATGTTTTAGCTCCGGCTAAAGAAATAAAAATTAGTTAGGACAAACTAAAAACGCCGGATGAGACAGTGTAAAGAAAGATATCTTGAAAGAAATCTTATAAGAGAGGTAGGAGGAAGAAAAACGGTAACAAGAAATCTATAGCGTTATTCTAAAGCCTGATGCTCTGTACTGTCTGAATCGGCGTTGAGTTGAATACAATCATTAATAATCTCCTTATGAATTTGAGTGAAGCTTAATAATGTGAGAGTTTTTGGAGGAGGTCAAGTCAATGAAAATAATTTAATGTATATCGTATCAATAAATCAGATCGGCAGGGCAGCATCAGCCAGTAACATAGCTTGCATGTTTTCTGCTGTCATTGGCTTGGCGTAATAATAGCCTTGCCCGTAAAGGCAGCCTATTTCGATTAACATTTCTGATTGCGATTTATTTTCTATGCCTTCCGCGATGACTTCGCATTCAAAAGAATTTGCCAGCATGACGACAGATGACACGACGGCTTGTTTTCTAATATCCTGCTCTACTCCATCAATAAACGATCGGTCAATTTTTATGTGGTTTACATTAAGATTGCTGATGTAAGACAAAGAGCTCATGCCTGTGCCAAAATCGTCTATAGCTAATTTGATTCCTGCTTCTTTAAAGTTATTTAGACTTTGAGATATGTATTCTATGTTGACGCTGGTTGCAGATTCGATTAACTCTATTTCTAGTTTATTTGCTTCAATTTTATGATTTTTAAGTAGCCTAAGAGTGAAGTCTAATAAACTTGGGTCGAGTAAATTGTAAGGTGATAGGTTAATTGCGATGGGTGTAAACAGCCCTTGCTGGTGCCAAAGGTCAAGCTGTTCAATTGCGTTTGTAATAACGTAGCGGCCAAATTCTTGAACACGACCACTTTGCTCTATCAACTCAATAAAATGGGCTGGGGGTAGAAGCCCATCTGTTGGATGATACCAACGAGCTAATGCTTCAACACCAATAATATGACCATCTTTAAGTGACACTTTAGGTTGATAATGAAGCTTAATTTGCCTTTCTGATAATGCATCATCTAAATCGGCACGAAGTTTTAAGCGCTGGCGACCGCACTGTATATTTCTTTCACTAAACATACTCCAGCCACTGCGATTTTGTTTCGCTTCATACATGGCCGTATCAGCATATAGTATCAACGACTCTGGGTCTGTGGCCTGGCTTGGATAATGTGAAAGGCCAATGCTGGCACCTGTGCTAATCGCGAGTTTATTAATCATTACCGGCTCATTACAGGTAATGATTAATCTCTGTACAAGACTTTTAGCTTGTTCAATATCCACTTCTGGTGCCCAAATGATAAATTTGTCACCACCAAAGCGAACAAGCGTTTGAGTGTCGTCTAATACTTGACCTAATTTTTTAGCCACGTTTATTAAAAGAGTATCGCCTGCTGCGTGGCCGAATGTGTCGTTTACTTCTTTGAACTTGTCTAAATCGATGACAAAAAGACAGCCTTGTTTAGGGTAGTGGCTATAAAATTCTTCGTATTTTTTATGCGTTGGATCCGAGTGATCGATAATGATTGGGTGCATCATGTTAGCCAGAAACAGGCGGTTGGGTAATCCTGTTAATGAATCATGAGTTGCCAGATGAGCTAGTGAATCGTTTTTATCTTGAACACGTTTATTCATCCATGAGGATAGCGTTAGTGCGAACCAAGTGGCTAACCAGAAGACGATAATGGAGGTAATGATGAGGCGTTTCATCACAAATGTGAGTGTATTATCAATATATTCTGATGTCTTGATAATGATGACTTGGTATTTATCTCCTCTTACCATCTGCCAAAGAAATTGCTTTCCTTTGATGCTTTCTTGGCCATTTGGCATATCAATAGTAGATAAAGGAGTGCTGGTTAACGAAGCGATTTTAGAGAGTAATAGGTCTGTCTCAATAGGGTTCATTTTATGATCAATAGACCATTCTAGGTTTGGTCCCGTGATTTTTATATAAAGCTCTGATTCTTCTAAATGACCATTAAAGTAGACCAACTTAATCAGTTCTGCGAGGTGTTCTTCAGGAGCTTTTTTGTTAGTAATGAGAAGTTCACCATGAATCAAAATGGCTTGCCTATGTAGTGAGTCTAGTGCTGTTTTTAGACCTAGATCAGCCGCAAGGCGATAAGATACGACCGTATAAATAGAGGCGACAGATAACGCAACAGTAAGACATACCAGTATCAGCTTTAAGCGGAAAGATTTGTCTCTTTGTAACTCTAACAGTACTGTCATAAAAACCTTGGGTAGGTGGAAGGCTTCTTAATTTTTATCTTTATAGGTACTAATTCCTGCGACATGATAGACGGGGCACCATCCTGAGAATAGAGATATTAAGTTGAGTACACCGAATACGCCTATTAATACTTCTAATACTGGCTCTTCTAAATAGTCGCCGTTGAAAAGAGCAAAACCAGTAAATACAACTCCTATAACGCCTCGAATTATTCTATCCACAAGATGTAAATTCTTTTTCATTTAGGACTGCCTGTTAAATTTATTAATATCACGACTGCTGAAAAAATAATCTGCTTTGTGCGGATAAGAAACAAGATCAAGACTGTAAGGAATTGCATCACATTTGTAATTGGAGTGTGTTGACAGGGCTTCCTGACTACAAAATAAGGCGCGTTTTGATGAAGTTTAAAAAAGCTTCAATACGAGATGCTAGAGCTGTGTGTTTGTAGTAGACCGCATTAACTTGCTCTCTGGGATTGGGTGTTTGTATGGATTCGATTAGTAGGCTGATCAAGCGTCCTGCTTTGATATCTTCACTCACCATAAAGTTAGAGAGTAAGGCAATGCCATTACCTGCTAAACACAATTGACGAACGGTTTCGCCGCTACTTGCTTTGATGTCAATTGACAGTTGAATAGGTGGTATTGTTGGCAGTTTGTTTAAATTGGCAATATCGGAAAAGCCGATGATATCGTGCAGTGCTAGCTCCTCGACTGTCTTTGGTATGCCGTTTATTGCCAGATAATCTGGCGAAGCAACCAAATGAAGTATGCTTCTTCCAAGCAAGGTGGCATGTAATCCTGAATCACTTAATCCTCCAATACGAATAGCAAGATCGGTGCGTTTTTCAATTAAGTCAATAATGCTGTCGTTCGATACTAGCTCAAGTTCAATATCTGGATAAGCCGCTCTAAAGGGTTTAATAAGAGGAACGAGTTGATGAAGTACAAAAGGACTAGCTGCATCGATGCGTAATCGCCCAGAAGGTCTGGTTTTTTGGGCAGTAAGCGCAAACTCCGCACCAGCAATCTGTTCCATTGCACTGCGAATCGCCATGATAAAGCGTTCGCCTTCCTGTGTTAGGCTGACTTTTCGTGTCGTGCGGGTAAACAAACTGCATGCGTGTTCTTGCTCTAAGCGAGTTATGGCACGAGATACTTTCGCCACTTGAATGTCTAATGCATTGGCTGCTGCAGAGAAGCCGCCATGATCGGCAACCGCAAGCAATATTTCTAAGTCTTCTGTTTTTGATCGAATGCCGTTCATTGCTTATTCCATCACATTATTATTGCTGTTATTGATAAAGTAATTTTTTACTTATGCTGTTTTTGTAAATATTAGCAAGCTTCATACTCCACTCCAACAAAACTTGAAATGTCTCTTTTAAAGGTAGCTTTCTTTAATGGAATGTTTCTTCAATATAGGAGTGCATGATTATGCCACTTGCTCTTTGGGCGCTGACTCTCAGTGCCTTTGCAATAGGAACCACAGAGTTTGTTATCGTAGGTTTGATACCGACGATAGCGAATGATTTATCCGTCAGTTTACCCAGTGCAGGCTTGCTCGTCAGTTTGTATGCGTTAGGTGTTGCGGTTGGCGCACCAGTGCTAACGGCTTTGACGGGCAAGCTCAATCGTAAATGGCTGCTCATTGGCTTAATGAGTTTGTTCATTCTTGGCAACATGCTGGCTTGGGCGGCACCGGGTTATAACTCGCTCATTGTTGCTCGTATCTTAACCGGATTGGCTCACGGAGTATTTTTTTCGATCGGTTCGACGATAGCGACACGTTTGGTGTCGAAAGAAAAAGAGGCCAGCGCGATTGCGCTCATGTTTACTGGTTTGACCGTTGCTCTTGTTACTGGTGTTCCGTTAGGAACTTGGATTGGACAGCATTTCGGCTGGCGTGCGACTTTCTTGGTGGTCTCAGTATTGGGCTTAATCGCCATGATTGGCAGCGCTATTCTAGTGCCAAATAATCTTAAACAATCCCCTAATGCCAGTTTGGTAAAACAAATGTCTGTATTGGTTAAGCCACGTTTGCTTTTGGTGTATGCCATGACAGCAGTGGGTTACGGCGGAACGTTCGTGGCCTTTACTTTTCTCGCCTCCATTCTTGAATCTGTGAGCGGTTTCCCATCTTCCGCCATTGGTTTGATCATGCTGGTGTACGGTGTATCGGTAGCGATTGGTAATATTTGGGGCGGAAAAATGGCTGACCGAATTGGTCCGATTAGTGCTTTGTCTTATATTTTCTTGGCTTTGGCTGCGGTGCTTGTTCTCTTTTACTTCACCGCGCCCTATCCATGGCTGGCCTTGATAACCGTATTGCTTTGGGGCGCTTTCGCTTTTGGTAATGTACCAGGCTTGCAGGTTTATGTAGTGCAAATTGCGGAACGAGAAACGCCCCACGCAGTAGACGTTGCCTCGGGTTTAAACATCGCTGCGTTCAATGTAGGCATTGCGTTAGGAGCGCTTATAGGCGGACACATTGTTGATCAATATCGCTTAATAGATACGGCTTGGGTTGGTGCGGTCATTGTTTTGGTGGCGCTGGTTCTGACACGCTTTAGCGGCTACTTAGATAAGAAAGACCGCTTTACGGTTCAATTAAATAACCTTTAACAGGAAAAATATTATGAAAAATACCAACTTTACGCTGGGAATGGGCACTTTTCGACTTCAAGATAAAGTCGCTTATGACTCTGTGAAAATGGCGTTAGAAGAAGGCTGTCGCCATATTGACACTGCTCAAATCTACGGGAATGAAGCCGAAGTAGGGCAAGCCATTGCAGATAGCGGTATCCCAAGAGACGAATTGTTCATTACGACAAAAGTTTGGTTCGAAGCTTTTAGCGAGGACAAATTCATCGATAGTGTGAAAAAAAGCCTTACTAAGTTGAAAACCGAGCATGTGGATTTACTTTTGATTCACTGGCCGTCGCCGCAAGATGAAGTCGATATGGTGTTGTATCTAAACGAATTGAAAAAGTCGAAAGATATGGGGTTAGCACTCGAAATCGGTATTTCTAACTTCACCATAGCGCAAACTCAACAAGCGCTAGACATTCTGGGTGAAGACGAGCTATTCACGAACCAGATCGAAGTGCATCCATATTTGCAAAACGACAAGCTAGTGAATTTTTGCCAAACTAATAAGGTTGCAGTGACAGGTTATATGCCGTTTGCCTATGGCAAAGTATTGGCTGATGAAACGCTAAAAGCTATTGCTGAAAAACACCAAATAAGTACTGCGCAACTAGTTATTCAATGGCTGGCTCAGCGCGATATTGTCACTATTCCGTCGTCTACTAAACGTAAGAACCTTGCTTCAAACTTTGAGAAAGTAAGTATTACTCTAAGCGATGCAGACATGGATCGAATTGCCGAATTGGATTGTAATGATCGACAGGCCAACCCAGATTTTGCCCCTGAATGGGATGCATTTAGTTAGTTTTAAAGAATATTAGCGTTTAAAAAGCTGGCTTGTTGAGGGATTTGATTCGACGAGTTGGCTTTTTCGTTTTGAGAAAAATAGAAGAATAAAATAGCTGCGAAAAATACCAAATAAAAAGCATCTATGCAGACTTTGTCTAAGTTTGTTCCATTAGTTACGGGAGTCATCTAAGATAAACTTTAGTTTACAGTTTATTGGAAAGGGTTGTTGTTAATGTTTGTAAGGTTTCTGCGTCCAAACAATCTCTCCCAAAAAATGATGCGTGTGATTTTTTCCATTTATTTGGTTGTTACCCTTCTAATCACAAGTTTGCAGTTTTTGAGTGAATATCTGAAAACGCAGGATGCTATTGTCAGTGAATTACAGCAATTGGATGCAACCGTTCGAGGTCCTATTTCGACTAGCTTGTGGCAGTACAACCACAATCAGTTAGATTCGCTCACCTCGGGGCTTATTCAAATGCCAATTATTGAAGGTGTGGATGTTTTCGATCAAAATTCGCAAAGTATAATATCGAAAAGATTTTACGATCCTAGCTCTGTTCCACTGTCTATTTTTGATTCGACATCAGAATTAAGCTGGTCTCTAAATGGCGAAAGCATACCTCTTGGTACGCTGGTACTTTATTCATCCTCAGGTGTGGTGCTAGAACGAGTTTGGTTCGGCTTTGCTTTGATTGCTATTACCGCATTCATCAAGTTAACTGTTTTATTCTGGCTGTTTATTTGGGCCTTTGACCGCTATTTAGCCGCTCCTTTAAGAGAGCTGATGTCGCAGGTGAATGAGGTGCAATTAAGCCCAAGCATTAGTAAGCGAATTAATTTATCAAACACTGACAATAATGAACTCAGCCAGCTTCAAGAACATATGAATAATATGCTCAGTGCCATGTCGACAGATCGAGCTCGACTGCTTGAAGGCGAGCAAGCCCGGCGAGATTGGTTAGAAGATGCTGTGGCAAAGCGCACCGAAGACCTACAAATTCTCAATGAAAAACTCAAATACCTCGCAACAAGGGATTCTTTGACGGATGTCTTAAATCGAGGAAGTTTTTTTGAAACAGCACAACAGTTGCTGGAGCTTTCCCAGCGTCAAAAATCGAAAGCGTCTTTTATCCTGATGGATTTAGATTTTTTTAAGCGTATCAATGATACTTATGGTCATTTTATCGGGGACAAAGTACTGATCCACTTTACCCAAACACTTCAGGGCTTTTTAAGAAAATCAGACCTTCTTGGTAGAGTGGGCGGCGAAGAGTTCGCTATATTTCTTCCTGATACCGGATTAGATGCTGCTTGCCAGCTTGCTGATAAAATACGTCAAACTATAAGTGATGCCGCGTTAGAAGTGGAAGGTAAGACGGTCACTTATACTGTAAGCCTTGGTGTTGAGTCATCTGGTCCCGAAGATCAATTAATTGATGAACTGTTTAAGCGTGTCGATTTGAAGTTGTACGGAGCGAAAGATAAGGGGAGAGATCGTGTTGAAAGATAATAAACTAAGAATGCTATCTTTCCTTGTGTTTGCCTTGGTAGCTGGCGTGTCGAGTGTTAGCCATGCGAAGACACTAAAAGTGTGTTACGACCAATGGCCACCGATGACCATATTTCCAACAAAAGAAGCGCCTGAGCGTGGTGTCGTCATCGACATGGTTGAGCAAATATACTCTTCAAAAGGATATGCCCTCGAATACTTTGAAGTACCTCTAGCAAGAGGGTTGGACATGGTGGCCGAAGGGTTATGTGATATGTTGCCAGAATATCTCTATTCGAAGAATTCAGAGAAAGGCTTTGTTTATGCTGGTGAAGCAAGTTTTTCTTATGCCACTGCTTTTGTTGTCAGAAAAAGTGACTCTTGGCGCTATCAAGGCATTCAATCCTTAAGCGGCAAACGTATCGCCACGGGACCGGGTTGGGATTACAGCTCGATTAGTGCCGGCTATCAACATTATATTGATGATCCCGCGAACTCGGATTTTGTTGAAGTCATCGCGGGTTATGATGATGTCGTTGATCGTATCATTCAGATGATTAAAGAGGATCGCGTCGACTTATACGCCGATAACGACCTTGTTCTTCAATATGTGTTAAACCAACTAGATTTAAATGATGACCTTAGAATTGTGCGTCCCGGTTTAGAAAAAAAATTAGTTGAAATGCCCATCTTTTCAAAAAAAATCCCTACCGAAAAAAGACAAGAATTGATCAATATTTGGAACCAAGGTCGCTTAGCGATGAGGGGTGAAAAAGAGCGAGCTCTTCTTAGCAAGTATAAAGTCTCGTTGTAAAAGTCGCGTAAGGCCGACCTGCATACCTTTTGAATTGTTGTAGACTAAAGAGATGAGCTTACTGTGAGGTAAACTCATTGAATACTTGCCCCATCTAGAATTGACTAATTCAACGGTGAGCTTGAGTCACCGTTGCCATCAGCTAAGAGACATCTACTGAAATGCTAAGTAATACAACTGAACTCCAGCTTGACCCAATTGATGCTGTTATCACTTGGGTCGATGGAAACGCTGTGAAACACCGTCAGAAACGACAAAAATATATGGCAATGGAGTCTCTGCCACTACATGAAAATGCGTCGAACCCTCATAGATGGATGTGTAACGATGAAATCTTATACTGCATACAATCGATCGAAAACCATGCGCCGTGGATAGGTAAAATCTGGATTGTTGTTGATGAAGAAGGCCCTGATTTATCAAGTCTCTCAGAAAGCATTAGAGCCAAGGTGCATCTTGCTTACCATGCGGAAATCTTTGACGGGTTCACGCACGTGTTACCTACATTCAACTCTTTGGCCATTGAGAGCATGCTGTGGCGTATTGAAGGGTTGAGCGAGCGCTTTATATACTTTAATGATGATGTGTTCTTGGCCGCACCTCTAAAGCCGACAGACGTTTTTGACGGACTTGCTCCTGTTTTACGAGGTAAATGGGTTGATTATAGTGGGTTGTTTAACAGTACCGAAACTCGGGATGACCCTGCGAAGTTTCATTATTTTATGCAGATAAATGCGGCGAAAATTATTGGCTTTCCGGCTACAGAGCTATTCTCTTCTGCTCATGTGGTGCACCCTTTTCGACGTTCAAAGATGGCTGAGTTATTTGTTAAGTATCCTGATAAGTTTCTCAATAACATTAAATACAGATTCCGGAACTTGAAGCAATTTTTCCCGCAGGGACTGCATAATCATGCTTGTATCATGGACAAGGAGGCCAAGATCAACACGTCAGGTGATCACCTTCATATTTCAAGTGGATATGGAAAAGGTCTGCCTCCTGCTGACACTTTAGCGATACTGAATAGAGCGACAGATCCTAGTATCAAATTTCTATGCGTTAATGACCTTCCTCAATTGGTCGAAATTATCCCAAATGCCGCAGAATGGATTGCTCAGGCTATCGGCGGGTTTCCGGCACTGATGACTGAGAATACAACAATTGAAAGGTTGTGCCAGCAGTCAGAGCGTGTTGAGATAGAGTCAGTAGCGTAAGAGTAGTGTCTCGTCCTAAAATACGTTGACGATTTTTGTTAAGCCAGTATGGATTCCATACTGGCTTTTTCATGCACTTCTTCTGGTGTTTTCATATTTAGACTTAAGTGAGGTCGATACCTATTATAAATATCAATAGACTCACTAATATGCCTTTCTAACTCTTTAAAAGTTCTGCATCTTCCAATCAAAAATTCTTGCTTCAATATGCCATTCACCCTTTCTGCTAACGCATTTTGGTAGCAGTCATAGCCATCTGTCATCGACGGTCGTATTTTATTACGTTGTAATTCTTTTTGATAAAGRGYCGAACAATACTG
>NZ_PTXN01000008.1 GCF_012726345.1 Marinomonas sp. UCMA 3892
GGGTAGCCTCACTTTGGTAGACCAATCCATTTTGCCGTGTTTTCGAAGCCAAGTCAGCACCGTTGATCGGCCTTGGATTCCATAGATCTTTTGAGCTTGCTTATAAGTCATGTCGCCTTTTTCAACGGCCATCACTATCTGTAATTTAAAGCCCATTGTGTAGTCGCGTTGAGTACGCTTGCGTTTGGTATTACTTGGTGTCCCCATAATAGGTCTCCTAGGTGTAAACCTATTTCAGGACGGGACACTTCTCATTAAAAAAGCCTGCTTCGTGCAGGCTTTTTTGTGTGCTTTCTTGCGCTGCAATTATTTATCGGCGACTTTGCCGAAATGCATACCCATTTTTGTTGGTGTTTCAGCTTGCAGAGATTCTTCCCAATTAACGGCATTTTTTCCAAATAAAACGATAGCGGTTGACCCTAGTTTGAATCGACCCATCTCTTCGCCTTTTTTGATCTCAATGTTATTTAGTTCTTTGTAGTCCCAAGTAACGACATTCTTATTGAATGGAGTAACTTGTCCTGCCCATACTGTTTCTATGCTGGCAACGATCATCGCTCCCACCAATATGACGGCCATTGGGCCTGCTTCGGTGTCAAATAGGCATACGGTGCGTTCATTACGGGCGAAGACGTTAGGTATTTGCTCTGCTGTTACTTTGTTGACTGAGAATAATTTGCCTGGGATGTGGATCATTTTTGTCAGCTTGCCAGTTAATGGCATGTGGACTCGATGATAATCTTTAGGAGATAAATAAACGGTAGCAAAAGAGCCGCCAAGAAATTTATTTGATAGAGAGGCGTCGCCACCCAAAAGGCTTGTTAGGCTATAGTGATGGCCTTTTGCTTGTAGAATTGTGCCGTGTTCTATTTTGCCTAGTTGGCTGATTGCTCCGTCAGCTGGGCAGGCGATACCGTTATCTTCATCGCAGATTGGGCGTAGTTCTGGGCGAATGGCGCGGGTAAAGAAATCATTAAAATTACGATAAGATAGTGGGTCGCTATTGATTGCCTCAGACATATCAACTTTGTATTTTTTTACAAATTGGCCAATAAAGGTATTTTTTACCCAGGTGTTTTCGCATTCGGCTATTTTTCCAATAGCGCGAGACAGTGTTTTTTGCGGGGTTAAGTGTTGTGCAAATGCAAAAAGTTGATCTTTGGTCACGTTATTTATCCTGATATTTGTGAATTTATAGTATGTTGTGGCTGATTAAAGACACGATCTGTTTTAGGTTTTTATAATCTATTTCGTCGAATTTTGTGCGGGTTTCTAACCAAAATATTGCAGTTTCATTTTTTGAGGTTTGTGTTGATGCCAGAATAAGGTGACTATTTGCATCAATTATTTGGTCTGATGTATGTGGAAAATCTTTTAGTATACTATCAAGCTTTTGCCCAAATATGTGAATGGCTGAGCGCTTGCTGGACAGTTTTTTAAACACGCTTGATGGTGCGCTCCATTGGATGGATTTGATGACATCTATATTGTAGCCAAATTGGTACATAGGAGTGGTTCTGTTATTTGTGTGTTTAAAAATAATGCTGTGTTGTGCATTTGGTATGGTTTGCTTGATGGTTTTTAGAGCGAGCCCTATTTTTTGTTTTGTGTCGTATTTTTTGTTTTGATTGAGTGCTTTTTTGAGCGCTGCAATAGGAGATAGGGCGGTTTTAGGTTTTGATCTTGTCTTGCCTAAATATAAATCAGGATCAAGTAATTGTTGTGCAAGCGGGATTTTTCCGCCGCTGTTATATAGGTTTGCGGCTTCGGTGCTTGCGAAGTGTGCTGTTTTAATGATGTCACTTAGTCGCTTGTGCATTACTGTGGCAACAACACGATAGAAAAATGGTAGGTTTTTGGAGTCCCATCGCATTAGGCTCGCTTCATGGGCAACCTTGTTTGCGCAGTACGAAAAAATAAGAGGATTATTTACTAAAATGGTCAGTCTTTTATCTTCGGTGAAACCTGGTAGCTCGTCTGGATGATTTGCTAAATGTGCCAGTGCTTGTAGCTCTTTAGCGTTCGGTATGTGTTTGGTTAAAAACGATTCGATGACTTTGTTTGGTGTGTGCCAATGATTGCATAGGTGAACTGTGAGCTCATCGATACGACACCCCAAGATGTTTAGCTCAGCTTGGCTGGCTTTTTCGCCTTGTTGTATTCTTTGCTTTAAAGCTGCCATGGTTGGGTAGGCATAGAACCATAGTAGCCACCTTGCTGCATCTCGAAATAGTGTTATCCAAAAAATATCATCTTCGTGACTGGTTAGTTTTTCAATTGACCAGTGTCTGGCGATGGTTGCCGCTTCATAGCTAGTTTGAATCTCACTTAAAAAAGCGACTAAGTGTGGGGGCTTTTTTTGGGTGTTTAGCTCGTAGGGGGCAAAGTGTGAAAGTAGTTTTGCAATACCATTCATTCCAACCATGGCCGCGGCATGAAAAGGTGTTTTAATTTCATTATTTTTATTCGGTATGATGCGATTTGCTTCATTTAAAATAGCAAAAGCTAGCAGTGGATCTGAGGCTATATTTGCTTGCATTCCGTCGAGAGTGTCTTCTGTTCTTTTAATTTGAGTTTTTAGGCGAGCTAAATTAACTGCTCTAACAGGGAATTTTTTATTTTTAAGAAAATGTAGCCATTCATTTAGGCCAGAAGGTGACTTGTCTATCATAGCTGGTTACATTAGTGACTCGGTTGTAGGTGAGTTTTTAAATGCTCTTATATTTTTGATCTCATTAATCATACTGTATATTGAGGTAAGAGCATACTTTGTCGGTATTAAGGAAGGGAATATGTTTGCATTAGCTGGCTTGCTAGTGGTTATTGTTAGTGTTGTGTCTGGTTATTTAGCATCCCACGGAAATTTGTTGGCGTTATGGCAGCCTTTTGAAATAGTTATTATTTGTGGTGCTGCATTGGGGGCTTTTATGGTGGCTAACCCATTTATTGTACAGAAAAAAGTGTTAACCATGTTGCCTCAGGTGATTTCTGGTAGCCGCCATAATAAAAAATTCTATTTGCAGTTGCTGGGGCTTATGTATTGTTTATTTCAAAAAAGTCGGCAAGAAGGCTTTTTATCTATTGAAGATGATATAGAGTCGCCTTTTACTAGTGAGTTGTTTAATCGCTTTCCTGATGTGGTTCGTGATCATGAGGTGGTAAATTTTTTAACGGATAATTATCGTATTTTTACCTTAACGGGTCTTCCTGCTTATGAAATTGAAGCCATTATGGATAATGAGATTGAGCAGATTCAAGAGGAGTTGGTTGCGCCAAGTCATGCGTTATCTCGTGTTGCTGAGGGGTTGCCTGGGTTTGGTATTGTAGCGGCGGTACTGGGTATCGTGATAACGATGGGGTCTATTGGTGGGCCCTTGGAGGAAATTGGTGCACATGTGGCTGCCGCTTTGGTGGGGACCTTTTTGGGTATCTTTTTTGGTTATGGTTTTGTTGGGCCCGCGGCTTCTCATCTGGAAAGCTTAGGGGCGCATGAATTGAAAGCATATTTGTGTATTAAAGCATGCTTAAATTCAATTGTGTCTGGCTATGCGCCACCAGTGGCTGTCGAGACGGGTCGAAAGCTACTTCCTCCGGAAATGCGTCCAAGTTTTATAGAATTGTCGGACGGTCTTAAACAGTATCGTTAATATGGGTGCGTCGTGCCGGATTAAGGAGAGTATTGGATGGCCCTAGGTTCTAATGGGTTGGTTATTCGTCGAGTTAAAAAAATCAAAAAAGGCGGTCATCATGGTGGTGCTTGGAAAATAGCATTGGCTGATTTTGCCTTGGCGATGATGGCATTTTTTCTGGTTTTATGGATTATGAGTGTGGCTTCTCCAGAGGAGTTGAGGAGTATCGAGGGCTATTTTCAAGATCCGACGGGAGCATCTACGGCTGGTTATAGTGCGAAT
This sequence comes from Marinomonas sp. UCMA 3892, assembly GCF_012726345.1. GTDB lineage: Bacteria > Pseudomonadota > Gammaproteobacteria > Pseudomonadales > Marinomonadaceae > Marinomonas. The sequence goes on from NZ_PTXN01000008.1 coordinate 3,912, forward strand.
CCTATAGATTTAGGTGGGAGTCCGGCGAAGAGTGCAGAGAAGAAATTGGATTTGCAGTTGCCGCAAGCAGGTAGTATTGATGTGCAATCTAGAGACAAATTTTTGGGGAATGGCCCCGATTCTGCGGAATCTAAGAGCATTAATAATATGCTGCGAGAGGAAATGAGTAAAATGAATACTCTGCTTTCTCAGCAAAAGAATATGCGCATTGAAATTACCCCTCTTGGTGTTCGCATTACTTTGTTGGATGATCCTGATAAGCCAATGTTTGAGCGCGGAAGTGCTAGAATGATGCCTGATATTGAGAATACTTTGCTTAGTATGGCGCCAATATTTAATAAGGTGACAAATCCAATTGTTATTACTGGTCATACTGATTCATCTAAATTTGGTGGCGGTCGAGTTGATAATTGGGATTTATCTGCCTTAAGGGCTAATGCCGCACGGCATATATTAGAAGAGGGTGGAGTTGAAGATAAGCGAATTGCTCAGGTTATTGGGTTATCTGACACTATTCCTTATAATCGATTAGATACGGATAGTGCTGAAAATAGACGTATTAGTATTACATTGTTAACTGATGATGCTTATAAAAAATTGCTGGACCAGAATCGTAGTAATTTTGGTAATCCTGGTCAGCAATCCGATTTGAAGATAACGCCTGAAACGGTTTTTTAGAACGCTTGGTTTTCTCGTATTGAGCGTTTGATTCTTAAGAAGCTTTGGAAGCGGTGTTCTGTGATTTTGCCTTTTTCTAAAGCTTCTAGAATTGCGCATCCAGGTTCTTTCTCATGAGCGCAATCGCGGAATCGGCAATAGCCAATATGTGGTCGAAATTCGATAAAACCATTCAACAGCTCATCTTCTGAAATATGCCACAAGCCAAACTCTCGAATCCCCGGTGAGTCAATGAGATCGCCGCCTTTTGGCATGTGAAATAGTCGTGCTGTTGTGGTGGTGTGTACGCCTTTCTTTCTTTTTTGGGATAATTCACCAACGCTGATATCTATATCTGGGAGTAAGGTTCCGATAAGAGAGGATTTGCCGACACCTGATTGGCCAACAAATACGCTCGTTTTGTCTTGTAAGAAATCATATAGCGCTTCCATCCCTGCTTGGTTTTTGATGGATGTTCGAATGATTTTATAGTTTAGGTCTTCATAGGTTTTTAGCAAATTATCTAAATCTGCTTTGTTTTTTTCATCGATTAGGTCGCATTTATTTAGCAATATAACAGGTGGTATGCCAACGGTTTCGGCGGCAACTAAATAGCGATCAATTAAGTTTGCATGAGCGACAGGTTCGGCAGCTATAACCACGATAATATGGTCTATGTTGGCAGCAACAGGTTTGATTCTGCCGTGCATATCGGGCCTAGATAAAGAGGTGTGTCGCGGTGTTGTGGCAACAACAACACCGCCTTCATTTTGTTTTGGGCGCCAGACAACCTTGTCGCCTGTTACGAGTTGGCCTAGGTTGGCGCGTAGATTACAACGTGTAGAGGTGCCTATATAAGGTTCTTGAGTGCCTTCTACTTCAACTTGTGTGCCGAAGTGAGAAATAATAATCCCTTCAGTTTCAGGTCCGAGATCTGATGACTGCAGGAGTTCTTCGGCGACATCGCCTCTTTTTTGAGTGCGTTCAACGCGCTCTTTGTGGATTCTTTCGATTCGCCACGTTTGTTGTTTAGTAAGTTTTCGCTTCGACATTAGATTCGTCTGGTCATAAAGTAAGGCGCATAGAGTATAATGCTTGGCATTGATAATAAAGGACTTGGAAGATTATGAGCTTAAATGAAGAGAATTTAGTGTGGATCGATCTTGAAATGACAGGTTTGGATCCAGAAACCGATACTATTATTGAGATTGCCACGGTCGTAACTGATAAACATTTGAATGTGTTGGCTAAAGGGCCGAGCCTTGCAATTCATCAAGAAAAAGCAGTGATGGATGCGATGGATGAATGGTGTACGCAACATCATGGTGATTCTGGATTAACAGCTAGGGTGTTGTCTTCAACTATTAGTATGGAGCAAGCAGAAGAAGAGACTATAAAGTTTTTGGCTCAATATGTTCCGGCTGGTAAGTCGCCTATTTGTGGTAACAGTGTTGGGCAAGATCGCCGTTTTTTATATCGCTATATGCCCAAGTTGGAAGTGTTCTTTCATTACCGATATTTGGATGTTAGTACTGTGAAGGAGTTGGCGAAGCGTTGGAAGCCCGAAGCGTTAGAAGGTTTTTCTAAATCAGGTTCGCATCTGGCAATGGATGATATTTTGGAGTCTATTGGTGAGTTGAAGCATTATCGTAAAACCATGTTTGGTTTAGATGATAAGGCTTAAGTGACTTTCCGTTGATCTCTTCTTACGAATTGGCGAGCTTATAAATTGTTTGAAGCTCGCCAGTTGTTTTGTTTTTTTTCATTTTACTTCTTAGCTAACTTAGCCCTGTTGCTCCATCCCATATTAGCTTTATTCCAGTTAGAAAAAGAAAACTGTACATGACTTTGAAGAATAATGTGGTTGATATCTTGTAGTGCAGCCATGCGCCGAGTTGGACGCCTAAAAAAGCTACAGGTGTGAAGCAAAGTGACAAGAGTATATTTGAGCTGTTAAGTTGCCCGAGCATCCCGTATGGGATGAGTTTTACATAGTTTATGGCGGTGAAAATAACGGCTGCAGTCGCTACATACTGTGTCTTATCTAGATTTGCTCTAAGTAAATAAACGCTCATTGGTGGCCCGCCGGCGTGAGCAATAAAGCTTGTGAAGCCGCCAAGTGCGCACCAGAGTTTTCCAGCAAAAGTGCTAAGCGGTTTTTGTGGCGCTGTCCGGCTTTTTTTTGGCCATGAGTTTAGGGTGAAGCCTACCGCAATAACTCCTACCATTATTTTTAACCATTCTGCCGAAAACCATGATGCAGTTAGTCCGCCAATAATAACGCCAGTTATGGCGGCTGGGATGCATTTTATGAGTTGCTCTGTGTTCCATTTTTTCCAGAACTTTTGCACGGTAAATATGTCCATAATGCACAGAATGGGGAGCATAATAGCGGCGGCAAGCATGGGTGAGGTTTGAAGTGATATAAGCGGGACAGCGAGAATGCCAAATGCACCAGAAAAACCACCTTTAGATATTCCAGTGATGAAAACGGCAATGGCAATAAGTGAGATGAAGAGCCAGTCCATAGGAGTCCTTTGCTTTGTTATTGTGGATTGGGAAGTTGGTTTATTATGAGTTATTGGTGCTTGTTTCAAAAGGCTTCTGTATTAGAATTGTCAGAACTAATATGATCATGTGGTTGGCGTTTGTTCTATTTTGAGTCAGAAAAGGGTTGATAGGTAATGCGAATAGAAAAAGATGTTTATGGTGAAGAGGCGATGGAAAATCTGGGTGAGGTTTTTTCATCGGCGTTGAAGTCTGGCGCAGTTGTGTACCTAGAAGGCGACCTTGGAATGGGTAAAACGACTCTGGTTCGAGGTGTTTTGCGCGGTTTGGGATATAAAGGGCCGGTGAAAAGTCCAACCTATACGATTGTTGAGCCTTATGAATTGGCTGATGTCGAGGCTTTTCATTTTGATTTGTATCGGGTTGTGGATGCGGAAGAACTTGAGTTTATGGGGATTCGCGACTACTTCACTGATGGGAGTTTGTGTTTGATTGAGTGGGCAGAGATGGGGCGTGGGGTTTTACCTGAGGCAGATTTGCTTGTTTCGCTAAGCCTAATACGGCAGGGGCGTCACGTGTCTTTTGAGGCGCAAACAGAAAAAGGTCATGCCGCTTTAAATGTTTTAAAGGCGCTATAACTTCTTGATGTATAGAAGACTTTACTATAAGTAAGATTGAGATCCATTTAATCAGCAGTTATAGTGTGTCAGATATACTAGCTAGCTGTCTGATATGCATACTAAATTTCATACTTATCTTTTTGTTTTTTTAAATTTAATTCTGTCTTTGGCGACCTGTAGCGTTTTAGCTGCGGAGGTTCGAGATATTCGTGTTGCTCAGCAAGAGGGGGTAACGCGTTTGGTGTTTGAGCTCTCTGAAGCTGCAGAGCACCGAATATTCCCTCTTTCTAATCCTGATCGCATTGTTTTAGATATTAGTGGCGTAGATCTGAATGCTTCTGTTGTAAATGGATTGTCAGCGTTAACATCTGATGTATTGATGCGTGTGCGTTATGCTCGTCGAGATTCTGGTGTTCGTTTTGTACTTGATTTGGGGCAGGCTGCAAAGGCTAAAAGCACTGTGTTGGCGGCAAATGGTACTTATGGCCCTAGAATACTGGTTGAGCTTGAGTATGGTGTAAGAAAGCCTGCCACGATTGTTAAAAGTTTGGCGAATCTATCTAAAGAGAAGCGCGATATTGTGATTGCAATTGACCCAGGCCATGGTGGTAAAGATCCTGGTGCCTTGGGGCAATATAATGTGCGAGAAAAAGATATTGTGCTATCCATCGGTAAAGAATTAGCAAGTCGGATCAATGCTGTAGATGGCTTTAAGGCTGTCTTAACTCGTTCAACAGATACATATCTTCAGCTTAGAGATCGCTCGCGAGTTGCTCGGGATGCTAATGCGGATTTGATGATATCCATACACGCAGACGCATTTACTAAATCAAGCGCTAGAGGCGCTTCTGTTTGGGCGTTGTCGTTGAGTGGTAAAAGCTCCGAAATGGGGCGCTGGTTAGCGCAACAAGAAAACTCTGCTGATTTAGTGGGGGGGATTTCACTGGACGATAAAGATCAGTTGCTTGCTGAGGTTTTGCTGGATATGTCGATGAACTCGACTATTCAAATGAGTTTAAATATCGGCAAGAGTGTCTTGGGTGAAATGAAGGGGGTGGCTGTCTTGCATAAAGACACTGTCCAGCAGGCTGGTTTTGTTGTGCTGAAATCACCAGATATTCCTTCTATATTGATTGAAACTGGGTTTGTTTCAAATAAAACTGAAGCTAAAAATCTGTCGAGTAGAACCTATCGTGTGAAGTTGGCAGACTCTATCTCAAAGGGTGTGATTGGGTATTTTACCAAAAATGCTCCTGATGGTACCTTGGTTGCTTGGAAACAGAAAAAACATTCTGATTACGTTTACACAGTGAGTAAGGGCGATACCTTGTCTGAAATTGCTCGCCGTAATCAGGTGTCCTTGCCTGTTTTGCGACAAGCAAATAGTTTGAGTAATGATGTTATTTGGATTGGTCAAAAGCTTGTTATTCCTGCTGGGTAAAATCATTTTCAAGTCTCTGCTGTTTTTTAAGAGACTGTTTTCACATTAAAGGTCGTTCATGCAAAGAATAAATCTTTTATCTCCACGTTTAGCCAACCAAATTGCAGCGGGAGAAGTGGTTGAACGACCAGCTTCTGTTGTTAAGGAATTGCTTGAAAATAGCCTTGATGCTGGCGCTTCTCAGCTTGATATAGATGTTGAGCAGGGCGGCGTAAGACGTATCAAAATTCGTGATAACGGCACTGGTATCATGAAGGATGATTTGTCTTTGGCTTTAAGTCGTCACGCAACCAGTAAAATCATTACATTGGATGATTTAGAAGCTGTGCGCACGCTGGGGTTTCGTGGTGAGGCTCTAGCCAGTATTAGTTCTGTTTCAAGGATGCATCTTACTTCCCAGGCTGAAAACGAGGTGGAAGCTTGGCGAGTTGAAGCGGAAGGGAAAGACATGGCGACTGCTATTCGGCCTGCATCTCATCCGCAAGGCACAACTATTGAAGTGCGCGATTTGTTTTTTAATACTCCAGCTCGTCGAAAATTTCTTCGCACTGAAAAAACAGAATTTGCTCACTTGGAAGAAGTGGTCAAGCGTCTGGCATTAAGCCGCTATGAGACTGGCTTTCGCCTCAGCCATAACGGTAAACAGGTTTATGATCTTCGCCCTGTTACTGATCAGCTTCATGCGGAGCATAGATTGGCTACTTTGTTGGGTAAGAAGTTTATTGAAAACTCTCTGACCCTAGATGTTGAAGCGGCCGGTTTGCGTCTATGGGGATGGATTGGTCTACCAACGTTTTCTCGCTCTCAGGCGGATCTACAGTATTTCTTTGTGAATGGTCGAGTAGTTAAAGACAAATTAGTCGCTCACGCTGTGCGCCAAGCTTATCGTGATGTTTTGTACAATGGACGTCACCCTACTTTTGTATTGTATCTTGAATTGGATCCATCAACGGTTGATGTGAATGTTCATCCCACTAAGCATGAAGTCCGCTTCCGAGATGGGCGCTTGGTGCATGATTTCTTGTTTAGTCGAATTCATAAAGCGATTGCAGATGTGCGTCCAGAGTCAGAATCTGCACCTACGGGTATGAATGATTCTTCAAGCAATGAGCCGGTCAGTTATGGCTCAAACATCACTGAGCAATCTGCTTTGCCTCTTTCTAATCGATCAGGATCTACTTCGATGGATTGGATGCGATCTACGTCAAATTCGTTAGGTTCTTCCGAGGTGCGTGGGCAGCTTGATGGAATGGGGCGAATGGCTGGTTATGCGCAAGAGTACGTATCTAAAACAGAAGAGATTGACCCTGAAACAGGCGAAATAAGAGAAATTGCTCCTGCTAGCACTTTAGGGCAAAGTGAAAGTCCGCTTGTTAGGCAAGAAGATGATTATCAGGCTGTACCTCCATTGGGGTTTGCAGTTGCGCAGTTGCATGGAGTTTATATTCTTTCTGAAAGTGAGCAGGGGCTTATTCTGGTTGATATGCATGCTGCTCATGAGCGAATTGTTTATGAGCGCATGAAAGCCGCCTTTTATCAGAAAAATATATCGTCTCAGCCTTTGTTGGTGCCGATTAATATTGCAGTTTCTCAAAGTGAGGCGGATCTTGTTGAAGAGAGTGGTGAGGTTTTTGAGGCCTTTGGGTTTCGTGTAGAAAGGACGGGATTAGAAAGTGCTATGGTTCGCGAAGTTCCCGTTATACTTATTCGGGGGGATGTAGAGGGTCTTGTTCGCGATGTAATTAGTGATCTGTCGACGAATGGTGTGTCAGATCTTATGGAGTCGCGGGCGAATGAGTTAATGGCATCAATGGCGTGTCATGGTGCTGTTCGTGCAAATCGTAAACTGACTATAGCTGAAATGAATAGCCTTCTTCGTGACATGGAAATGACTGAACGTAGTGGACAATGTAATCACGGTCGACCAACTTGGGCGCATTTGAGTATGTCCGATTTAGATAAGCTCTTTTTGAGGGGGCGTTGATATGACAAAGCCATATGTTGTTTGTTTGATGGGGCCGACGGCCTCAGGAAAAACTGGATTGGCCGTTGAGCTGGCAGAGCATCATAATTTTGAAATTATCAGTGTTGATTCCGCTCTTGTATATAAAGGAATGGATATTGGTACGGCAAAACCTAGCGCTGAGTTGCTGGCTAGGGCTCCTCACCGATTGATCGATATTATTGATCCACTTGAATCTTATTCGGCGGCTGATTTTGTATTAGATGCTGTTGAGCAGTCTCAAGAAATTCTTGCTAAAGGTAAAACTCCACTGTTGGTGGGGGGGACCATGATGTACTTCAATGCTTTGCAAAAAGGTTTGGCAGAAATGCCGCAAGCTGATGCGGAGCTGCGAGTGATAATTGAGGCTGAAGCGGCAGAAAAAGGTTGGGCAGCCTTGCATGAGGAGCTGCAAAGGTTTGATCCTGAGGCAGCCTCACGTATACATCCCAATGATCCGCAGCGTTTGCAGCGTGCGATTGAGGTGTATCGGTTGACGGGTAAAACCATGACTCATTTCTGGAAGCAGCAAGAAGCTGTTTCTTTGCCGTTTGAAATGATCAATATGGCTGTGATGCCTAAAGAGCGGAGTGTGCTGCATGAGCGAATCGAGCAGCGTTTTTATGACATGATGGACCAAGGTTTTTTAGCTGAAGTGGAAGGGTTTTATCGTCGTGGCGATTTGACGATTGATATGCCTTCAATGCGTTGTGTTGGTTATCGTCAATTATGGCAATATTTAGACGGTGTTGATTTGCTAGAAGATGCTATCTTTAAAGGGGTGGTTGCTTCTCGTCAATTGGCAAAAAGGCAGCTTACTTGGTTGAGAGGGTGGGAGGATTTGATGATTTTTGATAGTTTGTCAAAAGATCTTGTGCCTGAAGCCTTGAATTACATAGAAAGCAGGATTATATAGGGGAAATGGATAAAGATTTGGTGTAGTATCTACAGTATTGTTTTACCAATAATTAATTTAATATTTTTTGCTTGTTTAAGGAGATTACAATGTCAAAAGGGCAATCATTACAAGACCCTTATCTAAATATTCTACGTAAAGAAAGAGTGCCAGTATCTATCTTTCTTGTAAATGGAATTAAGCTTCAAGGTCAAATCGAATCATTCGATCAGTTTGTGATTCTATTAAAAAATACTGTTAGTCAAATGGTTTACAAACACGCCATTTCTACAGTTGTGCCTTCCCGTACAATTCGCATCCCGTCTCCTGATCAGCCGGAAGATGACGCTGAATAGTTTGTCTGTAATAAGGCAAGCAGAGGAATACTAGATTGTTTTTTGAACGTCCAGATAGTGGTGAAATAGCTGTATTGGTCCATATAGATTTTCACGATCAAAGTGAATCTTATGGGCCTGAAGAGTTTGTTGAGCTTGCTATTTCGGCTGGTGCTGACCCTGTTGCTGTTGTTTCAGGGACTCGCCAGCGTCCAGATGCTAGATACTTTATTGGTACTGGCAAGCTTGCAGAAATTAAAGATATTGTTGATCGAGAAGAGGCGCAAGTTGTTCTTTTTGATCATGCACTATCTCCCTCCCAAGAGCGTAACTTAGAAAGTGTTTTACAATGTCGTGTGCTTGATCGTACAGGGCTTATACTCGATATTTTTGCTCAGCGTGCGCGTACCCATGAAGGTAAGTTGCAGGTCGAGTTAGCTCAATTACAACATATGTCGACACGTCTTATTCGTGGCTGGACGCACTTAGAGCGCCAAAAAGGCGGTATAGGTATGCGTGGGCCTGGTGAGACGCAGCTAGAGACTGACCGTCGGTTGCTTAGAGAGCGCATCAAGGCTATTCAGAAAAGATTGGCGAAAGTGGGTTCTCAGCGTGATCAGAATCGCCGATCTCGTGATCGATCTTCTGTACCAACAGTTTCATTGGTTGGTTATACCAACGCTGGTAAATCTACTTTATTTAATCGTGCTACTGGTGCTGATGTTTATGCGGCTGATCAGTTGTTTGCAACACTTGATCCAACTTTGAGGCGTCTAGATATAGAGCAGATTGGTTCCATAGTATTGGCAGACACGGTTGGTTTTATTCGTCAGTTGCCTCACCGATTGATTAAGGCGTTTCAGGCGACATTAAAAGAGTCGTCTGAGGCAGACTTATTGCTGCATATAGTGGATGCTGCGGATATTTCTCGTGATGAGAATATGAAGCATGTTGACTCTGTATTGGAAGAAATTGGCGCTAATGAAGTGCCAACTTTGACGATATTTAACAAAATTGATCTGTTGCCGACGGCTGAGCCTAGAATTGATAGGGATGTTAATGGGAACCCTTTTCGAGTTTGGTTGTCTGCTCGTGATGGTCAAGGTATTGATTTGCTTAAGCAGGCTATCGCAGAGTTGTTGGCAGAAGATGTTTTTAATGAAACACTTTATTTGTCGAGCAAGTACGGGCGTTTAAGAGCTATGTTGTTTGAGCATGGAGCTGTAAAGTCGGAACGCTTTGATGAGGCGGGTCGTTTTGTTCTTGATGTAAAGTTGCCTAAAAAAGATTATTTGCAGATTTTGGCTCGCGTTGGCATGTCTGAGGATCAGATAGAGGCCGCGTAAGTTATACAGGATTATCATTAAAATAAAGTGGAGATGTAGTATGGCCTGGAATGAACCGGGTAATAACGACAATGACCCATGGAATCCAGATAAAAACCGTAATAATGGTGCTGGGCGCCCAGATGGAGATCGTGAAAAAGAGGCTAATAATGACCCTTGGGGTCGTAAGCCTGGTGGTAAGGAGCAAGGGCCTCCTGACTTGGATGAAGCATTTCAGAAGCTGATGGGGATGTTGGGTGTTAAAAAAACTCGCAAATCCGGCGGCTCTAATGGTGGTGATTCTGGTATGTCTGGAAAATTTGGTGGTGGCTTAATTGCCATTATCTTGATTGCCTTGCTTGCTTTGTGGGCGGCTACTGGTGTTTATCAGGTCGATCAGCAAGAACGAGGTGTTGTGCTTCGTTTGGGTAAGTATCATTCTACAGTTATGCCTGGTCTTCATTGGAATCCGCCAATGATAGATTCTGTAAGTAAAGTGAATGTGACTAAGGTTCGTTCACATGACCATAAAGCTCTGATGTTGACAGTTGATGATGCCATTGTTGAAGTGGGTGTTTCTGTTCAATATTCTGTTCAGGATCCAAAGGATTTCTTACTTAATGTTCGTAATCCAGAAGAGTCTCTTGCTCAGGTGACAGAGAGTGCGCTTCGCCATGTTGTTGGTAGTTCCGAAATGGATCAAATCTTAACGGAAGGTCGTGAGTTGTTGGCGACGGAAGTTAAGGCGCGAATTCAGGATTACAGTGATGCATATGGTACTGGTTTGTTAATTTCGAAAGTAAACGTTGAAAATACTCAGGCTCCGACTCAGGTGCAAGAGGCGTTCGATGATGTTATTAAGGCGAAAGAAGACGAGTTGCGAGTGCGTAATGAAGCTGAGTCTTATGCAAATGGTATCATTCCTGAGGCCCGTGGTCGTGCCCAGCGTATTAGAGAGGAGGCTGAGGCTTACCGATCTGAAATAGTGGCTCGTGCTAGTGGTCAGGCTGATCGTTTTGATCGATTGTATCGTGAGTATACTAAGGCGCCAGACGTAACTCGTCGTCGTTTGTATATCGAGACAATGGAGTCTGTTTATAAAGACGTGAACAAGGTTGTTGTTGATACTAAAGGAGGGAATAACATGATGTATTTGCCTTTAGATCAATTAATGAAGCAGCGTGCGGAATCGTCTAAAGGAACTGGATCAGTGAATTCAGGTAATATTGGGGCGTTAACAGATCAAGTTCTTGATGAAATACGTAAGCGCCAAAGTGCAACAGTTCGTAGAGAGGGCAGAAACTAATGAAAGGCTTTTCTTTTTCAGTTTTATTTGTTGTTCTTCTTGGTGTGCTGATTGCTTCCCAAACACTGTTTGTTGTCAAAGAGACAGAGCGTGCGGTGGTGCTTAAGTTTGGTGAAATTGTTCAGGATGATGTTAAGCCTGGGATTCACTTTAAGCTTCCAATTATGAATGAAGTTAAGAAGTTTGATGCTCGAATTTTGACAATGGATTCTCGTCCTCAGCGTTACTTGACGTTGGAGAAAAAGGCTGTTGTTGTTGATTCTTACGTTAAATGGAAAATAGATTCTGTTGCTAAGTTCTATCAGGCGACGTCTGGTGATGAGTTTGTAGCAAATCGTGTATTATCTTCACGTGTAGATACTGGACTTCGAAATAAGTTTGGTGAACGAACTATGCATGAGGTGGTTTCTGGGGAGCGTGATTTGTTGATGACAGAATTGCGTGATGACTTGAATAAGGTTGCTCAGAGCGAATTGGGTATCTCTATTGTGGATATTCGAGTTAAGCGAATTGATTTGCCGCCCGATGTTAGTGAGTCTGTTTACCAACGTATGAGAACTGAGCGTGAACGTGAGGCTCGTGAGCATAGGTCGAAAGGTCTAGAGCTTGCTGAAGGTATTCGTGCTGACGCTGATCGTCAGCAAGTGGTGCTAGAAGCTGAAGCGCAGCGTGATGCTGAGATGATTCGTGGTGATGGTGATGCTAAGGCAGCCGCTATTTACTCTAAGGTTTATAAACAAGATCCTGAGTTTTACGAGTTTTATCGTAGCCTTCAGGCATACCGTGAAAGCTTTAATGGTAGTAATGATTTGTTTGTACTTGAGCCTGATAGCGAATTCTTTAAGTATCTGAATAGCTCAACTAGCCGTAGTGCTAAATAGAGTAGATATTCATCAATAATCGTGCATGAAGCCTATTTGTTAAAATGGGAAACATGGTACTATTACACAAACCGGGCCAAGCCCGGTTTTTTAATGGTCAAAATAAAGAGAATCTATGCAGGAATTGTTGCAGTCGCTGCTGGTTGGCGTCAGCCTTTTATTGATCGCCGAAGGGGTTTTGCCTTTTCTCGCTCCAAATATATGGAGAGAAATAATGGTGAAAGCTATCGCGAGCTCGGATTGGAATTTGCGTATTCTGGGCGCGGTTAGTATGTTTCTTGGATTAATGCTTCTTTTGCTGACTCGAAGCTAAGAGGATAATTTAATGACATTAGCAGATCGCTGGTTACTTCCTGAGGGCGTTGACGAGGCGTTGCCTGAGCAGGCCGCTAAGATCGAGCACCTTAGAAGAACTCTGCTTAATCTCCATGAGAGTTGGGGATATCACTTAGTAATACCTCCTCTTTTAGAGTATCTGGATTCCCTCCTTACGGGTGCTGGCTCAGACCTAGAAATCGAAACATTTAAAGTGATTGACCAGTTATCAGGTCGACTTTTAGGTATTCGTGCCGATTTTACATCTCAGGTTGCTCGTATTGATGCTCATTGTCTTAAAGATGATGGTGTGCAGCGTTTGAGTTATTGCGGCAGTGTATTGAGAACAATGCCTGCGGGCTTAGATGGTACTCGTAGCCCTATTCAATTGGGCGCAGAAATTTATGGTCATGGCGGCGTAGAAAGTGATGTTGAAGTTTTGTCTTTGATGTTGCAGACCTTGTCTACAGCTGGTTTGTCTAATCTTGTTCTTGATCTTGGGCATGTTGATATTGTAAGTGGTGTGCTTGCTGCTTGTAATCTTAATGCAGATCAAGAGAGTAAATTAATTGAGCTTTACAAGGCAAAAGATTTGCCCGAGCTCGATCGATATGCCGAAGAACTTGGGTGTCTGACTGATATTCAAAAGCAATGGTTGGTCGGTTTGCCGCGTTTATGTGGTGGCAAAGAGGTATTAAAGCACGCGACAGATTTGCTTGGAGATGTGAATGAATCAATTCGTGATGCGATTGTTTTATTGCAGAAAGTGAGTGATTCCATCTGCCAGCGTTTTCCTAAAGTTGGCCTACATTTCGATCTGAGTGATTTGGTTTCTTACAGTTATCATACAGGTGTGATTTTTGCGGCTTACGTTCCTGGTCATGGTAATGCCATTGCTCGTGGTGGGCGTTATAACAATATTGGGCAAGTGTTCGGTCGGTCTCGTCCGGCTACGGGTTTTAGTACGGATGTGAAAGCCTTGGTTGCTTTGACTGATATTGTGGTCAATAAGCCAAAAACTGTTCTGTCGCCAATTTGCTCAAGTGATGAGCTTTGGCAGAAAGCGAATTCCTTGCGTGCTGAGGGATATCGAGTGGTAGAGGTCTTGGATGATATTTACGCTGGAGATGCTGATTTTAAGCTGGAATTTGTTGATGAAGCTTGGCAGTTGATGCCGGTTCATAACTAGACTTTTCTTTAAGAACTATCTAAATGAGACCTGAAATTATGGGTAAAAATGTTGTTATTCTAGGCACTCAATGGGGCGATGAAGGTAAAGGTAAGGTTGTAGACCTACTTACTGAAGATGTTGCTGCAGTTGTACGTTTTCAGGGTGGTCATAATGCGGGCCACACCTTGGTTATCGATGGTAAGAAGACAGTCTTGCATTTGATACCTTCTGGTATTTTGCGTGAAGGCGTTCAATGCATTATCGGTAATGGTGTTGTATTGTCTCCTGCAGCGTTGAAAGCTGAAGTGCTTGAGCTGCTTGAGCAAGGTGTTCCGGCTGTTGATCGCTTGAAAATTAGCGCGGCTTGTCCTCTGATTCTTCCTTACCATATTGCTATCGATCAGGCTCGTGAGCTTGCTAGAGGCGAGAAGAAAATTGGTACAACTGGGCGTGGTATTGGGCCAGCTTATGAAGATAAAGTAGCACGACGTGCAATTCGCGTTGGTGATTTGTTGGATTCTGAGCGTTTCGCATCTAAGCTTAAAGAAGTGCTTGAGTATTATAATTTTGTTCTTACTCAATATCACAAAGTTGAGCCTATCTCTTTTGATGAGGTTTATACTGCGGGCTTAGAAATGGCGGAATTTTTACGCCCTATGGTTGCAGATACTATTACTTTGTTGCATGACTTGCGTAAAGCGGGTGCAAACATTATGTTTGAGGGTGCTCAAGGTTCATTGTTGGATGTCGATCACGGTACTTATCCTTATGTAACGTCTTCAAATACAACAGCTGGTGGTGCTCCGGCGGGTACTGGTTTTGGTCCTTTGTACTTGGATTATGTACTTGGTATTACAAAAGCTTATACTACCCGTGTTGGCTCTGGTCCTTTCCCAACAGAGCTTTTTGACGAAGACGGTGAGCGTTTAGGTCGTCGTGGTCATGAGTTTGGTGCTACTACTGGTCGTTCACGTCGTTGTGGTTGGTTTGATTCGGTTGCTTTGCGCCATGCAGTGCAGATTAACTCTGTTTCTGGTATCTGTCTAACAAAATTGGACGTGCTTGATGGTTCCTCTGTCATTAAGGTTTGTGTTTCTTACGCAGATGAAAATGGCAATCCTGTCGCTGGTTCTTTGGTTGATAGTGAAGGGTACGAAAAAGCTAGACCTGTCTATGTTGAGTTACCAGGTTGGACTGAATCTACTGTAGGTGCTGAAAATTTTGAAGCTTTGCCAAAAAATGCTCAAGATTATATTCGCTTCCTAGAGGAACAGGTTGGTGTGCCAGTTGATATTATTTCTACTGGGCCAGATCGTAATGAGACAATTGTGATTCGCGATCCTTTTAAACAATAAGTCTAAACTGTTGGATATATTGTTAAAAAAGCCGCTTAGTTGCGGTTTTTTTGTTTTTATGGGTAGCTAAGTTCATCATATTAGTATTCTTTGTAAATAGAGTGAAAAGAGGGGGAGGAGTTTGTCTGGTGCTAAGGTAATATTTACAATTGAATTTAAGGCGATATAAGTGCCTGCTAAATAATGAAAAAATGAGAGGGAATATTTATGGTTAAGTTATTGCTTGCTGATGATGATGCTCGTTTATCGGATTTAATTAAAGAGTACTTTGATGGCGAGGGTTATGAAGTAGCGCATGCTTGGAATGGTCGTGAAGCATTAGAGCTTATGGCTGCAGATATGCCTGATATTGTTATTCTCGATGTAATGATGCCTGAATTAGATGGGTTTGAAACGTTAAAACAGATCCGTAATAAAAGCTCGGTGCCGGTTATTATGTTGACGGCAAAGGGTGATGATATAGATCGTATTCTTGGTTTAGAAATGGGAGCGGATGATTATTTATCTAAGCCTTTTAATCCACGTGAATTGTTGGCTCGTATTAAGGCGATTTTGCGTCGAGCTAGTCAAGAGCGTGAAGATGATCCAACGGCAGATATAGATCTTTCTGGTGTGTTGTTGCGCCGCAAAGATCGCACTGTGTATCTTGAAGGTGAGTTGGTTGAGTTGACGACATCTGAGTATACTTTGTTGGAATGTATGCTGATGGCGCCAGGTCAGGTATTAACAAAGCAGGAGCTTTCTGAAAAAGCCCTTGGTCGTAAATTAACTATGTATGACCGGAGTTTGGATATGCATATTAGTAATTTGCGTAAAAAAATTGGCAATTTAGAAAATGGCGATCCACGCATTAAAACTGTTCGTGGTGTAGGCTATATTTTTGTGTCAAATGAGCAGGGTGCTTAGTTTTCTATGAAAAATACTTTTCTACGCGTGTTTCTGGTTGTTTTGCTGTCCAATATTGTGGTTGTTAGTGTTGGTTTGGGGATGGTTCAGTTTATCCAGAAGCGCAATCAGGTATCGGCTGATTTACTGGGGGATGTTGGTGTTCAGTTGGTGGCTGGGTATGAAAAGTTTGGTATTACTTCCTTGCAGGAAGAAACGAAAAAGGCTGAAAAGAGATTGTCTGGGACCATTTATCTTTATCAAGAAAATGGTCGTCCTCTCCTAAAGCCATTGCCTCGTAATTTTAGGGAGCAGAATACGCCAAGCGTAACCAGTCGGCCTGCAGCGGATTTTTTGCATAGCCAGTTTATTCAGGTTATTGGTGGTAATAACGTTCAGTATTTATTAATTTTTAAGCCGAACCCTGAAATTAGTTCACTTGCTCCTGAAGCGGTTGTTGGTTTTTCTTTGCTGGGGTTACTCGTTTCGAGTGGAGTGTTGGCTTATTGGTTGTTGGGGCCTTTGCTTAAATTACAGCGAGTTGCTCGCTCCTTTGGTCAGGGGGATATGACGGCTAGGGTGGAAAATAAACTAACTCGGAGAAGTGATGCAGTCGGCAAGTTAGCGCGTGAGTTTAATGAGATGGCCGTTAGGATTGATACGCTACTCTCGTCGAAAGAGCGGCTAATGCGAGATGTTTCTCATGAGTTAAGAACGCCGCTGGCAAGGATTGAGGTTGCGCTGACAATAGCGGAAGATAAATATGCAACTGAGGCTCAGAAGGGATATTTAAATCGTATTCGTACTGAGCTTCATGAACTTGATGAGTTGATTGGTCAGGTTCTTACTTTGAGTCGGCTGGAAGCTGCTTCTTTAATAAAAGAAGAGATGGATCTTCAGGAATGGTTAAGTGAAATTGTTGCAGATGTAAGTTTTGAGAGCCAGTTAAAAGGGATTTCCGTTTCTAAGCTTGGGCGTGCACCAAAAACAATCTTGGGGGATCCTCTGCAGTTGCGTCATGCAATCGAAAATGTGCTTCGTAATGCCTGCTTTTATGCAGGTTGTAATGGAGTTATTGAGGTTGAAACTCAAGAAAAAGCTGGAACGGCTTATATCTATGTGCGTGATAATGGTCCGGGTGTATCCGATGACAAGTTGGAAAAGATCTTTCACGCTTTTTACCGATCTTCTGAAGCGAGAGAAGCGAATAGTGGAGGGTTTGGTGTTGGTCTGACTATTTCGCAACGTATTATTCGTGCTCATAAGGGGCAGATAATGGCGAAAAATCGGGAGGGAGGTGGTCTTGAGGTGTGTTTTCAGTTGCCTATTGCCTGATTTTTGATCTTTTGGTTTTTTTAATACGCAGGAAAATTTTCTGCTTTCGAGAAAGCGCTTGTTATTGTCTCTATAGATAAGTAATATGCGCCTCGCAAGTTGGCTAGGCAGTCGCCGCTCAATTTATTGGGGGGAGGAAAGTCCGGGCTTCGCAGGGTAAAGTGCCAGGTAACGCCTGGGGGGCGTGAGCCTACGGAAAGTGCAGCAGAAAATACACCGCCTAAGCAGTTTACTGCCGGTAAGGTTGAAATGGTGCGGTAAGAGCGCACCGCGCGACTGGCAACAGTTCGTGGCTAGGTAAACCCCACTTGAAGCAAGACCAAATAGGAACTCTTTGGCGTGACCCGCGCTGAGTTCGGGTAGGTTGCTAAAGACGTGCAGTGATGTACGTATTAGATGAATGACTGTCCACGACAGAACCCGGCTTATCGGCCAACTTGCAATTTTTTCTCATGTTTCGTCTCCTCTTATTCTATGGGTGCCATAATTATTGGCGCCTTCGGTTTTGTTGAATTTCCATATCTGTTTACCTCTTCTATCTATCCTTTGTACTCGCTCGTATGAATGGCGTTCGTTTGCCTAAAGAGTGTCGTTTTGTGTCTTGTCTTTTGCTTTTGCCTCTCTATTTTCCTATTTTTCGCTTCTTTACAAAATCCTTGCATCTATTTTTGCCTATTTGGTTGGTTTTTTTTTACTCTTTTTCATAAATAGTGTTAAATTGTGGGATAAAGTGTCGATAAGTGGGATATGGGAATGTTTCGTGGGATTCATCAGGTAAGTGTTGATGCAAAGGGGCGTATGTCCCTGCCAGCACGCTTACGTGATGATCTTGCCCAATATGACGATGATGGTGTGGTTGTAACCATTGATCCTGTTTCTCGATGCTTGTTGCTCTATCCCTTATCTGAATGGGAATTAATTCAGCAGAAATTAGATAAATTGCCCACGTTTCAGCCACAGGCTAGGCGTTTGCAGCGTCTTTTGGTGGGGCATGCAACTGATTTGGAGGTGGATAAAGCAGGACGGATTTTGTTGCCTGCTCCACTGCGTGAATTTGCTCGGTTGGATAAAAAGTTAACGATTCTTGGTCAAGGTAAGAAGTTAGAAATTTGGAGCCAAGAGGAGTGGGAAGCGCAACGTGAAGATTATTTGTCCCAAGATGCTCTTGAGGACTTACAAACTGAAACCATGATGGATATTTCTTTATGACAAAGACGATGGCAGAACACATAAGCGTCATGCTCAATGAGTCCGTCGATATGCTAGTAACCGATATTAATGGTTTATATGTTGATGGGACGTTTGGCCGCGGTGGGCATACTCGTTTGGTTTTGGATCGATTGGATAAAGGCCGATTACTTGGTTTTGATAAAGACCCTGTGGCGATAGGTCATGGCAAGTTGTTAGAGCAAGAAGATGCACGCTTTTCTATCGTGCAAGACAGCTTTGCTAACATGGCTGAACATATTACGAATGTGTTTGGTGTTGATAGGGTCGATGGCGTGATGATGGATTTGGGGGTGTCTTCACCTCAGATTGATGACGCTGAACGTGGTTTTAGTTTCATGAATGACGGTCCGCTTGATATGCGCATGAATCCAGATAAAGGTCAAAGTGCAGCGGAATGGATCGCTACTGTCAGCGAAAAAGACATGGCGGATGTTATGTATCAGTATGGCGAAGAAAGATTTTCTCGCCGTATAGCAAAGGCTATCTGCGAATATCGTTCACATACGCCAATCTTAACAACACTTCAACTTTCAAAAATTATTGCTGAAGCTAATCCAGCTTGGGAGAAAGGCAAAAATCCAGCAACTCGGGCGTTCCAAGGTATTCGTATTTATATTAATAATGAATTAGGTGACTTGGAAATTGGTCTTGAAGCTGCTGCGCAAGCTCTAAAGGTTGGTGGTCGACTAGCGGTTATCAGCTTTCATTCTCTTGAAGATCGTATCGTTAAGCGCTTTATGAAATTGCAAGCGAAAGGACCTGAGTTACCAAGACATTTACCCATTCGAAACGCTCACCTTGATATTAAATTTAAGACGGTAGGTAAGGCGATTAAGCCATCTCAATCAGAAGTGAGTGAGAATGTGCGTTCTCGTAGTGCGGTCTTGCGCGTCTTGGAGCGGGTTGGTGATTAAGGCTCGTTTTTCACCGTTAGTCTTTGCTATCGGTGTTGTTGTTTTGGCGATTGTTTCAATTGCTGTTGTTATTCAAGTCTACGATTTTAGAAAGGATTTCTCTTATCTTCAAACATTGAAGCAGGATGAAGTGGATTATGAAGTGAAATGGGGTCAGTTGCTTCTTGAGCAAAGTGCACTAACCCAGCCAAGTCGCTTAGAGCAGGCGGCAATTAAAGATTTAAAAATGCACGCACCCTCTCAGGATGAATTGATAATAGTGAAACCATGAATATTGAAAACAGTGTTCACACCCCAGGAAAATGGCGCTTTAGATTTGTGTATGGCGTTGCTTTGTTATTATTCCTTATTGCAGGCGGTCGATTATTTTATTTGACTGTTGTTGATAAGGATTTTTTGCAAAACCAAGGCGAGATTAGAGCTGTACGCACAGAAGCCATTCCCGCGACCCGAGGAATGATTTTAGATCGTCGCGGTGAGCCTTTGGCTGTTAGTACGCCAACTTGGACAATAATTGCTAATCCAAGAGCCTTATGGAAGCTTCCTCGAGATCCTTCTTTGAATATTGGTCCAGAACAGGAAATTAAGCGTCTAGCAGAAGTGATGGGGGTTGGACGTGCTTGGCTGCAAGAAAGATTTGAAGCGAATAAGACTCGCTCCTTTATGTATTTGCGTCGTCAAATTCCGCCTCATGAGGCGGATGCGATTATGGCGGCTAATGTTGTTGGAGTGAGTAAGACTAAAGAATATAAACGTTTTTATCCTGCTGGTGAAGTTGCGTCTCATGTCGTTGGCTTTACGAATATTGATGACAAGGGGCAGGAGGGTATAGAGCTTGCCTACGATAAAGCTTTAGAGGGGCAGCCTGGTCGTAGGAGTTATGTGAAGGATCTAACTGGTAATATCATTCGTGGTATTGGTGTTGAAGAGGCGGAGCATCCAGGTGAAAATATTGAACTAAGTATTGATCTTCGATTGCAATATTTGGCTTATAGAGAACTAAAAGCGGCAGTAACAGAGCATCGCGCTACTTCCGCTTCTGCGGTGATATTGGATGTTAAAACGGGTGAGGTTCTGGCAATGGTAAATCAGCCATCCTATAACCCGAATGACCGTTCCAAGTTAGAGTACGAAGAGTTGCGTAACCGCGCAGTTATTGATTTGTTTGAGCCTGGCTCAACTATGAAGCCTTTTACAATCTCGGCGGCGCTGATGTCTGGGCAATACTCCACAGAAAGTACAATCAATACGGCACCTGGTTATTTGCGCTTTGGTCGTTTTACAATACGAGATGCAGCTAATTACGGTGTAATAGACTTTGAAAAGCTATTGATTAAATCGAGTAACGTAGGAGCTTCGAAAATTGCTTTGTCTTTACCTCAGGATGCGGTATGGAATATTGATTATGAATTGGGGATTGGTTCTCCTGTTGGGATAGGCTTTCCTGGAGAGGCAACGGGTGTTTTGCCATCACACCCTAAATGGCATCCATCTGAAATCGCTACTTTATCCTATGGTTACGGCTTGTCTGTGTCTACATTGCAGTTGGCACAGGCTTATATGGTCTTAGCGAATGATGGTTATCGAGTTCCAGTTACTATGTTTAAGCAGGATGCACCACCTGCTGGTAAGCAAGTAATACCAAAAGATGTGGCTCGTTCAGTGGTAAAAATGATGGAAGCGGTTGTGCAGCGAGGCTCAGGTAAAGCGGCGCAAATTCCAGGTTATCGCGTCGCTGGCAAGACTGGTACTGTTCACAAAGTTGGTTCTAAGGGATACGAGTACGATCAGTATATTGCTATGTTTGCTGGGGTTGCGCCTGCAACCAATCCACGATTGGCAATGGTGGTAATGATTAATGACCCAAAAGGTCGTGAATATTATGGTGGTGAAGTTGCTGCGCCAGTATTTTCACGCGTTATGGAGGGGGCGTTAACAACTCTGAATATTTATCCTGATTTGCCAGAAGGGCTCAGAGAAGTTCGCTTGGAGCCTAAAAAAGTACCTTATCAAGTTGTGCAGGGTGGTTAAATGGGGCAAATGACGCATGCTCAACTGCTTAATTTGGCGGGTTATTCTTTGGAGGATAGCTCGCATTCTGCTTTATATAATTGTCTAGAAACTGACAGTCGCAAAGTAGATCAGGAGAGCGTTTTTTTTGCTTTGCCTGGTGTGACTTCAAATGGTTGGGATTATTTAAATGATGTAATCAAGCTAGGTTGTAAGGTCGCGGTGGTTCCTGCAGAATTAAAATTGCAGCGTGATGATATTGAGCTTGTTTCTGTTGCTGATCCCGTAAAGCTTCTGGTGGCTTGCCTGCATGCCTTTTTTGGAAAAATGCCTTCCCAAATGGTTGCAGTAACCGGAACAAATGGAAAGTCTTCAATTTGTTTTTATATTGCTCAACTTGCTAAATATATTGGTTTTTCTAGTGGGCTGGTTGGGACCTTTGGTGTTGGTCCATTGGATAGACTGTCAGAGGCGAAGCAGACTACGCCAGATCTTCTTTCAATGCATCGTGCCTTGATGAAAATGGCTGAGGAGGGCGTGGATTTTGTTGCCTTCGAAGCTTCTTCTCATGCATTGGATCAAGGTCGTATTGAAGGTGTGCCATTTCAAACAGCTGTTTTTTCAAATCTTTCCCGTGATCATCTTGATTATCATGGTGATATGAACTCCTACGCTTTGGCTAAGCGTCGTTTGTTTTCCTTTGAGCGTGTATCTCATTCTATATTTTGTCTTGATGATGGTTATGCTGGGTTTATGGCGGAGGGCGCGGCTAGGTCGAGCTGTCATTACTATAGTGAGCAAGATTCTAGGGCTGATTTTTATGTAAAGCAGTTAATGCTTGAGCCTTCTGGGTGTCGATTTGTTCTATGTCATCCTGGTGGTGATACTCCAGTCTTTTTGCCTTTATTGGGGCGTTTTAATGTGCAGAATGCTTTGGCTGCGTTTGCCAGTCTTTGGTATGGCGTGGATGACAAAGCAACTTTAATTCGTGGTTTGTCTACCTTAACTGGGGCGCCTGGGCGAATGGATAAAGTTCAATTACCAAATGCTCCGCTGGTTGTTGTGGATTTCGCGCATACTGCGGATGCGTTAGAAGTCGCTTTGCAGGCGGTAAAAGAGCACACCAATGGACGTTTAATCTGTGTATTTGGTTGTGGTGGAGATAGGGACAGAGGTAAGCGTCCCTTGATGATGGCGGCCGCAATGAAAAATGCAGATTATGTATGGCTTACGTCAGATAATCCTCGTACTGAGTCTATCGAGCAAATTTTTTCTGATGTATTGGCGCAGACAAGTAAAGATGCCGCGTTTAGTTTTGAGCCGGATCGTCGAATGGCTATACATCAAGCGATTTTATCTTCAGGACCTGAGGATGTGATTTTAATCGCTGGAAAAGGACATGAAACCTATCAAGATATTCAAGGTGTTAAGTATCATTTTAATGACAAAGAAGAGGCGCTAAAAGCGTTAGAAACTTATGTTAATTAACCTTACTCTCTCAGATATTGCCAAAGCTTGTGATGGTGAGCTTATTGGCGAGGATTGCTCTTTAAATGCTGTGGTAACGGATACTAGAAAAATAGTGTCAGGTTGTCTATTTGTTGCATTAAAGGGTGAACGTTTTGATGGCCATGATTATATAGGGCAAGCGGTTCAAGGGGGTGCAGTTGGCGTTGTCTCTGACCGAGTTGTCGATGTGCCTAATTATGTCAAAGTTGTTGATACTACATTGGCTTATGGTGTGATTGCTCGTTTGATTCGGGATGCTTTTAAGGGACCAGTTGTATGTATTACCGGCAGTAATGGTAAAACAACCGTAAAAGATTGGTTGGCTCAGTCCCTTACGGATAAAAATGTGTTAAAAACACGCGCCAATTTGAACAATCAAATAGGTGTGCCACAAACGCTTCTTGAGTTAGATGCTGATAATGATGTTGCAGTTATAGAGGCGGGAACTAGTTTTACTGGCGAAATTCCTCTGCTGGCTAAGGTTGCGTTTCCAGACATCGTTATATTGACGAATGCCACTGGAAGTCATTTTGAAGGGTTGGGTGGTATTGAGGATATTGCAAAAGAAAAAGGAGCGTTGATTTCAGGCTCCTCGCCCAATGCTAGTGTAGTCCTAAATTCTGATGATGAGTACTTCGATTATTGGTGTGGTTTAGCTGGAGATCGTCAGGTTTATTCTTTTGGATTTACTGAATCTGCAGATCTTTATGCATCTGATATTGAGTTGGGTGCTGAGTCAAGTTTAGCTATGTTTCATTATGATGGGATGGCTCAATTAGTCACTATTGCTGGAGCTGGAAAACATCAAATTGCAAATGGTATGGCCGTTGTTCTAGCGATGTTGATAATTGGGATTGATTTTAAGCAAGCGGCTGATAAATTAGCCTCCCCTGTGTTAGTTTCTGGACGATTAGAGCGGCTTAAGACAAAAAATGGCGCTCTATTAATTAATGATTGTTACAATGCCAGCCCAAAGTCTGTTGAGGCTGCTATTGATGTGCTTTCAATCCAGTCAGTAGAGGAAACTTGGTTGATTTTAGGCGGGTTAGCTGAGCTCGGTGCTCAACGAGATGACATTCATCACAGCTTAGGGATATATGCTAAAAACAAAGGGATTTCGTGTTTGATTTGTGTCGGTCCCGTAGCAAGTATTGCAGGTGCTGCTTTTAGAAGTAAAGGTGGTAACGCTATTTATTGCAATACTCATAATGAAGCGGCGACAGTGGTTCGCCCGCTAGATAAAAAACACGCTATTTTAGTCAAAGGTTCTCGTTCGGCTAAGATGGAAAATGTCATTGAAGCACTAATTAATTAGGATATTCCCTACCGATGTTACTTCTGTTAACGGCTTATTTAAGTAAATATCATACATTTTTTACGGTATTTAATTACTTGTCTTTACGCGCCATTTTGGGTGTTCTCACTGCCTTGGCTATTTCGCTATTAGTTGGCAATAAGGTTATTGTTTTGTTACAGCGCTTGCAAATTGGTCAGGCGGTTCGTAGTGATGGACCTCAGACTCATTTGTCAAAAGCTGGTACGCCAACCATGGGTGGCGCGCTTATTATTTTTTCGATTTCTGTTAGTACTCTTTTGTGGGGGGATTTGCGTAATCAATACGTTTGGGTTGTTTTATTGGTTATGTTGGCATTTGGTGTTGTTGGCTGGGTTGATGATTATCGAAAAGTGGTGGAGAAAAATCCACGCGGTCTTCCTGGTCGATGGAAATATTTTTGGCAAAGCGTATTTGGTTTAGCTGCTGCATTTTATTTGTATTACACAGCAAGTACGCCTGCCGAAACAGCCTTAATTGTGCCTCTTTTCAAAGATGTGGCTATTCCTCTAGGTATGTTTTTTATTGTGCTGACGTATTTCGTTATTGTCGGTACCAGTAATGCGGTGAATTTAACCGATGGCCTAGATGGTCTAGCGATTTTGCCAACCGTTTTAGTTGGTGGTGCTCTCGGTGTATTTGCGTATTTAACAGGTAATATCCGCTTTGCGGATTATCTGCTTATTCCTTATGTGCATGGTTCGGGTGAGTTACTGGTGTTCTGCGCCGCTCTTGCAGGTGCGGGATTAGGCTTTTTATGGTTTAACACTTATCCAGCACAAATTTTTATGGGGGATGTGGGCTCTTTAGCTTTAGGTGCCGCATTAGGAACGATTGCAGTAATCGTCCGCCAAGAGTTGGTGTTGTTCATTATGGGTGGTGTTTTTGTTATGGAGACGGTATCTGTCATATTGCAGGTCGCGTCCTATAAATTAACCAAACGACGAATATTTAGAATGGCACCTATTCATCACCATTTTGAATTGAAAGGTTGGGCCGAACCAAAAGTCATTGTGCGTTTTTGGATTATCACGGTCTGCCTTGTTTTAGTTGGTTTTGCTACTTTAAAAGTGCGTTAGGAGATTTGCATGTCGTTGATCGGGTCAGATCGGGTAAGAGCCGTTGTCGGCTTGGGTGCGACAGGCTTGTCTTGCGTACGCTTTTTAGCAAGCAAGGGGATTGAGTTTTATGTGGTGGATTCTCGTGAGAATCCACCAGGGCTTGAGCAAGCCAAAGAGTTTTGTTCTGAAGATCGAATATTTACTGGCAGCTTAGATGTACTTGAAACTCTAGGGGTGACTGAATTATTTGTAAGCCCTGGGATTGCCTTGCGTACACCTGTTCTAGCGCGTTTGGCTGAGCGCGGTGTGGCTATGCGTGGTGACATCGATCTGTTTTGCGATTATGTTGATGCGCCTTTTGTGGCAATAACTGGTTCTAATGCGAAAAGTACGGTTACGACCTTAGTGGCTATGTTGCTACAGGCAAGCGGTAAAAATGCTATAGCTGGTGGAAACCTAGGTTTGCCTGCTTTGGATCTGTTGGCTCCAAATATTGATTTCTATGTGTTGGAATTATCAAGTTTTCAGCTTGAGACGACCCATGCACTTCAGGCTGATTTGGCCTGTCTTCTTAATGTTTCTGAAGATCATATGGATCGTTATAAAGATCTTTATGAATATCAACGTGCAAAACAGAAAGTCTATCGCGGTTGTAAAGCGGCAGTTTGTAATAAGCAGGATATTTTAACTGCGCCATTGTTGGCGGAAGGGGTTCCTGTACGCGCTTTTACAACAAAAAGCCCTGATTTAAAAGAATACGGTATGCTCAAAGATGAGGATGGCTCTTGGTTATGCCGTGGCGTTGAGCGCCTTTATCATACATCTCAAATAGCCTTAAAAGGTTCTCACAATCACGCCAATGTGCTTGCGGCTCTAGCTATGCTGGAATTGCTGGGTGTAGATATTGTTTCTGACGGTGTGGCTAAGGTGTTGAAAGAGTTTGGCGGTTTGCCTCATCGTTGCGAAACAGTTCGTGTTTTTAATGGCGTGACCTATATTAATGATTCAAAAGGCACCAATGTTGGCGCGACGTTAGCTGCGCTTCAAGGGCTTGGATCAAGTGCTAATAAAAATATTTTACTTATCGCTGGCGGTGAAGGGAAAGGTGCTGATTTTAGTGCTCTTGCTAAACCAGTAAATAATTTAGTGCGCACTGTATATTTGTTTGGGAAAGATGCTGACCGTATTGCTGAGGTTTTGCCTTCAAACACAGACGTGAAGCACTTTGATACGTTAGACCAGATTGTGGCTAGTATTGGGCAGGATAGTAAAGAGGGAGAAATCGTTTTATTTTCGCCAGCTTGTGCCAGTTTAGATATGTATAAAAACTATGAAATGCGCGGCGCACATTTTGCCCGCTTGGTTGCTGAGTTATGACATGGCTAAAAGTATTTGATCGAGTGTCCATTCGTGAATTTGCTCAGGTAGATGCTGTTTTTGTCGCTGCTGTTATTTCTATCTTGGCGCTAGGGATGGTTATGGTCTCTAGTGCTTCTATCTCTATTTCTGAAACGATTCACGGGCATCCTTACTTCTTTATGGGAAGGCAGGCTTTGTACCTTATAGTCGGTCTGGTGTTTGGTTGGGTTTTATTGTCCCTGCCAACACATCAGTTGCAGAAATGGGGTATTTTGATGATGGGTTTGTCTCTTATCTTGCTTATTCTTGTGCTTATGCCTGGGATTGGGAAAAGCGTTAATGGTAGTCGCCGTTGGATTAATTTGGTGGTGTTTAACCTGCAAGCTTCAGAAGTCGCAAAAGTTTGTATGGTGGTTTATGTTTCTGGTTATTTAGTGCGAAGGGCAGACCGCGTTAGAGAGGGGTGGGTTGGTTTCGTTCTTCCGCTTTGTCTTTGTAGTATTTTTCTTTTGTTTTTGCTTTTTGAGCCAGATTTCGGTGCGTCTGTAGTGTTGCTGGGTACAGTGATGGTGTTGCTGTTTTTGGGCGGTGCTCCCTTGTATCAGTTTTTGCTATTAATGGTTGGTGCCGTTTCGATGTTGGGCGTTGTTGCTATTTCTGAAAGTTATCGGCTAAAGCGCTTGATGAATTTTATAGATCCTTGGGCGGATCCTTTTAATGAAGGGTATCAACTTAGTCAGGCTTTAATCGCTTATGGTCGTGGTGAATGGTTTGGCTTGGGGTTGGGTAACAGCGTTCAAAAGCTATCTTATCTGCCTGAAGCTCATACAGACTTTGTGTTTTCTATTTGGGTTGAAGAAACGGGCATGTTCGGCGGTTTGTTGTTGATATGTTTGTTTGCGCTAATGGTTGCTCGTGCCTTTAAAATTGGTCGTCAAGCCATGGCGTTATCTCGACCGTTTGCAGCTTATATGTGTTTTGGTTTTTCAATTCTTATTTTAGCTCAAGTTATTATCAATATAGGTGTAAATACCGGATTTTTGCCTACTAAAGGGCTTACTTTGCCATTGATTAGTTATGGTGGGAGTAGCCTCATAATTACTCTTGGGAGTTTGTTTGTTGTAGCGCGTGTCGATATTGAGAATAGACGGGCAGAGAAAGGTGGTGGCTCTGATGAGTCGACGAAAATGAAAGAGAGTTTGAAATGAGCAGTGTCAAAAGAGTCGTTATAATGGCTGGCGGAACAGGTGGTCATATCTATCCAGCATTGGCTTGTGCTCAAATTTTTAAGGATAAAGGTGCTGACGTTCAATGGCTTGGCTCTAAAGGTGGGATGGAGGAAACTCTTGTACCTAAACATGATATAGCATTGCATTCTTTATCTATTAAAGGAGTGAGAGGTAAAGGGGTATTAGGTCTCTTGATCGCTCCTTTTAGGATTTTGCATGCTATTGGCCAGGCGGTGGCTGTTTTGCAAAAAATTAAGCCTGATGTCGTTCTAGGTATGGGTGGGTTTGTTGCAGGTCCTGGTGGCGTGGCTGCTAAGTTATTGGGTATCCCCTTAGTAGTTCATGAGCAGAATGCCGTAGCTGGTACTACCAATAGGTTACTCTCTAAAGTAGCAAGTTTAAGGTTGCAGGCTTTTGATGGTGCACTACCTAACGCTATTAGCGTTGGTAATCCAATTCGAAGCGATATTTTGGAGCAGCGTGTACGAGTATCAAGAAGTGGTACTGCAAGGCCTTTGCGATTGCTTGTTGTTGGTGGGAGTTTAGGGGCCAAAGCGATTAATGATGTCATGCCTCAGGTTTTAGCTGAATGGCCTTTTCCACAGCGTTTGGATGTTTGGCATCAAACTGGTATTCGTAACTTTGAAGCGGTATCGGCGTTATATAAAGAGACAGGAGTGGAAGCTCGGGTTGAGGCCTACCTAGATAATATGGATCAAGCATATTACTGGGCTGATGTAGTTTTGTGTCGGGCTGGAGCTATGACAGTAAGTGAGTTGGCTGTGGCAGGTTTGCCTTCTATTCTAGTCCCTTACCCACATGCTATAGATGATCATCAAACGGCAAATGCGCGTTATTTAGAAAATGTTGGGGCGGCGTATTTGTTGCCGCAATCACAGTTAAGTTGTGAAAGAATTATATCTTTGCTTTCAGGTTTTGTAGAAAGTGAAGAGACATTATTGAAAATGGGTGAGCAGGCCAAGCTGGTTGCTCGTCCAAATGCGACGCAAGATGTTGTTGCACACTGTTTAAGGTTAATAAAATAATGATTGATATTAAAGCTCAGTACGATATTCCAACGATGCGCCGTATTCAAAACATCCACTTTATTGGTATTGGTGGTGTTGGTATGTGTGGTATTGCAGAGGTGTTGCATAACCAAGGTTATCAAGTTTCAGGGTCTGATCTTAAGGCGTCATCTACAACGGAGCGTTTAGAAGAGCTGGGTATTAAGATCTATCTAGGGCATTTAGAAGAAAACGTTTATAACGCCCATGTGATAGTGGTATCTACCGCAATAAATGAGCAAAACCCAGAAATTATCTGGGGTAAAGAGCATAGAATTCCGATTGTTCGAAGAGCAGAAATGCTGGCTGAATTAATGCGTTATCGCCATGGTATTGCTGTTGCTGGGACGCATGGTAAAACAACGACTACGAGCTTGATGGCTTCTATATTAGCGGCTACTGGTGAGGCGCCAACATTTGTTATTGGTGGGCGTTTAACCAGTGCTGGAGCAAATGCACAATTGGGTAGCAGTGCTTATCTTGTTGCTGAGGCAGATGAAAGTGATGCGTCATTCCTGCATTTGCAACCACAGACGGTGATAGTCACTAATATCGATGAAGATCACATGGATACCTATGATGGTGATTTTGAAAAAGTTAAACATACCTTTATTGAGTTCGTACATAACCTGCCTTTTTATGGTTTAGCTGTGTTATGTGTTGATGATGAGAATGTTCGTGAAATTCTGCCTACTTTGAGTCGCCCAGTATTAACATACGGTATCGATCAAGAAGCGGATTTTTATGCGACAGAGATAGTGCAAACAGGCCGTTATTGTGAGTTTTTGGCGCATCGCCCTGAAGGTGAGCCGCTGAAAATTCGCTTACCAATGCCGGGTCGTCACAACGTACTTAATGCGCTTGCCACAATTGCGGTAGCGACTGATTTGGGTGTTGATGCCTCTGCTATTCAAGCCGGCCTAATGGGCTTTGAAGGTGTGGGACGTCGTTTCCAAGAGCAAAAACCTTTGGCGTTGCCAAATGGTTCGAATGTCATGTTTGTTGATGACTATGGTCATCACCCTAGTGAAGTATTGGCAACTATTAAGGCGATCCGTGCAGGTTGGCCTGAGAAGCGCTTGGTCATGGTTTATCAGCCGCATCGTTATACTCGAACACGTGATTTGTATGAAGATTTTGTGCGAGTTTTGTCTCAAGTGGACGTTTTGCTCTTATTGGATGTTTACTCCGCTGGTGAGGCGCCTATCAATGGTGCTGACAGTCGCTCTTTATGTGGCAGTATTCGTCAGCGCGGCAATGTTGACCCAATTCATGTTGGTAGTGAGGCAGATTTACGCTCTATTTTGAGTAATGTTTTGCGTGAAGGCGATTTATTGATTACGCAAGGTGCTGGTGATATCGGTATGGTTTCTAAAAACTTATCTGTAAGCGGAATTTAATATGTCTAAAACACTAAAAGAATCCGTTATTGCCGTAATTTATGGCGGTCGTTCTGCGGAGCGCGAAGTTTCATTGCAAAGTGGTCCTTTGGTTGCTGAAGGGTTGCGAGCAAAAGGTTATCAAGTTGTTGAGCTAGATTTGTATGGGTCTAATGCTGCATTGGATCCTATTGTTCAATTGCAGTCTATTGAGTTTGATCTTGCTTTCATCGCCTTGCATGGTGGGGAGGGAGAGGATGGTCGAGTTCAGGCTTTGCTTGAGATGTTTGGTAAGCCGTATACTGGTAGTTCGCCTTTAGCCTGTGGTTTGGCTATGGATAAAGTCTTAACTAAGCGTTTTTGGAATGGTATTGGCATTCCGACTCCTGCTTATTTATCTTTTGTTGATCACGCTAATGCGGATCTAATCGAGGAGCAGATGTCTTATCCAGTGATAGTCAAGCCTTCTAGGGAGGGTTCAACCATTGGTATTAACAAAGCTATGAATAGAGCTGAGCTTGACGATGCTTTGATAAAGGCGCTTGAGTATGACTCTGATATTTTGGTTGAGGAATTTATCGATGGGCCTGAATTTACTGTTACGGTTATCGATGATGTCGCCTATCCGCCAATAGGTTTGAAGCCTGCACCAGATCATAAGCTTTATGATTATGAGGCTAAATATATAGCGGATGATACCGAGTATCTGCTGCCTTGTGGTTTGGATGAGGATGATGAAAACGAGTTGCAAATGCTGGCTCTGGATGCATATCGTTCACTGGGTTGCTTTGGCTGGGGGCGTGTTGACGTGATGCGAGATCAAGCTGGTGTATTTTGGGTGTTGGAAGTTAACACTGCACCAGGTATGACGTCTCATAGCTTAGTGCCTATGGCAGCTAAGTATGTGGGTATTGATTATGCGTCACTTGTGGAGAAAATTGCGCAAAATGCTTGGGATAAAGTAGGGCGTAATTGATTTATGAGGATAGCGGCACTAATCGGGGCAGTTTTATTGATATTGGTGGCTGCTTTTCAGGGAAATGATTCGCCTGAGACTTGGTTTGCTATTCAGAAGATTGAGATTAAGGGTGATTTGAAGTATGCAACTGAAGAGGAGTTGCAATCCGACTATTCTTCTTTGCTTGGGCAGAGCCTTCTGAGTGTTTCTTTGTCTGATGCTTTGGCTACTGTTTTGTCATCTGAATGGGTGGCAAGCGCAGAGATTCGTAAAGTTTGGCCAAATACGTTGCAGGTGCTTGTTCATGAACATACGCCTCTTGCATACTGGGGGGATGGGCAATTGATATCCACCTCGGCGGTAGTTATTACGCCACCTAAGGTGCCTGATTTGCCGCTTACTAGATTGTATGGCCCTGAAGACTCAAGTGATGTTGTGTTAGAGCAGTTTGGATTGGTTAGTCAGGTGCTTGCTTCGACGTCTCTACGTGTTTCCACACTTACCTTAGAACCAAGGGGGGCGTGGAGTATTATTTTTACCAATGGTATAGCGGTGAAATTGGGTAGAGAAGAGATTTTAGAAAGATTGCAGCGCTTTATAGCTGTGTATAAAAGTGATTTATCGGGTAGAATAGACCAGATAACGTCAGTTGACGCTCGCTATCCTCATGGGGTGGCTGTAGGTTGGAAAAAAAATAAATGAAATTGGCCTGTTTGTTGCTTTTTTATACAGCGAAGAGCGTCTTTTCAAAACAACACGTAATACCGGGAAGGTGAAATGATAGTCGGTTTGGATGTAGGCACATCGAAAGTTATCTGTTTGGTTGGCGAAGTTCTAGCTGATGGTAGTTTGGAAATTGTCGGTATTGGCTCTCATAGTTCAAAAGGTATGAAACGTGGTGTTGTAATAAACATTGAGTCAACAGTTCAGTCAATCCAGCGTGCTGTCGAAGAAGCTGAATTGATGGCTGGATGTAACATACACTCAGTTTATGTCAGTGTTGCTGGTAGTCATATTCGTAGTTTGAATTCTCATGGCATCGTTGCAGTCAAAAATGGTGAAGTTCAAAAAGAAGATATAGATCGAGTTATTGATGCTGCTCAGGCTGTGCCTATTTCTTCTGATCAGCGAGTGTTGCATATTTTGCCTCAGGAGTATCACATTGATTCTCAAGAGGGTATTAAAGATCCTCTTGGTATGTCGGGTGTTCGACTTGAAGCGAATGTGCATTTGATTTCTGGTGCTGTTAACGCTGTGATGAACGTTGAGAAGTGTATTAAGCGGTGTGGCTTAGGGGTAGATGGTGTCATCTTATCTCAGCTTGCTTCTAGTGAATCTTCACTGAGTGAAGATGAAAAAGATTTAGGTGTTTGCTTGATTGATATCGGCGCAGGAACGTCTGATATTGCTGTCTGGATTGATGGTGCCTTGCATCATACTGCAGTTGTTCCAGTTGCTGGTGATCAGGTTACAAATGATATTTCGATGGCTTTGCGCACGCCAACTCAGCATGCGGAAGAAATCAAAGTGAAATATGCTTGTGCCATGTCTTCTATGGCGTCTGCAGATCAAGTTCTTCAGGTGCCAAGTGTTGGTGATCGTCAGCCAAGATCAATCACTCGTCATGCTTTGACAGAGGTTGTTGAGGCGAGATATGAAGAAATTTATAATTTAATTCTGGATGAATTAAGGCGTAGTGGTTATGCGGAGCGTATCCCTGCAGGTATTGTAATTACTGGTGGTACGTCGCTTATGGAGGGAGCATCAGAGTTGGCTGAGAAGGTATTTCAGATGCCAGTTCGATTATCTTTACCAGATTGCACTAAAGGAATGTCTGACATTGTCGATAACCCGATATATTCAACAAGTGTTGGATTATTGGCTTATGGTAGTAAAGAGGCTGAAGTAACCGAGATCTCGAAGCGGATGATGTCTAAGACGCAAACTAAACGAGAATCATCAGTTCTGGTTCCTAAAAAAGAAATCGGGCCATCCTTCAGTGCAACGAAGGCATGGCAAAAATTAAAGCACTGGTTTCAGAGTTATATTTAGTCAGAATTGATTGTGAATTTATTGAGGAGCGATAAGCCCATGAATGTCTTTGATTTAGCCGAAGATAATTTATCAGATAATGCCGTTATTAAAGTTATCGGTGTTGGTGGCGGCGGCGGCAATGCTGTACGTCATATGCTTGAAAATCGATTGGAAGGTGTTGAGTTCATTTGTGCAAACACTGACTCTAAAGCGCTGATAGGTTTTGAGACTGGAGTTTCTTTGCAATTAGGTTCAACCATCACTAAGGGGTTGGGTGCTGGGGCAAATCCAGAAGTAGGTAGGGATTCTGCTTTAGAAGACCAAGAGAAAATTACTCAGTTGTTGACGGGTGCGGATATGGTGTTCATCACTGCTGGTATGGGTGGTGGAACAGGTACAGGTGCGGCACCAGTTATTGCGAAAGTGGCACGTGAGTTAGGTATTTTGACGGTAGCGGTTGTTACTAAACCTTTTCCTTTTGAAGGTCGCCGTCGCGCAAGAGTTGCTGAGGATGGAGTTAGGGAGTTGCGTGAAAATGTCGATTCTTTGATTACCGTTCCTAATGAACGTCTCTTGCCAGTACTAGGTAAAAATATTTCATTGCTGAAGGCATTTGGCGAAGCAAACAATGTTTTGTTTAATGCGGTTCAGGGTATTACCGATTTGATTATGAGGCCTGGTCTAATCAACGTCGACTTTGCAGATGTAAGAACGGTTATGTCTGAGATGGGGATGGCGATGATGGGGACTGGGTCTGCATCTGGCGAGGATAGAGCTAGGGTGGCTGCTGAAGCTGCAATACACAATCCATTGCTTGAGGATATCAACCTTAGAGGCGCGCGTGGCGTGCTGGTAAACATTACAGCTAACGAAGAAGTTGGTTTGTCTGAATTTACTGAGGTTGGTGGCATTATTGAAGAATATGCATCGGAAGATGCTACTGTCGTGATTGGTTGTGCAATTGATCCTAGTGTAGGTGATGAGATGCGAGTCACGGTAGTTGCAACTGGTTTAGAGGGTCGCTCTGCAGGTGAAATGAAGTCTGCTGTTGGTGAATCTGTTGTCTCTCAGCCGGTTATGGCAAAGGTCGAGCAAGTTGTTGAAAGTGAGAACTCTAAAATGGCTGTTGCTCAATCTGTGCCGAAGCCTTCACAGCATGTGAAAGCGGAAGTGGTAGAGAAAAGCTTGGATGAAAAGAAAGAGTCTGTAGATTCTGCCTCTATTTCAAGTGGCGATAAATTATCGTATTTGGACATTCCAGCATTTTTGCGTCGTCAAGCGGACTAGTTTGAGTAAAAACGATGCAATATCAAGGCGTTGGATTGTATAAAAAATGTGTTATTGATACTATTTTTCAAAGAATAGTATCCAGTCATAAAAATGTAGGAATATAATGGTACGCCAACACACACTTAAGAACATTATTCGAGCAACAGGAGTGGGATTGCACTCTGGCGAGAAGGTGTATTTGACACTAAAGCCTGCGCCTGTGAATACAGGTATTGTATTTGTTCGTACAGACTTGGATCCAGTTGTAGAGATTCATGGTGATGCGCGAGCAGTCGGATCAACAAATTTTGCTACGGCTTTATGTCAAGGTGATGTGAAGGTTAGTACTGTAGAGCATTTGTTGTCTGCAATGGCTGGTTTGGGTGTAGATAATGCTTATGTAGAAGTGAGTGCTAGTGAAATTCCTCTTATGGATGGAAGTGCTAGCCCCTTTGTTTTTCTTCTGCAATCAGCAGGTCTAGAAGCTCAAAATGCACCAAAAAGATTTATCCGAGTTAAGAAGCCTATACGGGTGGATGAGGGTGATAAATTCGCCTCTCTTGAACCTCATTCAGGGTTTCGTTTGTCTTTCACGATTGACTTTCAGCATCCAGCCATTGGTGAAGATGTTCAAAGTACGTCATTTGATTTTTCAACGACCACTTTTGTAAAAGAGATTAGTCGTGCGAGAACGTTTGGTTTTATGAAAGACCTCGAATACTTTAAAAATAATAACCTTGCTCGTGGGGCAAACATGGAAAATGCCATCGTGCTTGATGACTACCGTGTGCTAAATGATGAAGGTTTACGCTACCGAGATGAATTGGTGCGTCATAAAGTATTGGATGCAATCGGTGATCTTTATCTTCTCGGGCATAGTTTAATTGGTGAGTATAAAGCTTACAAATCAGGCCATGCCTTGAATAATAAGCTATTGCTTGCTTTGCTTGAGCATCAAGATGCTTGGGAGTATGTTGTTTTCGAAGATGAAGCGCAAACGACACCAATCTCTTATGTAGAGCCTGCTTTTGTTGGTGCTTAGTAAGTGATTAATAATTGATCGAATTATTAAAAACCAGACTATATGTCTGGTTTTTTTGTATTTAGCTCCTTGATATTTCATGTTTTGTCACACATTACCATGATAGACTGTCTTTATTACTAATTGGCTACGATGAGTTCAAGATGTTAGGAACTGTAATTAAAAAAATTGTCGGTACAAAGAATGACCGAGAAGTTAAACGATATAGAAAAATCGTTGCACAGATAAACCAGCTTGAAGAATCTTTTCACAAATTGTCGGATGATGATTTGTCTGGGAAAACGAGCGAGTTTCGTGATCGTCTTGCAAAAGGTGAATCTCTAGAATCTATTTTGCCTGAGGCTTTTGCGGTGGTACGTGAAGGCAGTAGCCGTGTTATGGGGATGCGCCATTTCGATGTACAGCTCATTGGTGGCATGGTTCTTAATGAAGGTAAAATCGCTGAAATGCGTACAGGTGAAGGTAAAACGCTTGTAGCGACACTGGCTGTTTACTTAAATGCTTTATCTTCTAAGGGTGTTCACGTCGTTACGGTGAATGATTATCTGGCTAAGCGTGACGCTAACTGGATGCGACCTTTGTATGAATTTTTAGACATGAGTGTTGGTGTGGTTTTCTCTGGTCAGGATCGTGACGAGAAGAAGGCTGCATACTTGTGTGATATTACCTATGGTACCAATAACGAGTTTGGTTTTGACTATCTCCGCGACAACATGGTTTTTCGTTTAGAAGATCGTGTTCAGCGTGACTTGCATTTCTCTGTGGTAGATGAAGTGGACTCTATCTTGATAGATGAAGCTAGAACGCCTCTTATTATTTCTGGTGCGGTTGAAGACAGCTCTGAACAGTATCGTAAAATTAATCAGCTCGCCCCACTATTGGTAAAACAAGAGGACACTGATGAAGAGGAGTCTGTAGGGCATTACGTCTTTGATGAATCTCAACGTAGTATTGAATTAACAGAAGATGGTCATTCTTTTGTTGAGGAGTGGTTGGTTGAGCAAGGAATGTTAGCGGAAGGTGAAAGCTTATATGCAGCTGGAAACCTGTCTTTGTTGCATCATGTCCATGCTTGTCTTAAAGCACACGTCATTTTTAAAAAGAACATAGATTATGTCGTTCAGGGTGACCAGATTGTTATCGTTGATGAACATACGGGTCGAACCATGGCTGGTCGTCGTTGGTCTGAAGGTATTCATCAGGCGGTAGAGGCGAAGGAAGGCGTTACCATTCAGGCAGAAAGTCAAACTCTGGCGTCTACGACTTTCCAGAACTACTTCCGCTTGTATGAGAAGTTGTCTGGTATGACGGGGACTGCGGATACTGAAGCATTTGAGTTTCAACAAATTTACGGATTATCCGTTATTGTTATTCCTACCAATCGTCAGGTTCAGCGTAAAGACTTCAATGACTTAATTTACATGTCAACTGAAGACAAATTTGAAGCCATTGTGTTGGATATTGAAGAGATTGTTAATCAGGGTCGTCCTGTTCTTGTTGGTACGGCTTCTATTGAATATTCTGAGCTTTTGTCAAACTACCTTGTTAAGAAAGGCGTTAAGCATAATGTTTTAAATGCTAAGCAGCATGAGCGCGAAGCTGAAATTGTTGCTGATGCCGGTCGTCCTGGTGCGGTAACAATTGCAACAAACATGGCTGGCCGTGGTACGGATATTGTGTTGGGTGGCAACCTTCAGGTTGAGTTAGCTAAGCTGGGTGAAAATGCTAGTGAAGATGAAATCAATGCTTTAAAAGCTGATTGGAAAGCTCGTAATGAGTCAGTTCTTGCTGCCGGTGGTTTACATATCATTGGTACAGAGCGCCATGAATCACGCCGTATTGATAATCAACTTCGTGGCCGTGCTGGTCGTCAAGGTGATGTTGGTTCGTCGCGCTTTTATTTGTCATTAGAAGATAATTTAAT
Source organism: Marinomonas sp. UCMA 3892 (assembly GCF_012726345.1). GTDB lineage: Bacteria > Pseudomonadota > Gammaproteobacteria > Pseudomonadales > Marinomonadaceae > Marinomonas. Next base: position 41,261 of record NZ_PTXN01000008.1, read on the forward strand.
GCGTATTTTCATGTCAGATCGCATCAAGAAAATGATGATGGCGCTCGGTATGGAGAAAGGTGAAGCGATTGAGCATAAGATGGTTTCTAACGCGATTGAAAAAGCACAGCGCAAAGTAGAAGGGCGTAACTTTGACATTCGTAAGCAATTGCTTGAATACGATGATGTTGCTAATGATCAGCGTCAAGTAATTTATCGTCAGCGTTTTGATATGATGGTGTCTGAAGATCTATCTGAAGCTATTTCCGCAATGCGAGAAGAAGTTGTTACCAGTTTGGTTGATGAGTTTATTCCACCTCAAAGTATTTTCGATATGTGGGACCTTGAAGGGTTGGAAGAGAAGGCTCGTAACGAATTTGGTCTAGAGCTTCCTGTTGCGAAATGGGTAGAAGAAGATAAGAAACTTTATGAAGAACCTTTGCGTCAGAAAATATTAGACACGTTTGTTAATGATTATCAGGCGAAAGAAGAAATTGCTGGTGAACAGCCATTTAGAGCTTTCGAGAAACAGGTGCTGTTGCAGGTTCTTGATACACTGTGGAAAGAGCATCTTCAGACAATGGATATGCTTAGACAGGGTATTCATTTGCGTGGTTATGCGCAAAAGAACCCTAAGCAAGAATATAAGCGTGAATCATTTGAATTGTTCCAAGGTTTGTTAGAGCAAATTAAATACGAAGTGATTCAGATCATTACTCGTGTGAAAGTACAGTCTGCTGAAGAGGCAGAAAAAATCGAAGCGGCTCGTAGACTGCAAGAGGAAAAAACGACCATGAATATGATTCATGACTCGTTAGATTCCTTGTCTGACGGTGGTTCTGATTCTGCTGATGGTCAAGAGTATCCTAAAGTGGGTCGCAATGAGCCTTGTCCATGCGGTTCAGGTAAAAAATACAAACAATGTCACGGTAGTCTTGTTTAATTGGAGAAAGTTTAAATGGCTGTAGGGTTGCATGATTTTCCTCTTATTCCTGAAATAAAAGGAATTAGAATTGGTGTTGCTGAAGCTGGTATTAAAAAGCCCAACAAAAAAGATGTTGTGATTTTTGAAATTTGTGAAGGTGCATCAGTTGCTGGTGTTTTTACTCAGAATGCTTTTTGCGCTGCGCCTGTGCGTATATGTCAAAAACATTTAGGCTTGGCTGATAGTCGTTATTTGCTTATCAATACGGGTAACGCAAATGCCGGTACGGGTAAGACTGGCCTAGAGACGGCCCTTAAGACTTGTGAGGTTTTGGCTGAAGAGGTTGGAGTTAGTGTCGAGTCAATTTTGCCTTTTTCAACAGGTGTTATTGGCGAGCCATTGCCTGTGGCAAAAATTGTTGCAGCCATTCCTAAAGCGCTTGAAAATTTATCCTGTGATAACTGGAAGTCCGCTGGTGTTGGTATTATGACTACCGATACTTTGCCAAAGGGTTCTGTGCGAACTTTCGAATTTGAAGGTCAAACTTTTTCCATCGCGGGTATTTCAAAGGGTGCCGGCATGATTCGTCCTAATATGGCGACTATGTTGGGCTATGTTTGCAGTGATATTGCGATGGATGTTGAGGTGCTTCAGGCTATTTTGAAGGATGTGGTGAATAAGAGCTTTAACCGTATTACGGTTGATAGTGATACATCCACCAATGATTCCTGTATTGCTGTTGCAACTGGCATGGCAGGAAACACGAAAGTTACTTCTCTTGATGAGCCGTTAGCGAAAGCTTTTATCGCTGCATTTACTGCGGTTATGCAAGAGTTGGCGCATGCTATCGTTCGTGATGGTGAAGGAGCGACAAAGTTTGTGACTGTTGAGGTTGTTGGTGCGGCTGTAGAGTCTGATGCAACCAAAGTGGCTTTTGAAATCGCTCATTCTCCGTTGGTGAAAACGGCGCTTTTCGCTTCCGATCCTAACTGGGGTCGTATCCTTGCGGTTGTTGGTCGTGCTGGTGTTGAAGGTTTGGATGTTGATCGTGTTCAACTTCATATTAATGGCTTTGAAGTTGCTCGTGATGGTGGTCGTTCACCTGACTATCTTGAAGAGCATGGTAAGCAAGCTATGGCACCTCAAGAAATTCATATTGTGCTAGATTTAGGCATGGGGTCATTGTCTGATACGGTTTGGACGACAGACTTTTCTCATGAATATGTCACCATTAATGCTGAGTACCGTACCTAATGTTGGTTAGAGTTGCTGTTGGTATTATTCTTCGTAATGGCGCTGTTTTTATTGCTCTTCGTAACTCCACTCAGCATCAGGGTGGTCTGTGGGAGTTTCCAGGAGGTAAATGTGAGCCTTCTGAATCTGCTGAGATTGCTTTGGCAAGAGAGTTGAAGGAAGAGTGTGGTATTGCCGTAACTGAGAGTTCTTTTTATAAAGCGATATCTCATGATTACGGTGATAAGCAGGTCGAACTTTGTTTCTATAAGGTAACAGGTTTTGATGGTGAGCCAGAGGGGAGTGAGGGGCAAACAGTAAATTGGGTAGCTATTTCTAACTTGTCGGCTTATCGTTTTCCTGAGGCTAATCAGCAGATTGTTTCTGAGTTGATGGCGGCTGTTTGATTTAATTGTGCCAATGTTTAGTTAGTTTAAAAAAGAGCTTCAGTTGAAGCTCTTTTTTTGTTTTTAATCTTTAAATTGGTTTGTGATTAAAGGTACGGTGTCAATTTAGGATTTTTGCCAATAACTTTCTAACTACACTTGGTTCAAAAGGTTTTCCGCAAATGGCGTCTACACCTTCTTGTGCAATGTTTGATAATTGGCTGTCTTCAGAGTTTGAGCTAACCATTAGTATGGGAATGTGTGCAATTGTCGGGTCTTTCCGAACGGCATCAGTCAATTCTTTACCGTCCATTTCTGGCATATTGTAATCGGTAACAATAAGATCAAATTCCATTTCGTTAAGGAGTGCAATTGCTTCTTTGCCATTTTCTGCGAATTGTATATCCTCAATTCCCATGGTATTTAGTGTTTTGCTTACATGTTTTCGTGCCATCCGACTGTCATCTGTAACTAGTACACGTAGGCTTTTGGGGTCAAACATTTCTAAGTCAATTTCTTCTTCGACAATTAGGTCCAAGGTTGCGTGAATGGCGCGAGTTAGGTCTTTTTGGTTGAATGGCTTGGGGAGGATGGCGAGTACGCCTGATTGTCTTAGGTGCTCTAAATGCTCTCTATTTCTTTCGCTGGAGATTAGCATAAAACACTGGTTTTCAGTGTCTTCATTGTTTCTGATTTGATCAATGAGATCATTTGCTGAGCCGTCAGGGAGGTACATTGAAGATATGACAAGGTCAGGCGGGAAAGAAGAGAGTGACGCGATAGTTTCTTGGATGTTATTTGCGTATGTGATTTGTTTTATTCCGGCTTCTTCAAGTGCTTTAGTGATGACTTTCCTCTGCATGTCCGATGGTTCTACGAGTAGAAAGGAGAGGTCACTTATTGCTGCGTATGTACTCATAATGTAAAGCTGCCTATATATTTTGTGTTGATACTACTTTTGCCAAGAATATGTAAGGTTAGTGATTGCTTATAGTTAATTCTATTATACTAAATAGGTTAACATGTTTTATCTAGTTTAATTGAGCAATAGGTGCAGTAATGTCAACAGCGAGCGCATGTCATATTTTGGTTAAGACGAAAGTAGAGGCGGAGTCACTAAAACTTAAATTGGATAAAGGGGCGGACTTTCATAAATTAGCCAAGCAATTTTCTACTTGTCCTTCTGGTAAAAAGGGTGGAGATCTTGGAGAGTTTCGCAAAGGAGATATGGTACCGGCTTTCGATAAGGCGGTTTTTGGTGGTCCTTTATATAAGATTCAGGGACCGGTTAAAACGCAATTTGGTTTCCATCTTATAAAAGTGTTGTATCGTTCTTAAATGTATTTGAGGAAAGATTTATGAGTAATGTTGTACAGCTTGATGACTCTTATTTTGTTGCGCCTCAATTAGTCGAGGCTGATTTAGTCTCACTTAAATCGCAAGGCTTTGAGCGAATTATTAATAATCGACCAGAAGCAGAATCTGCTGATCAGCCTGCTGGTGAAAGTATTCGCGCTGCTGCTGAGGCGTTGGGTATGGAGTATGTAAGTAATGCAATAGATTTGTCAAAGCTGTCTCAGGAGCAAGTGGATTTTCAAAGGATTGCTTTGCTTGAGAATAAGAAGACGCTGGCTTTTTGTCGAACTGGGACACGATCTTCAGTGTTATGGGTGTTGTTAGAGAATGGTAAGGGGGGGGAGTCTACTGATCTGATAGCTTATGTATCAGGTAAGGGGTTTGATCTCTCTCGTTGTGCTGTAGCGATGGCGCCTTTATTAAAGGTATAGATGCTAAAGGCTTCTTATATGAAAGTAGTGTTGGTGAATTATGGTTAGTCGTCCATCGTTAGAAACCGCCACAGCGTCAGATCCTGATCGGTTTGTTGAGCCGCTAGAGCTTGGTAAGCGTGTTAAGGAAATTCGTTTATCGAAAGGCTGGACGCTGGAGGAAGTAGGAAAAAGAACGGGAATAGCTCGGTCAACGTTATCGAAAATCGAGAATGATCAAGTTTCGCCAAGCTTCACTATCGTGCAGAAGTTGATTAATGGTTTGGAAATGGATTTGCCGCAACTATTTGTTGAGGCGAGTGAGCATTCTATTGCAGGGCGTCGTGATATCACTCGCAAAGGAAAAGGTGAGCCCCATCCAACGGCAACTTATGAGCATGAGTTATTAAATTACTCGATTAGCCGTAAAAAAATGGTGCCGTTTAAAACCACGGTTAGGGCTCGCTCTTTTTCTGAGTTTAAAGAATGGGTTCGTCATGATGGCGAGGAGTTTCTGTTAGTTTTGCAAGGTAAAATTAATTTTTTCTCTGAGCTCTATGAGCCGATTGAATTAAAAGAAGGTGATAGTGTGTATTATGATGCCACTATGGGACACGCAGTTGTCTCCTTGTCGGTAAAAGATGCAGAAATTCTTTGGGTCGTTGCTCGTTAATATATATTAAAAAATAATGAATAGAATAAGGTTGTAGAAAATTATGTCACAGTGGAACCTAACAAGTTGGAGAGAAAAGACGGCGCTACAACAGCCTGTTTATCCTAATGCAGAGCATTTGGCTCAAGTTGAAAATACATTAGGAAAAATGCCTCCTCTTGTTTTTGCGGGTGAGGCGCGTCAGCTTAAAAAAGCTTTAGCACAGGTGGCCAATAGGCAGTCATTTTTGCTGCAAGGTGGTGATTGTGCTGAAAGCTTTGCAGAGTTCCATGCTAACAATATTCGCGATACGTTTAAAGTTATGCTGCAAATGGCGGTTGTGTTGACTTATGCTGGTAAATGCCCAGTAGTAAAGGTTGGGCGCATGGCTGGGCAATTTGCTAAGCCGAGATCGTCAGGTAGTGAAGTAATTGGTGGTATTGAATTGCCTAGTTACCGTGGTGATATCATCAATGGTATCGATTTTACTGAGCAAGCAAGGGTTCCTGATCCTGAGCGTTTGGTGCAAGTTTACAATCAGAGTGCATCAACAATGAACTTGCTTCGAGCTTTTGCTCAGGGTGGATTTGCAGATTTACATCAAGTGCATCAATGGAATTTGGACTTTTTGAATGCGAGTCCAGCGGGTAGTCGTTTTCAGGGCGTGGCTGACAAGATTGATGACGCGCTTCAGTTTATGGAGGCGTGTGGTATTGGTCCTGGTTTAGCTCAGTTAAAAGAGACGGATTTTTATACTTCCCATGAGGCGTTGTTGTTGCCTTATGAGCAGGCTTTGACTCGTAAAGATAGTCTGACTGGTGACTGGTATGATTGTTCTGCGCACATGTTATGGATTGGAGATCGTACTCGTCAATTAGATGGCGCCCATGTAGAGTTTTTGCGTGGTGTACAAAACCCAATTGGCGTAAAGGCTGGCCCTACTATGGATCCAGAAGATTTACTAAGATTGTGTGATGTGCTGAATCCAAATAACGAAGCGGGTCGTTTGAATATTATTGTGCGTATGGGGGCAGATAAAGTTGAAGACGGCATGCCTAAGCTCATTCAAGCAATTCAGCGCGAAGGTAAGCAGGTTGTGTGGAGTAGTGACCCGATGCACGGCAACACTGTCAAAGCGTCTACGGGGTATAAGACTCGACGTGTCGATGATGTGTTAAAAGAGGTGCAGCAGTTCTTCCAAGTCCATAACGCTGAAGGTAGCTATGCAGGCGGCGTTCATTTTGAAATGACGGGACAGAATGTGACTGAGTGTGTGGGTGGTGCTTTTGAGGTGACTGAAGCAGATTTGGCTGATCGTTACCATACTCATTGTGACCCTCGCTTGAATGCTGATCAATCTTTAGAGTTGGCATTTATGATTTCGGAGACACTTAAGAAAGCAAGGTCTTAATTTTCTACTTATTGGTTTTGTGACACTTAAATAGATAAGAATTAGACATTAAAAAAGCTCAGTTATTAATTTAACTGAGCTTTTTTGTTTCTAATTTTTAGATTAACTTTTGCGGCGACGAAATGCGGATGTGGCAGATTTGGATGTCACATCAATTTTTGCCATGATGAGAGCCATTTCTTCTGCTTCTGCCTGCTGCTGTGATTTTAGTTTTTCTTCGCGTTCTTTTTTTGATGCTTTCTCAGCTTCGCTTAGCATCTTCTGGATGCTGGCCTTGCTTTTTGTGCGAGTAGGTGCTTTTTTCTTTTCTGTGGCTGCTGCAGCGAGAGGGGCGTTTAGCCTGTCTTCACCGATGAGTTCGCCAAAGAATGATTTTGTTGTTGGGGCTGGTTCAAGCGTTTTTTTTGGGAGTTCAACGGTTTTTTTTGCGGCCACTTTTCTTGTTTTTTTAGGCTGCTCTGCTGTCGATACTCCGTTCGCATCAAATAGCGCTTTTTTGCCTAGATTTAGATTGGTGGCTTTTTCTGCTGTTTGTGCAATTTTGTAGCCACGTAAGCTTTCGCCGTTATAAATAGAAATGTAGTCTGTTTCTAATTCATACAGTTCTTCTTTGTCGCTTGTTTCAAATAGTTCTTCAACTGTAAAGGCCTCAACGCCATTCTCCCTAATGTCATTGTATAAAGGGAAGTCCAAACCTTCGCTGGTTGCTTCTACATATTGTTCGAAACGTTGAAAGCCACTATTGAAAGACGTTCCAATGTAGTGTTTGCCGGAGATGTTATTTGTGATTTTAAAAACGACCAAAATCGCTGCCTCTTACGTAATATCTTTTTAATAGCACATAAACCCCATTCGCCTGAGGTGACCCAAAGGTGAATGGGGTTTATAAGAAATAGGGTTAGTGTTTTACGACGATGTTAAGACCGTCACGAACGTTCAAGTGAACGTTTTCAACTCGATTGTCTTGCGCGATTAGGCGGTTGACTTGGTTGACAGCAATATCGCTGTTTTCTTTCGGGTCTAGAACTCTGCCTTGCCATAGTGAATTGTCGATAATGATAAGGCCACCAGATCTAACCAGCGGTAGTACTGCTTCGTAGTAATTTAGGTAGTTACGTTTATCGGCATCAATAAAGACAAAGTCGAATTCCCCTTCAAGGGATTCAATCGTGTCGAGGGCGGGCCCAAAAATTGCTTTGATTTTTTTGCCATGCTCGCTGCGATCAAAAAAAGACTGAGCGAATTCAATTGCTCTAGGGTTGGTTTCACAACAAATAAGCTCACCGTTTTCAGGCATGCCTTCTGCGATAGATAATGCTGAATAGCCAGTAAACATGCCAATTTCTAACGCACGTTTAGGTTGTGCTATTTTTGCCAGAAGCTTCAGCGTACGGCCGATGGTTTTTCCTGATAACTTATTTGGGTAGCCCATGTCAGAGTAGGTTTTTTCAACCAGCTCAATTAATAGGTCGGGTTCTGCTTGAGTTGTCTCAATGCAGTAGTCGTCAAGATTATTAAGATCCATAGTGCCTTTTAATTAGAAAAGTCTGTGTGAAACGAATGCTAATTTTACTCTGCATGCAGAGAATGTCTATGGCTTAATGATAGAAAAAGGGCTTGATTTTTGTCGATGGCCGTTACACGCCGAAAAAGAGGCTATTTAAATTAGATTCGCATGAATAATCGAAAAATGATAATTTATGTCCTGAAATTTACATGTGCTCTTTGGTATGGAGCACCACTGACTCCGATAGGGGAATAAAATGCCTGTAATTACTTTGCCTGATGGCAGCCAACGTTCTTTTTCAAACCCAGTAACTGTTATGCAAGTCGCCGAGGATATTGGTCCTGGTTTGGCTAAAGCAACTGTGGCGGGGCGCATAGACGGTCAACTTGTTGATGCGTGCGAACTTATTTCAGACGACGCTAAGTTAAGCATCATTACAGGGAAAGATCCTGAAGGTGTTGAGATTATTCGTCACTCTTTTGCCCATCTTGTTGGTCATGCTGTTAAGCAGTTGTATCCGACGGCACAAATGGCGATCGGGCCTGTTATTGATGAAGGTTTTTATTACGACATCGCTTATGAACGTCCTTTTACACCAGATGACCTTGCGGCCATTGAAAAGCGTATCGCTGAATTGGTTAAGACGGACTACGATGTTGTTAAAAGAATGACGCCAATAGCGGAGGCCCGTCAGCAATTTGTTGACCGTGGTGAAAGCTATAAAGTGGCATTGATTGATGATATGGATGAGTCAACGAAAGAAGTTGGTTTGTATTATCACGAAGAATACATGGATATGTGTCGTGGTCCACATGTGCCAAATACCCGTGTATTGCGTCATTTTAAATTGATGAAGCTTGCTGGTGCGTACTGGCGTGGTGATTCAAATAACGAAATGTTGCAACGTATTTATGGTACGGCTTGGAATGACAAGAAAGAGTTGAAAGGCTATTTGACGCGTATCGAAGAAGCTGAAAAACGTGACCATCGTAAGCTGGGTAAGAAGCTAGATCTTTTTCATGTTCAAGAAGAAGCTCCTGGCATGGTGTTCTGGCATCCTAAAGGGTGGCGGTTATATCAGGCTGTAGAGCAATATATGCGCCAGAAACAGCTTGATAATAATTATCAGGAAGTGAAGACGCCTCAGATTGTAGACCGTGTGCTTTGGGAGAAATCTGGGCACTGGGGTAAGTATCATGAAAACATGTTTACAACGCATTCTGAAAATCGCGACTATGCGGTAAAACCGATGAATTGTCCTTGTCATATACAAGTGTACAATCAAGGTCTTAAAAGTTACCGTGATTTGCCATTTCGTATGGCGGAATTTGGTTCATGCCACCGTAATGAGCCGTCAGGTGCTTTGCATGGCATTATGCGCGTAAGGAACTTTGTTCAAGATGATGGGCATATTTTTGTAACAGAAGGGCAAATTCAGCAAGAAGTATCTGAGTTTATCGATCTGCTGCATGAAGTTTATGCTGATTTTGGTTTTGATAATATTGTTTATCGCCTGTCTACTCGTCCTGAGCAGCGTGTTGGCTCTGATGAGGTTTGGGATAAGGCTGAGAAAGCGTTATCTGAAGCATTGGACTCTGCAGGGTTGGATTGGGAAGAGTTGCCAGGGGAAGGGGCGTTTTATGGTCCTAAAATTGAGTTTTCTCTGAAAGATGCCATTGGTCGAGTGTGGCAGTGTGGTACTATTCAGGTTGATTTCTCGATGCCAACTCGCTTGGGAGCGCAATATGTATCGGAAGATGGCTCCCGTCAAACACCGGTTATGCTGCATCGTGCGATTGTTGGATCGCTTGAGCGTTTTATCGGTATTTTGATCGAAGATACAGAAGGTGCCTTTCCGGTCTGGCTTGCGCCTGAACAAGTTGTTATCATGAACATTACTGATCGCCAAGCAGATTATTGTTCTGTTTTGGAAAAAAGATTGAACTCAAATGGCTTTAGAGCAAAACTTGACTTGAGAAACGAGAAGATCGGGTTTAAAATCCGCGAGCATACTCTTCAACGAGTGCCGTATATGATCGTCGTTGGTGATAAAGAAGTGGAGCAAGAACAGGTTGCTGTTCGCACTCGCACCGGCGAAGACCTTGGAGTGATGAGTATTTCCGATTTTGAAGGTTTGCTTCAACAAGAAATTGCTCGCCGTAGCCGTAAACAAGAAGTGGAGATAGTACTATAAAAGGTAATATGAATCGTGGGCGTGCAGCTAGTAAGCAGCGCCCTCAAATCAACGAGAACATTCGAGCAACTGAAGTGCGTTTAATCGCTGCAGATGGTGAACAAGTTGGCGTTGTCTCTCTAGAAGAGGCACTAAAAGCAGCTCAAGAAGCTACTTTAGATCTAGTGCAAATTGCTGATTCAGATCCGATTGTTTGCAAAATCATGGACTACGGTAAGCATATTTTTGAAGCGAAAAAAGCGAAAGCCGCTCAAAAGAAAAATGCGAAGCAGATCCAGGTTAAAGAAATGAAATTCCGTCCAGGGACGGAGGAAGGGGATTATCAGGTAAAACTCCGCAACCTGATACGTTTCCTTGAAGGCGGGGATAAGGCCAAAGTATCACTACGATACCGCGGTCGTGAAATGGCCCATCAGGAGCTTGGTATGCAGCTTATGAATCGAGTCGCAGCAGACTTAGAGGATTATGGTGTAGTAGAACAAGCCGCGAAAATGGAAGGTCGTCAATTGACGATGGTGCTAGGCCCCAAAAAGAAGAAGTAATTTTAAATAATTTGGCTTTAAGAGCTTTGGCTCTTAAAGACTGATTTATTAAGAAATTACATTAACATTAACGAATGCGAGAGTGGTTTTATCATGTCCAAAATTAAGTCACACAGTGGCGCAGCTAAGCGCTTCAAACGTACCGCGAATGGTTTTAAGCATAAGCAGTCTCATACTAGTCACATTTTGACTAAGAAATCGACTAAGCGTAAGCGTCATCTTCGTTCTATGAACCAGATTGCGCAAAGCGACAAAGCGTTAATTGTACGCATGTTGCCATACATCTAAGTCTAGATTTTTTTAGTTCATTAATTTATTAGTATAAGGTTTATATTATGCCTCGCGTAAAACGTGGTGTTCAGGCTCGTCGCCGTCACAAAAAGATTTTAAAGCAAGCTAAAGGTTACTACGGTGCACGTAGCCGTGTATTTCGTGTAGCGAAACAAGCTGTTATCAAAGCTGGTCAGTATCAGTACCGTGACCGTCGTCAGCGTAAGCGTCAATTCCGCGCATTGTGGATTGCTCGTATTAACGCTGCTGCACGTATCAATGGTCTGTCTTACAGCCGTTTCATTGCTGGCTTGAAACAAGCTGCAATTGAAATCGACCGTAAGGTTTTGGCTGACCTAGCTGTGTACGAGAAAGAAGTTTTTGCTGCTATCGTTGAAAAAGCGAAAGTAAGCTTGGCTTAATTTCTGACGTAGCCTTAGGGTGATTCGATCTTGAAAGATTCCGTCTTAATAGAAAGAGTCACTCAATGCAGTCTTTGATAGGGGAAGAGCCAATGGTTCTTCCCCTATTTTATTTTTTGGAGTGTGTAAATGGAGAACCTAAAGCAGATTCTTGCTGATGCGCTAAGCGCAGTAGCTGCGTCTGAGAGTGAGTCCGCACTGGATGATGTACGTGTGCATTATTTGGGTAAAAAGGGCGCTCTGACTGCTTTGTTGAAACAGCTTGGTAATGTTTCTGCAGAGGATCGACCAAAATTTGGTCAAATGGTCAATGAAGCAAAAGATCAAGTTCAGGAAAAAATTACTGAGCGTAAAGCATCGCTTGCGAAAGCTGCGTTAGACGCCAAGCTTGCGACTGAGACGATTGATATCTCCTTATCTGGTAAGGGTCAAGAAGTGGGTGGTTTACATCCAGTGACTCGTACAATGGAGCGTATTGAAACCTTTTTTCGTGGTATTGGTTTTGATGTGGCTTCAGGGCCAGAAATTGAAGACGATTACCATAACTTTGAAGCTCTAAACATTCCAGCGCACCATCCTGCGCGAGCAATGCAAGATACCTTCTACTTTAATCCGTCAACCGTACTAAGAACGCATACATCTCCTGTTCAAGTGCGCACAATGGAAACAACACAGCCGCCAATTCGAATCATTTGTCCGGGGCGTGTTTATCGTTGTGATTCAGATCAAACTCATACACCTATGTTCCATCAGGTTGAAGGTTTGTTAATTGACGAAAATATTTCCTTTGCTGACCTAAAGGGGATTTTGCAACAGTTTTTAAACGTCTTCTTTGAAGATGATTTGAAAGTGCGATTCCGTCCTAGCTACTTTCCATTCACTGAGCCTTCTATTGAAGTGGATATCATGCGCACAAATAGTAAAGGCGAAGAGTCTTGGTTAGAAGTGTTGGGCTGCGGTATGGTGCATCCAAAAGTGCTTGAGATGTCAGGAATTGATTCCGAGAAGTACACAGGTTTTGCTTTTGGTATGGGTGTAGAGCGCTTTGCTATGCTGCGTTACAAAGTAGACGATCTTCGTATGTTCTTTGAAAACGATTTGCGCTTCCTTAAACAGTTCAAGTAACCAGTCGACCTAGGATGTTTTTATGAAAATTAGTGAGAATTGGCTAAGAGAGTGGGTCAATCCAGACATCAGTAGCGATGATTTGGTTGCTCAAATAACGTTAGCTGGCCTTGAAGTAGATGAAGTTTTGCCTGTTGCCTCCGAATTTTCTGGCGTGGTAGTGGGCGAAATTCTGGGTGCTGAACCTCACCCGAATGCTGACAAGTTACAAGTATGTCAGGTGTCTGATGGTGTTGAGACCTTTCAGGTAGTTTGTGGTGCGCCGAATGCGCGTCCAGGTATCAAAATTCCTTTCGCTAAAATTGGTGCCGTATTGGGTGCAGATTTTAAGATTAAAAAAGCCAAGCTTCGTCAAGTTGAGTCTTTTGGTATGTTGTGTTCGGCCTCTGAATTGGGGTTGAGTGATGACCATGATGGAATTATGGAGCTTCCTGCCAATGTTAAAACTGGCGAAGACTTCCGTGCCTTTTTGGGTTTAGATGATCAGATTATAGATGTTGATCTAACACCTAACCGCAGCGACTGTTTAAGTATTGCTGGTTTGGCTCGTGAAGTTGGTGTTTTGAACAAAGTTGATGTAACGCCAGTTGAAGTCACTGCAGCAAATGTCGCTATTGATGATGTTTTTCCAGTGCGTGTAGATGCGGCTGATGCTTGTCCTCGTTATCTTGGGCGTGTTGTGCGTGGTGTTGATGTTACTGCACAAACGCCTTTATGGATGGTGGAAAAGCTACGTCGTAGTGGTGTTCGCTCAATTGATCCTATCGTCGATATTACAAATTATGTAATGCTTGAGTTAGGGCAACCCATGCATGCCTTTGATTTGGCGAATTTATCAGGATCGATCGTTGTACGTATGGCCAGCCAAGGTGAGAAAATTGTCTTGCTTGATGGTCAGGAAATTACTCTTCGTGACGATACCTTGGTGATTGCGGATGAGAAGGCACCTTTGGCTATTGCTGGTGTAATGGGTGGTGAAGGTTCTGGTGTTAATGACAAAACACAAGATATCTTCCTAGAAAGCGCATTCTTTACGCCATTGTCGTTGGCTGGTAAAGCGCGTTCTTATGGTCTGCATACGGATTCTTCTCATCGATTTGAGCGTGGTGTGGATGCAACTCTGCAAGAGCGAGCAATTGAGCGAGCTACTGCGCTAGTTGTAGAAATAGCTGGCGGTCAAGTTGGTCCAATTACGCATGCGGTTAATGAGGCTTCTTTGCCTGAAGCTGCATTAGTAACCTTGCGTCGTAAAAAACTTGATCAGTATTTGGCAATGTCTATCGACAAAGATCTTGTGACAGACATTTTGACTCGTCTCGGCTTGGAGATGGTTGAAGTCACTGACGAAGCTTGGATGACAAAAGCGCCATCTCATCGCTTTGATATCGCTATAGAGGCTGATTTGATCGAAGAGGTGGCTCGTATCTACGGTTACGATAACCTACCATCTTCTATGCCTCAGGCTGCCGTCAATTTTACGCCGCTGTCTGAGTCTAAAACGCAAATTCAAGTGTTGCGTTGGATCTTGGTGTCACAGGGTTATCAAGAAGCCGTTACTTATAGCTTTATTGATCCTGTGTTGAGCAAGCAATTTCTACCTAATATCGAGCCTGTGCCATTAGCGAATCCTATTTCAGCGGATATGGGGGTGATGCGTCCTAGTCTGGTTCCTGGTTTGGTTAAAGCCTATCTATATAATCAAAACCGTCAGCAGTCGCGTGTTCGTTTATTTGAGACTGGTCGTCGTTTTATTGGTTCTGTTGAGGCTTTGGCTGATTTGGATCAGCAGCAGCAAGTGGCTGGCCTAATTGCAGGTGCTCGTCATGCTGAAGCTTGGTATCACGGCAGTGAGAAGGTTGATTTCTATGACCTGAAGGCACACGTAGAAGCTTTGTTTGCTTTAAATGACGGCGGCAAGCCAACTTACGAGCGCTCTAGTTGTGAGTTTTTACATCCCGGTCGCTCCGCTGATATCTTTTTGGATGGCAGGTTTGTTGGTTTGATAGGGGAGTTGCATCCTCAATTGTCTAAGACATTAGGTGCGAATCAACCTATTTATGTATTTGATATCGCTTTAAATGCGGTATTGAATGCAACTTTGCCTGAATATAAGGCTGTTTCTCGTTTCCCTGAAGTTCGTCGTGACCTGGCATTATTAGTTGATCGTTCTGTTCCTGTTAGTGAGTTGGAGAGAGTGATTTCTGCAACGGCTGGTGATGCACTTAAAAATGTATTGGTTTTTGATGTTTATCAGGGCCAAGGTATTGATGATACGAAAAAAAGTGTCGCTTTGGGCTTGACGTGGCAGCATCCTTCACACACTCTTAGTGATGAAGAAGTGAACAACTCAGTTGAACAAACTGTTGCAGCCTTGTCTGAGCAGTTGGGAGCCGTTGTAAGGGGGTAGATTTATGGGATCGTTGACAAAAGCGGACCTTGCTGAAAATTTAGTGGATTCAATTGGTCTAAGTAAAAAAGACGCCAAAGATCTTGTAGAAGGTTTTTTTGACGTAGTGCGTAGTTCACTAATAGAAAGACAGCAAGTTAAGTTGTCGGGCTTTGGTAATTTTGAAGTGCGCGAAAAGAGTCAGCGCCCTGGTCGAAATCCTAAGACGGGAGAGGAGATTCCAATTACTGCGCGTACCGTTGTTACTTTTCGACCTGGGCAGAAGCTTAAGTCAAAAGTAGAAGACTATATGCAAGAGTAGTTCGAAATGTTTCTAAAAAAGCCATCCACTGGGATGGCTTTTTTGTATCTAGCTGTTCAATGCGCCTATTTATCTAGTGTTGAGCCCTATAGTGTGTATCTGTGGTTAATAAGGCTAGTATGAAAAGTAGAATCATATTTAGATCAATGTTTAAGCGATAAACTCCTAAATTTCTAGCGTCATGATTAAATTGAAAAAAAGTTTATAAAAGTCTTCCCTTTTCAATTCGTTATAGTAATATACGCACCCGCTGACAGGGACAGAGTTTAACTCTTTAGCTGTTGGTTTCGGGGCGTAGCGCAGCCTGGTAGCGCACTAGCATGGGGTGCTAGTGGTCGCAGGTTCAAATCCTGCCGTCCCGACCAAAATTTGAGAAATGCCGCTATAGCTCAGTTGGTAGAGCATCTGACTTGTAATCAGAGGGTCCCGAGTTCGACTCTTGGTGGCGGCACCATAATTTGGTCGAAGTTTCTTTCTTTAGAAATGAAGAGTAGGAATAAAAAAAGATTTTGCTTTTATTAAAGCCGCTATAGCTCAGTTGGTAGAGCATCTGACTTGTAATCAGAGGGTCCCGAGTTCGACTCTTGGTGGCGGCACCACTTCTTAGGAAGTTTATAAAAGTGAACTGCGTCATGTAATGCCGCTATAGCTCAGTTGGTAGAGCATCTGACTTGTAATCAGAGGGTCCCGAGTTCGACTCTTGGTGGCGGCACCATTTACTTACTTTATGTTAGTAAATTAAAATTTGTTTTAGCGTTAAGCCGCTATAGCTCAGTTGGTAGAGCATCTGACTTGTAATCAGAGGGTCCCGAGTTCGACTCTTGGTGGCGGCACCACTTACTTAGTAAAGTAAGCTGGAATAAAAACGTTAAACAATGATTGGGTGTGTAGCTCAGTTGGGAGAGCGTCGCCCTTACAAGGCGAATGTCGGGAGTTCGAACCTCTCCACACCCACCACTTACTAAGCAGTGGTACTTATGAATAATAAGTAAAGAGCTAGATTGCGTTGGAGTGGTAGTTCAGTTGGTTAGAATACCTGCCTGTCACGCAGGGGGTCGCGGGTTCGAGTCCCGTCCATTCCGCCATTACTTACAAGTTAAGTTTGGCAAAGAGTTAGAGTTGTTGATAGCTTAAATAGTTATCTCAGAATGGGTGTGTAGCTCAGTTGGGAGAGCGTCGCCCTTACAAGGCGAATGTCGGGAGTTCGAACCTCTCCACACCCACCATCTTGCCGATGTAAAAGGTACGTCTGATGAGACGGTAAAAACAATTGTGTTGGAGTGGTAGTTCAGTTGGTTAGAATACCTGCCTGTCACGCAGGGGGTCGCGGGTTCGAGTCCCGTCCATTCCGCCATTACTTACAAGTTAAGTTTGGCAAAGAGTTAGAGTTGTTGATAGCTTAAATAGTTATCTCAGTATGGGTGTGTAGCTCAGTTGGGAGAGCGTCGCCCTTACAAGGCGAATGTCGGGAGTTCGAACCTCTCCACACCCACCACTTACTAAGCAGTGGTACTTATGAGTAATAAGTAAAGAGCTAGATTATGTTGGAGTGGTAGTTCAGTTGGTTAGAATACCTGCCTGTCACGCAGGGGGTCGCGGGTTCGAGTCCCGTCCATTCCGCCATTACTTACGAGTTAAGTTTGGTAAAGAGTTAAATTTACGAGCGGGTGTGTAGCTCAGTTGGGAGAGCGTCGCCCTTACAAGGCGAATGTCGGGAGTTCGAACCTCTCCACACCCACCAATTACCTATGTAAAAGGTACGTCTGATGAGACGTTAAAAGCAATTGTGTTGGAGTGGTAGTTCAGTTGGTTAGAATACCTGCCTGTCACGCAGGGGGTCGCGGGTTCGAGTCCCGTCCATTCCGCCATTACTTACAAGTTAAGTTTGGCAAAGAGTTAAATTTACGAGCGGGTGTGTAGCTCAGTTGGGAGAGCGTCGCCCTTACAAGGCGAATGTCGGGAGTTCGAACCTCTCCACACCCACCACTTACTAAGCAGTGGTACTTATGAGTAATAAGTAAAGAGCTAGATTGTGTTGGAGTGGTAGTTCAGTTGGTTAGAATACCTGCCTGTCACGCAGGGGGTCGCGGGTTCGAGTCCCGTCCATTCCGCCATTTTCCTCAGTTCTAATATTTAGTTATATTAACTCAGGAAAAGGTAATCACCTCACATTGTGAGGCTGTAGTGTATATTATTAGTCTTTATGCTAATAAAGCTCTTATACCTCGAAGTTGAACAACTTCCACATTATATTGATAAAATCATGATTGGGTGTGTAGCTCAGTTGGGAGAGCGTCGCCCTTACAAGGCGAATGTCGGGAGTTCGAACCTCTCCACACCCACCATATCGTTAATTATTCCCTATTTATTTTCCTACCTAATCAAAAATCTTATTCAGCTCAAAAATTTACCTTCCTTCGTATTTTTTATGGTAAATCCCTCAAAATTATTTTTTATATTGTAAGTTTATCTATTACTTATCATTATTTTTCCTTTTTAGCCTAATATTGTGTAAATATTGTATTGCGTAAGAAATACTTGCTGGTAATATCAGGCTATGTGCTTCTATACTTGAAGCGTATAAGTGACACAATGATAAAAAATAAAATTTCCAATAAAAATAACAATGGAGCTTATTTATGACTACTTCCTCAAAATTCATGTTTAGAGCAAGTCTTGTTGCGGTCTCTGTGGCAGCAGCGTCATCAGCTTATTCTGCAGGTTTTGCTTTAAATGATCACAGTGCTACAGCTTCAGGTAAGGCCTTAGGTGGTGTAGCGGCTTCTAATGAAGATATTTCTGCCAGCTTCTGGAACCCTGCGCTCTTTGTAAATGCTAAAGAGACAACAGTTTATGCATCGGGTGCTTATGTCATGCCAAGTATGGATGTGACGGATATTACAGCTAATAACGCTACTGTTGCCGGTGGGGGCGCTATAGCTGGCTCTTCAA
The DNA here is from genome assembly GCF_012726345.1 of Marinomonas sp. UCMA 3892. Taxonomy (GTDB): domain Bacteria; phylum Pseudomonadota; class Gammaproteobacteria; order Pseudomonadales; family Marinomonadaceae; genus Marinomonas. The sequence continues at coordinate 59,333 of NZ_PTXN01000008.1, forward strand.
CAAACAGCGATTCTGTTAATAATACATTAGTACCTTCTTTCTATTTTGCTAAACCTTTGTCAGATAAAACTGTGGCAGGTATTTCATTAAATGTTCCGTTTGGCCTATCGGGCGATTATGGGAAAGACTGGGCCGGACGCTTTCATGCAACTGAAACGGCTGTACAGGATATTGCTTTGAGTTTTGCTCTAGCTCATCGTATGAATGATTGGATATCAGTTGGCGCAAGCGTTCAGGTCCACAGGGCAGATATTGTTTTAGAGTCTGGGGTTGGAACTACGGTCGCAGTTGCTGGTGGAGAAGGGATTGGCCGAATTGAAGCGGATGATACCAGTTATGGCTATAGTTTGGGTGTGGCATTAGAGCCGAGAAAAGGTACTCGACTTGGTTTAGGTTACCGTAGCGAAATCGATTTTGATTTTAAAGGCGATGTTAAATATACGGGAGTCTCTTCCGGTTTATCAGGTGCTAAAGGTTTAGTCGATGCAGGTGTAAGTGACTCCATTACTTTTCCCTCAGTACTGACATTGAGTGTTGAGCAAGATTTGTCACCAAAATTAGTATTAGGCCTTACTGCTATTAGAACGGGTTGGGGTTCAATGGATGGCATTAATATTGACTTCGATAGTACACAAGACAACTCGGTTCTTACTTTCGGTTTTGAAGATCAATGGATGTATTCTGCAGGTTTGACCTATGCCTATTCTGATAAGTTGACTTTACGGACTGGTGTAGCCATGGATTATACACCCGTAACCGATAAATATCGTTCCGCTCGTACGCCGGATGGTGATCGTAAATGGATCTCTGTTGGGGCTACTTATGACTTCAATGATATGACATCAGCTACCTTTGCCTTTACTCATGTAATGATTGAGGATGTGACAGTCAACCGTGATGGATCACAAAGTGAAGATGATGGTCGTGGCAAATTAAATGCCGATTATGAATCTTCTGCTAATGTTATCTCTTTAGCGATGAACATGGCGTTCTAAGTCATCCCTTCATAGTTATTGCACTTTTAAAAAGCCAGAATTCAATTTGAACTCTGGTTTTTTTGTGTCTGGCATTTGATGATATTTTGAGGAGGGCGTTGTTTTTATTACTTTTGATAAAGTGTCTTAATACACCATGCGCAGTTCTTTTGCTTTGGCGTTATCTCTTTCTGTCCAGTCTGACATAGGGGAAGGTTTGGCAAAGTAATAGCCTTGTAGTGTCTGGCAGCCTAGTGCAGCCAGTAGATTAGATTGTTCTTTGGTCTCGATACCTTCTGCAATCACTTTCATGCCAAGTGATTCTGCTAGTTGTATGGTGGATTTCACTATATCAACATGACGTTGATCGCCAGGCAAGGGAGAAACAAAACGACGGTCTATTTTGAGAATGTTAGCGGGAATGTCTACAAGCTGTCCCAGTGACGCCTGACCTGTGCCAAAGTCATCAATGGCAATTGAGTAGCCATATTGAGATAAGCTTCTTAAACGCTTGTGTATAAGCGGGTGAGTCATTACTGGGCTGGTTTCTGTAATCTCAAGTTCTAACATATCACTCAACCATGGGTTATCAGCAATCAATGCCATCAACAGAGCAAAAAATGAATCATTCATAAGTTCTTGCCCAGCCAGATTAAAGGCTATTGGAGTATGAATATGCTCTTTATGCCATTCTGTGAGAGTGCTTACGAGTTCGCGTACTAGGTTTTCGGCAAGTAGCGGAAGTAAGCCTAATTTTTCTGCGATTTTAATGAAAGTGGTAGGTGGAACAAATTGTCCATCACATTGCCATCTAGCGAGAGCCTCAAAGGAGCGGATTTGTCCATTTGGCGATACTTGTGGTTGTAGCCATAATACTATTTTTTTATTTTTAATGGCTGTACTCAACTTTAGGCCAAGCTTGTGTTCTTCAATGAGTTTTTGTTCGAGGCTGTGGTTGTAGTATGAGAATCTATCTGTACTTGTCGAATACTCTAATGCCATTTCACAGTGTTCTAATAGTTCTTCTGCCGTTTTACCGTCGGTATGGTAATAGGCTATACCAACTTGATAGTCCATATTTAATCTATTGCCATCAACTGTTATCTGGCTAGGTAGTACAGAATGTATGAGGGCAGATAGGTTTTTTTGAATTAAATAAGCTTGTCCTAATGGTACAAAACAGGAAAATTTTACGCCTCGTAAGCGACCAATAATGGCTTGTTCGGATAGCTTTTTTTGCAGTGTTTTTGAGAAATTGAGAATAACTTTGTTGGCGTTATCTTTACCGTATTGTTTATTTAGTAATTTAAACTGGCTGATACGGATAATGAACATAGCACCAGTTAAGTGATTGTCTTGCTCATCAATGCGTTGATTTACTTGTCTACAGAAGTGTCTATGGTTAGGTAAAAGTGTGAGTAAATCAAAGTGTGCTAAACGACTGTTAGTTTGTTGTGTGTTTTCAAGTTCTTGCTGTATTGCTTTTAATTGAGTCGTGTTTTGCAAATGAAGAACATAATAACCATGTTGGGTTAACGATGCTCTACGTATCTCAATGTGTATGTTTGTTTTTTGCTTTAGTGTGCATTCCGCTATGTTTGATTGCCAAAAAAAACGACCAGTTTCGCCAAGAGGAGATAGCCAATCAGTAATGGTTGAATCTGATATGTTTTTTTGTGGGGAATCTGTAAGTAACTCACGAACTAATTGATTGGCTTTGAGGATTTTGCCTCGTTGATCGCAAAGTAAAGTAGGCGTCCCTGTGTTCTCAAAAAATTCCTCATACATGGCGTAATTATCATTAAGTTTTTGATAAAGCAATCGCATGTGAGAGGTGTTGTTTTCGAGTGTTTGAATAATTCTTGAGACTGCGAAAGGTAAGCCAATGTTCAGTGTAACAAACGTGAGTAACTGAAAATAGAAAGAAGATGCGATGTCTATTTGGGCGTTATCACTAGTCACCAAGTAAAAAGGATAGATATTAATAATCATCGCTACTAAGGAGGCTTTAAAGCTGAAAAGCAAGCGAGTAATGAGTGGCAAAGAATATAGAGATACTAAAGCGTATTTTTCAGCATGAAATTCATCGCTGAACGCCAGTAGCAGAAAGCTTGTTGTGATTAGAGTGATAAGAAATAAAACTGCTGTAATCTTTGTGTGTTTTTTACTGAAGTAAAGTAGCCCTCCGAGAAGGCATAAATACACGCTATTGATTCCTAAAAAGGAGAGGTCTCTTGGGATAAATAACGAATGTATTTCTGACACTATAAAGATGCAGGTCGTCAGCGCGAGTAAAATTCGTAAAGCGTTTTGCTGGAGTGCTTTTTCATCGCCTCCTGCAGATTGCGCTGAATCAACCAAAAAATAATTTTTAAGAAAATTGATAAACATTAATAAACTTCATAATGCGAAAAAATAAGCCGCAGTTATTTGCGGCTTTCAATAGACAGTACCTAAAAATCAAGAATTTGACTATGCCAGTTTATAATTTAAATTAAAAAATCATGTGTTTATTTGTCGTAAATGATTGTCCCAATGTAAGGTTGTGTGTTTTTTGAGCTCTTTGCTGACGTTTTGTACAGGATTGCTTTTTAGTTGAGAGCCAATACCGCTTGTTAGTAAAAATTCATGGGCGTTGTCTGTAGCAACCAGACCGCAAACATCTCGGCAGTTTTCCACTCCTAAGAAGGTTTTTGAGCTCACATGCCAGTAGGCAACTAATCCACCTCTAGGTGTACTTATAGCAAGTATTTCACCTGAGCTATCGAAGCAAACGCTGCCACAGTACTGTTTAAATCGAACTCTCACTTCTTCTGGAATAGGCAGATATTCTAGTTCTAACTGATCAAGACGAGATAGGGCAACTAATGGTACTTGGTCCCACATTTCGCCTTGATATTGAAAACCTAATGCAACGATTCCTTGTTGGTTTACATCAAGGTGTCGGATGCTCAATTGGTGTAAATCATCGCTATTGGCAGACTGATTTAAAATGCTACCATCTTTTAGATTTAGATAAGTAACGTTTGGCTTCATGGTATCCAGATTTAAGATTTTTCGGTCTTCGTCTGGATGAGTCATCAATCCACCATTGGCAATCACTAATACTTGGTCATTTAAAAGAACGGACTCATGAGGGCCAATACCATTACTGTTAAAAGATTGAATCACCTGGCCACTTGGCCAATCGCGCACAAATATTTTACCTTGTCCGGATGGGTAGTGGTTTTCTTGAGTGATTAGGTGTTTGCCATCAGTGGTAAAAAGAGCGTGACCATAAAAATGATGTTCTTTAATAGGCTCGATTCTCGTTATTCTTTGATGAGTCGATACATTAAAGAAATCTATAAAAAAACCAGGCCTTCGGGCAACAATACCAACAATGCTTTGGCTAGGGTGGACAACCGGAGCGTGTGCTCTATCTAAAAGTTGAACATTCCATGCTATGTCGCCTTTTTCATCGAATAGACCAAAAAAATGTTCTTGTTTATTCAAAGAATATGCGGAGGCGTAAAGTTTCTTACCTGCATCCTGTTGGGTTAATGTTGCCCATGATGGTGCAGTAATGACTGCGCCACTCATCGCAAGGAAAGACCGTCTTGAAAGCATCTATGGTTAGTCTCCGTCTCTGCTATTAAAGCCTATCTGGAAGCCTAGTTGAGTAACCATACTGGCGAGATAAGACTGGCTATTAGATATCGATTTCACTAAAGGTTTCGCTAGAGCAATACGTTCTTCTTGTGTATGGTTTGCATGGAAAAAATCACTCGGTAATTGAAGTGCTAATTTAATATTCTGCGTTAGTTGTACTTCAAACTGTTCAGCTAGCTCAGGATTTTTCTGTTTGGCGATTTCATACAAAGACGGTGAGCCTGCATGATAAATCTCACGATATGACTGCAAATTCTTTTGGATGGCTCTTAAGGAAAGATCGCTTCGGTAAAATTCGGCAAGTTTTAGGTTTTCACGGCTGTTATAGCCTATCGGGGTTTCAAGCTTGGCGTCTTTAACCGCCGACATATGCTCGATCCATTGCTGTAAAAACAATTCTAGTGCGACTTTTTCTGGATCAAAGCCAGTGCCTTCTTCGTCAAATACCCAATCTTGCGCTGTTCCATTTTGCCATTGCTTTGCGACAGCGTCAGCACTTTCTAAGTGATGAGCTGTGACTTTTTCAAGCAAACGACAATGCTCGGCGGATTGTATTGGCTCGAAATCAGGGTGGTAAAGCAAACTTTCGATTGCCGTTAAGCCGCGTACCGCAATACTCGCTGATGTCCAGAATTTTGGTGCATCCATAACGGCAGGATCGCCTTGTGCTAGAGCTCTTAGTTGACGTTGAGTTACGCCTTTTTTGTCGGGCCAATACTCAAAAGCGTAGTAACGCATAAAGTAAGTGACGGGGCCAAAGTTTAGCCACTGAACCTGCTGCCAATCCAACGCATTGGTCTGAAAAGCGTCTTGCGCGTCATGAAGTGTTTCTTTAGAAGGAGAGGCGCAGAGCGCTTTTGTGTTCTGTTGTAATGTTTTTGATGATTTGGAATAGGATTCATAGCCTTGCTTGACCACGTTGGTAACAATGCCATTTAGTGGACCTTCCCATTGACCAGCAAACGTGAGCATGGGGGCGGAAGCGCTAATGGCTAGGGCGATTAGCTTAGGAAAATGTTTCATTAAAGCGACTCCAAAAAGTAAATGAGTTTTTTGCGTTGTTCTTTGTTTAGATTCTTATAAAATTCTTGGCTACGTTTAGCTTCTCCGCCATGCCAAAGAATGGCTTCTTCAATTGTTCGAGCACGACCATCATGTAAGAAGCCAACACGGCCTGAGATTTTTTCAGATAATCCAATGCCCCATAATGGCGCTGTTCGCCATTCGCTCGGGGATGCTGAAAAACTTGGAAATCCACTAGCGAGTTCTGGTCCCATATCGTGTAGCAGCATGTCTGTAAAGGGGTAAAAAGTGCGGTTATTTAATACTGCAAACTTTGAATTGTTGCCTGTCATCATTTTAGGAGTGTGGCAGCTGGCGCAGCTCCCATCTTCAAATAAACCTTTACCTTCCAAAAAAATGTTACTGGTTAGGTTACGCATTGCTGGAGGTGAAGACAATGATACAAAAAGATCGACCAATCTAGCTTGCTGTTTATCAACTTCTAAATTATCTAAATGTGGGCTGTTACCATTTGGGCTTTCCATGCAATCGCGTTGAAAAGCAGTGCAGTCACCTGACGGTGACGGATTAAGTGGCGTCGATAGTCCTAAATCGGTATTAAATGCAGACTGATTTTGCGCGCTAACACTTGCCACAGAGGCTTTATAGCCAAAACGACCAATGACCTTTTTTTCACCATTGAATATCCAGTTGACACGTCCACTAATGCCATCGTTATTTGTATCGTCAGGATCGGCGCCAGATATAATTATTTCGTCAGGAATGTTATCTAATAATCCCATTCCAACCAATGCTGGTGATACCAGCATGGTAAAGCCAGTGGTGTCTTCGAAGTTGCCATAATTAAGCTTGCTCCAATGAAGTTTGGGTTTTCTTAGTTGGACTTCTGTACCATCGTTTAGTGTTTCAGTGCGTGTACTGTAGGTGAGGTAATAATTGCCTTCAGGCGAAATACCTGGAGAACTTTGGCCTTGGAACTGATGCCCGTAGTGTTTGTCACCGATGAGAGGATAGATTTTATTGGTTTTGTTGTCGTAGGTGGGATAAGACCTTCCAAGTTTAATCAAAAAAGAAGGTACGGATGCGCCGTTGATGTTTGCTTCTGGAGCATGGCCGCGACCACCATTCAAATGGCAGTTGTTACATGAGCGAGTGTTGAATAGTGGGCCTAAGCCATCGCTAGCGGTAGTCGAAGAGGGGGCAGGCACCCATAATTTTTGAAAAACATTTTCGCCAATATGGAAGTCTAGTTTGTCTTCAACCTTAATGCCTTCAAGAGGTGTTGAATAATCACTGGCTACAGCTGTGTTCTGAAAACAAAAAAAGCTGGCGTAAACGCCAGCTACTAGAAAAATACCATTTCTTAAATTTGCTGTCATAAATAGACAAATACCATTAACTGACTAAATGACACATCTTCCTTGGTATCCCATTCATTAATTTTATAGGGTGACGGGATTGTTATGATCTCTATTGAAATACCGCACTTGGATTGTCTAAGCTGTCTGAACCTTCAAGTGCAATACCTTCAAGGTTTAGCTCATGAATGACTTCTTCAGTAGTACGAGTTTCATTAACTAATGAATCAACAAAGTTTTGTACTAGTTGATTGCCTTTAGTGTTATTCATGGCAATTAGAACGTCAAAGGTCTGGCCTTTTTTAGCGGCATCTACCATTGCCTGCGCAGCCGCTTCTGTTTCGTTTAGCTTCTGCTTCATTTCGATGTCTAACTGAGGGTTTTGTTTAGCGACAAGATCAGATAGCGATGCACCTTTAACCCAGCTGCCATCTACACGTTTATACTCACCTAGATAAGCATTTTTGATGCCTTTAGCATCGTAGTAATGTGACCAATGAGTATTGTCAGAGAAGCAGTCATGTTCTTCTTCTGGGTCGTGCAACATTAAGCCAAGTTTAGTTCTTTCACCACCTAATTCGCCGTATGCCAAACTTCCCATACCGGTAAGAATAGTAGAAAGGCCTTGTTCTGCTGATTGTTCTAATAATGCAACACGTGCAGCGCCACCTTGTTTCCAATTATTCGCCATTTCTTCTAAATCAGAAATAAGCAAATCAGTAGCCGCTACTAAATAGTCACGGCGACGATCGCAGTTACCATTTGTACAGTTATTTAAATCAAAATCTGTGGCAGGACGTTCGCCCGCACCTGGGTTTGTACCGTTTAGATCTTGACCCCATAGTAAAAACTCAATGGCGTGATAACCACTAGCGACATTTGCTTCTACGCCATCAGCTTCTTGAAGGCTGTCAGTAATAAGTTCTGGAGTAATATTGGTTGTATCTATTTTCACGCCGCCAATCATCAAACTTGTAGAAGCGATAACATTTGCAGCATAAAGAGGATTTAAATCGGATTCTGTGCCGTAGCTGTCTGCTGCAACGTAATCGATCAGGCCTTCGTCTAATGGCCAAGCGTTAACTTTACCTTCCCATTCATCCACAATTGGATTGCCAAAGCGATAGACTTCGCTTTGTTGATAAGGAACACGGGCTGCAATCCATGCAGCACGAGCGGCTTTCAAGTTTACTTCTGTAGGATTAGCTAAGAATGTCTCAATAGAGGAACGAAGTGTTTTTGCAGTTGTTAAAGAGTCACCATAAACAGCTTCGGCTATATCAGCATAATGAACGACAACTGAATCTGCTGTGATAGCGCTAGATTCTTTTTTTACGGTAGCTGGACCGCAGGCTGTAAGCATCGCACCTGTAACACAAATTGCGATGGGGGTTAACAATCGTTTCATGTCTGAAGCTCCAATATTATTTTGTTAAAGCATAATATTAGAAATGAAAACGATTATCAATGACTGTCTTTGCACATTTTTTACAGTAACTGCACGGAAGGTTTAATTTCCGCACTGATATTGAAAGGTATTACCTGCCGTTTTATGAAGATCATATTCGCAAGCTTTTTCTCTTAAAAGGCTTTGGCTCTCCCAAGAAACACTCATACTGATAGGTGATTTGTTCTTATAGCTAGGAATGAATCGATATGCTGCAACTACATCAATACTGCTATTAGCCCCTAACTGAATTGACTGCCCAATAAGTCGCTGACGAGTTTCAGTGTTGTATAAGGTGTAATCCGTAGTGTATTCCTGATCACCGTTAGCGTGAGAGAAATTTAACCAAATCTTGCGGTAGGTTTGTGGTTCAGAAGTTGGATTAGTAAAGCGTAATTTTGTATAGATAATTTGAGAACTAGATAGGCTCGTTTGTGCATTTTGGCTGACTTTAAGGTAAGAGGAGCTTGCTTCCTGCCAAGGCATATTAGTACCAAATGATGCATCAACAATCTGAATGCTTTCTTTTGCAAAATGTGTTTTTGCAAATTGAACTAGATCCTTTGCTGGCGCATACAGAGCTAAGGTGATGATGCCCAAAAGTGCAACTTTATGAATAGTATGAGTAGGGCTTAATAGCTTGATCATATCCACATCCTTAAAACATCTTTACTGTTTATTTATACAGTACTGTATATCCAGACAGTTATTTTGTACATAGTCTTTTTTAAAAATAGTTTGCATTTCTCAAAAAAATTCTTGGTTTTGATCTGTTTCATGTTTTTAAAAAATTTAATAAATAATGTTTGATTTTATTTAGTGCATTGAATTTTAAGGAAAAATTAATGATTCCCACAGCCTTCTTAACGGTTTCTGTGGACAAGATTTTTTTGCTTTTATTTGGCGAAAAACACACTCGATTCGATGGTAATAAATGACCCAGACACTATAATGCAGCCACAAATAAGTGATGAGGTTGGTTGTGGATAAGGTTGATGTGATCGTAATTGGTGCCGGAGCGTCTGGTTTAATGTGTGCGGCAACAGCAGGCTATCGAGGTAAAAAAGTGGTGGTGTTGGATCACGCGAATAAAGCTGGCAAAAAGATTCTTATGTCTGGTGGAGGTCGTTGCAACTTTACTAACATGGATGCTGCTCCTAAGCATTTTTTATCTGACAACCCGCACTTCTGTATTTCTGCGTTACGTCGTTTTTCGTCGCAAGACTTTGTTGATCTAGTAGATCGTCATGGTTTGGATTATGTAGAGAAAACCCCAGGGCAATTATTTTGTGAGCATTCCGCAAAAGACCTGCTAGATATATTGCTGACAGAGCTTGAATGGTCTGGGGCTGAGTTAAAGTTAAATACAAAAATTCATAATATTGATTTTCAACACGAACGGACCGTTGTTAAAACTAATCAAGGGGACTTTACTTGCGAATCCCTCGTGGTTGCTACTGGTGGTTTGTCGATTCCAACTATGGGTGCAACAGGCTTTGGTTACGACATCGCTAAACAGGTCGGACACAATATTCTACCAACTCGTGCTAGCTTAGTGCCTATTACGGTACAACCAGATCGTAAAGCACAGCTAGCTGAATTGTCAGGTATTGCGTGCGAGATCTCAGCAACAGCAAGTGGTGTGACTTTCCAAGAGCCAATGTTGTTTACCCATCGTGGCGTCAGTGGCCCATCTATTTTGCAAATAACCAATTTTTGGCAACCGGGCGAAGCACTTAATATTAATATCGCACCGACCTTATCGTTAGACGATTTACTTGATGTGCGCCAAAGCAGTCCGAAAAAAAGTTATGAAGGCTTTTTATCAAATTTATTACCAAAGCGATTAGTAGAGCTGGTCAAAATAGAATTCCCTTGGTTAACCGAGCGAAGTGCACAAACGTCTAACGAACAGATCGACAATCTGTTTCATTATCTTGCCAACTTTGACATCGCACCAAATGGAACCGAAGGCTATCGCACCGCAGAGGTAACCTTAGGCGGGGTAAATACCAACGAAGTCTCCTCGAAAACCTTCGAATCACAAAAGCAAAAAGGGCTTTATTTTATTGGTGAAGTGCTCGACGTAACAGGTTGGCTTGGTGGTTATAACTTCCAGTGGGCATGGGCGAGTGGTTACTGCGCTGGCCAATATGTTTGATTGGATCGTTGGAATTAAACCGTTAACTTTTCAGCCCGAATTTCCCTTTAATCGCCTCAATGCTTGATGCACTGAGGCTTTCAGTGTTGTCTTCGCAAAATCTCGTTAAAAATGGAATTGGAGAGTTAATTTTCCTCTGTGTACTTTTGTTGTGTGATTTGTGATGACAAAAGGTTTGATGATTTGCTCCATTCAGTGACGTTCACGCTGATCTGTCAGATAGTTTCAAGCTAGATCTTGAATTCGATCATTCCATCACAACCTATAAGGATACCTTGTTTTCGGAGCCTACAACATGGCAATTCAGACCCACTTCAATAATTTTGATAAAGCTATTTACTTAACTGGACAGTCACCAGGTTATAAGAATGCAAAAGAGAAAGACGATAGTATTCTTAATGATTTGAAAACGCGCTTTAAAGAGGAAGGTTATCCAGTAGTTGATACCTTCTTACAGGGGTCATTTTCAGTTAACACTGCAATTAATAACCTCGACGGAGACTATGACATTGATCGTGCATTGGTCATTGATGAAGGCTCCGCGCCTGAGGATCCTGTCAAGTTGAAAGGCGTTGCGCTTGAGGTTCTGACGAAGAGGAGTTTTAAAAATCCAAAAGTTAAGAAGCCATGTGTTACAGCGGACTACTTGAGTATCAATCTTCACATTGACTATACAATTTACACTCGTGACTCCAGTGGAAATTATAAATTAGCAGTAGGCAAACTTGGCTCGTCAGTTGAAAATAAGGAGTGGTCACCAACAGATCCTAAAGGTTTGATGGATTGGATCAATGATACCTCTAACTATGGCCAAAGTGCTCTCAATAAGAGAAAGCAGTACAAGCGACTGGTTCGATACATGAAACGCTGGAGGGATGTCAATTTCAACGAACAATCTCGGAAAAAGCTTTTCTCAATCGGTTTGACAATCATGATTAAAGAACAGTATCAGCCTGATTACTTCTCAGATGTTGAAGATGACTTAGTAGTGCTTGAAAAGGTTGTACGTAAAATGCTGAATGCGGGATATATAAAATTAGCAGGTTCAATTGATCAGCCATTATATAGAGTATCAGTAAACTTGCCTAAATCACCGTACAGAAATGTCTTTCAGCATAAAGTAGGAAATCAGTCATGGTCGGGTAGTGATACCAACATCGGTACATTGTTTAGAAACAAACTTACAAATCTGTTGAGGAAGCTTGAAGAAGCTAACAATGAAACAGATGAGATCAAACAATGCGAAATTCTGAATAAGGTCTTCGGTGATGACTTTAAAATCCCTAACTCTTCTGGCAACAAAGGAACTGGGTCTGTAGCAGGTTTAGCCGCCGCATATTTCCCTACAGCTGGCGCTTCAGGGACTTCTCAAGGTGCATAAGTTCGATTATTCAAAAATTTATGAGTACTTTCTGGACTCCGAATATGATGTTGAGCCATGTGAGTTTAAGGGGCTTGATTTCCTTCGTGTATCTTTCGAAGTCAACGGGATTGTAGTCAGCCTTTTGCATCGCTGTATAGCAGAGATTACATCTCTGCCACATTTCTTTTTGGAGAATTATGAAAAATCTGGGCGACTAGCCCACGTGTTACTCTCTAGAGATCCCGATTTGAAAGGCTTAGGATCCATATGTGTCAATAATTTGGATTCGGTTTCCATTAACTACGAGTGCCCTGAGTTGGCTTTTGGGGAATCAATCCGACGACATCAGGATCTTTTAACGAAGCTTTTGACAGACTCTGAATTCAACGAAAGCGAGCTTTTGAGAGAGTTTTCAACGAACTGGCAAAATACATGGCTCAGTGAGCAGTCAACAAAAGTCGAATCCTTAATATGTGCTTGTTATTTGAAGGATTTCGACATTTTGGAAATCTTTCGACCACTGGCTGGTGCTAATGTCAATCCTCTGGGGCAGTCATATGTGGCGGTATCGAGGCAATACTTAAATTTGAATATTTCAAATTATTTATCTTTGCCGGTCCGTTCTAAAGCTTCTGAATATATTTCTGCATTTTATATGTCAGTTAAGCAAGTTAGTTTAGTTTTTCCAAGCAGTGAAATTGAATTAAAGCACTGGATTTGTGAGGTTTTCGAACTGCTTGATAGTGATGCACGATCAGAGATCGAAAGTATCCTAAAGTCTCGTCGTTCTAAGGAATTCTGGGGCGTATTTGGTATTGAAACACCTTCAGGAGTTTCTTCTTTTGGGATTCGGTTTTGTTGTAATTCCAAAAAATCATTTCCTGATAACTTTGAAAAGCTGGCTAACTGGAGTGTTGAGCCGATTTCTCTAACAATGTTGAATAAAGAAGAGCTTTTATTTCGAGGAGGAGCAGATAATACACTTTCGAGAAAGAAAGTTTTACTTGTTGGTGGTGGCTCCGTTGGCAGTGAAGTCGCAGATAAACTGGGTGCTGCTGGGGTTGGCTTTTTATCTATAGTTGACCCTGATTACTATTCCCCATCTAACATATATAGGCATTTCTTGGATTCTCGGTGGCTGTTTGAGCATAAGTCCTTAGCCGTTTCTTATCAGCTAATGTCCAAGTACCCATGGCTAGAGGCTAGAGGTTATGGACAGTCTCTTCTGAACCTTAGAGATCAAGAAATTTTGAGAGAGTTTGATCTTGTTATCGCAGCAATTGGTTCCCCTACACAAGAACGAATTTTTCAAGATTATGTCGTTCAAAATAATATTAATACCTCTGTTATTTATACGTGGCTGGAGGGATATGGTATTGGTGGTCATGCAGTGCTTGATGTTCCGGGAAGTAAAGGTTGTCTGAAGTGTGCTTATGTTGACCCAGAGAGCGGTCGTAGGGGATTAGCATCTAATCTGAATTTTCTCGTATCTGATCAAGACGTAGTTAAAAACTTTGCAGGTTGTGGAGAGATGTTTATTCCATATGGGCACCTTAGTTCAAGTCAGACGGCATTGGTTGCTACAGATCTTGCCCTAAAGTACTTGAGAGGAAAGCAAACTGAATCAGCGAAGGTGAGTTGGAAAGGAGATGACGATGATGCGATAGATCAAGACTTGAAACTGAGCCGTCGTTACTCCTCATTTGATAAAAACCTGAAGATTCAATCACTATGTCACCCAATGTGTGATGTCTGTTCGGATCAAAGGTATGTTGTATATGGAAACCATGATCTTAAGCTTCGAATTCCTGCTTCAGTAGTTGAGGAATTAACATCATATCGGCAGGATAGTTCTGATGATGTTGAATCGGCAGGACTGTTGGTTGGCTATGGAAATGACAGCATTTACACTCTGTATGAAATTACCTATCCACAAGAATCGGATATTCGGGATCGGGCATATTTTAAGCTTGATCCTACTTCCCACCAAAAAATTATTGATGAATGTTTTTCTTGCTCTGATGGTTTATTGGGATATATAGGGACTTGGCATACACATCCTCAAGCTGTTCCATCGCCATCCAATTTGGATTTAAAAGACTGGCTAGCGCATGAGTCTGAAAATCAAGATAGGCAATTGTTTTTTATTATAGTTGGAAAAGATGAAGTAAAAGTTTTTGGGCTCATTGATAGAGAGCCTATTGAGTTCGCTGTTCTAGGGGAAGACTGCTAATGTGGGAGAGGTTTAAATGGCTTTGGGTTACGGCTTGGCGACTCAAGAAGTCTCCGTACCCTAAAATTTCTATTGGGGCAAAGCTTTGTTTATGGCCTTTTTCGTTATCAATAATCTATTCTGCAATTGATGTAACGGTTAGCTTTAGATCTGAATCCCCCGTTGACTCTATTAGTGCTAGCCTTGTAGATACATCTCAGCCACTTTGGTTTTCTATATTTTTGATGGTTGTTGGGGCTTATATAATTCATTCAGACTTGAAGTCTAAGGTTCGACATACTTCTAGAATTCTAATTTCTTCTATGCCTGGAATGTCGAGAGAGTTTCCGGATGCGATTCTCGATCGGGCTGAGAAAGAGTTTTGCCGTGAGGCTGCTATTTTGGGTCAAGCTGTTGTAGGGAATGATGAGAATATTGAACGGCAGGTTCAGTTTTACAACTCTGAGCTATTGGTGGATATATTAAACCGTTTCATTGTTCATGATGACTGTAAACGGTTGTACTTTGGTGGTTTGGCTAGGGTTCCATTTTTAGTCGCATATGGGTATATGCTGAAAAATTTGAGATGTTCGGTTGTTTATTTCGACAAGTTTCATCGAGATGGATCATGGAAGTTGTTGGGTGACGAGGACATGGAAATTGGTTTGTCTTCGCATCGAACAGAGGATATTAGCCCAAGCCAATCTGGAGATGTGGGGCTGGCTATAGGTTTTACTACTCCGATAAGCCAAGATCAGTTGCCAGAAGAATTAAGTGTAAATACTTTAATAATATCCTCAAATCAAAACGCTGAAAGAAATTTGGTTAAGAATCAAGAAAACCTTAATAGAATTTCAGCTGAAATTTGTAAGGTCATTGATGAGCTTTCAGGAAAGATAGGGTGTAAGAAAATTCATCTGTTTTTATCAGTGCAATCAACATTAGCTATTGATATTGGTAGGAGATACCAAGAAGGTATTCACAAGAACTGGGTTATCTATAATTTCTCTCCTGAGACTAACTCGTACATATGGAGTTTGGAGCTTTCAAAATCAGGCGCAAAGTATGCTGCATATTAGCCGATTTTTCAGTTTTTTGGGGCAGATGTAAATTTAGCCTACTTTTCACCTGCCCCGAGTTTTTTCGAGTACTGACCTTACTAGTACTTCCTAGACACCAATCACTAACCTTCAATTTTCTTACTCTGATCTCGTACTTGGTGGAGATTCAGAAACAACTGAAGATTTAAGAGGTAGGGCAGAGCTAATGATTAAGGCTAGAAATTTGATTGAAGAAGCTGATGGTGGACTTGTGAGTAACGAAGTGGGGAAGCCTCCTGCTACATTTAAGGTACCATCAACTATTTACTAATGGAGCAACTTGATGATTTAGTGCTTGAGAATATTGTTAAATTTCGCAAAGATTCAGAAGAGGCAGAGATTCATATCGATGATCTCTGAAATTTTTTAAGGCTTCAGCAGTTATTGTCATTAAAAGGTGTCTACTGAACTAGTGGCTATTCACCCTACTTTTTACCTTAGGTCTGTTTGTAGTTACATAGTGAATTTAGGCAAAGCGTTATGAGGTTGCAATGGATTTATCTTATGAATTAGTGGAATGCCCAAAGTGTAAGGATCTTATTAGACCATTCAGGCTAAAAATGCATTTAAAGAAGGTTCATACTCCTGAAGCTGAGGCTAAGAGAATAAAAGCCGCAGCGGAACTGCGGAAAGCAGAAATAGAGTTTAACGCTATTGTATCTTGCTCAATTTGCAAGTGCTCAGTAAAAAGAAAAAACCTTACTAGACATCTCAAAAATGTTCATGGCTGTGACATGAGTATAGTTGTTTCAGTTAAAGAGCCTGCAAAAAATAAATTTAATAGCGTAAGAGAGCGGAAGGCCTTCTGGAAAAAGATGCTAGGGCCTGATACTGATGATGAGCCACAAGGTTTGTTTGAAAAAAAGCTAGTTTTGAATGGAGGGGCATATGGTCTTGGGCGAAGCAGAAAGCATTAGAAACAGAATTTATATATAACAAGGTGCAGAACAAATCTGTTTAGTAGCTCGTAGAACCTTCATTAAGGTGCTAAAAGGGAATTGCTATAGGTGTTAAGAATACCCTATTTTGGTGTGTTTCAGAGCCAAAAAGTTAAGGGGTTGATTACATTTTATGGTATTTAGTATGTTTTTCGATCAATAAGGGCTTTTTGAGCAAAAGTTAATGAATCAATTCTATTTTTTGCCAAAATTATGAACACAACTATGCTGCCTGCATCGTCAAAAAATTAACACTACAATTTCATGGAGCCATAAAAAAAGGGCCGACATTTCATTGTCGGCCCTTTGATGCTTATTTAATTATATCTATTAAGCTGTTTTGATTTGTGACTTGCTTTGGCTTTTCACAAACAAGATACAGCCAGCTAATACGAGTAACGGTAGTACAGGATCGTAGATGCTTCCTAGACTGCCGAATATTAGGTTCAAGATCATGATAAGTGATCCGCCAATAGCCCAAGCTATCGTTGTTGGAACAGTCCAGATTACCAATTGCTTTTTCACTTCAGTAACGCCCATCAAACGGTTAACAATGTGGAATAGGCTGTCATTAAAGTAACCAGCGAACAAACTCCCCATAGTTGCGGCAGACGCAGCAAACAGCATGTTAACGCCTTGCATTTCTGCTAGTACTGGCGCTGAGATAGAGGCTGCAGTGATCATTGAAACTGTGCCGCTTCCTTGGATGATTCTAACTAAGGTCGCAATAATGAACGGGATCATGATTGGCGATATAGAAAGAGCAACAATTTGGTTAGCAATTTCTGCACCTGCGCCAGATTCACGTAATACGCTGCCTAATGCACCACCTGCGCCTGTTACCAAAAGAATGATGCCACAAGTAGATATGCCTTCTTCTAGTTTCCGGGTTGTTGTCTCTTTATCCAAATAAGGCGTTAGCGTATACACAGCAAGTAATGTACTGATTGAAAGCGCAATAATAGGATTACCAAGGAAGTTAAAAGCAACACCAACGATGCTAGTAGATAAGCCTTCCATACCAAATTGTTTCTCGGCAAGACTCATAAGCGACTTAATCAAAATTAGGACGATTGGAACCACAATCGGCATGATTGATTTAATCAGCGAAGGAAGTTCTTTAGACTCCTTAGAAGCCATGTAATCATCATGGATTTTCTTAAGATCGTCATCAGCGGCTAAAGTTGGTGAAACTGAAAATTCAGGGAAGTGCTTTTCCAACCAGCGAGCATACAAAACAATACCGTATACACAAGGAATGGCGATTAACAGACCAAAACCAAGCATAGAGGCCAAGTCAACATTAAAGATACTTGCTACACCCAATGGACCAGGTGTTGGTGGAATACAGTGATGGGCTACAACCAAACCACCAGCAAGCGCTACTGTTAAGGTTAAGATAGAGCGATTGGATTTTTTTGCTAAAGACTTAGCAATCGGATACAAAATTATCAGTGCGCTGTCCACAAAAACAGGAATACTGACGATGTAGCCTGTAATAGCTAAAGCCATTTCCTCTTTTTTCTTCCCTAGCCACTTGATGAAGTGATAAGCAATTGATTCGCCAGCACCAGAGGTTTCTAAAATTGCCCCCATCATGACGCCTAAACCGATAACAATACCGATACCGCCTAATGTTCCACCAAATCCTTTGCTAATGGCTGACATGGTTTCATCAACACTCAACCCACCGATTAAACCGGCAATGCATGCTGCAATTAGCATGGCAATTAACACGTGAACTCTTGTTCTTAATACTAAAAATATTAAAACGAATACAGCTATTATTAAGCCGATTACAGATATAGGTAGCATGTTTTTATTTCCTTTATTTTTATTAGAGATTATTTTTTATTTTACTGATTCTACATATTCACTAAATATCGAATTGAAGTTGCTATCTTTTATAAAGCCTAGTGATAGCTCTTTTTCGTTATTAATGGATTTTGGCCAGCTTGAAACGATTTTTTCGATCTTTGAGTCTTTTTCATAGGAAATAAAATCAAGATAAGACTCATCATATTCGCTGGAAAGGCATTCAATCATTTCTTTTGGAGATGTTTGTAAGCCCGGTAGGTTAATGGTTCTAAATCCCTCTAAACTATCTGTATTGATCTGACTGGCGTGAACAATATTTTTAATGACAGTGTTTGGGCTGGATACCCACAGGGGTAGATTTAGATCGACTGGGCAGTTGGTTTTCTCATGCTTTAAGGGTTCGCGAATGATGCCACTAACAAAAGAAGATGCCGCTTTATTCGGTGTTCCTGGGCGTATGCAAATGGTAGGTAAGCGCACAGATACAGCATCAACAAAGCCTTTTCGCGTATAGTCATTCACTAATAATTCACAGATGGCTTTTTGAGTGCCATAAGATGAACTAGGTTGCATTGCTGTCATGTAATCGATTTTTTCTGGTAGTTGTCCGCCGAATACAGCAAGAGAACTTGAAAAAACAAAGCGAATATTGGTGTTGGCTTCGCGGCAACGATCCAATAAAAGTTGGGTCGCTTTTAAATTAACCAACATACCAAGTTCAAAATCTTCTTCCGCATGACTTGATACGATTGCCGCAAGATGAAAAACATGAGTTGTTTCTTTATCAATGATATTTTTAACTTCTTCTGCAACGGTAATGTCAGCAATAATAGATTGGATTTTGTTACTTGTTATCAAATCTGGATTTAATGAAACTCTATCAACAATTTTAATACTGTTTATTGTAGGGAAGTTTTCCAATAAATTTTTTAATAGTTCAGTGCCTAAAAAACCAGCTCCGCCAGTAATGACAATATTCATGTTTTTATCCTTATACTTTTTATTTTGACTTTTTTATAAATAAGGTTGGACCCAAGCTAAGCCACTTTCTGTGGTGTTTTTTGGATTATATTCACAGCCAATCCAGCCTTTATATCCAGACTCGTCCAATATGTTGAATAAATGCGGATAGTTGATTTCACCTTCAGATGGTTCATGTCTTTTAGGGACAGAAGCAATTTGAATATGACCGGTGACATCGGCAAGATCTTGAATTAGACGGGTTAGATCACCATCCATAATTTGAGCATGATAGATGTCGAGCTGTAGTTTGACGTTTGGTCGATCTACTTGTCTTATTAGCTCGGCAGCTTCTCTTTGATGGGCAATAAAATAGTTAGGAACATCGCGGCTATTCAGTGGCTCAATCATGAGCTCGATACCGTGCTTAGCAAATTCGTCTGCGGCAAAGCGAATGTTATTTACGAATGTATTGATATGCTCTTCACGGGTGAAGTTTTGATCAACAATGCCAGACATCGCATGTACTTTCTTGCAGTTAAGCGCTTTTGCATAGATTAAAGCGGTTTCTACACTTTGCTGGAATTCTTTTTCACGACCTGGAATAGCCGCAAAGCCACGTTCACCTGCATCCCAGTTGCCAGGAGGCATGTTAAACAAAGCCTGTTCAAATCCATATTGCTCCAATTTAGACGCTAAAACATTGACGTCAAAAGCATAAGGAAATAGATATTCAACGGCTTTAAAGCCCGCATTGTGTGCTCGATCAAAGCGTTCTAAGAACGGCACATCGGTAAATAACATGGTTAGATTTGCTGCAAATTTAGCCATTATTTGCCTCTCCCTTTTAGATCAGTTACTTCGTCATCGGTTAAATAACGAGTAGGTTTGTTTGCTAATAAAAAGAACAATTTAGCGGTTTCTTCTAGCTCTTCTGCATTATCAACAGCGTCTAAAAAATCGCTGCCAGTGATGATTGGCCCATGATTAGCTAACAAAAACGCTCGATATTTGCCCGCCAGTTTTGCAAGGTCTTCAGCAATATGTGGGGAGCCTGGGCGATAGTAAGGGACGACCGGAAGCTCACCGACTCGCATCACGTAGTAGGGCGTAAATGCTTTGATGGCGTTACTAGGATCTAAATTCTCTAGACAAGAAAGTGCCGTTAAATAAGTAGAGTGCAAATGCACGATAGCGTTGCAGTTTGGATCTTTCTCATAAATGGCTAAATGAAAAGCCACTTCTTTTGAAGGTCGTTTACCAGATAGGTGGTTACCGTTTTTATCAACGACAGACAGGTCTTCTGCAACTAAGCGACCAAAAGACGAACCTGTCGGTGTTGCTAAGAAATGACCATTAGGTAGTTTCAACGATAAATTACCGGCACCACCTGTTGCGTAGCCACGATCGAACATTGAGCGAGCTAAGTCGACCATCTGTTGTCTCAATTCAGCTTCATTCATTAAAAGTACCCCTGAGCCGTGGTGAAAAAATTCTCATCGCCAAAATTGCCAGATTTAAGCGCAAGCGATAAATCTTGATTGATGGCTTTTACCCATGGCACCCCTGGGGCAATTTGAGGGCCGATGTGAAAGCTATCGACCTTTAGGCTTTGAGTTACAACGCCTGATGTCTCGCCACCTGCAACGATAAAATTACGTATGCCGGAATCTTGCAGCTTGATAGCCAACATACTAAAGAGAGTTTCAACTGCTTGGCTGGACGCCTCTGCGCCGTATTGCTGTTGAATCGTTTTGAGTTTTTCAGCATCTGCCGTGGCATAAACGATAGGAGCCAATGATTCGTTAGCATGGCTGATAACCCAGTCAAACACTTCGTTGACATAGTTTTCATTGCTCATACATTGCTCAATATCAAGGGCAAAGAAAGACGCTTTGGCTTTATAAAGCTCAACTTGCTTGTTTGTCATAACAGAGCATGAGCCTGAAAATATGACAGTTGGTGCTTTGGCTGGGTGACCTGCTTGTTTTGCTTGGGTTTGGTCTTGTAAATGTTCACCCCAGTTTTTTGCAATACCTGCAGCTAACCCTGAACCGCCAGTTACTAATTTCAATGAGCTAACTGCTTTGCCTATCTCATTAAGGTGTTCCGCTGTAAATGCATCAACGACGGCGTAACGTTTTCCTTGTGCTTTTAGCTCAGCGAATTCACCAATAATGGCGTCTGCGCCTTGCTCAATACTTTGATAATTAATCAGTCCTGTTTTGCCTTTAGATTGCGCGTCCATCAAATCCATAAGATTAGAATTAGTCATTGGAGTGACTGGGTGGTTACGCATACCAGATTCACTGAGCAATTGACCAAGTACAAAAAGGTGGCCGTTAAAAACAGTGCGTCCGTTAACTGGCAGGGCAGGGCAGACAATAGTAAAGTCTTCGCCTAATACATCCAGAAGCGCATCCGTTACTGGACCGATGTTACCTTTAGCTGTGCTATCAAAGGTTGAGCAGTATTTAAAATAGAATTGCTGACAGCCTTGTGCTTGAAGCCATTTCAGAGCCGCAACAGACTGTTCAATCGCTTGTTCGGTCGGGCATGAGCGCGACTTTAGACTCACAACAACTGCGTCTGCATTTATCTCCATATTTGCCGAAGGGATACCGTTCACTTGAATAGTTCGCATGCCATTTTCAACAAGAAAACCTGCAATATCGGTAGCACCAGTAAAGTCGTCAGCAATAACACCTAATAACATATTACTTCTCCACGCCTGGTAAATTGATGCCATCAAAGATCTTGATAACCGCGCTGTCATCTTCTTGGCCGAAACCTGCGTTACTAGCAGAAAGGAACATATTTAAAGCGGTGCTAGATAAAGGAAGAGGGAACTTCAATTCTTTGGCTGTATCTGCAACAAGGTTTAAGTCTTTAACAAAAATATCCACCATAGATTTAGGTGAATAGTCGCCATCGACAACATGTTTCATGCGGTTTTCAAACATCCAAGAGTTGCCCGCTGCATTTGTGACAACGTCATACATAAGATCAAGCGGGATGTTTGCACGAGCAGCAAGCGCCATCGCTTCTGCACCAGCAGCAATATGTACACCAGCGAGCAGTTGATGGATGATTTTAACCGTCGCACCAAGGCCAATCTCTTCGCCAATGTTGTAGACTTTAGCCGCTGTCGCATCTAGGACAGGCTGAAGTTTCTCGAAGGCTTCTACTGATCCGGATGCCATGACAGTCATGTCGCCTGTTGCCGCTTTCGCTGCACCACCAGACACGGGCGCATCAAGCATCAATAATTGGTATTGAGAGAGTTTTTGGTGGATGGCTTTAGCATCTTCAGCGGAAATAGTTGCGGATACCATGACAGCAGTTTGTGGTTTTAGTGCAGCCGCTAAACCGCTATCAAATAATACGGAGTTAACTTGTTTCGCGTTTACGACAAGTACCAAGACGGCGTCTAGTTGATCGGCAAAATCTAAAGCACTGCTGGCAACTGCTTTAGCGCCGGCAAGGTTTAGCTCTTCTAGTGCCTTAGGGTTTAAGTCAAAACCATAGACGTCTAATCCTGCGTTAATACAAGACTTGGCCGCGCCCATGCCCATTGAGCCTAGTCCGATCACGCCAACGGATTTCGCTTTATTTGTCATACAATACCTACTGAATTATTGTTAGTTTATGTTCAGATTTGTGATTTTATAATCGATAGGAATGATTAAAACGCTTTATTTCACATATTTCAACAATAATTAACATATAGCCTGAAAGGTTTTTGTGTTTTTTGTCTATGCGCTGTGTTGCTATAGTGATGGATAGCGTGAAAACTAGTGCTTTCATGGATTGTAACGATACTTTTTCACATAAATTCACATGGCGGTTTTTTTTTGTTAAGCTGCAGTGGAAGTAACTTTGTGAATTGAACGGCGGAAAGATGATTCCAGTAGAGCGGCAAAGAAAGATCCTGACATTATTAAAGAATCAAGAAGTAGTGAGTATTTCAGAGTTGGTTGATTTATTTAATGTGTCTCATATGACTATTCGCCGAGACATTGAAAAACTTGAGGCTATTGGCAAAGTTAGTTCAGTTTCTGGAGGTGTGCAGCTAGCAAGAAACATTCATATTGAGCTCTCGCATGATATTAAAATAACCCAGTTTGCCACTGAGAAAGAGCAAATTGGCAAGTTGGCATCGAGTATCATTGCTCCAAATATGACGATATACCTTGATGCAGGTACCACAACGTTAGAAATTGCTCACCAAATAACCCAAAGAAATGACCTACTCATTATTACTAATGATTTTGCTATATCGGCTTACTTAATGGCGAATTCGGCTAACGATATTTACCATACAGGCGGAAAAATCGACCGACAGAACCAGTCTACCGTTGGATCAAAAGTAGCTGATTTTTTATTAAGCATGAACATTGATATCGCCTTTATCTCGACCTCGTCTTGGAATTTAAAAGGGCTATCTACGCCGAATGAAGATAAAGTCATTGTTAAGCATGCTATTGCCAAATCATCGAAAACTGTCTGTCTAGTTTCCGACACCTCTAAATATGGGAAAATTGCCGCCTTTCATGCATTGGATATGGAGCGAATTGATACCATTATCACCGACTCAGGTCTGCCAGAAAGTGCGTTCAATGAATTGAGAGATAAAGGTATTGATATTTTAACTGCTTGATTTTTCGGTTACCGCTCTCTAATCAGGAAAAGAAAAATTGGAGAGGGAAGAAAGACTGGCATTTGAATGCCTATCTTTTTCTCTCCCTCTTATCCTTAAACAGTCATTACTTTATCACTTTATAAACCGCGGCAATGTCTTCATCCGCAAAGCCCGCTTTTATTGCTTGTTTAAAGGCTTCATTGGCAATTGCGGCGCTTGGCAAAGGTTGCTCAAGTTGATCGCCTAGGGCAACGGCAAGGCGCAGGTCTTTTTGCATATGTTTTAGCGGAAAGCTGGTGCTGTAGTTCTCATTCAGCAGCATGGCGCCTTTGCCTTTAAACATCGGATTCGACATGGCGCCAGCATCGACTATGTCTAAAATTTGCTGACCATCTAAACCAGCTTTTTGTCCCAAAGACATACCTTCACTGAAAATGCTCAGCATGCCGCCCATCATCATATTAACGACTAGCTTCATGTTAGCGCCTTGGCCGACATCGCCAAGATACGGTGACATTTTACCCATCACCTCAAACGCAGGTTTAACATCGTCATAAAGGGATTGATTGCCAGCGGCTAGAATGATTAAAGTACCGTCTTCAGCGGGCTTTTTCGTACCAGAAACCGGTGCTTCTAAAAAACGTCCGCCAGCTTGGCTGATTAAACCAGCAATGGTTTTAGAGGTTGTGTCGTCTACAGTCGACATATCAACATAACCTCGACCGGCGCCAATTCCTGCAGCAACGCCGTCAGAGCCTTGGCAAAGCGCTAACGCCGCATCAGGATCAGAAACCATCGCAAAGGTAATATCGCAATTAGCAGCAATGTCTTTCGGCGTCGAGCCTTGGCGAGCTCCCAATGCCACTAACTCAGCGCATTTGTCGGTATTGCGGTTCCACACTGTGACATCAAATCCCGCTTTTATTAAATTGGCTGCCATGGCTTTGCCCATGATGCCTAAACCCAAAAAACCAATACTAGCCATAAAACTCTCTCTTATTTGGTGTTATTTCCGACAGTGTAACAAATTGAAAAAGTCATCGTCTTTAAATAATAGAGAGGCTTAAGGTTGAGTGTAGTTGGTGGGGGACGGTTAAGAGTAGCAGAATTTAAATCGTTATGTTTGAGACGCTTGTCTTTGGTTTGCAACCAACTCCATAACCCAATCAATAAAACATTCTGAACTGTATTGATTGGCGTTTTCTGTACGAGTGAGAAAAAATGCGTTGTTGTTACATTCTATTATAGGGGTGAGGGCGATTAGACTCCCTTCTGCTATTAAGTCTTCGACATGCCAATCCCAAGCGAGCGCAATTCCCAGGCCATTTTGTGCGGCATGAACGACAGCAATTTGATCTTCCATTTGTATCTCATTCAATGGTTCTTGATAGTCTATTCCTGAGTGCGCGGCCCATGTGCGCCAGTTTTCCCAGAAGTCGGGGGCATCTTTAAGACCAAGAAGAGGTTGTTGCCAGATGTTTTTTAGGTCGACACTATCAGGACGTTTTGCCAAAAAGCCTGGGCTACACACTAATAGCATTCGCTCGTTGAAGAGTAAGAAATTGTTCTTATAGGAAGTCTTTAACGATGCATAATAAAACGCCACATCGTATTCGTTGCTGTTAACTGAACTCATATTACGCTCATTATTGATGCTTATATTGAGCATGATGTCTGGGTATTTATCGCGAAAATGATCTAAATGAGGAATGAGCCAGAAGTGGCTGAAGCACGCGCCAATTTCTAAATTAAGGGGTAGAGGAGACACTTTATCATCCATTTTTTGTGACTCTTCAGCCAAGACAGTCAGAGTTTGTCTAACTGTTTCTAAATAATTTTGTCCTTTTTTTGTCAATTCGAGGCCAGTTTTTTTACGAATAAATAACTTGATATTAAGGAACGCTTCTAGCTGCTTTATTTGTTTGCTTACCGCGGTGGGTGATACACAAAGTTCATTAGCGGCGCTGGTTAGCGTGCCAAGGCGAGCCGATGCCTCAAACAAAATAAGACTGCTTAAAGAGGGAATGGTTCGGTTATTGATCGGCATGTAAACATCTATCCTGAACTTTTAGTTCAAGTGAGCCTAACAAAATAGCGTTTTACTTACAATTCAAGCTTCCTAATATGGATATAAAACACAAATATAACGAAAGGATATTATGCAAAACGTCAAACACATACATCATGCTATGTTGCCATTACCCGATGGCACTAAGCTTGCCTATCGTGCTTGGTTGCCAAGCGATGCCGATGACAAGCCTGTTCCCGCTATTTTGGAGTTTTTGCCGTATCGCAAAAATGACGGCACGATAGTTCGAGACGAAATAACCATGGCGCAAACCGCTGTGCAAGGTTACGCCTGTATTCGAGTCGATCTTCGTGGCTGTGGTGAGTCAGAAGGGCACACCACCGACGAATACACCGAGCAAGAGTTACAAGACGGTTTCGATATTATTGCTTGGCTGGCGAAACAGCCTTGGTGTAGTGGCAGCGTAGGCATGGTAGGTATTTCTTGGGGC
This sequence comes from Marinomonas sp. UCMA 3892, assembly GCF_012726345.1. GTDB lineage: Bacteria > Pseudomonadota > Gammaproteobacteria > Pseudomonadales > Marinomonadaceae > Marinomonas. The sequence goes on from NZ_PTXN01000008.1 coordinate 85,499, forward strand.
GGGTTTAATTCACTGCAAGTTGCCGCACTGAATCCCCCTGCATTAAAGGCTATCATCACACAGTGTTCTACCGACGATCGTTATACCACAGATGTTCACTACATGGGCGGCTGTCTGCTGAATGATAACCTCGATTGGGCATCATTCTTCTGGGCGTATGCTCAAGGCCGAGCGCCAGATGCTAAGTTAGTGGGCGAAGATTGGAAAGAGCAATGGTTGGACCGTTTGCACCAAATGCCATTCTTAGCGAAACCTTGGCTAACTGAGCAAGTGCGTAATGACTATTGGAAGCACGGTTCAGTATGCGAAAACTACAGTGATATTAAGATCCCTGTTTATGCGATGAGCGGATGGGCAGACAATTATCGCAATACTGTATTCAGCCTACTGGAAAATCTTGATGTTCCTCGCAAGGGGCTAGTTGGGCCTTGGGCGCACAAATACCCTAACATAGCTTATCCAAATCCTAAGATGGATTATGTCAAAGAGTCTGTGCGTTGGTGGGATCGCTGGCTAAAAGGCATTGAAAACGGCATTGACGATGAGCCTGAACTCACTTATTACATGCAAGACAGTGTGCGTCCTCAGTCAGATTATGACCATCGTCCTGGACAATGGATTTCAGAGCCAGTTTGGCCTTCGCCACAAACGCAATGGAAAACCTTCTTCCCTTCGAATGGACAACTGCTTGAAACACAACAAGACAATGCTATTACACAGAAAATCCGTTCACCTCAAACTGTTGGCTTAAATGGCGGGCGTTTGTGTGTCGGGATTCGTCTGGAGATGGAACAGCCTGCGGATCAGCGTGCTGATGATGCTGGTTCACTTTGTTTCGATACCTTGCCTTTGGAAGAAGATTTAGCCATTGCAGGCCAAGTGATGGCGAATTTGGCGATTCGTAGCGACAAGCCAACGGCAAATCTTGCTGTGCGAGTGTGTGATGTGCATCCAGATGGCGCTGTAACACGCATCAGTGTGGGTGTGTTGAACCTAACCCATCGCGACAGCCACGAATTTGTTGAGCCATTGGCCATCGGTCAGTTGTACCAAGTGCAAGTGCCCATTACCCATGTCGCTTATAAAGTTCCAGCAGGGCATCGCATACGTATTTCTGTATCTACGGCTTGTTGGCCGTTGATTTGGCCATCGGCTGATCATGCCACGATCACCTTAGAGTCCGCATTGAGCAGTATCGAGGTGCCTCATAGAGCTGACTTGGTAACAGAAGTTGAACCGCCAGCATTGGATAAGCCAGTTGCTATCGATGGTGAGACCTTACGTCCTAGCAATAGTGAGCGCGTGGTACATCATGATTACAAAACAGGTCTGGTTACGTTAGAAACCCATGATGACTTCGGCCGCCAATATTACAATTCTTGTGAAAGCATGATTGATATGGCGATGAGTCAGTGGCAGACCATTCATCCAGACGATCCACTCACGGCAGAATCCAAGCTGATATTTGACCTGACAATGGGGCGCGAAGGCTGGTGGACAGGGTTAAAAGGCCTATATCACATGCGTTGTGATCATGGGCATTTTTACATCACCAGTACTTGGGAAGCGTTTCATGATGGGGAGCTAATTTTCAGCAAAGAGTTTGAGGAAACCATCAAACGAATAGGTGTTTAACCGATTATTTCTGTGAGGATATTACATGTTTAAATCATTACGACCTTTGGTCTTTTTTCCAACCTTTATCATTTTGGTCGGTGCGTTAATATTCAGTTTGGTGGACTTGGCACTTTTCACGCAATACACCAAAGTAGCCAATAACTTCGTGTTGTCACACTTTTCTTGGCTGTTTAGCTTGGGTAGTTTCTATCTGCTGGTGTTGATCGCTATTACTTACTTTTCAAAATTGGGCAATATCAAAATAGGTGGTGAAAATGCCACCCCGAAGCTCAGTAAAGCTCGTTGGTTTATGATTGTGCTATGTACCACCTTGGCTGTGGGGGTGCTGTTTTGGACGACGGCCGAGCCGCTTTATCATTTGTATTCACCACCAGAAAGCTGGGGCATTGAAGCGAATAGCCCGAACGCTGTGTTGTTTGCTTTTTCGGCCATGTTCTTGCATTGGGGGCCAACGCCTTACGCCATTTATGCCGTGCCTGCGTTAATCTTTGCCTTGGTGTTTCATAACCTAAAACTTCCATACTCCATCAGTAGTTCCTTGCGCCCAGTATTTGGCAAATATGTGACCGGACGTATGGGTAGTGTGATCGATGCCTTGGCGTTGTATTCGTTAGTGGTGGGTATGGCATCATCATTAGGAACAGGCGCGTTAACTTTATTAGGTGGTGTCAGTCAGTATCTGCCAGTTGAGCGTAATGCGCTGACACTGGGTATTATTATCGCGGTGATTGTATTGACCTTTGTGCTGTCTGCAGCAAGCGGTTTGATCAAGGGCATTGCGCGTTTGTCCATGGTTAACTTTTGGTTGTTGATTGCTTTGTTTGTGTTCACTCTGATCTTCGGCCCAACCCTGTATATGCTGGGTATTGGAGTGGAAGGCTTTGGTGCTTTCTTGCAAAACTTCTTCCGCCTCAGTCTGTTCACGGGGCAAGCCGCTAGTGACCCATGGCCACAGTGGTGGAGTGTATTTTACTGGGCTGTTTGGTTTGCTTGGGCGCCTATTACCGCGATGTTTTTAGGGAAAATTGCCCGTGGTTATACTGTGCGTGAGTTTATCCAAGTAAACGTTATTTTCCCTAGCTTGTTTGTCTTGTTATGGATCTCTGTGTTCTCTGGTGCGGCGATCTTTATGGACCAAGCCAGTAATGGTGGTTTGTACGCCATATTGAACGATGGTGGCATTGAACAGTTGCTTTACCATATTTTTGGTGAGTTACCGCTTAGCTCTATTACTTCATTGGTGTTGGTGTTCATTGCGTTTATTTCCTATGTCACGGCGGCCGATTCCAGTACCGATGCGATTGGTGATTTGTGTGTGAAAAACTTCAATGCCGATTCACAAGAAGGAACAGGCTTGCCAATTAAAGTGCTATGGGGAGCCATCATCGGTTTGGTGGCTTGGATTATGGTCAGCACCGTCGGTGTGGCTGGTGTGAAATCACTGTCTAACCTAGGTGGTTTGCCAGCGACTTTGATCATCTTGTGTTGTAGCTTTACATTGGTTAAATGGATTAAGAATCCTTCGCTACTTAATTAAGTAAATGGGGTTTTAATCGAGTAGATTAATAAATAGAGCAGTAACAAAAATGGCTTAGTACCAAGGCACTAAGCCATTTTTTATTGAGAAGTAGAACGAATCAATTTAGGGCAACAGCTTTGCCACCACAAAGCCGGTAAATAAGGCAATGCTCACCGAAAACAGTGAGCCAAGCATGACGTATTCGGTGAACTTTCTATCGTGAGCTTCACGTAAATCCCCCATGCGAAAGATGGATTTCGCGGCGAGTACAAAACCAACTGCGGTGTATTGGCCGTTTAGTATAAAGGTCAGCACTAAGACGCGTTCAAGGTAGCCCAAATACTGGCCTGCATTCGGTAAGGATTGTGCTTTCTTGTTTTGCGAATCACACACATCGACTTCCAAGTCCGCTGACCATTTAGACAGAATCTCTCCGATGATGATAGACGTAGGTTTGAGCATCATTAAATAAGTGAGAGCGATGAGCAAAGCTGCGTTGTCGAATACTCCTCTTTCATCGTAAACCTAACCTAACGGCTTTTCACATAAGGTATCAAAGCATAATTTATTGACCAAAGCCATTTTGGTCAATAAATACTGACCAATACTTATTTGGTCAGTATTTAAGGTTTTGTTAAAGGTAAGTCTGCAAGTTAACTCTGATGCGCTTGGCTTTACAAATTAGGATGTTCCCAACTTCTTTTAAACCAAAAAAAAGCCAGTCATTTATCATGACTGGCTTTTCGGGGGTTCTATTTGCTAAGCGCTTAGTTTCTCTTGTTTAGCGCGGTGCTGCCATTTTTGTCTACGCTGTAGATTGTCCAGCGTTCGTTGGCAAACTGCTGTTTGGCGAAGACTTCCGCCACAACTCGGCGGTTTAGTTTTCTACCGTCTTCTGTGTCGTTGTCAGCGATAGGTCGGGTTGCGCCATAACCTATACCTTTTACACGGTCTGCTTGGATTCTAAAGCTGTCTACTAGCACATCAGCAATAGCGGAGGCGCGTTGTTGAGATAACTCTTGGTTTAGCTCTGCTGAACCTTGGCTGTCGGTGTGGCCTTCAATGACCACTGTGCTTGCTGGGTGTTCTTTTAAAAACTTAGCAAGATCTTTCAGCTCAGAATAAAAGCGCTGTTTAATATCAGCTTTACCTGTATCAAATAGAATGTTTAGTTCTACTGAGAGTAGTTTGGTCGTTTGGTTGGGGCAGCCATAGTTATCTACAGCTGCGCCTTCCGTGGTTCCTGGGCAAAGGTCTCGAGCATCAATAACGCCATCTCGATCTGCATCAGCCAATCGAGACTGTACATTGGAAGCATATAGGCTTTCGGCAGCAGATAGATGCCCGTAAACCAGTAATGTTCCTGTTAGTGCGATGGTTTTAATGAGAGTCTTCATGGCGCTATTGCTACCCTTTAAGTTCTACGATTCTGTTAGCTTAAGAAATACAAGGCAATAAGACTATCGTATTTTTGTAGCGTTGTTTAATAAATCGCTTTTTTTGTAAACTTATGTAATTACCAGCTACCGGTATTTTCCATGGATGCCCATGGTTCAGCGCTTTCAAGGGAGCCATCTTTTTGCAACAATTCGATCGAAATGCCATTGGGATCTTTAATAAAAGCCATATGCCCATCGCGAGGTGGTCGTAAAATGGTTACTCCCATAGATTGTAGCTTTTCACATACTTGGTAAACGTTGTCTACTTCAAAGGCTAGATGGCCGAATTGGTCGCCGCCAGTGTAAGTGCGATCACTCCAGTTATGAGTTAGTTCTACTTCTGGCGCACCTTGCTCAGTAGCGTAGTAGATAAGCGAAAATTGACCTTTCTCACTGTCCATACGTCTTGTTTGAATGAGGCCTAGGCCTTCAGTATAGAAGGTATGACTTTCTTCTGGTTTATCTGTTCTTATCATGGCATGTAGGTATCGAATAGACATGATCACTCCCTATTTTGGTGAAAATATTCGGGAGTATTATTGCAGTATCAGCTTGGCATTTCAAAACAATAGACAGAAGACTCCTTTTTAATTGGAGTGGTAAGTCTTGTTATTCTTCCCAGACCCAACGAAGAGGGTCGCCGAAGTCATCATAGATGATTTTTTTCTTAGGGCGCTTTTTGGTTGGTGCTGGTGGAGGGGATTTGCTGTGTTTTCGTTGTTGAATAGCGGCAACAACGTGATTTAATGGCGTGCGATCCTGTTTTGGCTCGTTAAAGCCTATGTGGCTCGTGTTATACTTGCCATCAACTAAACCGGATTCACCCATGTCGACTTGCTGGATCGTTCCGTTTTTCTTGATAAATTGATCTACCAGAGACTCAAGTTCTTTACGTGTGTCTCTTTTCGTGGTTTTTGGTTTTATCATAGCGTTTGGGTTTGAAAAGATCCTTTAGTAAGTCGATGGGTTAAAAAATGACCGTAATCATCCATATTAAACGTAAGAGGTAGCTGGTGTCTATTAGCAACTTAATTGTGCACGAGATTCAAAAGCATGAAGGCGAGCGTAAAGCGATACTTATTGCGCGTCCAAATGAAAACCCAGTTGATGGGCAAGCCGAAGCGCTGTCTGCACAGGTAACGAATCTATTTAATCGTTCTGGTATGAATACTGGACGTTTTGTTAACCCTCAGGGAAGTGAGGAGGGTGCCCAATTACCCGCTTTGCTGTTTAAGCATTTTAAAAACGATACCTTTGTGGATTTTGCGGGATTTACCAAAGAGTGTGCAGCGGAATATCTAAAGTATTTAGAGCCTGTTGAAGAAGCGGAAGGAGGTTTGTTGTGGTTTAACCATTACGAGCTTCACGATACGCATTTCTTGTACATAGTGATGTTGAAACGCAAAAAAGGCATCGGTCTTGGTGCTGATCTTAGTTTGTCTCAAATTGAGCAGATTGAGATGGAAAAACTTCATATGTCGTTGCGTATCAATTTGACAGCATGGCAAGCTGGCGATGAAGGTCGTTATATTTCGTTTCGTTTTGGTCGTGCGCCAAAATTCGAGAGTGAGTATTTTACTCAGTTTATTGGTTGTGATGAACCTAAAGTTGCGGCAAAAGAAACGCGTAAGCTGGTGGATTTGACGGCGGCGTTTTGTCAGTCGGAAGGTTTTCCTTCTAAACAGGCTAATGAATTTAAGAAAGTGGTGTCTGAGCATTGTCAGGCGAAAGCGCAAGACCGCGAACCTTTGGCGATTAAAGAGATTGCTTCTCAGGTTGAGTCTCGATTTTCTGTTGAACAGGCGAATAAGTTTTTAGAAATTGCTGATTCTGATAGCTTCAAGATGGAAAAAGAAATTTTCGTCGAGAAAGCCGCACTAAAAAAATTGACGCGTTTGTCCGGCAGTTCTCGTGCTTTGACGATTAGTTTTGATAGCGAACTGTTAGCGGAATCGATCGTATTTGATGCAGACTCTGGCACGCTTACTATTAAAGACTTGCCGAAGAGTCTGCTCAAACAATTGCAGGCAATGTCTAACTGATTTTTTGTTAGACAAGTTGAACTAACTTGAATGAACGTTAGAAGGTTTGTTAAAGACCTAACAAGCCTTCTAGTTCTTTCATGGTTTTAAAGCATTCAGTCGCACCTGCGGCAGATTGCATTTTCTCATCAAGGGTTTCGCTAAAAGCGAGCACTCTCATTCCAGCAGCTCGTCCTGCCGTAATTCCTGCAATGGAATCTTCAATTACTAAGCAATCTTTTGGATCGACATTTAGTGCTTGAGCTGCTTTTAGGTAAAGATCTGGCGCTGGTTTGCCATTTTCCACATCTTCGACACAGAAACGGGTAGCGAATCGCTCAGACAATTGAATTTTGTCTAATTTGAAGTTCATTTCTTGACGTCGTGCATTGGTCGCCATGGCAATGGGGGTTGTTATTTTACTGAGTAAATCTAACACACCAGAAATAGGTTCTAAATCCGCTTCGATAATGGCATGAAAGCGCTGTCTATAATCTTCATCAAAGTTCGTTGGTAATGGCTTGCCAAGTAATTTTTCGGCATTGATGAGGTTTTCTTTGTTGGTGAATCCGGTGAATTTTGCGTGCAAAGTCTCGTCGTCGAGTTCTAGGCCGCACTCGCTTAGCATGGATTTTAAAATAGTATTGGATATGTTTTCTGTGTCGACAATGACACCATCGCAATCAAAGATTATTGCTTTGTAAGAGTAAGTCATAAAGAAGATATTTTGTTGTGAATGAGTATTGATGATAACGAATTTGGGGGGTGTTAAGGAAGGGAGGGGGTTTTATTATTTTTCTCCCCTTAAAAAGATCTATTTACGATACACTAACACCCAATTATTATGGGCTTATTCTTGTGGAGCTTAGTTGCTTGCTTGACCAAGTTGCTGAGGGCGAGTGCTTACTTTTTTGATTGCTTTTACAGTAGCTTTAAAGAAAGTAACAACTGCTTTAACACGGCGAGCACGTCTTTGGCGGCGAGCGTGGTCTTCAACTGTAGTATCTGCGTAGCCCCATTTTGCTAAAAGTGCTTCGTATTGTTGTTGAGAGTCCATAGTATTCTCCTGATTTGTTAATTAAGAAATGTTGTTTTATTACAACAATGATAATACTAGTGAAGCTTGACCGATTGAACAAACGATCCTTTTTCACTTGTTAGGTTAGTTTTTTTCATCATTTTTTATGTCTATTAGATAAGAACACATTTAAGGAAACCTCCTTGTATCAATCGTTAGAACAGTTTTCAAAGAGTTGGATTTTTAAACGAAATGATCCAAAAGTTGAGCCAGAAGACTTGCAAGAAATTCGCTTTTTAAGTGAGCTGCGTGCAGGCCAGATTTGGCGTGATTACATTAGTAATGAGCAAATACATCCGGATCATTTTTCGGATCGAGATTGGTTAAAGAAAACCAGCGCCCAAGCCCCAGATGGCAAGCTACAGTGGGAGAAAGCATGGGATAGCGATCAAGCAACATTGCCAGAGGGGATTTTGGCGCATTTTTCTGCTTGGGGAGATGATACAACGGTGTTTTTTTGCTGTCATAACGAATTGGTTTTTGAACTTCCTTGGGGTGTTTTTAAACGCACTTGGAAAGCCTTTTTATTTTTAGATAATGGGCCTGTTTTGGTTGGTAAAAAGAAGAAACAAGCAATGCAGTTTCATTCTAATGGCTGGGTGAATTTACTATTTAGAGAATCTTAATTAGTAGATTTATATATTTCGTTGTTTTGGCAGGTTTTCTTTTTCTGTAATTATCTTTCACAAGTACTCGTTGTTGCCACGTTTTCGACTGATCAAGCAATGCTCGTTGAACGCTTGGTAGTAGCTAAGTAGCTGTTGACTGTGTTCTCTATGTCCTAGTGCGTCGAATAGCATGGCGGTAACTTCAGCCGTGGCAAATTGCATTTGATGGCTTGAGTGTCTAACAAGAAAAGAGCGCTGCGCTTCGCTGTTTATCTCAAAGTGAGGAATGTCTTTTAACCACTCACTTTGATGAAACATTTTACTAGCCTGCTTCCATGTCCCATCCAAGATAATAAAAGTGTGCTTTTCATCGCCTTTATTACTTGATGGGGTAGTGCTTCTTGTTTGTCTTTTCTGTGCCTGAGCAGTTTCTGTGTTTGGGAATAATATCGTGCAATTCCCTTGTTTGCTTTTTATGTGATCTAGCAACGCCTGTTGTGGCTCGGTTCTGCTCCATAAATAGGCTTGAGTGTCATTTGGATATAAATCTGCGATAAGTCTGCCACTGTTGGTGGGTTTGTGGATTTCATCACGATGGAAAAGCAGAATAAATTCTATAGGAGATGTTTGGTTTTCTCTTAAATGACAAAAGCAGGCAAATTCCGCCATTAGGCAATGAGGGCAACGAATGGCATTAGAGCCTCTCGCGGTGAAGGGTCTCATCGAGCCTGCTCTACACTGCTCACGCAATGTATCGACACAGTGTTTATTTGGCGTAGCCTTCATGTGATTTATGCTCTGTTTTTAACGGCGCCATTATCAGCTTTTTGTTTAAAAAGTCTAGAGTGAGGAGGGAGGCTTGTTAATTTTTCATAATTTAATGGAGCGCTCAAAGTAAGAGCTAATATGAGTTAAATGTTTCAAATTGTTAACAAAAACGTCTCTTCTTCAAGATGTCTTGCGGAAAACCTTACACAAAATATGCAAATACAAAGGAATGCGTTGAAACAGGCTTTTTGCTCCTGTTCGTTGTCTTCAAGTCGCGATAAGGTGTGAGATATTATTTTTTCGCTATGAGTTGTCTATGAGTCGTTATATCTCTCCGGTTTTATACGTTCTTCTCATGTTAGTAGGGTGTATAGCGTTTATATCTATTGCCGGTGTTCGAGTTGGGATTTTTGAGCCAATAACGGGCTTTTCAATGCTTCGCAAAAGCGTGTTTGCCTCTTTAGTTTTATCCCTGCTTGCTGCTATGTCACTAGGTATTTGTCGGAAAGAAAAAAATATAGTGTGTCAGAGATTTTTCTTTTTAGTGCTGATCGTGTCGTTAGTGTATAGCCTTATGTGGATTGGTTTTTATCTGCAGCGCTCTGGATTACCTGACATAAATGATATTACGACTGACACAGATGTCCCTCCCGCTTTCCTAAACGTTAACTTCATCCGAAAATCTCAAGAAAATGACCTACGTTATAACAGTGAATGGGCTCCTATTCAGCGTAAGTATTATCCTGATGTTCAGCCTCTATTTTCTACAAAAAACAAAACCGCAGTGTATTCAGCTATAACCGCGTTGGTTGAAGAACGTGGCTGGGATGTGGTGGCAACATATTCTGGTGCAGGGATCTTAGAGGCAACGGCAAGGACTCCCATTTTTGGTTTCCGTGACGATGTGGTGATTCGTGTCACGCAAGTTGATCCAGATAAAGTTCGTATTGATATGCGATCATGCTCAAGAGTGGGAACAGGTGACTTTGGAGTGAATGCCGAGCGAATTGTGTCCTTTATGGCAGATCTTTCTGAGTCTTTAAGTCGATCATCTATGCCTAATCTAAGTTCTATGCGTTAATGTTTCATGTATTAAATTACACTCGTCTTTGAAAATTAGACACGCTAAACTCTCTTAATATCTTACTTAGGGGAATGTTAAGGTGAGTCTTCGTCAGCAACAAAAAGCCAATACACGATCTAAAATCAAAACCATTGCTAAGCAAGCTTTTCTGGCTCAAGGTATTGAAGCAACCAGCACCCGTTTTTTAAGTGATAAGGCTGGCATTGCTGTTGGAACCTTATTTGTTCATTTTCCTGATAAACTCTCTCTAGTAAAAGATATCTTCTTTGATGAAATGGATGTGGCCCTTCGTGCTGCTGTCGCTTCTCAAAAAGCCAGCGCGTCCCCAATTGATTACCTTTTGCAAATGGCACAAGTGCTGTTTGAGTTTTATGATGCGTACGCAGAGTTTACTCGCCAAGTATTGTTGGATAGCTTGGCAAAAGGTGGCTTTCACACTAATCAAATGGCCGTAATTTCAGAAGGTATTATTAGGCGTTTTAAGCAAGTGGGCGTAGACGATAAAACGGCCAGTATTTTTGCGGAAAATATGATTTCTAACTATTGGTTCGTTTTGCTCACTGGGGTGCCAAAAGGTGTTCTTGGGCAAGTTGCGATCGATCATCTGAAGCGTATGAATCTTCCGTTTGAAGTTTCTTATCGTAATGCGTTAAAAAACAAAGGTTGATGAGATTAACCAAGTTCGTTGGCTTTTCTATACGGGCCTTGGTAGTCGAATAATCGCTCTGTGACTTGCCAGTGTTGTTTTTGCTTCTTAGCGATGACGAAATCGGGTGTTGGAAGGTAAGGTAAAAAACGTTCTATTTCTTCAATTTTATCGAACTGAATCGATTGGCTGCCATTAGCTATTCTGCGCGCAAACAAATCATTAAACGTCTGTCGTGATTTCTTGAAATTAAAGCGGAATGTCTCTGATAGTGTCAATCCGTCCTCATCGTGATAAATAATCTTGATACTTTTTTCTTTTATATTTAGTTCTGGTGTAATGCCTGAGCAGCGTAGCACTTTGTTGTTTTTTAGGTTGAGCGCACTTCTTAGTAAATCATCTGGATCGATAAGCTTCTCTGCACAATGCTGGCATTGTCGTGCGGCGATATCATTTTCTTCATTACAATAAGGGCAGCGTTTAAAGCGAAAGCGATAGCTGCATTGTTGCTCTTCACCTTGTTCGTTTTCCAGTAGGCCATGACAACGGCGCCCAAAATGCTCAAGAATGTTACCTTCGGCATCTTTTCTTCCCCAAAAAGTATTGGCGAAGTCACAGGCTGGGCAATGAATTTGTACGGCGACAGAATCTTGAGTTGGGCGTTTTTCACCAATTTCTGGCTGAAAGATATTGTAGCCGTTATTCGTATAATCCAAGACTAAGCAGTCTTTTTTGCCAGGACATAAACGCAAACCACGACCAACGATTTGCTGAAATAAACTGATCGATTGGGTTGGGCGTAATATAGCAATGACGTCCACATGCGGTGCGTCAAATCCTGTGGTTAGTACTGAAACATTAACGAGGTATTTAATCTCTTTGGCTTTAAACGCTGCGATCAATGAATCTCGTTGTTTGAGTTTGGTTTTGCCGGTTATTAGTGCGGTTTTATCGGCGGGCAAGTAACTGGCGATTTCTTTTGCATGATCGATAGTGGCGGCAAAAATCATCACGCCTTGGCGATCTTGGCTAAGCTGCAATATTTGCTCAGTAACGGCTTTGGTCACCCGAGGATGTTTATGGATGAGCTCGTTCAGTGCGATGTCGTCTGTATTTTGCTCGCCATCTAAACTTTCGGTTAGTAAGCTGAAATCATAATGAGCAATAGCTGCATCGTAATGAATTGGCGGGGTTAAATAGCCTTTTTTGACCATGTGTTGTAGCGGTAGCTCAAAAATGCATTTCTTGAATAACGAATTTGTACAGGCTCGCGTGTAGCCATGGTAATGATTTTGGTAGATCCAGCCGCTGCCTAAACGATAGGGCGTGGCGGTTAAGCCGAGAATTTTGACTTTTGGATTTAAGGCTCGAAAATGCTCGATGGTTTTGTTGTACTGGCCGCTTTCTTCCATACCAACGCGATGGCATTCATCGATGATGATTAAGCTGACTGGCTCGTTAAAATCAACAAAGCTTGCGGAAAGTGATTGAATACTGGCGAAGGTGGTCTTCTCTGTGCTGGTCTTTTGGCTTAAGCCAGCAGAAAAAATCCCTGCTGAGGACCCTGTTGCTAGAAACTTGGCGTGGTTTTGTTCAACTAATTCTTTCACGTGCGCCAGACAAACAACTCTACCTTTGGCAAGTCGACTAAGTTCAGCAATTACCAAGCTTTTGCCGGCGCCTGTGGGGAGCACAATAACGGCAGGGTCATTACTACTACGAAAGTGATCCAAGGATGCCTCTACAGCTTGAATTTGATAATCTCGTAATTGAAAAGTTTGGGTCATGGTGTTTTAAGTCTATGCGGCGAAATTTTGATGTCTTGTATGTTGGGCTACAGTATCATAGCTGCTGTAGTTATTTTGCCTTTTTGTAAGTGATCTTTTTTATAAGTGACGAATCTATCTATGTCTACCGAAGTCCAGCCAGCTAAACGCCTGTATGTTGAAAATTCTATTCCTGCTTTCAGCCGAGAGGAACCATTCTCTAATCTGTTAACGGATCTACAGACAAAAGGCTGGAGTGTTCAGGATAACTTTTTTTCAACAGATTTCACTCAAGCCTTGATGGATGAAGCTGAAAGCATACAGAACGCTTTGATGTTGCAGGCTGGCGTGGGGCGCAAACAAGATCATCAAATTATATTAGATGCTCGCCGTGATTATATTCAGTGGATAGATCCGGATAACCCCGTCCGTAGGGATTTCTTAAAAATGATGGCTGATTTACGTGTTGCCCTGAATCGCCGTTTATTTCTTGGTTTGTTTGATTACGAGGCGCACTTTGCTCGCTACGAGGAGGGTGCATTTTATGAAAAACACATCGATGCTTTCAAAGGCGAGAGTAATCGTATTTTATCTACTGTTTTGTATTTAAACGAAGATTGGCAGGATGGTGATGGCGGCGAACTGGTTATTTATGATGAAAATGATCCTTCTGTCGAAGTAGGGCGTTTTTTTCCGAAAAAAGGTCGTTTGGCCGTGTTTCTGAGTGAATGTTTTTATCATGAGGTGATGGTGGCGAAACGAACTCGACATAGTATTGCGGGCTGGTTCCGTGTGAATAACACCACAGGCTCTACGCTTGATCCAGATCAATAATTCTCTATAATACTCGCCTTGTTTAATTGCTCTGGTTTTACGTTCCAGATCGCATAGGAGAATGTTATGTCTAAAGTCGTCGTGTGTGCCCTTTATAAATTTGTCGAACTGCCTCATTTTGAATCCCTTCGTGAACCGCTTCAGAAAACACTAGAAGATAACGGTATTCGCGGCACTTTGTTGCTTGCCAGTGAAGGTATTAACGGCACAGTTGCTGGTTCTCGTGAAGGTATTGATGCTATGTTGGCTTGGTTAGACCAGCAACCAGGTTTGGATAAAATTGTATCCAAAGAGTCTTATGACGAAGACATGCCGTTCTATCGCACTAAAGTGAAGCTTAAAAAAGAAATCGTTACGATGGGTGTTGAAGGTATCGATCCTAAGCGTGTGGTTGGTACTTATGTTAAACCAAGCGAATGGAATGCGCTGATCTCTGACCCTGATGTGGTTTTGGTTGATACCCGTAACGATTACGAAGTACAAATTGGTACGTTCAAAAACGCAGTAAACCCAAAAACGGATACCTTCCGTGAGTTTCCTGCTTACGTAAAAGAAAACATGGATCCTGCGAAACACAAAAAAGTTGCCATGTTCTGTACGGGTGGGATTCGCTGTGAAAAATCTACTGCCTACATGCTAGAACAAGGTTTCGAAGAGGTTTATCACCTTGAAGGTGGTATCTTGAAGTACTTGGAAGAAGTGCCAAAAGAAGAAACCCTGTGGGAAGGTGAGTGTTTTGTTTTTGATAATCGTGTTTCTGTAAATCACGATCTACAAAAAGGCGAATACGACCAATGCCATGCGTGTCGTATGCCCATCACTGAAGAAGAAAAGAAAAGTGAGCATTACATTCAAGGCGTGAGTTGCGTGCATTGCGTTGATAAATTCACTGATGAGCAGCGTCAGCGTTTTATCGAGCGTGAGCGCCAAGTTCAGCTGGCTCGTTCTCGTGGTGAAGAACACATCGGCGCGGAAGTGTTAAGTGCGGTTGAAAAACATCGCCTTGAAAAAGCGTTAGAAAAAGAGCGCCAACGTAAAGTTCGCGAAGCGAAAGCGAACTAATCACTGGATCTTTTTTTTGACCTATCACTTGGCTTTTCAGGTGATGGGTTGGGCAAAAAAGTGTTGTAAATTTAAGCCATTGATCTTTATAGTGAAGTTTTTTGTTATTTCTTCTAATTACCTGCTGCCCGTGCGCTAAGAGTGGTTTCGAAATTGCTCGTACTGCCGTACAATAAAAAATCGCTTTTTATCAGCCAGAATCCATCATGAGTTATCAAGTTTTAGCACGTAAATGGCGCCCGCAGACTTTCCTTGAAATGGCTGGGCAAGACCATGTACTTCAAGCGTTGGTGAATGCTTTACGCCAACAGCGTTTACATCACGCCTATTTATTTACCGGAACACGCGGTGTCGGTAAAACCACGATCGCGCGTATTTTTGCTAAATGCTTGAACTGTGAAACCAATGGCATTTCGCCTGAGCCTTGTGGAACTTGTGATAGTTGCCGAGAAATTGCTGAAGGTCGTTTTGTTGACCTGATCGAAGTGGATGCGGCATCTCGTACCAAAGTAGAAGATACCCGCGAATTATTAGAAAATGTGCAGTACGCACCAACTCGTGGTCGTTTTAAAGTCTATCTAATAGACGAAGTGCACATGCTGTCAACTCACTCCTTCAATGCGTTACTAAAAACCCTTGAAGAGCCGCCAGCGCACGTCAAATTTTTGCTAGCAACGACCGATCCACAGAAACTTCCTGTGACGATTTTGTCTCGTTGTCTGCAGTTTAATCTCAAAAATATGTCACCGCAGCGAGTGGTGGATTATTTACAAACCGTGCTTACCACCGAAGAAGTCAACTTTGATCAGCCTGCGCTATGGCAAATTGGCCAAGCAGCAAATGGCAGTATGCGTGATGCGTTGAGCTTGACGGATCAAGCAATTGCCTTTGGTAATGGTACGATTTCGGAATCTGGTGTGACCGCGATGCTGGGCTTGGTGAACCAAGCACAAGTATTAGATTTATTAGAAAGTGTGGCATCTAAAAACGCAGCGCAAGTCTTGACTCGTATAGAGCAACTTGCTGACTATCAGCCAGATTTTACAGCTATATGTGGCAGCTTATTAGATGTATTGCATCGTGTGGCGATAGAACAACAAGTGCCCGGTGCATTAATGGATCAGTTGGGGGATTTGGCTCGTATTCAAGCCATCGCCGCCAGTGTGAGTTCTGAAGAAATACAAATCATGTATCAGAGCTTATTAATTGGTCGCCGGGATTTGCATTTGGCACATTCTGCTCGTGCGGGTTTTGAAATGTTGATGCTAAGGTTGATTGCCTTCCGTCCATCTCCGCCAATGGTGGTTAGCCATAATGCGCCGCCTGTGATGAATGTACAAACAGAAGCGGTGCCAATAACGTCACCTGATGAATCAATGCATCAAACGGCAGAGTCAGAGTATCCGTTGCAGCCGATGACGGAAAAAAAAACACCAGTCGTTAAGCAAGAAGAGCCAGTAGTCATTAAGCCAGCTGAGCAAATGGTTGAACCAGAACCTGTGCAAGAGTCTGCTCAGCCAACGGCACCTGCTGAACATCCACCTTGGGAAGATGCTCCGGAACCAGCTGCTGCTGAAGAATATGTTGTTGAACAGGTCGCTGTTGAAAGCGAAAGCGCTCAGAGTGAGGTTATTCAGCACGATATTGAAGAAGATGTTGAAATCACAGCAGTAGAAAACAGTGAGCTAGAAGAGTCTCTTGATGTAGAGCAGCAGACCGTCAGCATTGCGTTAGAGCCAACTGCTCGGCAAGAGTCAGACATACAGGTAGAGACTGCTAGAAAGCCTGAACATGAGCCTAAATCTTTTGTTGTTGCTGATGATAGATTCACAGAAGAATTGTTAGATGAAAGTGATGAGGATGAGGACGAAGAAGAAGCTGAAGAACGTGCCATTGCTGATATTGTCGACCCATTTAATCCTGCGGCAGACTTGGTCGATGCCTTAGGTGCGGAACCTATAGAATCCTCTGTCGTCGAAGAAAGCACAGAACCAGACACGCGACTTTCAAAAGTACCGGATACGATAGCTCAACCTGCATTAGGTATGCCATTGCCGGAGATGAGTCATTTTAATGAACTCACCATGAAGCTTTGGTGGCTGGTGGCGCCGCGTTTACCTTTGACAGGTTTAGTGCAAAATATTTTAATGAATTCTAGCTTGGTGGATGCAAGTGACCAAGGTGTTCGCCTTGAAGTGCCATTAGAATATGGGCATATGTTGAACCAAGTACGTTACGAACAAATACAAGGTGCACTGAGTGATTTCTTTGCGATGACGGTGCCTTTGATTATAGATACAGTGGAAGACACCACAGGTGTGACCGCAGAAGAATTTGCCGCTAGTAAGCGAGCAGAAGCCTTACAAGTGGCAATTACACATTTGAATTCACATCCAGTTGTGCAAGCTTTGTCGGCAACGATGGGCGCACAATTGGTTTACGATACGGTTAAAGTTAAAGCTTAAATTGGAGAGCAAAAGTTATGTTTAAAGGTGGTATGGGTAACATGATGCGCCAGGCGCAGCAGATGCAAGAAAACATGCAGAAAGCGCAGGAAGAAATTGCCAATATGGAAGTAGAAGGCCAAGCGGGTGCTGGTCTAGTTAAAATCCTAATGACAGGTCGTCATGATGTGAAACGAGTTTCTATTGATGACTCTTTGTTTGGTGATGACAAAGAAATGCTAGAAGACTTGATCGCTGCAGCAGTGAATGATGCTGTTCGTAATATCGAAGTGACTCAAAAAGAGAAAATGGCTGCTGCTACAGCGGGTATGTCTTTGCCACCTGGCTTCAAGATGCCTTTCTAGGAGCGAGCCTTGTTTAGTCCCTTAATTAAAGAACTGATTGAATCATTACGCTGTTTACCGGGCGTTGGACCAAGGTCGGCGCAAAAGATGGCATTGTATTTATTGGAACGTGATCATCAAGGGGCAGATAGACTAGCAAATGCATTGCGCGAGGCGCTCGACAAAGTCGGACGTTGTTCAAGTTGCCGTACTTTGACGGAAGAGTCAGAGTGCGGGATTTGCAAAGATCCTGAGCGTGATGCAAAGCATTTATGTATTGTAGAAACACCTGCAGACGTCGTTGCAATCGAATCTGCAGGTAGCTTTTCTGGGCGTTATTTTGTTTTGCTAGGGCATTTGTCACCTATTGATGGCATTGGTCCTGAAGAATTAGGCTTAGATCGTTTAGAAGCTTTGGTTCAGCATAATGAAGTGGAAGAAGCGATTATTGCCACTAACTCAACAGTAGAAGGCGAGGCAACTTGTCACTATATTGCTGAAAAATTAAAAACATTGAACATCAATGTCAGTCGTATTGCTCATGGCGTTCCTATGGGTGGCGAACTGGAATACGTTGATGGAAACACTCTGGCTTTAGCGCTAGAGGGACGGAAGAAGCTCTAGTATGAATGATCAAGATGGTGCTCTGAATGATGACGCTCTCAATATTGTGTGGGTTGCGGATAATGAATCGCTGGCGAGCTGGTGTGATTATTGGGCCGATTTGCCGGTAATTGCGGTCGACACAGAATTCATTCGTCGCACAACCTATTTTCCAATAACGGGGCTCATTCAAATCAGTGAAGGCGATAAAGCCGTACTGATTGATCCATTGAGCATCGACGAATGGGAACCTCTACGTAACCTGATGGTAGACCCTTCGGTGATGAAGGTGTTTCATGCTTGTTCCGAAGATTTGGATGTTTTTGATCGATTACTAGGTGTTTTACCTACGCCTTTTTACGATACTCAAATTGGTGAAGCCTATGCTAGCGCGCAATGGTCGCTAAGCTATGTGAAGTTGATTCATGAGTATTTGCAAATTGAAGTAGCAAAAGATGAGACCCGTTCAGACTGGGTTCAGCGTCCTTTAACGGATGCGCAAAAGCGTTATGCAGCGCTTGATGTGGTGTATTTGGCAAAAGTCTATCCAATGCAGATTGCCCGTTTAGAAGCGAAAAATATGCTTGGATGGGTAATGGAAGATTGTGATTCATTAAAATGGCAGTACCAGATGAATTCTGATCCAGAACAGAATTGGGATGGAATTAAAACCGCGTGGCGTTTGACGCCTGCTGGTTTAACTTTATTGCGTTTGCTGTTTATTTGGCGTGATGGGCAAGCTCGTAAAGAAGACGTGCCTAAAGGGCAGATATTAAAAGATCGAACTCTTTGGTCATTGGCGAAAACCTTGCCGACACATCATAAAGCGGTTTCTGAGGCTGAAGAGTTAACCGGTCGTCAGCACCGTTTGTATGGTGAAGTTATTTTGCAAAATGTCGCTTTGGTGAATGAATTGTCACCGGATGAATATCAATTGCCGTTGGAAATCCCTTTACCATCTCAGGCTGGTGATTTAACGAAAGCAATTAAAGCGTTTATTCGTGATAAAGCTGAGATGTTGAATATTGCACCGGAAGCTATGATGAAGCGTAAGCTGTTGGATCCATTAGTGCGTCATTTGTACGATGGTACTGAGATTGATTTGCAGAATCCTGCAATGACTGGCTGGCGTCGTGATGTGATTGTTGATCCTATATTGAATAGGTTTAAAAAATAGAAAAATTTAAAAGTCCTAAAATGGCCTTATAGCGCCAAGGGTAAACTATGAAACAGCATTTAATCGTAGAAGTATTTCGTTCTAGCAAGCATGATGGAATGTACTTGTATGTGGAAAAAAGCAAGGGATTGAAAGAAATCCCTGAAGAGTTAATGACTCGATTTGGTAAAGGCATCAGTGCGATGACTATGCTATTGACCAATGAAAGTAAGTTGGCTCGAGCTACGCCAGAGAATGTGACCAAAGGCATTCGTGAAAAAGGCTTTTATTTGCAATTACCACCAGCGAAAGACGAGTATTTGTTGGATTTGTATAAAACACCGACAGAAGCTGTTTACTAACTGCGTGGATTTAGAGAATGATTGCAAAGCGTTATGAGCCTTTTTGGAAAACCACTCCGCTGGAGAAAATGTCTCCAGTCGAATGGGAGTCAATTTGTGATGGCTGTGGCAAATGTTGCCTACAGAAATTACAAGACGATGAAACTGAAGAGGTGTTTTATACCAATTTATCTTGTCATCAACTGAATATTGGTTCTTGTCAGTGTAAGGTCTATGAAACTCGACAAGATAAAGTATCGACATGTATCACGCTAACACCAGATCAGGTTGACGAATTTCATTGGTTGCCAGATACCTGTAGTTATCGTGTATTACATGAAACCAAAGATTTGCCTAACTGGCATCCTTTGGTGGTTGGCAGTGATAAAGAAATGCTTCGCCAAGGGTTAACTGTTCGCCATTATGCGGTGAATGAAAATACTGTTGACGAAGAAGAATGGGAAACTCATGTTATTAAATGGGTGCATGGCATGCCGGAGCCATATGAGGTAACTTGATATTTTGGCTTGATTACAGCGAATGGTCGCTAAATTCAGCAAAGTAAAGTAGTTCAAGGAGTTCGCAAACGTGAAGTGGTTGAAAATAAATACTGTGTTGTTAGCGGCGGTTTTATCCTTCTGGGTGCCGTTTAGTAAAGCGGATACTCAATTCCGTGTTATTGTTGATGCCTCTGGCAGTATGTTGATCAGTGATCCTGATAAGCTTACATCTGAGGCGTTGCGTCTTATTTCCAATCTTGCGCCAGAAGAAAAAGCCACACTAGGGATTTGGTTGTTTGGTGAGGAGCCTAGAGTGCTCTTACCAGAAGCTATCGTTAATAAAGCCAACAAAACTAAACTGGCAAGCTATGTAGATAGTTATGTGACGCAAGGCGTCAAAACCGATCTAGAAGCTATTATTAAGCTTTTGTTGGAAACCCCTGACTCGGGAAGTCTAAAGCCAGGATTTAATCGTCATTGGATTTTAGTCACCGATGGCATGGTGGACATCAGTTTGGACGAGGCGGTAAACAAAGCTTCTCGTGATCGTATTCTTAATCAATTAACGTCTAAGTTAGAAGAGCGTGGTATTCATCTTCATACTATTTCTATGACGGGTTACACCGACAAAGCGTTACTTGAATCCTTGTCATTGCGCACTGACGCAACACACACTGAAGTCGCTATTCCTGAAGACTTATTGGACACATTTGACCGTATTTTCTCCCAAGCTTCACCCTCGGATGAATTACCATTTGATGGTAATCGTTTTACAGTGGACGATGCGATCCAAGAGCTTACTCTTGTTGTTTTCCACGAAAACGGTATACAGCCTCATATTGTCAAACCTGATGGTAAGTTATTGTCACTGGCTAGCAATGCCGAAGTATCTGTCTCTAGTTCGGATCATTACACCCTAATAACAGTTCGCGGTCCTGCGTCAGGTACATGGCAAGTCAATAATGTTGATCTTGATCGAAGCAGCATTCGCGTGATTACAGATTTAAGCGCGCAAGCAACACCTGTCGCACCTGTGATATTTCAGAATGAACCTATTTATTCAACTGTCGGCTTGTTTCAAAAGAATGAGCTAATCAAAGACGACAAAGTACTAAATCTGCTGGACGTAAAACAAACCTTAGTACGTTTAAGTGGCGAACAAAAAGAGACGGTTTTTTCTCAGGATACGGTGAGAACGAATGAGCAATTTAAGCAGCGTCTAGGAGGCATTACTGAGCCGGGCAATTATGAGCTTGTTAGTTTAGTGGATGGCAAAACCTTCTCTCGCCAGCTCAGTCAGTTTTTTACCGTTCATCCTGCTATTGAGTTCGTAGGGGTAAGTCCTGGAGGTAATTTAGTCGCGTTTTCTGCGAAGCCTGTGAACTTAAAGCTGAATATGCTGCGTTCTAATATGAAGCTTGAGTTTACCTACAATAATGGCATTACTGAGACGGAAGAAATGCCTCTTGTTGGGCAAGGTTATTGGGAAAAAATCATTCCTGTTTCTCCGGGTGATAATGTTAACGTCCGAGCTAAGTTGATTGGCATGACTCAAACAGGGCAGCGTTTTGATTATTGGACTCCCACTTGGCACTTTGAACGACAAGGAAATAATGCGCCGACCGTTACTTTAGTCGATGGCGATGTGGATAATTCGTCCAATATGTCGGAACCTTCGTCTAACAATGATGTAGCTCCGATGTTTGTTCCGCCATCAGTGTCTGTGGTCGATGGGGTTGAAGATAGTGCCGATTCACTGCCAGAAAAAAACACATTGCCAGAAGAATCTGTTGCCGATCAGATGCTGGATAAAGCAAACGATTTATCTACATCGGAATGGATTTGGTATGCTGCGTTGAATCTAGGCGGTATTATCGTAATAGCGGGCGGTATATTTTTGTATCGTCGTATAAAGAAAAATCAATCCCTTAGAAGAGAAGATCTAGACGATGTGTGAGTTATTGGGCATGAGCGCCAATGTGCCAACCGATATATGTTTTAGTTTTTCTGGTTTACGTGCTCGTGGCGGGCGTACTGGTCCTCATAAAGATGGTTGGGGAATGGCTATGTATCGTGATGGTTATGTTTGGGCGATCCATGATCCAAGACCGAGTGCTGATTCGGACATGGCGGAAATCATCAGCAACACATCACTAAAATGCGATATCGTGATCAGTCATATTCGACAAGCAAACGTAGGAGCGGTAAGTTTATTAAATACTCACCCGTTTAACCGCCTTCTTTGGGAAAAGACTTGGACTTACGCTCATAACGGTCAATTGGAGTCATCAGAATCTTTACCAATAGAGAATTACCACCCATTGGGTAGCACGGATTCAGAGCGAGCATTTTGCTGGATTGTAGAGCAACTACAAACCCGCTTTGGTGATCAGGAACCAAGCTTAACAGAAGTGTCTGAAGCACTATCGGCATTAGCTTTACAGCTAAAAAAACGTGGTGTATTCAACATGATGTTGTCTGATGGTGTGCGCTTATATTGCTTTTGTACCACCAAATTGCATTGGATTACCCGTCGAGCGCCATTTAAGAAAGCCACCTTGTCAGATGAAGATGTCATTATTGATTTCAAAGAAGTCACCACAGATAAAGACGTCGTCACCGTTATCGCCACACAACCATTAACCCACGACGAAACGTGGCAACAAATGGAAGAAGGAGAGTTATGTGTGTTTGAAGGTGGCGAAGTGGTTTGTCAGATCAAAGCGAACTAAAGTCTATTACCCTTGAAGAAAGGGGACGGAAGATGCGGTTGTTTTCTCATCCGCAAAAGCCAAAGCAATCCCCGTCGCTCGAGACTATCGTTTGACCTCGCTTATCGGGGGTGCATCGGCTTTTATGGTTTTATTAGTGAAAGCAGGTTGTGGTAATTTTGGATTTTCAAGCCTGTGCTGACAACCTCTCTGGAAATCTACTTTAACTCGCGCTACATTTGCTACATAAAAGAATCAAAAGCAAAGAAATTAATGGATGATTGACCCTTCAAATAGCTTCTTTTTATTCTTTTTAAACGAACACAATACGCACGCTCATTTTTCCGGTTTTATGTCTTGTTGATGTTCCCTGTTGTCATTTCACCTAGGTTATCTGGCTTTTATCGGCACCTAGGTTGGCGTTCCACTGGTTTATTTAATTGTGCTGCTGATGATGAGATACTTGAATACTTCCCTGATAAATTGTGAAGTTATAGTGAGCAACGTCTAATAATTGGATCAAACTATTTGTTGCGCTTATTGGGACAGGCTGAAGCCTGCCTTTTAACTATTATGTTATGTAAATGGAGGAAACTATGTCCTCAGTTCCACAATCAAAAGATGAGCTGCTCTCTGCCATAAACTCGATATTTCCTAAACTTATGGACGATTACCGGATTGTCCCAGAGTCACTTTCACGTAAGTGCGAGCTTGAGGGTAATATTAAAGGAACACAAATTAGTGTTTGTGACACTGTTGCCTACCTTGTTGGTTGGGGGAAGTTGGTCTTGAAGTGGCATAGTTTGAAGTCTCAAGGTCTTCCGGTGGATTTTCCAGATACTGGCTATAAATGGAATCAGCTTGGTTTATTGGCTGTCAGTTTTCACGCAGAATACAGTGACTGGAAATACGAAGACTTACTCAAGGAGTTGGACTCAACTATTAACGAGCTTATCTCTTTAATTTCAAGTTTAAGCAATGAAGAATTGTATGAAACGACATGGTATGAAAAATGGACGTTAGGTCGAATGATTCAGTTCAATACATCATCACCAATGAAAAATATGCGTACTAAAGTTAGGCGATTTAACAAAAGTAACGGCTTAAGCTGATAGTCAGTACATGGTATTTCTAACTTCAGTTAAACTTCAGTGTAATCAGTGTACTGCTCACTGCTTAACGGTGCGTTAATGATTGTCATATTTTCTAAATGATCTAAGAAACCTATTAGTGACGTATGAGGAGACGACGTTGAAAGAGCTTGAAGCCGAGTTTCGTCGTTCGGTAGATGAATACCTTTTATCTTGTGAAGAGTATGGGCGTGACGTTCAACAGCCATGTATAATATTAGAACTGGTGAGATGTTGCATCGAGAAGCTTATGTGCATGCCCAGAAAACTACCAACATTGTATAACCAATATTGAGGCATAGAATAGGCATATGAAAACAGGATTTGTGATGTACGCTTCTTCAGTTAGCCGATTGTCTGATTTTTACTCTCACGTCTTTGCGCTTAATAAAGTTGAAGGGGACAATTCATATGCTTTATTGGCTGATGGCGATTTTGAGTTGGTGTTGCTTGAGACAGAGGCTTCTAAAAAGGTTTCCGACTTGCACTCCCCAAGAGCGAGTACCCCGATCAAACCAACATTTTTTATTAATACTCCGTTAGAGATAATTAGTGAGGTGATTAAAAACAAAGGTGGTTCTGTCTTTCCTCCAAAAAATTGGGAATTTGGTGGCCGAAAAGTATGTGATGCTCATGACTGTGAGGGCAATATATTTCAGTTGAGAATAGATCGAGATGCATAACAAAGACAAGTTGCTTGGGGGCCTCGTGCGCTAGAGTGTTCTGAGTTTGGTCGCAGTTAGCAATGTTAGGCTTTATAAGGGAAATAAAGGATGAAGCCAGAAGATATCGGGAAAGCATATAATCAAATCACGCATATTTGGGATAGTGAAGAATTTGATATAAATAATGGGATTTCTCAGCACAAGAAAGCAATTAGTTTTGTTAAGAGTCGAGGCAACGCTTTGGACGTTGGCTGCGGTTGCACAGGACGCTTTATAGATTTACTCCAAGGTGAAGGCTTTACTCCATCAGGTTTAGATATTTCCGATAAGATGCTAAATATTGCGCGTAAAAAGCATCCGGATATTCGCTTTGTGCAAGGTGACATTTGTGAATGCGAACTATCTGAGAAGTACGATTTCATAACAGCATGGGATAGTATTTGGCATATTCCTTTGTCAGAGCAAAGAAATGTTCTTACTAAACTAGTAGAAAGTCTGAATGTCGGTGGTGTGTTGATTTTTTCATTTGGTGGCACTGATGAAGAGGGTTTTCATACTAACAATTTTATGGGGCCAGAAGTTTATTATTCGTCACTTGGTTTAAATGGTTTCCTAAAGTTATTCATTGAGCTTGGTTGTATTATCAGGCACTTAGAGTTTGACCAATATCCTGAACTTCATACTTATCTAGTGGTAGAAAAAGCCTAAAAAAGAGTTATGAGAGACTACTAACGCTCAGCACTTTTGTTAGTCTTCCCATTTTTCTCTCGCTGCGATAGCTGTTATTCTAGCGCCATTATTGGTGTAACAGAGTAGAACAAATGATTAATGATAATGATGTAATTGAAACCTTAGACGAGCTTGAGGTGTTTCTACGTTTGGTTGAGGTGGGTGGTTTGGGTCTGAACAGTGTATCTGGCGTGGCGTTGGCGACGAATAATGCCAATGGTCGTCCATTTGTGGCAGTGCTGGATGATAATCAGCAGTTGGTGTTAGGGCGTTATGTGACCACCGAAGTGTTTGAAAATGGCAAAGACATGGTGCGTTACGGTACGAAAAAAACACATTAATTAGATACTTTTCTGAGATTATTTAATACAAAAAATCCCCGCTCAGATGTAAATTTGAGCGGGGATTTTTGTTTTTAGAGGGTTTGTTTAGCTCTTACTGAACCAATTCGTTGTCGGTAAATTCACCTTCAAACAAAGCGGTAGACAAGTAACGTTCGCCCGAATCAGGTAATACAACGACGATTTTCTTGTCTTTAAACTCGTCCAGTTGGCTTAAGCGTTCCGCAGCAACGACAGCAGCACCACAAGAGATGCCACACAAAATCCCTTCTTCACGCATTAAGCGTTTTGCCATAGCGATAGCGTCTTCATTAGAGACTTGTTCAACCCGGTCAATGATAGAAAGGTCGAGGTTTTTCGGCACGAAGCCTGCGCCAATGCCCTGGATTTTGTGAGGTGACGGTGTTGGTGTTTCACCGTTGATTGTTTGCGTAATAACAGGCGAGCTGGTTGGTTCTACCGCGACGCTGATAATGGCTTTGCCTTGAGTGTTTTTAATATAACGGCTAACACCTGTGATGGTGCCGCCTGTACCTACGCCTGCGACGAAAACATCGATTTCACCATTGGTGTCTTGCCAAATCTCTGGTCCGGTAGTTTTTTCATGGATTTCAGGGTTAGCTGGGTTTTCGAATTGTTGCAGCAAAACGAAGTTTTCGTCTTGGGCAATTTCTTCTGCTTTCGCAATGGCGCCTTTCATGCCTTTGGCTGGCTCAGTTAACACAATATTAGCGCCCAAGGCTTTCATGACTTGGCGACGCTCAATACTCATACTAGCAGGCATAGTGATGGTAATCGGATAACCACGAGAGGCCGCAACAAAACATAAGGCGATACCTGTGTTACCGCTTGAGGCTTCAACGATGGATTTACCTTTGCTCAGAATGCCTTTCTTTTCTGCATCCCACACCATGTTGGCGCCGATGCGGCATTTTACTGAGAAAGCAGGATTACGAGCTTCGAGCTTTGCCCAAATATTTCCATTCCCGATACGGTTTAAACGTACAAGTGGCGTGTTGCCAATGGTAAGAGAGTTATCTTCAAATACTTGATGAGACATACCATTTCCTTTTTGTTGTTGATCTGTAGTTAGTTGGTGTTTAGATAGTAATGGCAACATCGTATTAGATGTGCCCCGAATGTTGTTCACTATAACCCTTACCTTGGGATTGATGTTAGAATTTACAACTATATCGTTAGAGGTTTTCGTACATCCAATTAGCTTCACTTGACGTACGGTATTAAAACTTCTTATGCAAACGGCGCGTTACTTATAAATTCTACTTTTTCTGCGCCAAGTAAAAAGGATACAAGTTTACTTATCATGCCCACTAATGCCGTAATGACGCGCGATCGTCATCTTATTGATCAAAAACAAGTGCAATTAAGCAAACGTCAAAAAGACGGTTTGCCTTTTGATCGTATGCAAGCTGAGCTGAATGCTCTCATTGAAAAATCAGAAACCCTATATCAAGCTCGTCAGTCTCGCATGCCAAAGGTGACATACGATGAGAGTTTGCCTGTTGCGGCACGTGCCGATGAAATTATCAAGGCAATCCAAGACAACCAAGTAGTGATAATTGCTGGTGAAACCGGTTCAGGTAAAACCACGCAATTGCCTAAGATGTGTTTGCAAGCGGGTCGAGGTATCGCTGGATTAATTGGTCATACGCAACCAAGACGTATTGCCGCCCGCAGTGTGGCTGAACGTATCAGTGATGAGCTGCAAGTAAATCTTGGTGAGCAAGTAGGTTTTCAGGTTCGTTTTAGCGACGAAAGTAATGAAGAAACCCTGATTAAGTTGATGACAGACGGTATTTTGTTGGCTGAAATTCAACAAGATAAACGCCTGTACAAATACGACACCATCATCATAGATGAAGCCCACGAGCGTAGTTTGAACATCGATTTCTTGCTTGGCTATTTGAAGCAAGTCTTGGTAGCTCGACCTGATCTAAAAGTCATTGTTACCTCGGCGACCATAGACGTTGAGCGTTTTTCTGAGCATTTTGACAACGCGCCTATTATCGAAGTGTCTGGTCGAACCTACCCAGTTGAAATCCGTTATCAGCCCTTGCTAAGCAAATCTGACTCTGAAGAATTAGACGAAGACCAGAGTATGGAACAAGGCATCTTAGATGCCGTTGAGCTGCTTATAGCAGAGGAGCGCCAGTCAGGATACCGAGGCGCGGGTGATATATTAGTGTTTTTACCGGGTGAGCGAGAGATTCGAGATACCGCTGAAATTCTTCGTCGTGCCGAATTACGCAGCACGGAAGTCCTGCCTTTGTACGCGCGATTGAGTGCCAGTGAGCAGCAGCGTATTTTTAAATCTCATACTGGCCGTCGTATTGTGTTGTCGACCAACGTTGCTGAAACCTCGTTGACGGTACCGGGCATTCGTTATGTTATTGATCCGGGTTTAGCGCGAATCAGCCGCTACAGTGTTCGTTCTAAAGTTCAGCAATTGCCCATCGAGAAGATCAGCCAAGCCAGTGCGAACCAAAGAGCAGGGCGCTGTGGTCGTGTGGCGGATGGTATTTGTATCCGCTTATATGACGAGGAAGGTTTTAACAATCGGCCTGAGTTCACCGATCCAGAAATTTTCCGTACCAATTTAGCGTCGGTTATTTTGCAAATGGCCAACCTAAAATTGGGCGCGGTTGAAAAATTCCCATTTGTTGAAATGCCAGAGAAACGCATGATCAACGATGGCTATCGTGCCTTAACGGAATTAGGGGCCTTGCACAAAGAGCGCCTAACGCCCATTGGTCGCCAGCTGGCTAAATTACCGATTGATCCCAAGTTAGGACGTATTCTGATTGCCGCCGAACAACATAGTGTGTTGAAAGAGGTCGCTATCATTGTTAGTGCCTTGTCGATTGCGGACCCACGGGAGCGTCCACAAGATAAGAAAACGCAATCCGATCAAGCCCATGCGGTGGACAAAGACGAAGACTCGGATTTCCTTGTCTTTTTGAACTTATGGGAGCGCTTTGAAGAGCAACGCCAAGCCTTGTCACAGAATCAATTGCGCCAATATTGCCGTAAGCAATTTTTGAACTTCATGCGCATGCGTGAATGGCGTGATATTCATCGTCAAATCATGATTGCTTGCAAACAGCTTGGCTTTAAAGAAGTCCAGCATGAAGAACGTCATTACGAAGCGATTCATCGTGCTTTGTTGGCGGGTATGTTCACGCAAGTTGCGAACAAAATGGAAGACAGCAAAGACATGCTTGGCTGTCGTTCCCGTAAGTTGTCGATCTTTCCTGGGTCCATGTTATTCAAAAAACCGCCACAATGGATTATGGCGGCAGAGTTAATTGAAACCAGCAAATTATATGCTCGAGTGACCGCGCGTATTGATCCTGCTTGGATCGAAGAATATGCCGCGCCGTTTGTGAAGCGACAGTACTTTGATCCGCATTTTGAGCGTAATCAAGGCCGCGTTATGGCTAACGAGCAAGTATCACTTTATGGTTTGATAATCGTTGCTAAGCGCCGAATTGATTATGGTCATGTGCATCCAGAAGATGCGCGAGAAATCTTTATTCGCTCAGGGCTGGTGGAAGGTGAACTTCGTACTAAACAGGCGTTTTTCCGTAAAAATAAAGCTCTGATGGAATCGTTAGAGGCCCAAGAAGCTAAGCTGCGCAAACGTGACATTCTGGTTGACGATGAAACTGTGTTTGCCTTCTACAATTCTCGATTACCTGATCATGTTCGCAATCTAAAAAGCTTAGAGCATTTCGTTAAAACTTCGCCTGATGCTTTGTTAATGACTCGTGAGGACTTGATTAATCAAGATGTCAGTGTCGACGATCTTGCCTTTCCTGATTCCTTTGGTTTGAACGGTGTCGCTTTACCGATTGATTATAAATTCGATCCAGGACAAGCTGCCGATGGTGCGACCTTAAAAGTGCCAGTTGGTTTGTTACGTCAACTGAGCTTAGAGGATTTAGGT
Source organism: Marinomonas sp. UCMA 3892 (assembly GCF_012726345.1). Classification (GTDB taxonomy): domain Bacteria; phylum Pseudomonadota; class Gammaproteobacteria; order Pseudomonadales; family Marinomonadaceae; genus Marinomonas. The sequence continues at coordinate 114,893 of NZ_PTXN01000008.1, forward strand.
TGGGCGGTTCCCGGCTTTATCAAAGAGCGCTGCGAAGCGTTATTGCGGGCTTTGCCTAAGGCTTTGCGTCGTCGCTTTGTGCCGATTCCGCAGTTTGTTGATCGTATTTATCCTAACTTGTCGAAAGACAAAGGTGATTTGCTTGAGCAGCTTAGTTTGCAGATTAAGCGCGAAACGCTGATTGATATTCCGCTTAATGAATGGAATGCCGATAAGCTAGATTCTCACTTAACCTTGAACCTAGAAGTGGTGGACGAGCGCGGTAAGGTGCTTGGTGTAGGTAAAAATCTTGCTCAGCTTCAAACTCAGTTTAGCGACCTAGTTGAAGAAAGTTTTGCAAAATTTGGTACCAAACAACATGAGCAAGAAGGTTTAACATCTTGGCCGGAGCAGGGCATTCCTGAGCGTCAGGAGATTAAACAAGCTGGAATTAAGGTCACGGCGTTCCCCGCTTTGGTGGCACAAGGCGATCATGTGTCACTTAAAATGTTTGATGATCAGAACACCGCGCTGGAAACCCATCGAAAAGGGGTGGTCACTTTGCTTAAACTTACATTGAGCAAAGAAATGCGTTATCTACAAAAGAACCTACCGCATCTTAAAGAATCTATGCTAATTTTTTCGCCATTAGGTCAAAAAGAAACCTTATTGGATGATTTGCTCAATGCGGTCTTAGACAAGGTTTTCTTGGATGGGCGTGCTTTGCCCCGCACAAAAGCAGAGTTTGAAAGTTGCCTAGTGAAAAATAAACCGCAATTGGTGAGCGTGGCGAACGATATGGCAGGACAGCTTTATCGCGTATTGTCATCTTATCAAGGTGTGGCAAAAAGGATGAAAGGCAGTATTCCTCTGCCTTGGACACGAATTTACGGTGATATTAAAGTCCAACTAGAGCAGCTTATTTACCCTGGTTTTATTGGTAATACACCCTTGTTTTGGTTAGGGCAATTACCGCGTTATTTTAAAGGTATTGAAGTGCGTTTAGAGCGCTTTCAAAATCATCTGAACAAAGAAAACCAATATGTGTCTGAATTAGAAATCCTTTGGCAAACTTATTTTAGACAGAAAAAAGCCCATGACGAAAAAGCCTTATATGATCCCGAGTTGATCAAATACCGTTGGATGTTAGAGGAATATCGTATTTCTTTGTTTGCTCAGTCGGTTGGCACGTTAGAGCCTATTTCAGAGAAGCGCTTAAATAAGCAATGGCAAGAAGTTAAAAAATTGGTTTGATTTTATAAATAAGGTTTTTTAGTCAGACGCTGGGCGTGAAGTCTAACAAGTTAAGGATAGTGAAAATGTTTAAAGCAATCGGCACTTTACTTTTTGGCTCTTTGTTGTTGCTTGTGCAATCTTGTGCACAGGTGCCAGTAGAAACCAAAGAAGATCCATGGGAGGGCTTTAACCGTTCTATGTTTATCTTTAATGATGCGGTTGATGGTGCCATTTTAAAGCCTGTTGCTGAGGGATATAAGGCTATTACGCCTAACCCCGTACAGAGAGGTGTGAGCAACTTTTTCTCTAACCTTGGAGAAATCGGCAATATAACCAACAATCTATTGCAAGGGAAATGGGATGCAACAGCGTCGTCAACATTCCGCTTTCTGATCAATAGTACCGCTGGCTGGTTGGGTCTTTTTGATGTGGCTAGCGAAATGGGGCTAAAAAAATACGATGAAGACTTTGGCCAAACGCTTGGCTATTGGGGTGTGTCATCTGGCCCTTATTTGGTATTACCATTTCTTGGTCCTTCTACTGTGCGTGATGGTTCAGGTTTGGCCATTAAATATGCGTACCTTGATGAAACAAGCATTCTCGACTTAAATGATGATGAGGAGCTTGGTTTATTAGCCTTAGACGTTGTGGAAACAAGAGCACGTTACCTCAATGCAGAAGGCATGATTGTTGGGGACAGGTACAGCTTTATCCGAGATGTGTATTTACAAAATAGAGCATATGAAGTTTACGATGGAAATCCACCAAAGAAACAAACTATCAAAAATACTGATTCAGCAGACGATAGTTGGGGTGATGAAACTGAAAACGATAGCTGGGGTGATGATTCTGCGAGTGATAGCTGGGGGGATGAAGCTGAAGTCGATAGTTGGGGCGATGACTCTGCCGCAACAACGGATGGCAATATTTCGGTAGAGGGTGATATCACCGCAGACAGTAGTTGGTCCGAATAATCGAATTGATATGAATGAATAAGCGGCTGTCGACATCCCATTGGTTTAATGAAAGCCTTTTTAATGAAGCGCTAGTAAAAGGTTTTTTGCTAGTGATAGGCAGTTCTTGCCTTGTGCTGATAGTGCTTAATGTAATGGCGGCAAAGTATCAAGTCGCATTGGCAGAAGCTATTCTGCTAATGCTGACCATCTGTGTATGGTTTTGCCCTATACAGTGGCGTCATTACAAGTGGGTTGTTTCGCTTTATGTAGCGTTTATCTTTGCCTGTATTTTAATCGGAATCAGCTTTTCTCCTTTGTATTCTGGTCGACAGGTTTGGGTGCTTATTTTCCCCATGACCTCCTATCTTATGTTGGGTAAACGCACAGGCTTTTGGTTGAGTGCTGTTTGCCTTTGTCTGGTTAGCACCATTCTATTTTTGCGCTTTTATGATGATTTTAAAGGCGGGCTAATTAGTATTGTCGTGAACTTGTTTCTAGCCTATGTCTTCTTATGGGGGCTAACTCACGGTGCCGAGCGAGTTCACAAGAAAATGTTATATGCTTTAAAGAAAATAGCTTCCACCGACCCTCTAACAGTGCTTGCCAATCGCCGTAATGTTAGTCAAAACTCGCAATATCAACTTCAGCAAGTTACTGGGATGGGGGATGAATTAGCACTTTTTTTGATGGATCTAGATAATTTCAAAAAAATAAATGATATACATGGACATGAAGTTGGTGACGCGGTGCTGGTGGACTTTGCTGAGCGATTAAGGGCGCATTTTGCTAGTATGTAGATGACTCTCTATTTTATTTTGATGAGCTGGAAATTCATTATACTGTGAGTATTGGCGTGTCTTGTAGTCAGAAAGGGCGTGGTGATTTTAAGCATTTATACAAAATTGCCGACCAGCAGTTATGCAAAGCAAAAAGCCTTGATCGGAATTGTGTTGTTTTAATGAATTAAGAGTTTAGGTGTTTTTGATGAGTTCATTTAATGAATCATTAGACGCTAGTAATAGATTGAGCCCAACATGAAGGAGCATTGTTAATGCTCCTTAGCTTGCTTTCTTGAGACCACTATCTATTGCTAATGTGATCTTTAATAGTTTTCCAGAGTCCGTACCAATGTACAGCACACCCGCTGAATCCTGAGCAATTGAGCGAAGACGTTCATCCAAATGTTCTAGGTAACGAGTTTCAGTTGTCTTGCCATTCTTATCAATTTTGATCTTGTTTAAATGTCTCAAAGCGAGCGCGGTAGAGAGGAAATCCCCGTTCCAGTTCGAAAATAACATGCCTTTGTAGCGCAGTAAGCTGCTTGGCGCGATGGAAGGAATAAACACCTTAATAGGATTATCTATACCATCCTTTTCGATACCATCCCCTACGCTAACAGGTCCCCAATACTCTTTCCCATGGGACACGATTGGCCAGCCGTAATTCGCACCTGGGCGTATTAGATTTATTTCATCTCCGCCTCTTGGGCCATGTTCATTTGACCATAACGTATGGGTATCTGTGTCGTAAAAAAGGCCTTGAGGATTGCGATGTCCGTAACTCCATATCTCATTACGAATGTTGGCATGAGTCACAAAAGGGTTGTCCCTTGGTACACTTCCATCTAAATTTAAACGAATAACGCTGCCCGCATGGTTTGTTAAATCTTGAGCATTCTCACGAACACCACGATCACCAACCGAGAAAAAGACATGCTCTTGGTTATCAAAGGCAATACGTCCACCATAGTGCTTAGTTTCGCTTGTCGCTGAGTCTGTGACCAATAAATCATGCCATTCAGTTAGCTTGTTGTCAGCTAGTTTGGCTCTGGCTAATGTGGTTTTTGCACCATCATCGGTTGGTTTTGAATAAGTGAAATATAACCAACCTTGTTTTTTAAACTGCGGGGATTTTGCCACGTCTAGCAGGCCGCCTTGGCCTCGGTTATCCACTTCTGGAAGTCCTGTAAGGGCCTGCTTTTTACCCGTAGTTAAATCGACTTTATAGGCAGAACCTTTTTTGATTGTGACAATAGCTTCTTGATCATTAATTATGGCAATGCCCCAAGGTATGCCATCAAATTGAGTGATCTGATCAATGTTTAGTGAATCGTCAACGATAGCATCCGAGGCGCTAACATTTAGCGCCATCAGGCCTGCTAAAAATAGAATCCAAGTTTTCATAAAGGCGACCTCTTACCGCGAATTTCAGTGAAGTATATAGAAAATAGTCGCAAGATGAGGGTTTTGGAAGGCATTTCCTTAACAATTGCCGATTGCTTGCCTAGTTGGATAAAGTATTCAGCGAAGCGTTAATTAAGGTCTTAAAGCATGTTTTTTGATGGGATCATGCAAATAGTAGCTACTTAAAGTAACTATCTAAATTGAAGATCTAAAGTGACGATCCGAAGTAGCGTTCGTTTTCAGCAACATGTCGAGTCACCACTGCATTAGCGGCAATAATGGCATTATTGCCAATTTCAATACCGGGTAGGATTTTGGCTCCGCCGCCAATCCAGACTTTATTGCCAATAGTAATAGGACGAGCAAAGCATTCGCCAGAGGCCCGTAAGTCAGCATCCCTAGGATGATCAACCGTATAAAAGTGAACGCCGGGACCGATTAAGACATCGTCACCGATATGAATTTTAGCGCTGTCTAAAAAAATACATTGGAAATTAATGAACACTCGTTCACCAAGATGAATTTGCGAACCATAATCACATTGAAAGCCCGGTTCAATCACCACACTACCAAATTCTGCAAACAAACGCGTAACATGACGAAGATTACCCTTACTTGGGTGCGCATTGAATTTAGCACAGGCAAGACGAGCCGCTTCCCGTCGTAATCTAAGATCAAGGTCGATCCCATTGAAGGATTCACCTTGAACCATCTTTTCAAATTCTGTCTGCTTGTTCATCGATTCACTGTCTAAAAGTATGTAAAAGCCTACAAAAAACGCGACCTAAGTCGCGTTTTTAAAGAGCGCCGAAACGCAGTCGTGCTGATTAAAGCATAGAACGTAGTGTTTCTTCTAGCTTACGCTGATCGGCAGCGAAGTTACGAATGCCTTCAGACAATTTCTCAGTCGCCATCGCATCTTCGTTCATTGCCCAACGGAATGCCGCTTCTGTGATTGCTGCAGGCGCTGCTTTCACGTCTGTAGTTGGCACTAATTTACGCTCAAGTTTGCCTTCGTCTTTTTTCAACTCTTCAAGCAGGTTAGGGCTGATAGTCAAACGGTCACAGCCAGCAAGTTGCTCGATTTCACCGATGTTACGGAAGCTCGCGCCCATTACTACAGTTTGGTAGCCGTGCTGCTTGTAGTAGTTGTAGATTTCAGTCACAGATACAACACCTGGATCAGTCTCAGCTGTGTACTCTTGGCCAGTCGATTTTTTGTACCAATCAAGGATACGACCAACGAATGGAGAAATCAGGTAAACGCCAGCTTCAGCACAGGCTTGCGCTTGAGCAAAAGAGAAAAGCAAAGTCAGGTTACAGTTGATGCCTTCTTTTTCTAGCTCTTCTGCTGCCTTGATGCCTTCCCAGGTAGACGCGGCTTTAATCAACACGCGGTCACGTGATACGCCAGCTTCTTCATATAGTGCAATCAGTTTACGTGCTTTCGCTAGTGTCGCTTCTTTGTCAAAAGACAAACGTGCATCTACTTCTGTAGAAATACGGCCAGGAACGTATTTTAGAATTTCAGTACCAACAATAACGGCAAGTTTGTCACCTGCGTCTAGAACTTGTTGATCTTTATCGTTGCTTTGTGTTTTTGCCCAAGCAACCGCTTGATCTAGGAAAGGGGCATACTCTGGAATTTGTGCAGCTTTAAGCATCAAAGACGGATTTGTTGTCGCATCTTGTGGTAAAAAATCTTTGATTGCCGTGATATCACCGGTGTCGGCCACAATGGTCGTGAACTCTTTTAACTGAGATAACTTATTGCTCATTGCTCTTATCCTTTGCGTTGATGATTTTTGACCAATTCAATGGCCTCTAATAATACATTTACCTGTGCGTCAGCTTTATGACCATTTTCAGACAAGTAGCGACGGAACTGTTTGCCGCCGGCTTCACCCTGAAAAATACCCAAAATGTGTCGGGTTAGGTGCATCAAGCGTTCGCCTTCTTGCAGCTTGCGTTCAACATAAGGAACGAAAGCTTCTAGTGCCTCGTAGCGATCATTAACCAAAGCTTGACCGCCAAATAATACTTCGTCGACTTGGCTTAAAATCCATGGATTATGGTATGCCTCACGGCCAACCATAACGCCATCTACGTGCGCTAACTGTTCTTTGCATTCATCTAATGTTTTTATGCCACCGTTTATAATGATTTCAAGGTCTGGGAAATCTTTCTTTAACTGATGCACATAATGATATTTGAGCGGCGGTACTTCGCGGTTTTCTTTCGGGCTCAAGCCTTCCAAAATTGCATTGCGGGCATGGACAATAAAAGTCGTCACGCCAGTAGTGGCGACATCGCCAACAAAATCTCGTACTACGCTGTAATCTTCCTGATCATCCAAACCAATGCGATGTTTGATCGTCACTGGAATAGAGCAGTTGTCCTGCATGGCGCGCATGGCATCTTTTACCTTATCAGGGTAAGCCATTAAACAGGCACCGATTAAACTATTTTGCACTCTATCGCTTGGGCAACCGACATTAAGATTAACCTCATCAAAGCCAGCTTGCTGCGCCATTTTTGCGCATTTACCCAACGCAACAGCGTCAGATCCACCTAATTGCAGCGCAATAGGGTGCTCACACTCATCATAACGTAAGAATCTTTCAGGATGATTGCCCTGAAGCAGCGCGCCAGTGGTCACCATCTCAGTATAAAGCAAGGTATTCTTGCTCAAAGTTCTCGTAAAAACTCGGTAATCGGACGTAGTCCAATCCATCATCGGGGCAATGGAAAAGCGACGATCAAGCTTATTGCTTGGGTTTACTGGGGTTGCCCCGTTATCTAGTGACATGCTTCTACTATCGAATTAATTCAAAAAAGCGCCGCAACCTAGGGAAATGCCCCCAGCGACTGATGAGTCACATTATGTCATAAAATTACAAGATATCTAAGAGTCTAAGGGAAACATTGAGGTTTAAAAGGTGAAAGTGGCATGAAAGGCAACTGGTCCATCGACAACGCCACCGCACGAGCCGACAGCAAAGTAGGGTATAGGTGTGTTGAGGTGGTTTGGGTTTAATATTTTGGGGATTTAAATGAAAAATAGCTTAATTTTTATCTGATCCCAATAGATTCGATATAAACTAATACTTTTCCCGAAATCTCTTAGCGGCGGCAATCATGTTGCTTTGAATAATCGCATCATTGAGCTTGTCATGAGCTGGTGGGTCTTCAACAGCTAAGATGCAAAAATAATTTTGATTAAATAAACCTCTGCAATAGATTATAAAGCGATCACTAGTGCGAAACTCTTGGGCTTTATTGCGCCAGTTTTTGTGATTTAGTTCAGTGCTGGTAGTAGCTATATGGATATGCCAAATATCTGAATAAACTGCTTCATCAGGCCTATCGTTCGGCTTGTCTTTGCCAAAGTAGGGTATATCAAGTGGGTAAGAGGTTAAGTTATGTTCGGCTATTAGATTTGGTTTTGCTATTTTATTAGCTACCTCACGAACTAGGCGATCTAGCTTGTACGCTTTGAGATCTAACTGAAACTTATTAAGTTGTTCACGGGCTGTATAATAATGCTCTAAAGACGGGTAGTTATCGGGCTCGTTTAGTTCTGGGAACAAAAATACTTTTACTTCCATGTACTTTAATTAAGAAGTTAAACGAAACTCCAATCCTCATCTTTGTAATCCGAATTAGGCTTTTGGCTGTAAGCTTTTATGCTAGCTTCAGCTAAGATACGAACTGACTCATCAGATGGCATATAAGCTCTAGTAGATTCGTTACGCGCAGAAACGCCCCCTGTTATTTCAGGGCTAACTTTTGGTGCTGAACGACGAGAAAGCCCTTTCATACGATGAAATCCTCTTTTTTGTTCAGCTTTAACAAAGTTAAATGTTGTAGCGCTCATAGTCATCACCATTGTGTTAATACATCTACAAGTATCGTATTAATATAATCAAAGTGCAAATTTACCAGAAGGCTAAATTGTGTTCAATTGAAACAATGTGCAAGCAGTAAAGATTGATATTTTCCATCTTGCTTTTCCTGATCTACTATCCGTTTTGAGGCGTCGAAGCCTCTTTGCACAAGTCGGTAAGCCCCAACCCCGTTAGCGTTGGTTTTTCTGTGTCTGCAATTTATGCAGTTGCAAAGGCGCATTATTGCGTTGGGAGGGCGAGGAATAAAATACCCGCAAGGGAAATAACTTCGCCTGGACTTGTGCAGGTTTTGAATCTCCCGACACCCTTCTTCGAAAGAGGGTGAAATTCGAAATAAACACAAGGAGTCCAGACATTGCTACGGACATTATCTCAAGCATTGACGCACCCGTTGTACAAATCATCAATAAACAAATCACCACGACTTCAACTGATCTCGCCAAATGCTTTGGCAAACACCATAGAAACGTTTTACGCAAAATAGAAAGCCTTGAATGCAGTGCAGAATTCAGCGAACGCAATTTTGCGTTGGCTGAATACAAAGATGAACAAGACAAGACTCGCCCTATGTATCGCATCACCCGCGACGGCTTCGTCTTCTTGGCCATGGGCTTCACCGGCACCAAAGCCGCCCAATTCAAAGAAGCCTACATCAACGCCTTCAACCAAATGGAAAAGCAGCTCAACGAGCAAAAACACCTTCCCGCCACCACAGACAACCTAGCCCTAGCGGAAAAGGACAAGTACCAACTGCTCAACAACATCGTCAAATCCATGCAGATACAAAGCGACCCCGTCGTCGTTCCATCAAAAGAACTCATCGACCTAATCCAAGCCGTCCGCATGTACCAACAGCAAATAGCACGACTCCAAACACCAGACTGGGTAAACGACAACATCACCCGCGTCAAAGACTACGCCCAACGCAACTTTGTAGACTTCTAAGCCGCAAGCAACTAAAGCCCCGATGTGGGCTTTAGTTGTTGTTTGGGCTGGTGATAGCCTAAAAAGCGTTCTAGTATGAACGGGTAACTTTTTAAAACATTAATCTATATAAGGAAATTAAAATGAGCGATAAAACATCTAATGCTTATAGCAACTCCACTGGCCTTAAATCAAATAAGGGAGCAACGGCTGCGGCAGTAGATATGATAACTGCTGCATGTGGTGCAGGGGATGACACTGCTAAACAAGAAATTTTGAATTGGGCTGCTGAAGGGGATAACCTTAAAAACCTTCGAGATAAGATTAAAGAAGCGGCGGCAGAAGAGTAAATACTGCTTCTATACTAAGAAGCCCACGATTGTGGGCTTTTTGTTGTCTGATCTAGTTTAGAGACACAAAGCCATCAATGGCTTTACTGAGTTCGATGATTTCTTTGGCAACTCGGAGTTGTTCTTTCGTTTCAGATTCATTCACTGAAATAAGTAATTTGTAATCCGCTTTCGTTCGGGATTTTTTCGCTTGTGCTAGAAGTTGGGCTAAGAGTCTTAGCTGTTCTTTTTGCTCAGGGTTGTAGTTTGTAGCCGCTTCTTTAAAAGTGTTAATGACGGTCTGGTGAACTCCAGACTTTCTAGCTGGCTCAGGAAGCTTTGAAGCAATGGGTTGGCAAGTGTTGTAAGCCGCGTAGTAGGCTTTATGCAGGCTGGTTCTTAAATACTGATTGCTATGTACGCCTGAATTTGTATGTTGATCAAGTGCGTATTCAGAGAAAGAAAGTAGTTCAGTGATCGCCGCATCCATGTGGTGGCTTCCTTAGTAAATGCTGGTGACAAAATGGTCAAAGGCTTTATCTGAAATATCGCTTTTAGCTAATAGCTTTAATAACCCCATGTTCATTGAATGGATCTGATCTGAGCTTAAATCATCCTGAATATGAAATTCAGTCGAAATCCAGTTTTCACCTTCATCATCCTCCATTATGCTGCGCGAAAATTGGTATTCTTTTATGCGGTTAGAGTGAAAAAAATTATTTACAAGAGTGAAATAGTATTCAGACTCTTCTTGGGTAATACCATGTTCTGTAAGATATTCATCGAACCCGATAGTAATTGGTAGGTGAGCATCGATTTTAGAATCTTTAAGTTTAGAATAGGTTTTCATGAGTTTTGCGTCCTCTGAAAATAAACCAATAGCTCTATAAAGCACGCTCAATAACCAAATGATTTTCAAAGAAGGGCTATTGGTTTCTAGGTATGTTTCTAGTGCTTGTATCGCCTTTTTTGTGTGTCCTATTAAGTTTAGCCGACCAGCATAATTAAGATAAACAGCTTGCTCATCAATGTAGTTAAGTGATTGATTGTGGGCACTAGTCATTGCTTTCTCGTTGCCTAATGATGCTTCTAAACACATCATAGCTGCATGGCCAAGCCCTTTAGACAGCTTGCTTAAGTCATCAATCTTGACTCGTATGTCTCGCTCAATACGGGCTTTTTCAAATTCGCCTAAACCACTAAATGGTCCCAATTTAAAATAAAATCGCTCGCATTGAACCATTATATCATCCATGAGGGCGTTTGCTGCTAATTCGGGCTGTGCCATTGTTCTTCCTGAGTTGTTTGTTTTCTAATCATTAATAATAGTCTGATACTAACAAATATGGGCTTGCCCATACTATAGCTAGTTACAAAAAACCTAATTCAAGCCCATCCCTGATGGGCTTTTTCGTTTCTGTCCTTCCATTTTTATCTAAGGAGTATTTATGCGTCAGATGATGTCGCTCGGTGGTTTTGTGTTTTCGCTGAGCGAAGGCACGCCATACGAGGGTTTGCAGCGCACTAGCGACGGCGGTTGGGTCGCGGTGGCGCGTTACGGTCAAAAGCCCATGAGCCAAAACACGGGCCAACAATTGGAAAACATCACCGTCACAGGCACATGGTTTCAAGGTGATGGCATGGCGAATCTCAACGCTTTACGCGCCTTACAAAACCAGCGAGCGCCCTTGGTGCTGGCCGATGGCTACGGCAATAACTTAGGCCAGTGGACCATCAAACGCTTGCAAGAGAAGCAAGACAAGATCATCGACGACGGCACGGCCTTCGTCCTCGCTTTCACCCTAGAGCTAGAAGAGTACGCCAATGACAACCATCCGTAGCCGCGACGGCGACACCATATCCAACATTCTGTGGATCGCCCTAAAACGCAACGACGACCAAGCGGAAGAAGCCTTGTTTGAACTCAACCCCCGGCTTAGAAGCCTACGGGCCAGTGCTTCCCGCTGGCGTTGTTATTGAAATCCCCACCTTGCCAAACAAAGCAGCCGAGACGGTAACCAACCTATGGGACTAGACAATCCATCCAACTACTTGCCAAGAGTGCGCGTGAGCGGAGCAGGCGAGCGCATCATCAATAACCGCCTGACCTCGTGGGAGCGCATCGACGCCGCAGGGACGCAAAGCGACCAACTCACCTTGCACATCGACACCACAGGGCAAACAGGCTTGCCGAAAGAGGGCGCGGTGCTAATGTGGCAAGAAGGCTACGGCGACAACCTCATCGACAAAGGCCAGTTCAAAATCACCCGCATCGTGCCGAAACTGTTTCCGCCCAGCGTCACCATCGTGGCCACCGCCGCACCGTTTCAGGTAGAAGACAAAACCGGCTTTAAAGAGCGCCGCACACGCACCTTCGAAAACGTCAGCCTTGCCGATCTGTTCCGCCAAATCGTCACGCCCCACGGATTCAGCCCACGGGTGGCCAAAGAATTTGAAAGCGTCGTCCTCGAGCACATGGACCAAACCGACGAAACCGACAGCGCCTTCTTAACCCGCATCGCACGGGAACGGGACGCCATCGCCAAACCCGTCAACGAGCTTTACGTCCTCGCCAAACGGGGCCAAGTGAAGACCATCACAGGGCAAACCATGCCCCCCGTCGTCGTGGGCGTACCGAGCCAGAATAAACCAAGCGAAGGCCAATTTATCAACTGCCAACTCGACCGACCCAGCCGAAGCGCCATCACCGGCGTCAAAGCCAACTGGACAAACAACAACACAGGGGAAGAGCACACCGTACACGTCGGCACCGCACCGTATAAAAAACTACGCCAAAGCTACGACAACCCAACCACCGCCCAACAAGCCTGCCAAGACGACCTCATCAAAAGCCAACGCCAAGGCACCATGACTAGGTACGGGCAACCCCAAACTCGTCGCAGAAGGCATCCTCACCCTAAACGACACCTTCCCACCCGAAATGAAAGGCAACTGGTCCATCGACAAAGTCACCGCACGAGGCGACAGCAAAGCAGGGTATAGGTGTACCGTAGTGGCGAGTGAAGTGGTGTAGGTGTTTTTGCAGGTTACAGACCTAGAAAACTGTATTAGATGGGCGTCGTTAGAAATGGGATTTACAAATTTTTATTGAGTAAACAACTAGTATCTTGATGCTGTTGATGATTTTAATATCAAATGGGATTAAATAATTTAGGTGAAAGGTTTTATAGTATCTAAATAGTTGTAACATTAATCTTACGAACTTGATAATTCCACTAGGATCTACTTCACACAATGAATCCAAAATTAACTCAATTAAATTATTTTCCATAAATTACTCCTATTTTTTGGAGGTTATTCTCCTATAGGGTAACTTAGCTATTAGATACGGATAATTTTGAGTAGTAAGTGCAGCCAGTAAGCCTGACAACATACAATTTTAAAAAGTGCTAAGTAGGCATGTTGGCAATCGCTAAGTAAGGTTGGAGGTGAAAGCCAACGCCAAGGCACCAGCGCTACACTCGACGCTCTTATTGACTAGATACGGGCAACCCAACTCGTCGCAGAAGGCATCCTCACCCTAAACGACACCTTCCCACCCGAAATGAAAGGCAACTGGTCCATCGACAAAATCACCGCACGAGGCGACAGCAAAGCAGGGTATCGGTGTTCCGTAGTGGCTAGTGAGGTGGTTTAAGTTCCCGAATATTGGCTCGCTTTGTCTAAAAATAGCGTCTATGCTCATTTTTCTGGTTAAAAATAAAAAAGGTTTTTAGAGTAAATAGATAAGAATTTATAGAATCGAAGTTAAATTCTTTGGATAAGTATATAAACGCAATTACGCATTATTAAGCTGTTAGGCTTTCTGCTTTCCTAAGGTTGAAGAATGGAATCAGTATTAGAGTTTCTAGAGAGTAATGATAGTACATGGTCGATGGATTTTGATCGTTATAATAATTACATAGATGTTGCTGAAGTGTTCGGTTATGAATTTAGATCTCATAAAACAACGAGTGAAGTGCAAAATTACCTACTGGAAAAAATTAAAGAAACTCTATACGGAGATGAGCTTAGTCAGGTAGATTTTGAAAAGGTGCAAGATCATCTAGCGATAAGATATTTTTCATCAGGAGAGCTTGAGTGCAAGAATGTAATTAAATTTATAGGATTTATTAGATTCGTTATTAATCGCTTGGAGTCTTATTCTGCTACCCAAGAATCATGGTGTTTAGCTAGAGACTACCTAGAAGCATACTTATCTATTTCTAATCATATTATTGATGATTATCATTTGGATTGTTATAAAGAAAAGAAATTAATTTCAAAATCCATAATTTTTTTAAATAAGAATGGCTACAATACCAAGATTGAGGCTGGAAAAATTATCGTAAGCGATGAGTCTGAAAAGAGGTTACTATCAGCAATTAGCTATAGATTCAAAAGAATTGGATATCACGCAATATGTTTAACTCTAGAATGTATTTCACAACACTATAATTATGATTCTAAACGCTATTTCTTGCGGCCTGAACCCTCTCATGTTCAGGAGTACAGTGCTGATATACCATGGGGTTACTTGTTTAATGTGAGCTTGGCTAACTTACATAATGTTAAGAAGATCAAAAGACCTGATAAATTATTTCTTGAATGTATTGAGCTATCAAAGCATTATTTTTGTATTAAAAATTTGCAAACATTCAATAAATTCAGTGATGTAAATCATAGGCATGACACTATTTTACCTGCCATACAGAAGCATATTCTTTATGATCAATACTTTTCAATAGACCAAATTAAATCAGAGCACATCATCGACATGATTGAAGGTATGTTTACATCTTCATTAATTGGTTCCCTGAGTCTTAACTTAAAAGTTTATATAGATATATTGCAATGGGTGTCATATAAAGCCAAACATAATGAACCATTAGTGTTTTCAGTAGATGATTTTTTCCATGCCTTGAATTACAAGTATCTTATGAAAGATATTGAAGATGCTTTTTTATTTATGTCATTCCAGATAAATGAAATCAATGCTTCATATTTGAAGCCGGATGACATATCGAAACGAAATTATTTTGAAAAGCCTTTTTTAAAGGTTGATAGTAAATACGTATATGTAAACCCTATTATATGTAATTATGGTTTTTATAACTGCCTATTAGAACTGTGCAAAAGGAATGGAGCAGATGGAAACTTAATAGGTAAAATAGCAGAGGAAATGGTTGAAAAGCTGTTTGAGCGAAGCGGAGTGAAGTTTCACTCAAATAAGGAGTATAAAGTTCCGAAAATTGTATCGAAAGAGCTGTGCATTCAAAGCCAAAAACGTGAATGTGATTTCATTATAGAAACTGATGATGCAATTATAATTATTGAGCTAAAGAGAAAAACTCTTACTTCTGATGCAAGAGCTGGTGATACATTAAAATCAATAATTGACTTGTCACAGTCTTTTCTTCATGCATTGGCTCAAACAGGTTGCCATGAATATATGCTAAGACGAAATGGAAAAATTGAGTTTGATGATGGTTCAATAATAGAATTATTAGGCAGAAAAGTTGAGCGTGTAGCATTATCCCTGTTTGGTTTTTTTGGGATTCAAGATGGTGCTTTTATACACCAAATACTTAACAGTTTAATAAATGCTAAAATTGATAGCGGTAATGTAGAGGAAGATAAAAAAATAAATAAACACCTTACTGAACTTCATAATCAATATCGAACTGATATCTTCGCTAATTTATATTGTGGAGGAGGGAGCCCCTTTTTTAATTGTAGGTTTTTTAGTGTACCGCAACTTATTGAAATGCTATCAAACACCACTAACAATGACCAATTTGAGCTGGAATTAAATCGTACAAGACACCTTACAACTGGTTGTAAAGATTGGTTCAAAGAGTATCAATATTTTCGAAAATTAAAAAACCAATAAGCACCATTGACCCCACTCGCATCTTGATCTAACATTCTCCTTGCACTGGCAAAATCCAGTGCCGGGAATCTCACCCCGTATCTATTTCCACAGCGGCCTAAAACACGCACCGCGTGTTTTTTTGTGGCCGAGATTCGCCTGTTATGGTGGGTCTTTTTTGGGCCAGCTTCGGCTGGGCCGTTCCTGTGGGCGGTAGTGAGATCCTGATTTAGACCCACCACCTTATTGAGCATCTCACCTCAATAAAGTGGTCAAATTGACTCACAGGAGGCCAAACATGGCTATGCAACTGATTCCGCTTCACACTCGCTCTATCAACGAGCAAACTCTTGATACTGTAAACGCCCGTGAACTTCACTCATTCCTAGAAGTAGGCCGTGACTTCAATACTTGGATAAAAGCTCGCATCAATCGATATGGCTTTGAATTGGGTGAAGATTACACCATTATTTCCCAGTCCCCCAAATGGGGGAGCGGGAATCGTGGTGCAACAAAAGAGTATTTTGTCACCCTAGATATGGCAAAAGAACTGGCCATGGTTGAGCTGAATGATAAGGGCAAGCAAGCCCGTCGCTATTTTATGGACTGCGAAAAACAACTCCACGAGCAAAAACACCTTCCCGCCACCACGCCCAACACGGCAACCCTCGAAACCAGCTTCCAAGAAACAGAAAAGTACCAAGTCCTCAACGACATGATTAAATCCCTGAAACTGGAAAGCAACCCCGTCGTCATCCCTTCTAAAGAACTCGTCGACCTAATCCAAGCCGTCCGCATGTACCAAACCCAAATCGCCCAACTCCGCACACCAGACTGGGTAAACGACAACATCACCCGCGTCAAAGAACTCGCCAAACGCAACTTTACGGACTTCTAATTGATAAATCGTTTTTAAGCGGTTGAGTTACCGCCACCTCATTTTTGAGGGGGCGGTCATTGTCATTCTTTATTTGGTTATTTAACGCCCTCAATTTTGAGGTGGTTGGGGAATTGGCAAGCATCTTAGAAACGTTCTACGTAAGATTGAAAGCTTAGATTGCAGTCATGAATTTAACGCGCTCAATTTTGAGGTGATGGCGCATTAAGCCCACTTCACGATGTGGGCTTTGTATTGATTGTTGATGCGCACCACGCTACACTTCTTTTATGATCAAAACATTCAAACACAAAGGCCTTAAGAAATACTTCGAAACAGGAAGCGTTTCCGGTATTCAAGCAAAGCATCAGCGTAAAATACGTATGCAACTTGCTGCCATTGATACCGCCCATGAGATTGATGATATCAATTTACCTGGCTTCAACTTGCACCCTTTGAAGGGCAATCGAGATGGTATTTGGTCTATTACCGTGAACGGGAATTGGCGTATTACTTTCGAGTTTATTGATGGTAATGCTTACATTCTCAACTATGAGGATTATCACTAATGAATATGCACAACCCTCCGCACCCAGGCGAATTTATTTACGATGTTTATCTTGAACCAGCGGGTTTGAGTTGCCGCTTTTTGGCTAAGCAATTGGATGTTGCCTCGTCCACATTAAGTCGTGTGCTGAAAGGGCAGAGCGCTGTCTCGCCTGAAATGGCATTGCGTTTATCTAAAGCGCTTGGCAGAACGCCAGAGAGTTGGTTGGCCATGCAAGATGCCTACGATCTTTGGCAGGCTAAGCAACATCTAAATTTAGCGAATGTTCATCCCGTTAATTTTCAAGCGAATTTTTAGCACTTATTAGCCCATATCGAATCCACAAACTCAGGATGATCGATAAACGGATTACGGTTGCCTTGTAGTTCTTGTACTCTGTCGTTACGGCGTTTTTCAAAGTCGGTAACGGCAAACTCTTCATTCCATTTCACCAGCGTGCAAAGGTCGCCTATGGTTGGTTGGCCGCTTTGCTTTTCGTTACCTTTGACAATGCGTAGGTCTGGCATGTTTTCTGGTGAGGCGTTGTCGCCTATTTCGTAGTGGGTGGCCATGTAGAAGACCATACGGGCGATTTGGCCAGACGTCTTCTCTGTCCCACGCATCGCCTTTGCTTTTGCCTCGGTTTGCCTGGTCAATGTGTCTTACATCGTCTAGATAGAGCATTTAGAGCATTTGTACTAGACCGCATTTGGGCTTGTCATCGGGGCAGGCGGAATCGTTATAAACCAAGGCTTCCCATACGTCGATTTTTACCCAAAAAATTAATGCAGTTCTAAAATTCGTTCAGTTTTTGGGAAAACCCTTGTAATACTTTTAGGTGCAGGTCTTTCAAGCTCACTTATTTCCTTATAAACATTCACTTCTCTAGAAGCAGAAGCAATTTCAAAAAGTGTTTCATCAAAAACATGCTTTTGCGCATGCAGATTACTCCACTTTAAGATTTTTATTAAATGCCAAATTTGAGTTGTTCCTGAATGGACGGGAGCAGGAAAGGTATCTGAAAAGTTTTTAACCATTTTCTGAATGGCTTGGCGGCTCACTTTAAAAATAGATGCAATTCCGCTTACACCTACAAGGTCTGGGCCACATTCTATTAGAGTGGCTTTTGGAATGGCTTTTTGCACATCACTAATCGCAGAAAGGATTGCTTCCATCGCACTTTCGGCCTCTCTAATAAAGTCTAAAGCGATTCGGCCATTTGTACCTAGGCCAATTAAAGCATCATCACATCCAGCTTCCATCAAATTATCTATGTAGGTTTGTGGATTTGCATCAGCATCAGGTAATGCAAATTTCAAAGTGAATTCATACTCTTTCATGGCTTAATTTCCGCTTTCTTTATCTTTATAAATACAGTTATCGACAATCCTAACAATTTGCTTTGCATGATTTTTAGGATTTTTCGGTGTGCTCCAGATACTAGTAATACAGAACTCTCCGCAGCGACAATCTTTTTTATTTTTTGGGCATTTTAACATTCCCCATGCATGAGCACTTTTCCCTGCATCCTTGAATGTCCATTTTTTACTTTCAGCGTAGGCAACTGCTGCTTCAATATCCTTATCAGGGTGTTTCTTCCGTTTGCTCATTAAGTATCCATCAATAAGTTGGAGTTTAGTGCGTGAAATAGAAGGTTGTCAATTGACAACCTGAAAAGTATTAATATTAAATTTCTATTTTAAGTATATCTTCATTATTGCATTTGCTGCCAATATGCCGTTTTCATAAAAAGCGAGAACGACATTTTTTTTGCGTGTGAAAGGATTATAAGGCACGCCATACGAGGGTTTGTAGCGCACTAGCGACGGCGGTTGGGTCGCGGTGGTGCGTTACGGGCAGATAGCGTGTGTGGGGAAAGATCCATCCGTGGATCATGTGATTATAGCGGTGGGTTAGGCGGCATTTTTGTTGATGTCGCTTTGTTCCCATTTGGAATAGAGTGAGCTGTGTTTGCTGTTCCATCGCACTAATACGGTGGAACCTGGTGCTAGATCAGGCTGTTCCGTGGCGATGTTTTTACTGATGATTTTTTCACCAGAAGAGACGGTGACACTGCACGTTAGACTTTCTCCCAGAAAAACCGATTCGTTTACTACGCCTGATATCTGGTTAAATCCCGCCATTAAAGGCTGGTTTTCCGCTTGTTCTGGGGTGAGTATTTGTAGGTTTTCTGGTCGAATCATTAGTACCGCTTTTTGGTTGATCGGTGCTTCATGTTGATCGTCCACTATGATGGTTTGTCTATCAAGTATTGCGGAGTCGCTTCCCGTTACTTCTACTTTTAAGAAGTTTGAATTTCCTAAAAAAGAAGCTACAAAGGCATTAGGTGGTTTGCGGTAGAGGTCTTTGCCTGTACCTAAGCCAACAATTTCGCCTTCTTTAAAAATGGCAATTCGCTCAGACAATCGCATGGCTTCATCTTGGTCGTGTGTTACGTAGACTATGGTGATACCGAGTCGTTTATGAAGCAAGCGAAGTTCATCTTGTAGGTCTTCTCTAAGTTTTTTATCCAAGGCTCCTAAGGGTTCATCCATGAGAAGGATTTCTGGTTCATAAACCAAGGCTCTTGCAATGGCGACTCGTTGTTTTTGACCACCAGATAACATGGAAGGACGACGATCTGCGAAGGCTTCCAGTTGTACAAGTTTGAGTATGTCATCAACTTTTTTGTCGCGTTCTGGTTTTGCGACTTTACGAATATCAAGCGGGAAGCCGATGTTGTCTCGCACTGTCATGTGGGGGAACAATGAATAGTGCTGAAAGACCATGCCAATACCACGTTTGTGGGAGGGAATGTTTATTAGGGAAGAATCATTTAATAAGATTTCACCTGAAGTTGGCGTTTCGAAGCCAGCAATCATCGAAAGGGTTGTGCTTTTGCCCGATCCGCTGGAGCCTAAAAAGGTTAAAAACTCGCCTTTTTTAATCTCTAGGTTAATGTGATCCACCGCCGTAAATTTACCATATTCTTTATTTAATTCTCGTAAACAAACTAGAGGGGATTGGGTCATTGAATGTGTCTGAACGCTCATAATATGTCTCCTAACGATGATTACTTTGTTTACGAACAAAGCTGGCAATAATCATGATGAACAATGAAAGTAGAATCAGTAGTGTGGATGCAACGGCAATAACAGGGGTGAGATCCTGTCGAAGGGTCGACCACATTTTCACTGGCAATGTTTGTAAATTCGGACTGGCCATCATCACGCTAATCACCACTTCATCCCATGACACTAAAAATGAGAACAAGGCCGCGGAAATCACCCCAGGTTTTATCACAGGAAAGGTCACTTTTAGGATGGCTTGAATGCGATGTGCGCCACAGATGACGGCTGCGTCTTCGATGGATTTATCAAACAGTCGAAGTGAATTGATGATTGAGATAATAGCGAAGGGCAGCGCTATGATGACATGACTGGTCACAAAGGCGAATAAGGTGCCAGTAAGACCTAAATTCAGAAATGTTCCATAGACGGCAACGGCAATGATTACCACAGGCACAACCATAGGGAGCGTGAAGAAGGTATATAAATAGTCTCTTCCGCGAAATTTACCTCGAACCAAAGCAAAGGAGGCGGGAATGGCAAGCAGTGTCGCAATGATGGAAGTCAGGCTCGCAACTTGTAAGCTGGTCATAGCCGACTCCATCCATTGAGGATTATCAAAGAATCGCTCGTACCATTTCAATGTCCAAGATGGCGGTGGAAACACAAGCCATTGAGACGATCCGAATGACAAGGCCATGATGAAGAATATTGGCAATGCTAAAAAGGCGGCAATCACTCCCGTAATAATGTACAGAGAGGACTTAAGCTTCCAACCAAGTGAACCATGAGAAAGTAACATAGCTAGGCTCCTGTATTCGAAGAAACGGGTGAGTCTGTTTGTACTTTTAAATAGAGGTAAAACAGCACAAGTGTGATCATGATCAGAAGTACCGCAGATGCACTGGCCATGCCCCAGTTTAAGAAATTCTGTATTTGCTGAACGATGAATTCAGGCAACATCATATCGCTCACTCCACCAAGCAAGGCGGGCGTGACGTAGTAACCTAGCGACATTACAAAAACCATTAAAGCACCAGAGAAAAGACCGGGTTTACACAAGGGTAAAAAGACACGGAAAAACACCGTTTTTGCAGAAGCTCCGCATATAGAAGCCGCTTGTAATACCATAGGATCGATGGCAGCCATGCAGGCTTGTAGAGGCAGAACAATGAAGGGCACCATAATATAGCTCATGCCAATGATGACGCCGGTTAAGTTGTGCACCATTTCCAATGGTTGGTCGATGATACCCAACGCCATTAATGTCTTATTTACTATGCCGGATGATTGCAATAAAACCAGCCATGAATAAGTCCGCGCGAGTAAGCTTGTCCACATGGAAAGTAAGATAACGCTAATTAAAAAACGCCCCCAACCTTTTGGCATCAATGTAATGCACCAAGCCAAAGGAAACCCAATAAGCAAAGAGATTACCGTCACGAGAGTGCCAACAAGAAAGGTGTTGTATAGCACTTGTACATAAGTAGAAGTGGCCAATAACTGCGCATAGTTCTGTAGCCCAAAAGTTGGCTCGGTTAAGCTGCGTAGCAGCAGACTGGCCAAGGGCATTAAAAAGAAGAGGAACAAGAACAGAATTATTGGAAATAACAGCGTCACGTTGTTCCATTTCTTTCTCGAAGAAATCATAAGCATCGTGAAAATCCCCTAAGGTTAGGGGATGGTGCGTAAACACCATCCAAAAGAACAATAAATTAGAGCGAGGATTTACCGATTATTGTAACAACCAGTTATTCCAGCGTTGGGCGATTTGTGGCCCATTTTCTGCCCAGTATTGATAGTTAAGAGATACTTGGTCTGCTGAGTAGTTGGTTGGTAAATAAGCCGATAGGCCTTTATCTAATAACGCTTCACTTTTTGTATTAACAGGTGAATACGCTGTGATGGTGGCGAAGTCTGCTTGGCCTTGAGCGCTAGATGAGTATGCGAGGAACTTCATGGCAGCTTCTTTGTTTTTTGCGCCTTTTGGGACGACTAGGAAATCAGACATAACCAAATTTTGCTTCCAGCTGTTGCCAATTGGTAATCCATCGGCTTGCAATGAGAAGATACGGCCATTCCAGAATTGCCCCATGGACACTTCGCCAGATGCGATAAGTTGCTGAGACTGTGCACCGCCGCCCCACCAAACGATGTCTTTTTTAATGGTATCAAGTTTTTTAAAAGCACGATCCAAATCAAGAGGGTATAAATTAGCGGCGGAAACGCCATCGGCTAATAAAGCCAGTTCTAATACACCTGGGCTAGGCCACTTATACAAGGCGCGTTTTCCTGGGTAGGTTTTGGTATCAAACAGAGCATTCCAATCTTGCGGCTCTGCCGATGAGAGTTTGCTTTTGTTGTAGGCAAGAATAAATGAGAAGTAAAAAGAACCAATGCCATATTCTGAAACGAAACGCGGATCAATATTGGTTTTATCAATGACAGAAAAATCCAGAGGTTCTAGCAGTCCTTCAGCAGCTGCGCGATAGGCAAAGTCGGCTTCCACATCCACAATGTCCCATTGAACGTTGCCGCTTTCTACCATGGCTTTCAATTTACCGTAATCGGTTGGTCCATCTTGAACAACTTTAATTCCGGTTTTGCCAGTAAAAGGCAGAGCCCAAGCTTCTTGTTGGGCATCTTGAGTGGAACCACCCCAACTGACAAAGTTGACAGAGTCCTGAGCATAAGCATGGATTACGCTTGTGCTGCATAGCGCTGCGACGGCCAAGTGTTTTAGTTTAGTAATCATTGTTTATATTCCTCTTATTATTTTTGTGGAACCATTTTTGGGCAGTAAGATTGCCTGGTGAGACTGAACAAAAAACAACCTCATAAATATGATAATATGGTATACCATATTATATGCAAGTATATTTTTGACTTTTTTTAGCCAAGCAATACCCAATTTGATGTCTCTAAATGGATGACTTGTTGAAATTTAGGTTCTGGAAAGGGTGATGCTATTTGGCTGGGGAAGTTGGATATTGCTTAGATAATGAGATAAAAAGACAAGTTTGGTAGAGCAGAGCAGAAGAAATAACGCTCTACCAAACTTAAAAGAATAGGGCTTAACTTGAGTTAAGCCAGTCCATTCATAATAAGAATATTTGCGGTTGCACAATCGTTGCGGTGCTGTTTGGCCGCTTGATATTCTGGCGAGTGGTAACACTCCAAAGCTTTTTCATAGCTTTCAAATTCAAACACGACGGCTCTGTCTGGTGTCGTAGGAAAACCTTCAATGACTGTGATGTCTTCTCCCCTAGACAGTAATTTGGCTCCATACTTTTGCAAAGCCGCAGGGGCAAGCGCTAAGTAATCTTGATATTTTGCTTTATCGTCAACATTTACAAATGCAACCCAGTACCCCTTCATATGGAGGTCTCCTATTTTTATTAGAATTTAAAGCAAGCCTTTTTCTGTTAGTACCGTGCGTGCAATTCGGAAACATTCCACACCTTGTGGTACGCCACAATAGATAGCAATCGCATGAATGATGGCGCGTATTTCTTCTACGCTGACGCCATTATTTATGGCTCCTTTGAGGTGTAATTCCCATTCTTCCATTTTTCCTAGTGCGGCGATCATGGAGAGATTCATCATAGAGCGGGTTTTCGCGTCTATGGTTTCGTCACCCCAACCAAATCCCCAACACCATTCCGTCATGGCTTCTTGAAAAGGGCGATTAAACGCGTCTGCTTTGGCTAAGTTTTTCTCAACATATTCAGCGCCTAGGGTTTCTTTGCGCTTGCTAATGCCTAGTTCAAATAGTGCTTTATCCATTACGTTGCTCCTTGTTCAGTATGCATGGCGATATCATAGGCTTCTTGTAAATGACGAGTACAAATCTCGCCTGCTTTTTCGGCATTTTTTTCTTCCATTGCTTTAACAATATCAAACAGATCTTTTGGACCAGATGTCTTACGTCCGGTAGAGCTGAGAGTGAGTGCTCTTAGTCGTGAAATGCGCGAATTTAGTTGTTCAACAAGATCCCATGACACGTGTTTTTCTGCTGTTTTAAAAATGAGTTCGTAAAAATCCTTGGTCATTTTTAGACTGGTTTTCACATCATTGTTTTGCAAATGTTGCGCAATATCGTCATGCAGGGCATAGAGCTTTTTAATTACGGTAGGTGTGGCTTTTAAGCTGCATGCTTTTACAGCGGAACATTCGAGCAAGGTTCGAATTTCATAAATTTCTTTGACTTCTGCGTTGCTAATAGAGGCAACCACGAAGCCGGAATTAGGTATACCAACGACAAGTCTTTCACTCTCTAGGTGTCGAATACATTCTCTAACTATGGTTCGGCTCACGCCCATACTTTCGCATAGTGTTCGTTCAACCAGTCTGTCACCGGGTTTTAAAAGGTTGCTTGTAATGGCTTCTCTTAAAGACTCTAGTGCGTTTTCCTTCAGTGTTTTAGGGCGCTCAACTTTTTGCATCCAAGTTTCCTCTAATAAAGTCCCAATCAAATATTTCACGATAATAGCACATTTATTGTTGCACCTAATAAGATAGTATGTTTAATATTGTGTCATATGGTATACCATATGACAAATAAATATTTCATTGTAGGAAAGCATATGTCTTTAGAAATCCGCAAAATCGTTAGCTATGAAGAAGAGACCCTGATCGAAGGTTTTAAAGAGACAGATAAGCCTTTGCGCATGTTTGCCGTTGCTGCTGTTATCAAAAACCCTTGGGCAGGAAGATATGTTGAAGATTTAAGACCTATTGTTCTGGAATACGGCCCACAGCTAGGAAAGATACTTACCGATAAAATCTGTGAGTTGGCTGGTGGCGCAGACAAGATTGAAGCCTTTGGTAAGTCGGCGCTGGTTGGTTTAAATGGCGAGATCGAGCATGCTTCCGCTCTGATTCACACCTTACACTTTGGTAATTTCTATAGAGAAGCGGTAGAAGCTAAATCTTTCTTATCTTTCACGAATACCCGTGGTCCAGCCAATGCGCCTATCTCTGTACCAATGATGGACAAAAATGACGGCGGTAAACGCTCTCATTACCTTACTGTGCAGTTCAATATTAATGATGCCCCTAGTGCCGATGAAGTAGTGGTTGTATTGGGTGGCGCAACCGGTGGTAGACCTCATCATCGTATTGGTGATCGTTACCAAGAACTAAAGGAGCTGGGTCATGATATTGAAAACCCTGCAGCGGTTTAAGTCTCCGTTAGGCTTATCTTATGTGAAGTTAGGTCAAGGTCCATCTCTTGTGTTGATTCATGGTGTGGGACTGAGATTAGAGGCTTGGGTTAATCAGTTCGAAGCCTTGTCACAAAATTATACCGTTTATGCTGTCGATATGCCTGGTCATGGAGAGAGTAATCTGATGAAAGAATGTACTGATATTTCTAAATATACCGATGTCATTGCTCGTTGGATAAAAACAGAGTTGAAGTCATCTGTGGTGATCGCAGGTCACTCAATGGGATCTATGATTGCGCTTAATTTCGCTATTCGTTATCCAAAATTGTGTTCTGGAGTGATAGCACTCAATTCTGTTTATCGACGCTCTGTAGAAGCTAAAAAAGCGGTATTGGCGCGAGTTCAGCAGATTAAAGCGGATATTAATCCAGAAAACGTCACCGCGCCTGTCGCCCGTTGGTTTGACTATCCTGTACAAGGTAACGATGTAATTTATGCGGACTTATGTTGCCAGTGGTTGAGCCAAGCGCCTTTAGATGGCTATCGGCAAGCTTATGAAGTGTTTTGTTTAAATGATGGACCGGACGAAGCGGACTTAATGCATCTTGATGTGCCCGCTATCTTTATTACGAGTCGAGATGACCCGAACTCACTGCCTTCGATGTCGGAGGAAATGGCTAGAATTTGTCCCCATGGTCGGTCGTATATCGTTGAAAATGCGAGACATATGGCGCCTTTGACTCATTCAAGCGAAATAAACCCTAAGATGATTGATTTTGCGTCCAGCTGTTTTAGTCAATCAGAGGAGATGTCTTATGAGTGATTTTGATGCACGTGAACTGCGCAATGCGTTCGGTTCCTTTATGACAGGCGTGACCATTGTGACGGCTGTTAGCAAAACGGGTGAAAAAGTGGGTTTTACGGCTAACTCATTTACTTCCGTTTCTATGGATCCACCTTTGTTATTGGTTTGTCCTGCTAAACGATTGTCGAGTTACGACATTTTTGAATCATGTGATCATTTTGCTGTTAGCGTGTTGGCAGAAGATCAGCAACACGCTTCGAATACCTTTGCAGGTTCAAAAGACGATCGATTTGCACAAGTAGAATGGTCGGCAGATGCCTTTGGTACACCACTGATAACTGGCGCTGTCGCACATTTTTCCTGTTCTTCTTTTCAAAAAATAGAAGCTGGCGATCATTTAATGCTGATGGGCAAAGTTGAGCAGTTTTCGAGCAATGAAAAATTCGGTCTTGGTTATGCAAAAGGCGGCTATTTTAGTTTAGGGATGGAGCATAAAGCCGAAGAAATTAGCCATGAGCAATGTGCTCAAGTGGGAGCTTTGCTGGAATGTAATGGCAAGTTGCTGTTGGCTAAAACGGACAAAGGTTACAGCTTGCCACAAAGTAAAATGCAAGCCGACGTTTCTTCTTTGCAAACGCTAAAGAACATGCTGATTTCATTGGGTGTTGCCGCCGAAGTGGGTCAGGTATTTTCGGTTTATGAAAAATCGATCACAGGAAATTTTGTGGCTTTCTACCGCGCCGAGAGCACGGAAGAAAAAGAGATGGATGGCTATGAGTATGTGGCAATCGATGCGTTAACAGAGCTTAACTTTGCCTCCTCTGATATCACATCCATGGTCACTCGATTTGTTCATGAAAAGAATAATGGTGTTTTCCGTTTATATGTCGGTAACGAATTGGAAGGAGATATAAGATGAAGTTTTCACTTTTTGCTCATATGGAGCGAGTCGACGAGCAACAACGTCAGAAAGATCTTTATGATGAATTTATATCACTTTGCCAAATGGCTGATGAAGGTGGTATGACAACCATATGGACTGGGGAGCATCATGGCATGGACTTTACTATTGCCCCCAATCCTTTTTTGAATTTGATCGATATTTCTCATCAAACTAAAAGTATTCGCTTGGGAACAGGTACTGTCGTTGCGCCGTATTGGCACCCCATTAAGTTGGCGGGCGAAGCGGCCATGACGGATATTATTACCAAAGGGCGTCTTGAATTAGGTATCGCGCGTGGGGCTTATTCTTTTGAATATGAACGCATGGTACCAGGTGGCATGGATGCGTGGGCAGCAGGTGAATGTTTACGAGAAATGGTGCCAGCTATTAAAGGATTGTGGAAAGGCGATCATACCCAAGATAGTAAACACTATAATTTTCCTAAAACCACGTCGTCACCAAAACCGCTCACAGAAGATGGTCCGCCAATTTGGATTGCAGCCCGTGACATTAATAGTCATGAATTTGCGATTAGCAATGACTGTAATGTTCAGGTCACTCCTTTGTGGCAAGGTTTGGAAGAAGTGGAAGGCTTGATCGAGAAATACAATGAAGCCTGCGCTAAGTTTGAGCGTCGTACTAAAATTATGATTCTGCAGCATGCATTTGTTGCAAAAAATGACGCGGAAGCGGACAAAGCAGCAGCCAAATTGCATGAGTTCTATTGCTATTTCGGTGCCTGGTTCAAGAACGAACGCCCAATTAGCCAAGGTTTGATCCAGCCGCTGACTCAAGAAGAAATTGACGGTCATCCATTCTATAAAAAAGAAGCGATTAAAAATGATCTGATGATAGGTACGTCCAAGCAGATTATTGAACGTCTTAAGCACTATGAAGCGCTTGGCTATGATGAATTTGCGTATTGGTCAGATTCCGGCATGAGCCGTGAAGAGAAAGAAACCTCATTACGTCGATTTATTGATGAAGTGATGCCTGCTTTTAATTGAGGATTAAGCTCATGATGTCTAATAATAAAAATACACATTATAAGTTGTTCATTGATGGGGTTTGGACCGATGGTGCAAAGGCTCGTTCTATGGCAACAATCAACCCAGCAACGGGTGAAACGTGGGCAACCTTCGCTATGGCTGAAGCGGAAGATGTTGATCGCGCTGTTAAAGCGGCTCGACAAGCGCTATCGAAGAAAGAGTGGGGCGGATTAACCCCAACACAGCGAGGCGGCTTACTGCATAAATTAGCAGATCTTTTAGAACAGCACTCAGCAGCCTTAGGTGAAATTGAAACCACTGACAGTGGCAAATTAGCGGCAGAAACACAGAGCCAAGCTAAATATGTTGCCAGTTATTACCGTTATTACGCAGGTTTGGCAGATAAGATAGAAGGCCATACTTTACCTATCGATAAGCCAGACATGCATGTCTTTACCAAGCCTGAACCGATTGGCGTTGTGGCCGCGGTTGTTCCTTGGAATGCGCAGATGTTTCTCACTGCAACCAAGCTTGCTCCTGCATTGGCAGCGGGTTGTACCGTGATTATCAAGGCTTCTGAAATAGCGCCAATTGCTATTTTGGAGTTTGCCAAATTGATTGAAAAAGCGGGTTTTCCCAGCGGCGTTGTTTCCGTTATTACCGGAGATGCAGAAGGTTGCGCCATTCCGTTAACGTCACATCCCGATATTGATCGCCTTGCTTTTACTGGTGGGCCAGAAACCGCAAAACATGTGGTTCGAAATACTGCGAACAACTTTGCTGTGACCTCACTCGAGTTAGGCGGCAAATCCCCAATTTTGGTATTTGATGATGCCAATATTGAAAGCGCTGCCAATGGCATTATCGCAGGGAATTTTGGTGCATCGGGCCAATCTTGTGTCGCTGGGTCTCGAGTTTATGTTCAGCGAGATATTTACCCTAAGATATTAGCCCGTTTGTTAGAAAAAACAGCTGCTATTGTGGTGGGTAATCCACTTGATGCGAGCAGTCATATTGGGCCGCTTTGCACATTGGCACAAATCGATGGCATTGAGCGCGCCTTAGAAAAAGCCAAAGAACAGGGTGGAAAGATCCTCGCGGGAGGCGCTCGTTTGGAAGGACTTGGGTCAGATTATTATTTTGCCCCAACCATTGTTGAGTGTCCGACAAATGACATTGAAACCTTACATGTTGAGTTGTTTGGCCCCGTGCTATCTATTGCTTGTTTTGATACCGAAGAAGAAGCCGTTGCATTAGCTAATGACTCTGAGTTTGGTCTTGGATCAGGCGTTTTCACGGAAAATTTAGCGCGAGCGCTTCGTGTTTCTCAACAAATTCAATCTGGCATATGTTGGGTGAATACCTATCGTGCCGTTTCTCCTGTTGCACCCTTTGGTGGTGTGAATCAATCTGGCTATGGACGTGAAGCCGGTATTCAGGCGATTCAAGATTACATAAGAGTTCGTACAACTTGGATTAGTACTTCAAGTGAACCTATGGGGAATCCCTTTGTAATGCGGTAAAAACTAAACGTTATTTGTGCCTTTTAAATATCAAGACTCCAACACTGAGTAAGTGAGTCAGTAAGCTTAGCTGACTCGCTGTAGACTCGGCTGAGTTAAATGTGGGTCTGATTTTTAAAACTAAGCGCTGTAACAGCCTAAACCAATAAAAATAACACTCAAATACTATATTTGAAGGCTTATGCTTAGGAGTTGTAATGAAGCCAAGCAGTACAGAACATCAAAATAACCACCAAAAAATGTACAAAATCATGTCCTATGGTTCCATTCTTATGGTCGGGGCATTCGTACTTTTTTCCATCTTAAATGTAGATCTATCTAATGCTATCGCGAATGGCATTAACGCTTGGATCCAGAGTAACCTGAGTTGGTATTACATTGCTGTTGTTTGCTTTGTACTATTTTTCTCGATATGGGTGGCATTTAGCCGCTTCGGAAATATTCGCCTCGGCAAGGATGATGAGAAGCCTGAGTTTGGTTTTACCGCTTGGTTCTCTATGCTGTTTAGTTGCGCTATCGGTACTGGCTTACTGTTTTGGAGTATTGCTGAGCCGATTACCTACCTTCAAGGCAATCCATTTATAGAAATGGAAAATGTGCAGCCCAATACTTTAGAAGCGGCGCAAGTCGCACTACGTATCACCATGTTCCATTGGGGACTTCATGGTTGGGCTATCTATATTTTAGTCGGCCTTTGTTTGGCGTATTTCTGTTATCGCAGAGGTTTGCCACTGACTGTTCGTTCCGGGTTATATCCTCTTTTGGGCGATAAAATTTATGGCCCAATTGGTCATGCTGTGGATTTTCTAGCCATCTTTAGCACGCTTTTTGGAACGGCCACGACGTTAGGCTTGGGTGTTTCTCAAATGAACGCTGGTCTTAACTATCTTTTTGGTATCGACATTTCGCTAACAACTCAAATTATTTTAATCGCTGTAGTTTCTGTTATCGCCACTGTTTCCGCCATTTCAGGGGTTGGGAAGGGCATTAAAATATTGAGTATATGGAATATCCGCTTAAGTGTTTTGGTGATTGGCTTTTTTGTTGTAGCAGGACCAACTGTATTCTTATTAGAAACAACGGTTTCCAGTTTGGGTGATTATTTCTCTAACTTCATACCGATGGGATTTTGGGTAGATACGGATCCGACTCGCCAGTGGCAAAGCTGGTGGACCATTTTTTACTGGGGATGGTGGCTATCTTGGGGCCCATTAGTTGGGATGTTTATCGCACGAATCTCTCGAGGCCGTACTATCCGCCAGTTTATGTTGACCGCGTTAGTTATTCCTCCGTTAGGAGGCTTCATTTGGATCATTGTTTTTGGTGGAACGGCATTAAACATCCAGCTATTTGGTGATGGCAGTTTAGCGGGCGTTGTGAATGACAATATAACATTGGCTCTGTATAGCACGATTGAAGCGATTAATGTGCCTTCGTTGACCCATCTTGTGGCTGGTCTTGCGACATTCCTCATTGTGACTTGGTTCGTGACGTCGGCTGACTCTGGCACCTTGGTGATTTGCACCATTGTTTCTTTAGGCGATAAAAATCCACCTCGCTTCCTACGAGTTATTTGGGGACTCGGGCTTGGCGCTGTTTCTGCGATCTTATTGATTGCGGGCGGTCTCGATTCATTAAAAACGGCTTCTATTGTTGCGGCGTTACCTTTTTCCGTTGTCTTGCTGTTTATGTGTTGGGCCTTGGTGAAAGGCTTGCAGGATGAAGCTCGTGGAACCAGTTATAACCAAGACGACCTTGCTGGTAAGCACTCTAAAATAAGCGAACATCAATATAACCCAAGCTCGGTCTCTTAGTCTGATTTAGTGGCATTAAGCTAAGACTGAAGTTTGTCAAAAGTTAAATGGAGTACATATGTTAGAGCAAAAATTAAAAGATCCTTCTTTATTAAGATCGGCTGGGTTTATCGATGGGCAATGGATTCAGGCACCTAATGGAAATACGTTTGAAGTATTAAATCCATCCACGGGAGAAGTGATTGCCAAGGTAGCGGATTTGGGAGCACAAGAGACGAAGCAAGCCATCGCCGCAGCAGAAGTTGCTTATGATCACTGGAAGACGATTCCAGCAAAACAGCGTTCTTCTATATTACGTCGCTGGTATGAACTGGTACTAGAGAACCAAGAAGACCTTGCTTTAATCATGACGTCTGAACAAGGCAAAGTGATGTCAGAGTCCCGTGGTGAAGTGATATATGGCGCTTCCTATATCGAATGGTTTGCAGAAGAGGCGAAGCGCATTTATGGCGATGTGCTTCCAAGTACCAGTGCGGATAGACGCTCAATTGTTATTAAGCAACCCGTTGGTGTGGTGGGGGCTATCACTCCGTGGAATTTCCCTAATGCAATGATTACTCGTAAAGTGGCTCCGGCACTTGCGGCTGGTTGTTCTATCGTATTGAAGCCCGCTGCTGAAACACCTTTGTCTGCGTTAGCTTTGGCCGAGTTAGCTTCTCGTGCTGGCATTCCTGCTGGAGTGTTTAATGTTGTGGTGGGTAAAGATTCAAAATCCATTGGCGCGGAACTGACCTCTAATCCTATTGTGAAGAAAATTACCTTCACAGGCTCAACCGCCGTTGGCAAGCTGTTAATGGAGCAATCAGCTAAGACCATTAAAAAGACATCAATGGAACTAGGTGGTAATGCTCCCGTATTGGTCTTTGAGGATGCGGATTTGGACAAAGCCGTGACTGGCGCTCTTGGCGCTAAGTTCCGCAATGCTGGCCAAACCTGTATTTGTGCCAATCGTATTTTAGTTCAAGACACCATTTACGATGAATTTATCAAGCGTTTTACCAATCGCGTTGGCGAATTTGTTTTGGGCGATGGCATGGCTGATCAAACAACCATGGGGCCATTGATTACTAAAAAAGCAGTAGAAAATGTTATCGCTTTGGTGAATGACGCTGTAGAGCAGGGAGCAAAGGTGTGTATTGGGGGCAAAACTGATGCGCAGGGAGATCACTTTTATCAGCCAACGGTTATTAGAGATTTAACTACTTCTATGCGATTAGCCAAAGAAGAGGTTTTTGGTCCGGTCGCTCCAGTATTTAAGTTTAGTACCGAAAAAGAAGCGGTTGCGATGGCGAATGACACGGAATTTGGTCTTGCTGCGTATATGTACACTAAAGATCATTCACGTATTTGGCGAGTCGGAGAAGCGCTTGAATACGGCATGGTTGGTATTAATGAAACAGCGATCAGTTCTGAGATGATTCCTTTTGGCGGCGTAAAAGAATCGGGGCAGGGGCGTGAAGGCTCAAAATATGGATTAGAGGATTACTTAGAAATTAAATATTTATGTTTGGGTGATATCTAGCCAAGAGAAAGCCTAAATGACGAGGGCGCTTTTGATTGAATTATCAGGAGCGCCCTTTTCTTTATAACGCCTCTATAAAATAAAGATCTAATATCCAGTAAATATGCAAACTGGCCGTTTGGGGTTTCATCCTTGTCTCATGTCCTTATAGTGGTAGGTAAGACTTTAAAGGCGAAACTTTTTTTACAGGTTTCGCTCCTTAAAACGTTAAAGGAGGCAAGTTATGAGTAAAACTCTTGTTATAGGTGCAAGTGGTCAAATTGGCCAATTGATAACCAAGACACTTGTTGAGACGGAAGAGGATGCCCGTGCTTTGGTACGAGACAAATCTAAGTTGGATCATTTAGAAGACAGTGATCTAGAAATTGTCGAAGCGGATTTAGAAGGTGACTTTAGTCATGCTTTTGATGGTATTGATAATGTGATTTTTGTTGCTGGCTCTGGTGGTTCAACAGGTGCTGATAAGACCTTGTTGATTGATTTATGGGCAGCTAAGAAAGCCGTGGATTATGCAAAAGCAGCCAATGTTAAGCAGTTTATTATGGTGAGCAGTATTGGTGCTGATGATCCTGAGGCAATAGAGTCAGATATCAAGCCTTATTTGGTTGCTAAGCATATGGCAGATCAATATTTGATGGCATCAGGTGTGCCTTTTACTATTGTTCGTCCTGGCCCATTAACGAATGAGAAAGGCCAAGGGAAAATCACTATTAAACGGCCGAATAGTCGAGAAGAGATGGCGATTCCGCGAGCGGATGTTGCTAAATCGGTTTTATTTATCCTAAGCAAGGATGACTTGAATGGTAAGATATTCGAGCTGTTTGGTGGTACTTATGATGTTGATAATGTTCTTGTCTAACAGTGTGAGTTTATTCGAATAGCCAAAAGGGCCCTAATGTAACGTGATCCCGAATAGTTGGTAAGACTGCATTGGGGCTCTTTTGTATTTGTTGCTTTTATGTGGTTTTTGTTGAGAGTTTAAGTTTCTTGGCAAACCTTTCTAAGTAGGTTGGTTTTCTTTGACCTGCTCACTGTAAGTTTCCAGTAGTTTTTCTGCTTGAATACGTTTGTAAATTTCTTCTCGATGAACGCTTATCTTTTGCGGGGCTTTGATGCCGATGCGAACTTGAGTCCCTTGTACCCCTAATACGGTAACTTCCGTATCATCACCAATGTTAATGGTTTCACCGGGGTGTCGAGTAATGACTAGCATAATTCCTATCCTTTGGTTGTTGTCGACATTTTTAAAATACAATTTATGTTGTTAGTGTGTCAACAGCTTAAGGTGTTTTTCTTGTTTAATAGGTCAAACGTTACGTTAGTATGAAGCAGGGAGGTTGTAAATAGTCTAAAACAAGATTCGAGCTTGGGTGACAACACCTATGACGGTTAGGTCATTGGGGACTTCAATTGGTCTATAGTTCGGGTTGAGTGGTGTTAGATAAGTTCGACCAGCGTCGATGACTAATTTTTTAAATGTCACGTCTTTGCTGTCTGCAACTTTTGTGATGATCAAATCACCATTTTTGGCTGTTAAGCTGGGGTCAACCAGAATTAGGTAGCCTTCTGGAACGCTTGTGCCAGAAGGTGACATCATACTGTCTCCCACAACATTAAGCCAAAATGCTGATTTGGAAGTGGATTCAGGGGTTTCTATCCAGTCAAATTTTCTTTCGTCTAAATCCGTAATATTAGGCCATTGGGCTGCTTGTAGCGTTGTAATTATAGGTCTTAAATTAGTTTCTAAGGATGTGGAAGCGCTGTTGTTATTGGTGTAGCTAGAAGCGCTTTCTCTTACTTCACAGGCTGTTCCCAGTAGTAACCATTCTGCATCACAATCTAATGCCTTGGCTAAATTGAGTAGTTTGCGCGGATTTTGTGTTCTACCGTCTTCAATTTTTTGCAGCGATTGTTGGGAGATGCCAACACGCTTCGCTAACTCGGCTTGAGTCAGTCTTAGGTCTGTTCTTTTTTGTTTAACGCGTTCTGCAATAGTCATAAGCGAATAATTACAACTTTATCTGTATTTGACAAACAATAAAAACTGTCATCAAATACAATAAAGGTTGTTAAGGAGGTTATATGTCAGCCATTGCAAAAGCAGTCGAAATTGTAGGAAGCCAAACTGCACTCGCGCAAATTTTAGGAGTTAAACAAGCACATGTCTGGAATTGGTTGCATATCCATAAGCGTTCACCTGCGAAATACATACGGCGGATCTCGTTGGCGACGGGAGGGGTGGTCAGTGAAAGTGATTTGCTTAGGGATCACGAACTCTAGTTTGATGTTTGTTAGAGGGGATTAATCTATCGTCTTTACAAAAATTTGCTAGTTTATTTGCGTACTTTAAAACATACTGTACGAATATACAGTTTGGATGTTTTTACTATGCGCGTGTCTTATCTTGGTACTTCTGAGTCTGCTGCTTTTATTGCGGCAAACAGTGTTCGAATTCCACTTTATTCTGAGTCTATGAAACCTTCGGATCTCGGTAAACAGCCTGAAGATAAATCTGTGGATCTGAATGCCTTGTGTATTCCCAATCCTACAACAACTTTCTTTGTGCGTGCTCAAGGTGAGCCGATGGAAAGAGAAGATATTCAAACAGGTGATGTACTGGTTGTGGATCGATCATTAACTGCCCGTCATGGGGACATCGTGATTGCATTTGAACATGGAAAAATGGCGGTAATGACGTTGCAATTAAAACCAGACGTGCTGCTTCGTCCAAAGAACAAAGCTTACGCAGCAACAGTTACGCCAATTGTTGAAGATGAAGCATCTAGTTTAGAAGTATTTGGTGTCGTAACGAGTGTAGTGCGACAATTAGAGCGTGGCTAATAACTTCGTTGCTATAACGCTAATATAAAGACTATAAAAAACGCCTTTCACTACTTAATAATGAAAGGCGTCGTGGCCATCCGGCCTAGTGCTTTACCGTCACCCTAGAGCCATCTAAGGTGACGGTCTACTCATCCGTCGCTCGGTTGTTCTCCTGGTGGTATTTGAGCTTTTCCTTTCTGATCACTTTCTAAATCTTTGTTACCTGCTAATGGACGAATGTGTCCGTTATCGCGGTAAAAACCAATGTCTTTTAAGTAATGGTCATCAAGCTGACGAAATAATTGATTGGTGCGACGAGCTTCAAAATATTCTTTAGCGGCGTTGAATAGGGCGATGATACTCATAAGTTTTCTCCAAAATAATAGCTTTGGCGGAACTTACGGGGTGATTTCTTACAGAGGTGACCGCGTAAATTCCGCGGTCAATGGTGTATTACACAGGCATTGAACGCGAGGACAAAGTTTTACGTACTCGATTATTGCAGCGAGTAGCCATAGGGGAAGTAGAATGATTTAGCGTATATGTAGTCATCTTGCTTCTCCTTAACTTTGTGTTCTATTGGTTGCGTTATGCATTGCGTAATTTTTGCTCTTTTTCGAGCTTTTTTATTGAGCCTTTTTTTGTGACTTATGTCAATCATTTATATTGATATATCTTTTATTTTTTTACATTACCAATGTTTTCATGATGTGAAAAAAACAGTTTGTTTGTAGCGGTATTGTCGGTGTTTTTTGCTGTACAATTCGTCGCGATTTTCTTGTCCTTTTTTGTAGTTAATAATGTAGTAAGTGACCCCATGGCGACGAAAGCAACAATTTATAAAGCATCGGTTCAAGTGTCCGATATGGATCGAAACCATTACCAAAGTTATGAATTGACCTTGGCATTACATCCTTCTGAAACCGAAGAGCGCATGATGGTGCGTTTAGCGGCGTTCGCTTTATTGGCTGACGAGAAAGAAGGCGGCGAGCAATTAAGTTTCAGCAAAGGTATTAGTACCGAAGACGAACCTGATCTTTGGCAGAAAAATTACTCAGACGAAATTTTGCTTTGGGTAGAATTGGGTCAGCCTGACGAGAAGCGTTTACGTAAAGCTTGTGGTCGAGCTCAGAAAGTGATCGTCGTTAATTACAACGATAAGTCCGATATTTGGTGGGAACAAAACAAAGGCAAAAATAGTCGTTTTGATAACATGCGAGTCTTGCAGTTCCGCGAATCTCAAGTTGAGGCGTTGGCGAAGATCTGTACTCGATCTATGCAATTGAACGTCACTATTCAAGATGGCGAAATGTGGATCTCTGGTGAGCTAGGCGAATGCGCAATGACGCCAATGTGGCGAGGCGAGCAATAAGCTCACCTCGGTTCGGTCGAATGGCTTTTTGTCATTAGGCTTTATGCAAGGCACGTTGAAACAAAGACACCGCTTTGTTGTAGCATTCTAAGGCGAGAGCCGGGTCGTAACGATCGCCTTCGTCGCGCATGAAAGCATGCTGGCCGTTGAATTCATGCCAAGTGAATAGACGGTCAGTATCGATCAATTGCTGATAAATCTTCTGACGTCCTTCTGTTGATACATGGGGATCTTGTTTGCCCCATACCATCGTCAATTCCCCTTGAATTTCTTTCGTGCGAGTAAAAGAATCATTGCCTTCGTCGCAAGGAATGGTATTCGAATGAATGTCTGTAGCGTACAAGCAGAAAGATGATTGAATACGAGGGTTTAAGGCTGCACGATAAGCCAAATGACCGCCCAAGCAAACGCCCATGGAACCAAATTGACCCGTGCAATAATCTTGCTGTTCGAAATATTCGAGCATAGCTACAGTATCGCTGTCATGAGCTTCTAGTGTTTTAGTGAATTTGTCTGCGTTGCCTTTGTCTTTGCCTTCATCGTCATAGCCTAATACTGTGCCGATTGGGTTAAGTTCATGAAACACTTCTGGCACAATAACCACAAAACCATGGCCAGCCATTATGGCGGCAGAGCGTGCAATCGGTGCGGTTTGTTGGAAAATTTCAGAATAAAAAAAGATACAAGGAAAGCGCCCTTCGGCCTGAGGACGATAAACGGTGCAGCGCATAGTGCCTGTTGGCGTGTTAATATCTTGATCGTGACGTTGAATGATCATGGTTTTCCTTAAAGTGATTTGTAATTTTCCTACATGATATTCGACCCAACCATGATGAGCCAGCCACAAAGCTCTCAAATAGACCCAAAAGCTCTCAAATATAGATAAAAGCCAAA
The DNA here is from genome assembly GCF_012726345.1 of Marinomonas sp. UCMA 3892. GTDB lineage: Bacteria > Pseudomonadota > Gammaproteobacteria > Pseudomonadales > Marinomonadaceae > Marinomonas. The sequence continues at coordinate 152,625 of NZ_PTXN01000008.1, forward strand.
TTTAGCCAACGAGTAGAAAGAATCCGTGCGAATTTTATTGATCAGTGCCTACGAAGCCAGCAGCCATAAAGCTTGGGCAAATACCTTGATGAATGGTTTAAGTCAGCATGATTGGAGTTATTTGTCTTTGCCTGCTCGGCATTTTGCATGGCGGATTCGTGGTAATGCTATGAGTTTTGCTTTTGACCCAAAATTTAAGCCGATACTAGAAAAGCCTTATGACTTGGTCATTGCCACCTCAATGACGGATTGTGTTGGTCTAAAGGCCTTTTGCCCTGATTTGCAAAACCTACCTTGGTTGCTGTATTTCCATGAAAACCAATTTGCCTATCCTGCGAGTGATAAACAGCAAGGCCTTATCGAAATGCAAATGGTTACTTTGTACAGTGCCTTGGCGGCTGATTTGTGTGTATTCAATAGTCAATTTAACAAAGCCTCGTTCTTTGCTGGTGCTCGCGCCTTGTTAAAAAAACTGCCTGATTATGTCTCTCCAGATTGGTTAAATGGTACTGAAGCAAAATCTCAAGTTCTTCCTGTGCCTTTGGATATGCTTGTTTCTATGGAGGCTTTGGTTTCGGCAGAAGAAAGCACGAACTTGATATCTCAGCCAGGGCGAATAAAGTTAGTTTGGTCGGCACGTTGGGAATTCGACAAAGGGCCAGATCGACTGCTGGCTATTTTAGAAGAATTAGAGTATCGCAAACTAGATTACGAAATTGCCATTTTAGGCGAGCAATTTCGTTCCACGCCAAAAGAATTTGACCAGATTCAAGCTAAGTTCGCCCATCGAATTACACAGTTTGGCTTTGCGCCAAGTCGAGCCGATTATCTGCGCTTTCTTTCATCGTCAGATATTGTGCTCTCTACCGCTTTACATGAATTCCAAGGTCTTGCGGTACTAGAGGCGGTTACTCTTGGTTGTGTGCCAGTGTTACCAGATCGGCAGGTTTACCCAGAGCTGTTCGGCAAATACCAGAACGAAAAGCATCAGAGTGAAAAGTACCAGAACGAAAAACAATACCTTTATCAAAGTGATCTAAGCAACATACAGCAAGAAGCAAAAAACGCAGTGGATTTGATTCAATATATTGTTGTAAATGATGTAAAAGCCCCAGATGTAAGTCAGTATCAAGCCAAAAATTTACTGGTGAAGTATGCCGAACTGGTTGAAAAGAAGGGTGGTTCAACTCGCCTATAAGAGTTCTGATATGGCATTAGGATAAAACTACGTTAGCCGCTTAATTTTCATGCTATGTATAGACAACCTTTCTTTTATTACTCTTATTCAAATTTCTTTTTCCTATAAGTACGCCTATCTATTTTGGATTGATATGATTCAAAATAGCGCATAAGTCTTTATATTGCGCTTATTCTGTGCGATATTTGCCTTGTTAGCGTTGAAAAATAAAAACAAACTTATCTTAATCTCAAGTGAATAGGCCTTATTGCAACATTTTAATATGTATATACATGTTGGTATGTATGTTGCTATTTATCTTGTGATTAATAACGTTCTCATAGGAAGTCCTCATATGAATGCTACAGATTCAAAGTCCGGAGTTGTGTCTCCGTTGTCTCTTCTTAAACTCATTGCTTATAGTTGTGTTGGTATTTTTGTCTTTTTTATTCCGATTAGTATTGGTGGAAAAGAAACGATTCCCCTTGATCATATTGTGTCGTGGCTCAGAAATGATTACGGTCAAATGGCTGAGGTTTACGCTATTTTGGTTGTCTTAGCCGGTGGTGCTTATCCTTTTATTTCGGGTAACTGGCGTGCAAGTAAAACTCAAACCGTATTGTCTATTTTTAAGGTGTTGGGTGTTGTTACTGCTGTAATGGCTTTTTTCTCTGTTGGCCCAGCTTTTTTACTTGAGAAAGACATGTTGCCTTTCTTGTTCAGTAAGTTGGTTGTGCCTGTTGGTTTGATCGTGCCTATTGGTGCGGTATTTCTCGCATTTTTAATTGGTTACGGGTTGCTTGAATTTGCAGGTGTGCTGTTACAGCCTATTATGAAGCCGTTGTTTAAGACACCGGGTAAGTCTGCGATTGATGCGGTTGCATCGTTTGTAGGTAGTTATTCTATTGGTTTGTTGATTACCAACCGAGTTTATAAGTCTGGTCAATATTCCGCGAAAGAAGCGGCCATTATTGCCACTGGCTTTTCCACTGTATCAGCTACATTTATGGTGATTGTGGCGAAAACATTGGGCCTAATGGATGTTTGGAACGTATTTTTCTGGGCAACCTTGTTGATTACTTTCGTGGTAACGGCAATCACAGTAAGACTTTTCCCGCTTAGCAAAATGGATAACACCGCAGAACGTCGTGAAGTGGAAGAGTTTCAGCATTCTCGTTTTAAACAGGCTGCTTTAGAAGGGCTTGAAGTGACGAATAATGCAAATCCACTTGCTAGCAACATCCTGCAAAACATCAAAGAAGGCATGATAATGGCGATGAGTATTTTGCCTTCTATTATGTCTGTTGGTTTGTGTGGTTTGCTCTTGGCGAAATACACGCCAGTATTTGAGTGGATTGGTTATCTGTTTTACCCGTTTGCGTGGGTTGCACAATTACCTGATCCAATGATGGTTGCTACCGCGTCAGCGACAGGTTTGGCGGAAATGTTTTTGCCTGCTTTGATCGCAGCGAAAAGCGTATTCGTCGTGAAGTTTGTGGTTGGTGTGGTGTCGATTTCATCCATACTTTTCTTCTCTGCGTCGATTCCTTGTATTTTATCGACCGAGATTCCGTTGAGCATCAAGCAAATGCTGATTGTTTGGTATCAGCGAGTAGCTTTGACCATTCTGCTTGCCTCGCCAGTGGCGTTTTGGGCAGAGCAGTTTATTAAGTAAATACTTAACCGGAAAAAGCGAAATAAAACACGCTGAATTGGCACTATTTCATCAATTTGGTGTGTTTTATTCTTTCTTGTAAAATGTCGAATTTCTTCAATTAATATAGGTTCGCAGGCGTTAGGATTGAGCTTCAAATTTATTCTTTGGAGGTCTCATTATGTTAAAACGCATTAATTATTATGCTGTTGCACCACAAGCGTTTGAGCTTTTGCTTAAGCAAGAAGAAGTCTTAGGTCAGCAATTTGCACAGATACCAAGCCTAGGTAAGACTCTCTTGGAGCTAGTGAAGCTTCGCGTATCACAGATTAACCAATGTGCCTTTTGTTTGGATATGCATAGCACGCAAGCATTAGAAATGGGCGAGACGTATGAACGAATGATTGCTTTGAGTGCATGGCAAGATTCTCCATTATTTTCAGATCAAGAACGTCAAGCCTTGGCTTGGGTGGAGCATCTTGTTGCAGGTCATTCTGTTGATGATGCTCATTACGAAGAAATGCTAGCAAATTTTGGTGAATCTGGATTAACCTATTTAACCGTTGCGATAAATGCTATTTCTAGTTGGAATCGAATTGTAAAAGTCTTTAAACCTGAGGTTGGCAGTTTTCGCTAAATAAGCCGTTTCTACTTACCAGTAAGTTAGAGGATTAACATGACATCGCCCTTGTTGTTTAATATCCATTTTCCTCAAGGGCTTCTTTCTTTGTGGTTGCAAGCTATTTGGTCGGCACAAGTCCCAATGGATCAACCTGGCGTGACTCGTCGTTTGGTTGCGGATGCCGGTAGTGGCATCTTGTTTAATCTGGGAGTGCCAGTGCTGATCGATCAGCAAGAATTCCAAGATCAGGTGATGTTCCAAGCAACTAATCAACGTGCTCATCTCATTCATTTATCATCTGGAACAGATCTAATAGGGGTGCGCTTTCAGCCCGGAATGGGGCGCTTATTTCAGACAAAATTGGCAAAACAACAAGACATGACAGGTCCACTGCAAACGTCTGAATTTATTCAATCTTTACTGGTGCAACTAAAATACTGTTTGAATACTGAAGAGCGTATAGATTTATTGGATAAGGCTTTTTACCAAAGGGTTTCTAGCATGACCGATATCCATGATCCGGTGTTGAAAGCGGTAGAGTTGCTACAACAATCTTCTCGAGTTGATTTGTTAGATGCGCTTCCACTTAGTCAGCGCCAAATAGAGCGCCAGTTTCAGCACCGCTTGAGTATGTCGCCAAAATACTTCCAACGATTGCGAAGAGTTCGGGCAGTTTTGCTGGCTTTAAAAGAAGGGAAAAATCACACCCGACTAGCGGAGCTTGCTATCGAATACGGTTTTTCTGATCAAGCTCATATGACGCGTGAATGCCAGTTAATCGCAGGTATTACACCAAAGCGTTATATTAATCGTAAGCTATTACCGTAAGTAGTTTGTTTTTGATGGTGTCAGTCGTTAAGTTTATTTATCATTTGCAAATGATTTCAAAACTCAAATATAAATCCATCTATATTCCTGTGCTCTTGATGCTCTGGCTTGGTTTGTTCATTGACAGCCAGTCATTAGCTGAGCAGGTTCATTACAGTCAATGGATCACCAATGGTTTAGTACTGTTGTGCTTTGCTTGGGTGTATTTACGCGTGACCAGTAAAATCAAAAAGCTGATGTTATATGGTGTTGTCTTGGCCTTATTTGGTGAGGTGGTGTTTTCCCTTCTTTTGGGAATGTACGAATATCGTTTAGAAAACGTACCGCTTTATGTACCTCTTGGTCACAGTCTTATTTATGCCGCCGTGTTTTATATTCAAAAAGAAAAAATCATCCAACACAACAAAGTGTGGGTTGTTACGATTTTGTATTGGGGAATGATCGTCTATTCAAGCCTTTGGTTGCTACTTGACCAAGATAGATTGGGCTTTCTTTGTATGCTTGGTGTTGTGCTTTTTTTGAAAACGAAATCGGGCAATGAACTGTTCTTTCTTATCATGTTTTTCATGGTGGTGTATTTAGAATTGCTGGGAACCTATTATCAATGCTGGGTGTGGCCAGATACGTGGTTTTCAACGGTTCCTTTCATTACCAGCAGTAATCCACCAAGTGGGATTAGTGTGTTTTATTTTGGGTTTGATATTGGTTGTTTGTGGATTTATAAAAAGCTGAATAGGCAAATGTGGAGCCGGATGAAAGCCATTCGGCAGTTAAGGAGTGCTTAGTTGGGAAAGCAAGCCACTGCGTAAACAGTGGCTTGCTTCGCAAGATTTATAGATCAGCTTCAATGGCTGCTACAAGTGCATCATCTTTCGGTGTCACATCAGGCGAGAAACGTTCTACTTTGCCATCTTTGGTGACTAGGAATTTTTCAAAGTTCCACACCACCTCTGGTGCTTTGGTCGCTTCGATTTTATGACCTGCCAACATGGTAACCATGGCGTCGCGATTCGGCGTAACCGGGGCTGCTTCGATCAAGCCTTTGTATAACGGATGCTTGTCTTCACCTGTAACAGCAATCTTGCTGAACATTGGGAAAGTCACATCGTAAGTTAGGCTGCAGAACTGTTGAATTTCTTCATCGCTGCCTGGTTCCTGTCCAGCGAAATCATTCGCGGGGAAACCAAGGATTTCTAAGCCTTGCTCATGGTATTTTTTGTACAAGGCTTCAAGGCCTTCGTACTGCGGTGTTAAACCACATTTTGACGCAACGTTAACAATCAAAACCGTTTTGCCTTGGTAAGTGGATAGGTCAACGTTTTCGCTCTGGATGTTTTTAACGCTAAGATTGAGTGGATGACTCATAAAAACTCCTTATTAATTTATATTCGATGTATCGATCTTATCGGTTTGTCGCTTAAACAATGCGGAAAAATTGCATAACATTGTGATTGTCTTATTTTGAGTTTTTTAAAGGACCGCCTTGGTCTAACAATAATTCACGTAATTTGCAGAACACTTCTGGCGACTGACGAACGCCATCGTGTTCGTAGCTATTAGTCAGCCAAACTTGCGTGTTGGCAACTTGCTTCGCCGTTTTTAGTGACAGCTCACGTGGCACGTACATATCGTTGTGATACACCGCGGCTACGACGGGGACTTTGTTTTTGGCAAGTTTTTCAAGGTCATAAAGTGGCGCGTAGTCCTTGTAAGTTGCTAGGGCATTCGCGGCCTCAGCAAAAGGGCGCAGTGAAGAAATTTGATCAAACATCCACGGGTAGATCATTTCGCCAGTTAACATCAAAGGCGAGTGTGACGCGTCAAATTTACTAAACTGATCTCGCAGCTGGTGTGCGGCCCAGCTAGTGCTTTCATTAGGTCGACCATAAATGCTTTCATGGATGACTGCAAAAAGTGGACCTTCGTGATAGCTGGTTATGTTCATGACTTGCTCTAAAAATACATCGCTAAGTCGAGTTTTGTCACTGCCAGCAAAGGCTTCATCTACTAACCAATGGACCTGATCAATACCTGGACCCATTCCCAAAAGAATGCCGATACTTTGGAAACGTTCTAGAGTAAGTTGGTCACCATCAGGTAAAAGTACTTTGTCGTTTTTTAGGCATTGTGCGATCTTCGCCATGACCTTGGCGTCTTCTGGATAATGAGCATAATAGTCTTGGTTCTTCTCGATCACGCGCTGATAAGTTAGCTGATAAACCTCTTGTGCCGATTCCTCTAAACCTGCCAATCCGCCCGTGACATAGCACGCTGCTAGACCTTCAGGGGCTTGGGATAAATAAGTCAGAGTGATAAAGCCACCGTAGCTTTGTCCCAAAGTTTCAAATAAACGGCCGCCATATACCGTTTTACGTAAGTGTTCGCAGTCGGCCACAATGCTATCGGCGCGAAATTTAAGCAGGTAATCTCGGCCTTCTTCGGCAGACAATTTACTGATCAGATTGGTGTCGATACGGCTGCTACGACCCGTGCCACGTTGATCGATTAAAATAACGCGGTGCGTTTTCAAGGCTTCCGCCATCCATGACGGCGAACCTGGCATGGGGCGAGGGGACTTGCCACCAGGACCACCCTGTAAAAACAGTAACAAAGGCAGCTCTTCATTGGCGCGGTTTACGTCAACCACTTCACGAGCAAACAGCGTAATCATCGAACTGTTGTCAGGGGTCTTATTAAGGCTTTTGTTAGAACTCCTGTTAAAGCTCTTGTTAAAGGAGACCCAATCCAACGGAACCTCTAGTTCGTGATTGGTAATAAGCATTCCTTTCATTTTGTACTGTTGGCTGACCGTGTTCATATTTCCTCGTTATCTTGGCATAGCGATTTAAATTGTTTGCCACTTTAGCATCGGCTGACATGGAAGTTCGAATATTTTTATTTATCAGTCTTGATTATTAAGGTGTTTTTGCTTTTGCTGAAAAACGACGCAGAATCTGTTGTAGCGTTGTTCTCTAACCTTGAAATTGTTATTTTTAGTAGCAATCTATTACTCTAAGCAAAATGATTAGATATGCTTATGGATAGACACGGTCCATATTAGATTTACGATAAGATAGCGCTACGGAGTGCCTTTATATGAAAATACTAGATTTTTACCCTACAACAGAAATAGATGAATTGGCTTGGCCTGAAGAAAACTACGACTTAACAATTGATTCTTCTGCATTGCTATTTTTCACAGATTTTAAAAACAACAAACCTTTGGTCGTTGAATCCACAATACCTGTTCTCACTGCCAAAGAGCTGATGCAGAAAGAACACGTACGTTTAAAATTTGTTATCGATGAAAAGAAGCATTTTATTGGTGTGGTCAGTTCTGACGATATCATCGAGCGCAAAATCGTACAGAAAGTATCTGAAGGCTTGGAGCGATCTGAAATTGTCGTAGCTGATTTGATGACGGCTAAAAAGAACCTAAAAGCATTGGATTGGCAGGATATTTCTAAAGCCACCATTTCTGATGTAATTACCGCGCTTAAAAACAACGGTGAACGTCACTGTTTGGTTCTTGATCGTGAAAATCATGAGATTCGTGGTATTTTCTCTGCCAGTGATATTTCTCGTAGATTGCGCCTAAATATCGATATCCAAGAAAAAACCAGCTTCTCTAAAGTATTTACCGCAACACTTTAATATCCCAAAAAGACATTTTTTTGATTGTCTGAATTTTTCATAGCTCTTATTGCCGACTATTCATAGGCAATAAGAGCTATTTGGTTTCATACCGTTCATTTAATCAAGCTTTTGATAGCATCTTCAACACCATTTACATACAAAGCCATGCTGTCTCCTTCCTATGAAAACAATTCTCTCAACATTGGCTCAGGGTTATTTAAGAAGGCTTTGGTAACTCCGTAATGTTCGGTGTCTTCGTATTTGACTGGGTAAATGCCTGTTTTATCGATTTGATAAATTTTCGCTCCAGGATACGCCATAAGAATCGGTGAATGTGTTGCTATGATGAATTGAGATTGATTGTTTATCAGTTGATGCATTCGACTCAATACCGCCAGTTGCCTTGTCGGTGAAAGCGCCGCCTCTGGCTCGTCAAGGAGATAAAGCCCGTTTCCGCCAAAGCGTTTCAACATAAGTGCTAGAAAAGATTCACCATGGGATTGATGATGCAGCGATTTTCCGCCATAGCTGTCTTTAATAAATGGTGCTGGTGAGGGGTCTTCATCTAATTCATCAATATTAGTGGCAACGTTATAGAAGCTTTCTGCCCGTAGGAAAAAGCCGTCTCGGTAGCGTTTAAAGGATTTCGAAAGGCGTAGGTAGCTGTGCAGGTCCGAATGAGTACTGCGTGTACCGAAGTTGAAGTTTTTGGTGCCGCCTTCTGCGTTGAAGCCCATACTTACCGCAATGGCTTCGAGTAAGGTGGATTTGCCACTGCCGTTTTCTCCAACAAAAATAGTCACAGCTTTATCGAACTCAATAAAATCCAGTTCCTTTACCGCTGGGATAGAGAAAGGATAAACGTCAAAAGAGTCGATTAAATCCCGTTTAAGTTCGATGGTTTTCAAATATGGTAGCGGTTCCATGCTCATTACTCTTGTTGCTTTTTTAAGGGTTGTTCACATACAAAAAGAGCCTCATGGGAGGCTCTTTTGATGAGTTTTAACATAATAGCAATATAGCGCTAAGCAATCCAAATCTGTTGTACGTTGACAAATTCGCGTATGCCCTGTGGGCCAAGTTCACGACCATAGCCGGATTTGCCAATCCCGCCTGATGGCAACCTTGGGTCACTTTTGACGATGCCGTTGACAGCAATTTGCCCAGATTCCAGTGTCTCAATGGCTCGATCGATGGCCACTTGGTTACTGGTCCAAATGCTGGCGCCTAAGCCGTATTCGGTATCGTTTGCTAGCCCCAGTGCTTGATCAATAGTATCAATCGGCGTCACGCTGAGTACTGGGCCAAAGGTTTCTTCTTCAAAGACTGTCATGCCGGGTTTTACGTCGACCAATAAAGTCGGCGGATAAAAGAAGCCCGAGCGAGATGGCAAATCGCCGCCTGTTAAACAGCGCGCACCGGCGTCGATGCTTTCTGATACTTGGCGATGCAGTTGATCTCGTAAGTCTTCCCTCGCCAATGGCCCGAGATTATTACTTTCGTCTCTTGGATCGCCGCATTTTAACTTGCTGAAACGTTCTCGTAGCGCTTCACAAACTTGGCTATAAATGGATTTTTCGATGAATAAGCGTTTTACTGCAATACAAGATTGCCCTGCGTTGATCATGCGCGACAGGGTAATTATATCGAGCGCTTTTTCCAAATCCGCATCGGCCATCAGAATACAAGGATCAGAACCACCCAGTTCTAATACAGCAGGTTTTAATCCTGCTGCGGCTTGCGAGGCAATGAATTGTCCTGCTTTGCTAGAACCAGTAAAAGATACGGCTTTGACTTTTGGGTGATCGATCATTTTACTCGCCACCGAATTTGCTACCGCTAAGTTAGCAACCACGTTTTCTGGAACGCCTGCTTGATAAAAGCATTCGACTAATTTCTTTGCCGTGGCAGGCACATTGGGATCAGCTTTTAGAACACAAGTGTTACCCGCCATTAAGGCTGGTGCCAGAAAGCGCAATGCCAACCAAACAGGCGCGTTCCAAGGCAAGATACCTAGAACCGTTCCAAGAGGAGGGTATTGCACATAGCTGTGGCTGGCGTCCGATTCTAACGTTTCAGGAGTCAGGAATGCTTCGCCATTGTCGGCGTAATATTCTGCGCACCATGCGCTTTTCTCAACCTCGGCAACGCCTTCTTTAACTGGTTTGCCCATCTCCAGAGCCATTAAATCGGCCAGCTCACCTTTGTTTTCTCGTAATTTTGCGGCTACGGCTTTTAATATGGCTGCGCGTTTTGGGTAACTTGTGGCTTTCCACCCAGTAAAGCCCGCTGCCACCTTATCGATGGTGGAACGTGCTTCGTCTAACGTCAAGGCTTCACAAGAAGGTAAGGCTTGTCCCGTCGTCGGGTTAATGCTTTCAAGCGTTGTGTTTTCTAATTTGGCTGCTGTTAACATGGTCACCTCCTATTAGCTGGCCGCTTTTTCGGCTTGCTTGGTGTTCGATTTGGTTTTCTTGGCTTCCTCTTTAACAGACAAGGTGTCGGACTCTTTAACAGGTACGCTGCCGGACAGCTCAATGGCTCTTCTTTCCTGAGGTTCGGTCATAGCGGATTTCACTGTAAAATCTCGATCCATGCTAAAGAAAGAACGGCAACCATCTTCGGTGATCTCGATGGTGTCCGAAATGCCGCAGGTTTTATCGCCTTCAATGCCCCACATCCATGGAATCATATGAAAGGTCATGCCCGGTTTTAACACCGCAGAATTACCTTGTTTTAAGCTGATGATATAGCCTTCATCCCAGCTTGGCGGGAAGGCGATACCAATAGAATAACCAGAGCGTGTAATCAAACTGGCGCCCACTTGGTTGTCCATAATGATATTTCGCACCATGTTATCCACGTCCGACACTGTCATTCCAGGCTGTACCACTCGATGAATTTCATTGAGCGCACGCTTCATTATTTCTTGGGATTGATACATGGCATCAGACAGTTCACCCAGAATAACGGTGCGCATCATGGCCGTATGGTAACGACGATAACAACCGCCTACTTCTAGAAAGACATGTTCGTCGGGCAGAACGGTACGACCTTCGAATGTCGCGTGACCAATCATGGTTCTTGGGCCAGAGGTGACGTACGGCATGACGGCGGGCGTTTCACCGCCAGCGCGGAACATGGCGGCGGCGATTTCCGCTCCTATTTCATTTTCGGTGATTCCGGGGCGGCACACTTCAATACCTGCTTTCATACCGGCTTCGGTGGCGAGTGCCGCACGACGCATGACCATGATTTCTTCTTGAGACTTGCAGATCCGACCTTCTTCCACAATGCCGAAGCAGTCCATCAGTTTAGCGTTTTTCAATGTGGTATGAATGCAATCCTGCTGATAAGCAGGGAAGAAATAACTATTGCGTTCATAACCAATGCGTTTGTCAGCTAAACCAAACTCACGTAGCGCATCCACCAGCATTTGAATCGCATCACCCGTGTCTGGATAGGGGCGGGTTAATTCCACCCATGTTCGAGCAAATATATTGGATTCTTCCAACGCTCGCGTGATCATGAATGGCTCTTTTTCGAGTGGAATCACTAACGCTTGAAAGAATGAATAACCCGTCGTTTGGTAATCCGTTAAGTACGTTATGTTTTCTGGGTCTGTGACCACGACGGCATCCAGTCGGCGTTCGGCAATGCGAGCGCGCAATTCACCCAAGCGACGCTGATACTCAGCGAAAGTAAATGTCATATCATCGCGTTCAATCATGCGGCTTCCTCCATTACAAAACGTACGGCGTCTTTCAAAATATCCAAGCCTTCTGCAAGGTCTGCTTCTGGGATGGTCAATGGTGGAATAATCTTCAGTACTCGACCGCCACTACCGCATGCTCCCAGCATCAAGCCATTTTTGAAGCAGCGTTGTACCACTTTAGCGGCTATGTCGCCGCAGCCCATGTCTAGGCCAAGAATCAAGCCTTTGCCACGCAGTTCTTTAGCGCTGTTTTCGCTAACTAGCGGCTCTAATGTATTGCGCACCGTTTTTACTTTTTCCATGACTTCGTTCATCAATTTGTCATTGTCAAAGTAGCTTAAGGCGACTTCGCCTGCGACGAAGGATAAATTTTGTCCACGGAAGGTGCCTGTGTGCTCGCCTGGTGACCAATGCTTATCCAAATCTGGATGAACCAGATTCATTGCCATTGGCGTCCCCGCGCCGCCAATGCCTTTGGCTAAGGTAATAATGTCTGGGTTAATTCCCATGTCATCAAAGCTGAAATACGACCCAGTACGACCGCAGCCCACTTGGATGTCATCGACGATTAGTACAGAACCAAACTCTTTGGCGAGCTTTTCCAATTTTTGCATCCATTCTTTGCTGGCGACGTTAACGCCGCCTTCCGCTTGGATAGTTTCGACCATAAAAGCTGCTGGTGGCTTGATGCCACTGGATGGATCACGATACTGACTCGCCAATGCATCTAATGCCGCAAGAGAAGCTGCTTGATCGTGTTCCTGATCGAATAACTCATGACTGACATGCAGCAAAGGCACGCCAGAAGCTTGACGGAAATACTCGTTGGCCGTTGCTGCCAAAGCGCCTAACGTCATGCCGTGAAAGCCTTGGCTAAAGGCGACAATGTTGTGACGGCCTGTGGCGTTACGTGCCAGCTTCATAGCCGCTTCGACGGCGTTAGTGCCAGTAGGTCCCATGAATTGCATGCGATGAGGCATGTTTCGAGGTTTTAAAATCACATCCGTAAATTTCTGCATAAAATTGGCTTTGGCTTCAGTTTGCATGTCTAAGCTGTGCAGAACGCCATCTTTTTGCATGTAATCGATCATGGCTTCTTTCATGTAGGGATTATTGTGCCCAAAGTTCAGCACCCCAGCCCCCGCGAAGAAATCAATGTATTCCTTGCCGTTCTCATCCGTTTGGCGAGCGTTTTTTGCCGTAACAAAAACCGTTGGGTACGTGCGAGCGTATGCTCGAATGTTGGATTCTCGTTGTTCGAAAATAGTCATAACGTCTCCTATCAACCCTATTACTAGAGGTTGTTGGTTAGTGTTTTTTGGGTTGTTACTGTTGTAGTGAGTGCTTGGGTAGTGATTGATCGGCAAGGCCTGCGAGTTGGCAAAACCAACGGCAGACATCGGCAATCAATCGATCATTGAAATCGTAATGTGGGCTGTGGCAAGCCACGTTGTGACCCTCGCCGTCATCACTGCCTATCAGAGCAAAAGCACCGGGAATAGCTTGTAGGTAATAGCTGAAATCTTCCGACGCCATGATGGGCAAGGCTTGTCCATGATTAAGAGTTTGTTCGCCATAAAGCGATTGCCAAACCTCGCGAGCATGAATTGCTTGATCTTTATGATTGATGGTTGCTTGATAGCGCATGTCGTGTTCTACAACGCATTCCACGCCATAAGCCGCCGCAGTTTGCGTGGCGACATCGGTAATATGTTGGTTGATGAGTTGGCGAGTTGCTTCATCAGGTACACGAATGCTGCCGCTTAACGTCGCTGTTTCTGGAATCACCGTTGGCGCGGTTCCGCCGTGTATTTGCGTGACGCTGATCACCGCAGTAGCTTGTGGTGCAATGCGTCGACTGATAATTTGCTGTAACGCCACATTTACCGCGCTCGCGGCTAACAATGGATCGGCGCATAGTTCTGGTTGGCTGGCGTGACCGCCGCGACCTTTGAATGCCATGCTGAAGGTACCATTGCCGCACATCACAATATCGTTTGGACAAGCAATCGTGCCATATGGAAGAGCAGGCCAGTTGTGCCAACCGTAAATTGCGCCGACGTTTTCCAAAGCTCCGTCTTTGATCATTTCGCGGGCACCATGAAAGCCTTCTTCGGCAGGCTGGAAAATCAACACCACAGGCTGAGGAAGTTCTGCTTCAAACTGTTTTAACCAACGTGCTGTTGCTAGCAGAGTGGCTGTATGTCCATCATGACCACAAGCGTGCATGCAGCCTTGGTTTAGTGATTGCCATGCTTTGCCTGTCTGCTCGTCAATCGGCAAGGCATCCATATCACCGCGCAAGGCAATCGCATTACCTTTGGCTGCTTTGTTCAGCCATGCGATGGTGCCAGTATCGGCACAGGTGCGCCATGGAATATCCATCGCATCAAGTTGGCTGCGAACCAATGCCGCTGTGTTTTTTTCTTGCCAACTAAGCTCGGGATGAGCATGCAATTGCTTACGTATGTTTTCCGCATAGATAATATTTTCTTGCCATAGATCCTGCATAATGACTCCCTGAACATTATCAAAATAAAGTCTGAATATTTTGAAGAACTTCATACAGTAGTAATTAATTAATAGCGGGGTTGCAAGTAGTCAAAATTAAAACAGCTGCGAGAATGAGCGTAAATAAATTAAAATATGATCCAAAAGAACCAAAAAAAACGCTCAAAACAAATAGATAGGAAAATAGGAGAAAACTTCAAAAAAATATGAAAATTCACATTTCAAACAAGAAAATAAACGTTTTTAAGAGGCACCAAAAATGCACGTATTGCTCTTATTTTGGGCGTTTAGCGGTGTAAGTATATATAGCTTTAAGTTGTCACATCTAATGATTAGTTATATAAATTTTTTATTATTTAAATTTAGAGGTCTAATTACTTTTTAGTTATTTATTTGTTCTCAAAGTTTTTTATCGTTTAGGTTTTTTGATTTAAAAAATAGGTTGGATATTTTTATTGTTGGCTAAATGGACTGGCTGAAAATGTTCTGGCGCTATATAAAAACATAGCGCCAAAAATAATGAGGATTACTGTAACCAATGAAAGGATTTTTTTAAAAAACTGACGGCGTTTTTTTGAATCCATTCTCCATGGGCAAGAATAATTTTGTCTGGCTGCCAATTTATCATGGTTTGTAGGCAGTCTCTCGCTGCTTCTTTTCGTCCTATAAAAGTCATCCGCCAAATTTTGCCATTTGGGCTTATGATGCCAGTCATTTGTGCTAGCAGCTTCTTAATGCCTTTGAAGTGATCAGGGTGAAAGTTTTCAATTAAATCTGTCACGATTAGGGTCTTCGATTCTCTGTGGAAAAAAATCACCTCTTCCATGACCTTACTGCCTTTGAAAATCAATTGCTCTATTTGTTCTTGCCACTCAGGTTCAGGTGCATCTTTCAATGCTCTATCAAAGTGTAAGTCTGGGCGCTTTTCTTCTAAACCTGGGGGAGCGTAGGACTTCGCTTCAGGGTATTGTTGCATCCACTCTTGCATGAACAAGTGATGAATTTTATTCGGTGAGACAAGATAAGATACCTTGCCCAGAGCGTTCACGTCGCTGATTAGCTCGTCACTGATTTTTGCTGGTGAATGAATCCATATCTCCCCAGAATTTAAGCGAATGACGGTCATTCTAGTGGTGTAGGGCATGGTGTACCAAGAAACAGTAGCACCATCATGGATCCAAATATTGTCTCCGATTTGTTGTAGCATTTTCATGATTATCCTTAGCAAAACAAGTAGTAGATGAGTAACTCATTGTTTCCAAGCAGGATAAAAATAACACATGAATATTGTGTTAAATAGATTAAGGTCTTAAAAATAGGTTGAACTTTGATCTGCCTCCAGAAAACGCACAGTTTTCGGATATAGATGAAAAGCTTGAAGTGATGAGCAGTGGCCATTGTTTAGGCTATTTTTTGCAGAAAGGTGAGGTTGCAAATAGGGCTTTTTTCATCTCGGCGTGGCTCAAAGAAAGGAAGATTTCAAAGGTTGCTTGAAAAATGGGCTTCTGAAGCTGCTATTTTTATCGCATATTTGTTGGAAGTTAGGCTAAGGTAGATTCGTCTTTTTATCTTTTCTCAGGTGACTTATGCATAAACTCCCGCCTCGTGCGTTGGAATACCTTAATGCTATTGCTCGGTATAAAACATTACGAAAGGCTGCCGCTAGGCTGAATGTTGATCCATCTGCTGTAAGTCGTTTGTTGTCACAGTTAGAGGAAAGTTTGCTATTACCTATCTGGGACAGAACGAATAATCGCAATCCAATTACACCAGCAGGAGAGGAATTACTTCAGTACTATCGAAAAATGTCTGCCAGTGAGCAGGCAACTTTATCGAGAATCGATGACTTACTGAACCTACGAACTGGCGAAGTCCGTATTGCGGTAGGTGAGGGGATTTTAGGTGATCTTATTTCATCTTCATTGCAGTCATTTTTGGAAAAGCATAAAGGGATTCAACTTTCGGTAGAAATGGCTGGAGCACAGGATGCAGTACAGTTACTGCAGGAGGAACATATTGATTTTGCGTTAACCTATGCGTCGGTGAATAACCCTAAATTATATTGTCATTTAGAAACCAGCCATCCTCTTGAATTAATAGTACCGCCGGGGCATGCTCTAACCAAGCAAGAAAAACCTGTTACTTTCCATTCTGTTGCCGAGTATCCTTTTGCGTTGCTTGATAAATCTACTGGTATGGGGCGTTTGGTCACACTTGCAGAAGAACTAAATCATTTAAAATTAACACCGCGTTTGCGAACCAACTCAGTTGCGGCGTTGAAGAATTTTGTGATGTCGGGCCTTGGTATTACTTTTATGCCGTTGTTAACAGTACGTGAAGAAATTAAACAAGGAAAAATCGTCGTTATTCCTATGGAAAGTAATATTTTTTCCCAAGCAAAAGTTCAGGTTTTAAGCATAGAGAGCAGAGAGCTAACGCTGGCTGCTCAGGCTTTATTGAATCATCTTAGCGAAACAATGGAATTCTTAGCTCTTAAATAGTGTGATAGATTTTGTTTTGCCTTACGTGTTGACTTAATTGCAACGCTTTGATGCTTGTGATGTCAACAGCTCAAGTTTAAGTTGGTTGTGTGGATAATAAAATGATAGAAAACACACATGACTTTACCATCATAAAGGAACTCAAAAATGACAGTTATCAATCAAGTATTAGGTAAAACTCGTTTGTTTAAAGCAATGGCATTGGGAGCGGCGATTTCATCCATGTCGTTTGCCGTCCAAGCTCAAACAATCAACCTAAGTTATAACGGTGCGGCTGATGTAGATAAGAATGCCGTGCATTTATTTGCGACGAATCTGCAAAAATTAGTCGATCAGAAAACCAATGGTGAGCTGACTTTAAAGCTTTATCCAAATAGCATGTTGGGTGAAGAGGAAGAGCGCATGGAGCAGGTATTAAATACGCCAAGTCTAAATGTTGCTTCTTTTGGTGGTGTTTCTCCTTTATTTCCTGAAATTTTTGTCAGTGCAATTCCTTTTCTATTCAGTGATTTTGATCAAGCCCGCCAGTTTTTTGATGAAGGTAATTACTGGAAAGCAGTGCAGAGCGAGTTTTATAAGCGCACTGGTGGACACCTAATGGCTGTAGTGGAAGAGGGTGGTTTTCTTGCCTTTACCAATAACAAACACCCAATTAAATCTCCGAAAGATTTTGAAGGTCTTCGTTATCGTGCCATGGATAAAAGTCAGGTTGCTCTTTACAACGCATTTGGTGCGTCTGGTACACCAATCCCTTGGACAGAAGTTTATCTTGCACTAAAAACAGGTGTCGCTGATGGTCAGATGAATCCGCCTATGTACATTATTTTAGGCAGTTTATTTGAGGTGCAAAAATACGCAACTTTGGCAAATATCCAATATTCAGACCAGTTCTTAGTAGGTAATGATGAATTGCTAAAAAGCTTATCAGCTAAAGACAAAGCGGCTTTGCTAGAGGCTGTGAAAGAGGCTAATGACATCAACAGAAAAGCGGTACAAAGTCAGGTTGAGTCTCGTATTGCTTTCTTGGAAGAGAAAGGGATGGAAGTATATCGCCCTACAGCTGCAGAGTTAGAAGAGTTTCGTACAGTAGGTCAGCCTTCTTACTTTCAGTGGTTAGAAGAGGAAGGTATTGATCAAAAATGGGTAGATTTAGCATTAAAAGATGTAGGTTTTAAAAAGTAAATCCCATTTAGTTCGGCGCCTTCGGGCGCCGTTACGAGGCAATTATGACTCTGAATACTATACGTGCATCAGCGTATCGCTTGTTGTTGCTTATATCTGCATCCATTCTCGCTATGAATGTATTGCTTATTTTGTATAGCGTATTTACTCGCTATATTTTAAATCATTCGCCTATTTGGTCGGATGAACTTTCTCGGTATGGAATCATTGCCAGTGTCATGTTGGCGATGTCTTGCGCTTATGTAGACTCACGGCACATGAGAGTCTCTTTTGTCGAACAAAATGTCGGTCGTACTGCTCGTCAGTTGATTCGTATGTATCAATGGTTAGTCGTGTTGTGCGTCTCATTATTTTTTACTTACGTAAGTGCACGTTACTCAATATCCATGGGTAAATTTGCCAGTATGAGTCTTGGCGTGAGTAAATCGATTCCTTTGTTATCTGTGCCTATTGGCTTTGGTGCACTGTTTCTGATGGTATTTATACAAGGACCATTCCCGCAGAATCAAGAGAGGAATGAAGTATGTTGATTGCTATCGTTGTTACCTTTTTAGTGAACATATTATTAGGCGTGCCATTATTCATTTGTCTTTTATTGGCATCATTAATCGGCTTTTATTTTGTCGATTTTTCGTTAGCTTATCGCATGGTTCCACAACAGTTTTTTGGCGGTATTAATTCCTTTGCTTTAATGGCTATTCCGCTCTTTATTTTTGCCGGTAACCTGATGAACTCCTCAGGATTGACGTCACAGTTGATTCGTTTAGCGAACTCATTGGTCGGACATCTACGTGGTGGCTTGGGTTACGTTAATGTGGTCTCTAGCGTGTTTTTTGCCGGTGTGAATGGTTCAGCCGTGGCAGATACCTCTGCTCTTGGGTCGTTGCTGGTTCCCGCGATGAAAAAAGAAGGCTATTCAACTAGCTATGCAGCAGGTTTAACCGCAGCCAGTTCTTTGATTGGACCTATTATTCCACCCAGTATTTTCATGATTCTTTATGCGTCTTTGACTAATACATCAGTGGGTGATTTGTTTCTTGCAGGCGTCATTCCAGGTCTATTGCTTGGCGGTGCATTTATCGTTATGAATTATCTGTATGCCAGAAAAGCGGGTTTACAAAGTCAAACAGAAAGATCCAGCTTTAAAGGCGTTTTACAGGCTTTTTGGTATTCGGCTCCAGCCTTAATTGCGCCTTTTATCATTGTCTCTAGTATTGTTTTTGGTTTTGTTACGCCTACAGAGTCAGGTGCTTTAATTGTTGCTTACGCTTTGTTGCTGGGTTTGTTGAATCGTAGCTTATCCTTTACCAAGCTTCGTGAAGCTCTGGTTGATACTGCTATTCTGACTGGCACCATCTTTGTCATTATCGCAGCGTCGTCTGTGGTTAGTTGGTTATTGGCTTACGCTCAATTACCTTCACAGCTCGCTGTATATCTGGAGCCTTTTAAAAATAATCCGACGGTTGTGCTTTTGATTCTTAGCCTGATTACTTTTTTTATCGGTATGTTGATGGAAGAAGTATCTGCGCTGATGTTACTTACGCCGGTATTTTTTCCAGTGGCGATTGCCTCAGGTGTTGATCCTGTGCATCTTGGTGTGGTTATCACCATAAATATCACTATTGCATTGATAACACCGCCAATGGGAGCATGTGTTTTTGTGGCTGCTGCGGTGAGTAAAATTGAGATTACTGAGATGTTTAAAAGTATTTGGCCGTTTGTGATGGTGGCCGTTTTTGCTCAGATCTTTGTTATTTGCTTTCCAAGCTTAACCTTACTACTACCGAGTATTTTTAATTGATATGAGCAGTTACAGACTACAAAATCAGATTCCTCCGTCAAATGATTTTTCTTGGGATAATTACAGGCAAATTAGCATTGAAGATAACGGGGAAGTATTGATACCGTTGAGTACATCGAACCGGTTAGTGACTTATCCTTTTTACGCAAAAATGGGTATCGCCAATGCCATTCCCGAGTGTTTTGTGCGGGAAAGTGTGTTTGATAAATTACACCAAGTAACTAGGCTTATGCCTTCTGGCATCAGATTAGTGGTGCTAGATGGTTGGCGTCCTTTTTCGGTACAACAATATTTGTTTGATACTTTAATTAACATCTTGAAAAAGTCGTTTCCGAATCATGCTGAAAGTTATTTGCATGAAAAGGCAAAAAGTCTGGTTTCACCACCAAGTACCGATGTTAAAGCTCCCAGTCCACATCTTACTGGCGGATCGGTTGATGTGACCTTATGTGACGATATGGGGCGTTTTTTAGATATGGGTACTCACTTCGACGAAGCTAGTCAGTATTCATGGACCGACGCGCTTGAAGCGCCTAGTTGGAATAATAAAACGCCACAGGAAAATCGCCGAATTCTTTATAACGCAATGATCGAAGTAGGTTTTACTAACTTGCCTAGCGAGTGGTGGCACTATGATTTTGGAAATCAGCTGTGGGCGTATCGCACTGAAAGTAAGAAGGCGATCTATGGTGTTACTCGACCAAGAGACATCCTTAAGCAATGGGAAAGTGAAATCATAGACAATGGTTTTATATAGTTTTCTGTTGGCTATTCGGATACAGACTAAAAACTAAGTTGCCCTAGATAATATGGTTTATCTAGGGCAATCATTTTCATTAAACAGCTTCTGATCAATCTCCACTCTCACTAGGCGTGTCTGCTATCCAATACGATGTTTCTTATTGTTAGTTTAGTTGTTTTTTAGCCTCGAGCCTGGCCGTTACTGTCTTAATGACTTCATCAGGTGGAATGGTTCCAGTTTTACTAATGATACAGCCTTGGGATGTGCCTTCCGCCATGACTCTATCGCCCACCCAAAAAGTATGCACCATGAAGAATCGCTTATCATCCCATCCTGTAATTTCCATAGTGACCTGATATTTTTGGAATGGTTTTAGAGAGCGTTTGTATTTCATTGTGTGCTCGGCAATGACGGGAAACCAACCTTCTTTTTGCATGGTTCTCGCCAAGCCAGTACGAATAAACATATCGACTCTAGATAAGTCACAAATGGTCAAATAGCGACCATTATTCATATGCAAATTGATGTCTAAATCGTTAGGAAGCACACGTAATGTTAGGGTGTTTTTAGGATGCACAATTGGCAATCTTGGTTTGAATTTTGAGGCGATCAATAGCATGATCATGCGAAAAATTAAGCTCATCCTGAGTTCCTTTTTTGTATTTATTAGCAAACCGACTGGGTAAGTCTTTACCGTATGCTAATGGCTTTTTTTCTTAACACCAGTACAAAAAGAGCCAATAACAGTAACAAATTAGTTTTCTATCATGGGTGGTAGTACAGAGGTAAACCAAGAGAGGCAACACATTCAAGCGCCTTCACGCGAACATTGTCTTTTTTAATTAATTGAATGACTCTATTCATTTTTGTATTTCATCTTTCGGGTTTATCGAACCGCTGATTCATTAATATACCAAGTGTCATTTTTTCGGTGGATACCAATGACGATAAGAGCTTCGCGTTTCTCGTAAATACCTTTCCACACAAAGCGAAAGCAACCGTCATGATCGTCTTCACGATAGCCTTGTAAAGCGCCAAAATACTCGTAACCCACGTTTCGACCATTTCTGGCTTGCATGTGTTTGATGTCATGCTCAAAACGCTCTGGATAGAAATCGACAAGATCTTTTTCTTCGTAATGCTTAACAAACAACTCATAGTTACCCGTGTCATCTGCTTTCAGCATTTCCTTAAGGAATTGTTCCGCGATGGCTCTTTCATTTTTGAGTTCAGGCATAGTTGTTTGCTTATGAATTTGTCGTGAAGTTTTAACGAGTCTAACTGTTGTCGGGTCTATTTACGAAACTTGGCCAAATGACAGCTTGCTATACTTGTCTCCGAGTTGGCTAGATATTACATCTAGTGCTTTAAATAACTTATTTTTAAACTTTGTTAAACTGCATATTTTTTAAAAATACATCAATGAATTTTTGTACCGCGGGTAGTTTTTCCCGGTTTTTACAGCTGTATAGATAAAAATTTCGGTAAATAATAGGATCGCAAATAGGTATTATAACTAGTCCATTTTGTTTCACTGATTCGATTGCATAAGGCAGACAGATCGTAACTCCTAAACCATTTGCAACCATGCTCAAGGCCGTTGACATGAAGTTAACCAGGTATTTCGGACTAATTATATACTCAGAAGACTCACGTAATAAATTGTCAATGATAAGCTCTGTAAAGGATCCTCGTAGAGTTATTAGCTCTAGGTTGGCAAGGTCTTTCCATCTGATATTGGCCTCTTTCGCAATCGGATGATTTGGGGGGAGTGCCAAATGAAAAGGGTGTGAGAATATTAGCTGTTTGTTAAGGCTAGATAGTAATTTTCTTTCTGGTCCAATACCAATATCCGCCTCACCTAGGTTGACAATTTCTTGTACGTTTTCTACCCCACAATCAATTAGACTGACTTCAACCTGAGGAAACATTTTACTATATAGAGCGATTATCCTAGGTAGTTCAGCCGATGCTAGTTGCTGAACAACAGCGATTCTTACTTTGCCATAGTCAAGTTTTTTTAGGCCCATCACTTCATTTGTCAAAGCGTCCATTTCATCTAGCATACGGATAACTGCAGGAAGAATGTTTCTACCGGCTTCGGACGTTTCTAATTTTCTGGTCGATCGATCAAACAAGCCTAATTCTAAGTTGAGCTCTAATTCCTTGATGATACTACTAAGTGCTGATTGAGTGATGTGCAGATTTTCTGCCGCTTTAGTAAAGCTTCCCTCTTGGTGAACCGCCAGAAATGCTCGTAATTGCCTTAGTGTAACATTCATTAGATTATCCTATATATTTATCAATATAATCTGTTTGTCTAATAAATATATACCTTATAGTATTTTTTACATAAAGATAAATATCTTCAAAATAAAAATAGAAGGGCTTATGGACATCAAAAAGACATTTTTACCTGTTGACGAGCGTAGCGATTTCTCAATTCACAATCTACCTTACGGAGTTTTTAGTAGTGGCAAGTTGAGCCCTCGGATAGGTGTCGCTATAGGTCACCAAATTATAGATTTGAGTCAGCTTGAAGAAGCAGGCCTCCTTCCTACTTCAGATAATTCTGTTTTTAATTGTGACACGCTTAACCCTTTTATTTCTCTTGGAAAAGAAATCTGGCATGAAACACGGGCTCGCCTTCAAGACCTTTTGGATTTCAATAATCCAGAATTACGTGACAATAATGAACTGTGCGACAAAGCAATCATTAACCAAGCCGATGTACAAATGCATTTGCCTATTCATGTTTCTTCTTATACTGACTTTTATTCATCTCGTGAGCATGCCTTTAACGTGGGCTGTATGTTTAGAGATCCTAAACATGCCTTAATGCCTAATTGGAGTGAGCTGCCTGTTGGTTATAACGGTCGTGCTAGTTCTGTCGTAGTTAGTGGTACAGATATAGTTCGTCCAAGCGGACAGGTCAAAGTTCCTGATTCAGAACGCCCCATTTTTTCTAGCTCTCGAAAATTAGACTTTGAGTTAGAAACTGCTTTTATAATTGGGCGTCCAAACGCTATGGGTAAGCCTGTTTCTATTGAAAGCGCTCATGAGCATATATTTGGTATGGTACTCCTCAATGATTGGTCCGCACGTGATATCCAGCAATGGGAATACGTTCCACTCGGCCCGTTTAATTCTAAAACATTTGCTTCTTCTATTTCGCCTTGGGTAGTGACGCTTGAGGCTTTAGAGCCATTTCGTTGTTCCGGACCTAAGCAAGAACCTCTTCCGTTGCCTTATTTACGCGAGAAGCGTGATAACAATTTTGATATTAACCTTGAAGTATCTTTCGATGTTGCAGGTCATGAAACGGTTATTAGTAAAACAAACTTTAAATACATGTATTGGACAATGCCTCAGCAACTTGCACACCACACCATCAGTGGCTGCAATATGCAAGTTGGTGACTTGTTAGGCTCTGGCACCATTTCAGGGAAAGATAAAGGGAGTCGTGGCAGTTTGCTTGAGCTGACTTGGAATATGACAGAGTCCCTTACCTTAAATAATGGTGAATCACGATACTTTATTGAAGATGGGGATGGCATCGTCATACGAGGATATGCTCAAAAAGATGAGGTGCGTGTAGGGTTTGGTGAAGTACGTGGAAAAATTCTTCCTGCTAACGAGTTTAATTATTAAGGCGAATATCATGATTAAACTTTATAGCTATTTTAGAAGTTCAGCTGCATATAGGGTGCGTATCGCTTTAAACCTTAAAGCGCTGTCATATGAGTACATCCCCGTTCATCTGTTAAATAATGGAGGGGAGCAACATACCGCTGATTATGAATCTATAAACCCAATAAAGCTGGTACCTACTCTAGTTGATGGAGAACAAACTATTACTCAATCACTGGCCATAATTGAGTATCTTGAAGAAGCCTACCCTAATACAACATCGCTTATGCCTGACGATGTCAATTTGCGAGCTAATATTCGTGCTTTTAGCCAAATCATTGCATGTGATATTCATCCTGTAAATAATTTAAGAGTTATTCAATACTTAAATAATAAATTAGATGTCGATGAGACACATCGTAATGATTGGTATAAGCATTGGATTACAGTTGGTTTTGATGCATTGGAAAAGGTTTTAGCCAAACAACCTGGAAAATTCTGTTTTGGTGATGCTCCAACCATGGCGGATTGCTGTCTAGTTCCTCAAATTTATAATGCCAGACGTTTTGAGATTAGCCTTGATAATTACCCAAATATTCTTTCGGTTTATTCATCTTGTAAAGAACACCCAGCATTTATTCAGGCCGAACCAGAAAAACAACCCGATATGGCTTAATATTAGAGGAAACTATTATGACATTTAAAATAGAGCAAATTCACCATGTTGCATATCGTTGCAATGATGCAAAAGAAACGGTGGAGTGGTACACGAAAAATCTTAATATGGATTTCATTTTAGCCTTTGCTGAGAACCAAGTACCTTCAACCAAAGAGCCAGACCCTTATATGCATATTTTTTTGGATGCTGGTAACGACAATGTACTAGCATTTTTTGAACTTCCCACCCAGCCTAAAATGGGGCGCGATGAAAATACTCCAACATGGGTTCAGCATATCGCTCTTCGCGTCCATGATCGCGACACGCTTTTAGCTGCAAAAAAACAACTTGAAGAAAATGATGTTGATGTACTAGGTATTACAAATCATGGTGTATTTCATTCGATTTATTTCTTTGATCCAAATGGACATCGAATTGAACTGACATACGACGATATAACAGCTAAAGCTAAAATAGCTCAAATTACAGAAGAAATAAAATACGAAATGCTTGATGAGTGGACGAAAACCAAACGTGCTCCCAAGCATACGGCTTTTCTTCATTCAGAAGAGTTCGAGGCTAAAAAAGACAATTAAATTATTCTCATTAATTTTTCAATTAGTACGAAAAGTTAAACGTTATAAAAAGAGGTATTAAGGAACATTAGCGGCATTATCCAAGTATAAATTAGAAAAAATATTTCCTGCTATTGCTTAGTAGTAGAAATAATAAAAACAAAAATTAAAACTTAATTGAGGAAATAGATATGTTTAAAACTATGCGCTCTATATTATTAGCCGGTACTGTGGTAGCAGGAATTAATACACCTGTTTCAGCACAGACAGTACTAAATGTAAGCACTTGGTTACCCCCTACGCATGTACAAAATTCTGTAGTGTGGCCAACTTGGGGGAAGTGGGTTGAAGAAGCCACAGAAGGGCGAGTTACAGTTAATATTGAGAACAGCTCTAATAACCCAGCCCAACTATTTGAAGTTGTTGAAGACAGTGTTGCTGATGCGTCTTTTAGTTTTAATGGTTTTGTTCCTGGTCGCTTTGAGTTAGAGCAAATTGTCGAGCTTCCTGGGCTTGGAGCTAATGCAGAAGCGGCTTCTTTGGCTTACTGGCGCACTTATAAAAAATACCTACAAGCGGCAAATGAATTTGATGGACTTGAGGTTATTGGCTTATTTACTCATGGACCTGGCGTTATGCATACTCGCTTTCCTGTAAATAGCTTAGATGACCTAAAAGGCAAAAAAATCCGTATTGGAGGGGGAGTTCAAGCAGAAATTGGTAAACGACTTGGTGTAATTCCTGTCGCGGCGCCTGGAAATAAAGTCTACGAGCTTTTGCAAACAGGGGTAGTTGATGGTGCATTTATGCCTATGGTTGAACAACAAGGTATGCGTTTAGTTGAAGTTGCTCCTTATGTAACTGTGCTACCTACAGGTATGTACATGGGAGCGTTTTCTATGTTTATTAGTCCTGATTTTATGGACTCCATAGGTAAAAAGGATGCCGAAGCAATTCGCAGTGTATCAGGCGAACGCTTATCTTTAATGGCAGGAGCTGCTTGGGATAAAGCTGATATTGATGCGAAAAAGTTTTCTGAGGAAAATGGAGGTCAAGTTAACTTACTAAGTTATGGCAATCAAATGTCATTAGATTATCTAAAAATTACGGATGGTATTGATCAAAGTTGGTTAGATGCAGTAAAAGGCAAGAAAGTTGATGCGCAAGCTGCATTAGATTTCCTACGAATAGAAGCTCAAATGTACACAGCTAAACAAAAAGATACTGGAGCTAATTAATGTCTTTTATCCCATGGTTGAATGCAAACTATGAGGAGAGAGGGCCAATGAAATGGTTGGCCTTCTTCTTTGAGCTAATAGCGGCAGCCACTCTATTTGCTCTTATGATCCTCACATGTGTTGATGTTGTTGGTCGTTATTTTCTTAATCATCCTTTAATCGGAGCTACAGAATTAACTGAGATTGGCTTAGCTATTGTTATTTTCTCAGTGATGCCTGTTGTGACATGGCGTGGTTCGCATATTGTGGTCGATTTAATTGATGCATTTATAAAAAATACTTATTTACGGGTGTTGGCATTAGTTTCATCTATCGTTATTTCATCTTCATTATACTTTATATCTTTTAGAATATGGGATGTTGGATCCCGTATGTTAAGACGTAATATTACTACTGAGTTTTTACATATTGAAACTGGACTTGTTGTTCAATATATTGCGGTATTAAGTTTTTTTACTGGAATAAGTGCTCTCCTTTATTTTTTATTATCAGTCTTTACACAACCAAATTCAGGAGAAGAGAAATGACTTTGATCCTAACAAGTTTTGCAGTTCTTTTAATAATGATAATGTTATTAAGGATTCCAATTGCATTTGCAATGGGCGTAGTTGGTTTCTTTGGCTTTGCAATTTTGAGCGGTCTAACTTGGGGGGATATAGGAAATTTTAGGTGGAGTATCCCACTTTCAATGGCTTCCAATCGTATTGTTGATACAGCGCAAGATTATGGTCTTTCAATAATCCCCCTATTTATTCTAATGGGGAATTTGATAACAAGATCTGGCCTTTCAAAACAACTATACGCTGCTTCATATGCATTTCTTTGTCATAAAAAAGGTGGTTTAGCGATGGCGACTATCGCAGCCTGTGGTGGTTTTTCTGCAGTTAGCGGTTCTAGTCTTGCTACTGCGGCAACCATGGCAAAAGTAGCGATGCCACCAATGCGAAAATATGGCTATAGTGATGCTTTAGCAACAGCTTCTATTGCCTCTGGTGGCACATTAGGTATTTTAATACCGCCAAGTGTAATGTTGATTGTGTATGGGTTGTTAACTCAAACGAGTATTCGAGAATTATTTGCAGCTGGGCTTATACCAGGCATATTAGGAATTTTTCTATATCTTGGGGCCGTTAAATATGTTGTTTGGCGTGATCCAAGTGCAGGCCCTTCTGCTGAAGCAATGAGCTGGGCTGAAAGGCTGCATGCCCTAAAGGGAGTGCGGGATATCTTGGGGCTGTTTATTCTGGTGATGGGTGGTATCTATTTAGGTATATTTACGCCGACAGAAGCCGCAGGTATTGGTGCTGGAGGAGCATTGGTTATTGCATTATTACGTCGAAGCTTGAGTTTATCGTCCCTGTTCAAAACACTAGCGGATAGCGCTCGAACATCAGCGACATTATTCGTGATTATTATCGGTGCATTAATATTTTCTGATTTTATTAACCGTGCCGGGTTGCCTGGTATGATGGTAGATTTTGTTGTGTCACTAGATGTTGCTCCCATTTTGGTGATCTTCGTTATTCTAATGATTTACATCATTCTAGGTATGGTCTTAGAGAGTTTTTCCATGCTCCTCCTTACCATTCCTGTATTTTTTCCCATAGTTTCCGAGCTAGGTTATAGTTTAGTTTGGTTTGGTATTGTTGCTGTTATTGTCGTTGAGATTAGCTTAATAACGCCGCCTGTCGGAATGAATGTCTTTGTGTTAAGTAGTATTATTAGGGATGTCAAAACAGGGACTATTTTTAGAGGTGTATTACCTTTTTGGACTGCGGATATAATTCGCTTACTTCTCGTTGTTTTTATCGTTCAAATCTCAACGTGGTTGCCAGATATGATTTATAAATAATATGCATTTTTATCTTTTTTAAAAAATGTGTTTGGGTTTTCCTATAAAGCCAGTAAGTAAGGATTTATACTGGCTTTATATGGTGTAGATTGATTTTAATCAGATGTCTGGGGGGTAGGCTCTAGATTAGATAATTTAAGAAAAAAGTAGATCTTTGAATGTATTCCAAAGTGTCAGACGCGATTGAAATATGAATAGGAAGAGTTATTTTGAGGTAAACTTTACCTCCAATATTATGGGAATGTGCACATGTCGCTAAAAATACTCAGCCACTTATGGAAGTCACCGATACTTTAAAACTTAAATGTTTATCGCCAAATCTAAGTTACTTTCAGATTCAACAAAAACTAACTTTGTCTGCCACTTATAGGCTACCGATTAACTAGCCAAAATTCTTACGATTTCTAGCTTGCATGTGTTTGATGTCTTGTTCAAAACGTTCTGGAGAGAAGTCGACTAGATCGTCTTCTTCGTAATGTTTAACAAACAACTCATAGTTGCCTGTGTCATCGGCTTTCAGCATTTCCTTAAGGAATTGTTCCGCGATGGCTCTTTCATTTTTGAGTTCAGGCATAGTGGTTTGCTTGTTTGCTTGTTTGCTTGGTTATTGGTGGTCTGAACGAATGGAAATTCTAACTGCCTTAAAGTCTGCAATATTGTTGGTCAATTTAAAACAACAAAACCACTTTACATTGCATAAAGTGGTTTTGAATTAGAATCTGCGAAATCTAAAGGCTAAGGTTGAGTTAGTGGCTAATACCACTACCGCCAGCAACGGCAATATTATAAGGAATACCTTCAATGTTAATGGTCTTCGACTCAGAGAAGTCCTTTGCATTAATGAGGCGTATCAGGCCAGCATTTGGGTCAGTGATAACAATATTATCACCAGCCATGGCTAAGCGAGGTCTTGGATCATTCCAGTGCCCGTCCATACTGTATGGCGCTGTTACACGAGTGCTTTTTTCGATTTCACCACTCAATAAGTTAATACGGTGGATTTGACCATTTTCAGTTAGAACGTAGGCATTCTGAAGCCTAACTGGATCTAAAATGAAGTCCACACGGCGGAAGGGCAACTCCACAAGCTGAATGTAAGGTGTTTCTGTAGGATCTATGATGGCTAAGCTTTTTTTGCCATAGTTGCCAAGGAATATCTGAAAGGATTTAGAGCCTAATAAGGTGCCTGTTGTTTCCCCTTTTGGAAAGTCTGCAGGGTAAGGAAGCATTTTGTATTCTGTACCGTTTTTACCAGCTTTTGCGGCTAAGACTCCTTCTTTGCAACCGACAGTCAGATAAGCACCAGAAAAAGCTTCTCCATGTAATCCTGTGCAAGTTTGCAAATCACCTGCTGGTGTTCCGTCTGTCTTAATTGCTTGTAAACCAATTCGTGGCGGAGCATGACCTTCTTCAGCTTCGTTCGATGCGATACTAGAAAGCCAGTTATCTCCCCAAGGTGTCACAAAGCCATGATGTGCATGATTTTGTTGTACTCGTGTTACTTCAATATGTCCCTCCGTTAGTTCATGGCCATCTAAAACATCAGCGTACCCACCTTTATCAAAGTTGATGGACACTAGATCATCGTGCTCAACTAGATGGAATGGACGAGGGCCCTGAAGCACTTTTTTTAGAGCGACAGGATCATTTATTTCTATATCTGTATGGGCACCGTGATCATGGAAGTGAAAGCCGGATTGAATAAAGTTCACCTGATCATTATCAGACTGAACCGCAACGATTAGGCCATTGTTGGAAACAGAGTAAAGCTTGCTTTGCCCTGCAGTATTAAAGGTCCAACGCTTATCTGGATTATCTAAGTCAAAAGCAGTGACTTGTGGTGTAGCGTGATCACCAATAAATACACGATAACGAGTCATGCTGTCATCGTGTTTTTCACTTGCAATCGCAATAGTACTAATGCTCAGTGCGAGAAGGCTAACACTGCTAAGGCGTTTGATCATTCAGTTTTCTCCTTGGAAATTATAATTTTTACTCAATGCAGACCTGTTACTTGCACCTGCCTTGTCCATCTAAGTTAAAAAGAATAGTAATGTTATAATATAACAATATTTTGTGCAATTAATGTATAACCGATAGATTGGTAAAATTGATTACTTGAAAAGAGGAGAATGATGCAGCTTCAATAAAGTTTATTTCTTTAATCCTTATCAATATTCTTAAGACCAAGAAGGATAGCGGCAGCAATCAAAAGAGAGCCCGAGATTTTATTAAAATAGTGCCCAATACGGGATTGAAACTTTTTTGCGAAAGATGCCGCAGATTTGCCGTAAAAGCACAAGAACAAGCCATCAACAACAAGATAAGTGATGCTCAAGACGATAAATTGCGGCAACAAAGGCTGGGAAGTAGAAATAAACTGAGGGAACAGCGCAGCAAAGAAAATAATCGCCTTAGGGTTGGATGCTGAGGTGATAAAACCTTGCCAATATAAAGATCGAATGGAACGAGGTGAGGTGTTTTTTAAACTGGATTGATTCGAGAAAAATAGCCTCAAACCAGAGTAAACAAGATACGCGACACCAGCCCATTTAATCACTTCGAAAATCTGTTGCGAAGACTGAAGACTTGCGGCTAAACCAATGGAGGCCGCCGTCATTTGTAAAAAGTTAGCGGAAAGATCACCACAAGCGGTGGCAATGGATTTTTTAAACCCACTGCCAATACTGTTAGACAGCATCAGAATATGGCTTGCTCCCGGTGGAAACATGAACGCCAACACTGTCCCAAAATACACTGACCATACTTCAATACTCATAAACCTTACCTGCTGATAACTTACTGGGTGAAGGCATATGCTATTTCAAATTTCGATGGCTTAATTTATTCTATATGACATAAAACATTGATAAGTTGCCAACCATGAATGCAAACGAACTCATTCAACATTTTTCTGATCGTCAGGTTGTTTCGAAAATAATTAATCTGCCCGCGAATGGTGTAGAGGAATTACACACGCATTCATGGCACCAAGTGTTATTTCCTATTTCTGGTTTGCTGCAATCCACTATTGAGGGTAAGAGTATTATCGTTCCACATAATGGCATGCTCTTCATACCAGCCAATGCTATTCATAAGTCAGTATCTGTAACAAAAACGCAATTTTTAGCGGTGTATTTAAACCCAAAAAGCACTGTCGATTATGGAAATAATGCAAAGTCCTGTTTGGTAACAGCATTTTTAAAAGAGCTGATTGTATTGTTGGTTGAGCAAGGAGTAGAGGATTATTCAGAGCAAATGATGACGAACTTGCTGAACGTATTGCGAGATCAAATTGCCATTGCGGAGAGTTATGAAATTCCCTTATTGATCCCAAATGACAGAAGGTTGATGGCGATCTTCGTAGAATTGAATCAACAGCCAGACTTGGCCTTAACCCTTGCTGAGTGGGCGGTAAAAGTCGGCGCATCGCCGCGAACGCTGTCGAGACTATGCGCAAAAGAATTTAATCAATCGTTCGCCATGTGGCGACAAAACATCAGATTGGTTTTATCACTACAGTTACTTGAAAAGAACCTATCTATTCAGAACATCGCCTTGGAGTTAGGTTATCAATCTGACTCCGCCTACATCCATGCCTTTAAAGGGTTGTTTGCCCAAACGCCCAGCCAATATCGTAAGCAGAACTTATCGGTTTAAATTGTTCTTTTGTTTTAAGTTAATTACGAAAAAGCCAGTCATTAGACATGACTGGCTTTTTTAGGAATAGGACTTGATAGATTATTGATATAGTGGGTTATTGGTACTTTACAGCCAACTCATCAATCCTTGCTAACATTTCTGTGACCGTTTCTTCTAGCTCTGAGCCCATGCGCAAATACTCATTTGGATATTCGTCTTTCATTAGAAACATTAACACATAGTAAAGAGGTTTAAATTGCTCTGTTAAGTTATATTCTTTGAACCATTTATTTAATAAGTGAGTTTGTTTTTTGGCTAAAAACAACATTAGTAGATCAATGATAGCTTGAGAGTTTTCTTCTAAATCTTGAAGCCACGTATCACTAATAAATATTTTTTCCATAGCCGTAATAGCAATGTTAAATTCATTATTCCATAAAGCAATAGATGCTAGGGTGTATGAATTAAAAATGCCTTCTTTGTGACTAGCTCCTTGTTGTGCATAACTGAGGGCTTGGATTTTTTTATCTATTAATTTACGTGAAAAATACAACCATGCCAATTGTGTATAAGCATCAGTTTTCTCATGTTTGATAGCTTCAAAGAAAAACTGTTCTGCTTTATTTATGTTCTCAAATTTCTTTGCGTACAGGTTACCTAAGAAGATGTATCCATAGTAGTATTCGTACTCTACTGCTTTAATATATGACTGTTTTGCTTTGGGGAAGTTGTTAAGGTGTTTCTCATATATATTACCTAAGAGTATATAAGCACTGTGATTGCCATGTTCTATAGCTTTAATATATGCTTGCTCAGCTTTATGATAATTTTTCATGCCATCTTCGTATAAGACTCCTAATTGTAAGTAAAAAAGCATATCGTTTAATTTATGCTCTATAGCTTTAAGGTAATTTTTTTCAGCCAATTGAAAATTATTTAGTTCAAAGTGATATAAGTTGGCCATTATATGATAGCTGGGAAAAAAACCTTTCTCGGCTGCTATTTTTAAAAATTTAATTGAGAGTTCAAACTCATTATTATTTATATATGTTAATGCCTCTTTAGCGTATTCATTGCCTTCTATTTCTGGTAGCAAGCTTAGATAGCTGGTGTCACTTTGTTGTTTAAAGAAATCATGAGCATGCTGATATATCTGTTCTTTTTCATTCACAGAGATGTTTTTGCAGCCAAGTAGAGCAGATGTATAGGCCAAGGTGCCGGGCAGGTAGGCGTCGTTACTTAATCCAGAAGAATACTGTGTAACTCGATGAGTTAAGTCTTCTTGAGTGCACCACATTTCAATAAATCGGGTTAGCCAAAGCAGTTTGTTTTTATCTCGACGACGGCCATAGCGCATGAGATACCAAATATTAAAGAATCGTTCTTGGATGCGGTAAAGATGGTTTTTATTGTCGGTGTGGATTTTCTCTACTATCCATTGCTTTTGTAGTTGGGATAATTGAGCCGATATGGTTTTGCTGTCTATACGGGTTTTTTGGGCGATTTCTTTTACCGAGATGGCATCCCAGTGTTTGGCAATGGCGTGCACGATGGGTTTTTGTTGTTTACTTAGGTCGTCCATTCGATGTTTGTAAATGGGAGAGGCCATGTCGAGGGTGTCATCTAAATAGCCAAAAGTGGTGCCGTGTGGGCCTTCGGCCAAAATATCAAATAATAGCGCCATGGTTCTTGGCACACCGCCAGTGAGTCGACGGATGGATTCAATTTTTTCCGGCTGTTGTTCTATGGCGAGTTTTATTTGTTGAGCGGCATCTTCTCCGGCTGCTTCCCCCAGTGCTAAGAGCAGGTCCAGGGTTTCATCTTTCGTTAGCTTGCCTAAAGTGATGACGTTAAAGAACTGATAGAAAGGGTGTTTGTGATCATAGAAATTTTCTAGAGAAACCGCAGAGCCGCCAATGATTCTCAGGTTAGCGTTTTGACTTAATACTTCTCTGAGTATTGCTAAATCGACCTTAGAGAAGTGATCAAACAATTCGGCGATATTATCGATAAAGATAATGATTTTTTGCTGATGTTTATTTAGAGCATTATTAAGCAGTTTAAATGCTTCTTTTGCGTCTTCTCCATCTTCTGGCTCTATGTCTTCTATCGCTTCTGCTAAACCTTTAAAGTTTGTACCGTATAAAGGGTGCTCTTCTAAATCTTCTGCGATACGCAACCAAAAGCTAAACAAAGAACTAATGCCATACTCTTCTTCTTTTAGTTGTATCGGGATTAACCAAGCTGATAACGCATCACTTTCTTCAACTTCGATACTCAATCGAGTGAGTAGAGTGGTTTTCCCCGCACCTCTTACACCTTGAATAATGTAATGTTGCTCTGGAGATGTCATATCAGACTGCGAAATTTCTTTCCATAAGCGTTTGAACTCCTTCAACCTGATGGCAAAGGTTTTCTTTAATACCGCTGTTGACGTATTTTGCGGATTGTACTTTTTGGGTATTTCGTTTTTATATGGCACGGTTGGCATATCGATTCCACCAGTCTTTTAATAGGGGCGAGGTAAAACGGTAAGTATTTGGCTCTGATTCAAAAATGTAGCCATCATGCTCTAAGCAATTGATGACATAACCATGGTTTGTATCTTGATATTTTTCTTGTTGGCTAATATTAAAATAATCGTTGTATGAGGCTTGCTCAGTCTGAGCTAACAGGTGTAAAAATTCTTTTGCTAATGCTTTTTCTGACTTTTCAAGGCGATTGAGTCGTTCAACCCAATGATTAAAATTGGAGCGATAAGCTTGGTCAAATAAGGTGGTATAAGCGGTGTCAACGTCTCTGAATGTTGGGGTGAGGTTTTCAATTTCTAAGCAGTGGTCTTCAAGCCTTTCCCATAGAATTTCAATGTAGTAAGGCATCAACCATTGCACTTTTTCAAGCATGTACATAGCTACGTCCGGCGTAATGTTTAATTCGCTGCCATTTTTGTCATTTAGAAAATCAATAAACGCCAATCCATTAGGTTGGTTTAAAGTAGAGAGACTTAATTTTTCTTGATCGTTAATGAGGTTTGACACGCCGAGTCGATTGGCTAATGAATCTAAGCCAATGGAGCCAGTAAAGATAAACTGCACCATTTCGTTCAATGATGTGTCTTGGCACAAGGTGCGGGTGTTTTTCATGAAGTTTTTGACCGCGGTTAAACCACCATCTTCATGAATAGCTTCAATCACATCTGGATATTCATCAAAAACAATGACCAGCTTTTTATCCAATTGAAGTTTACGAATCACTGTTGCTAAGTCTTGATGGGTGATATGTCGAGTTTTGTCGGTTAACTTGATGCCTGAACCAGCGATACTGATGTTATCAATCTTACTTAATATAGAGCTAAGCCACTCTTTGCTTTTTTGACTATTTTTTTCTAGGTTTTTTATAAAATCCGTATCATACAATTGATCAAATATTTGCTTATAGAAAGCTTGTTCCGTGGTGCAGGACTGAACCATGGTGTATAAAAAAATGTAGTTTTCTTTAGGATTTTGCTCTAGATGCCTGAGCATTGACGTTTTGCCTGATCGCCTAGGGGCAAGCAGAATAATGTGGGCGCCTCTATCCAAGTATCGCCATACTTTTTGTTGATCTTTGTGACGTTCGAAATACTTCTTCCCGAATACAACCTGACCTGACATATAACCTCCGTGTTCTTTTAACAATGAATATTTTGTCAATATAGTTGGCAATAAAAATATTGTCAAATGTTTTGGCTATAAATTTATAGTCAAAATGGAGGTGGCGATGGTATTAAGAGAAGGTAACCATGTTTAAAGGTGTAGCGTTAGTTGAAGTAAAGTGCTTATTTCACTATTCCCAACTCCAAACATTCTCCTTCCATGGCTTTTGCATCCTCAGGATCGTGTGTGACAAGCAGCGCGGGTATGTTCGCTTGGCGTATCTCGTTTAGTACAAAAGCTCTTACGTCACGTCTTAGGGCTGGGTCGAGTTCACTGAAGGGTTCGTCAAGCAGTAGGTAGTCGGGTTTGGAAAGCAAGGTGCGGAGCAGGGCAACACGAGCCTGCTGACCGCCGGAAAGTTCTTTCGGTAGGGCGTTGGCTTTGTCGGGAATGCCGAGTTTTTCCAAGGCGTGTTGTGCCATGGTGATGCGTTCTGCTTTGTTGATGTCGGCAGGGATAGCAAAGAGTAGATTTTCTATGATGCTCATGTGTGGGAACAGCAAGGGCATTTGTTGTAATAAGCCGACTTTTCGATCTTGAGTGGCTTTTGTGTGCAAAGCTTCGTCGTTTAAAAAGGCTTCGCCAGTGGTAGTTAAATTCGGTGATAAAGATCCGCTTAAAAAATGTAGTAAGCTGGATTTGCCAATGCCGCTTGGCCCCATGATGGACAAAATCTGACCATCGGCGATTTCGAAGCTCAAATCTTTGATAAGTGTCTTATCGCCCAAAGACAAAGAAAACGCATTTACACTGAGCACGATTTATTCCTTCTGCTAAACAAATTTTTTAATACCAATCGCCACCGAGTCCAGTGTGGTGGGATAAATTGTGCGAGCCAAAATACCATGATGGGAAAGAAGGCTTGCAACATTGCCATGCTGCCGACTTGCTTTCTATCGCCCGATGCCGCTTGCGCTACCGCTTCGGTGGTTAACGTGCTGTAACGGCCTTCACCCGCAATGAGCGTAGGTAAATATTGGGCGATACTGACGGAAAAACCAATGGCAAAGGCGGTGAATATCGCCGGTTTAAGCATGGCGATTTTAACCAAAACATAATTGCGCCAAGGTTGATGATTGAGTCGATTGGCTTGCAGTAAGTATTCCTCTTCATACGCTAAATAGGGGCCTTTTAGCGTTAAGTAAACATAAGGCAAAACGTACATCAGATGCAGAGCAATAATGGCGCATAGATCGCCATTGAGGTTCAGATAAATCAGCAGCACATGCAAACCAAACAAAAAGCCAATTTGCGGTAACAGAATCGGCACGTAAATCAGCCAATCGAATAAATGCGGCTTGCTGATGTCGGTTGATCTTGCCATATCGTGTCGTTTTGTTTCCAACATCACCAGACTAATCGTGCAAGCCATGAGCGTGGTAATCAGCGCAATGGTCAGTGTGTTCGAGGTGAGTTCTATCAGCAGCGGCGTGGCGCGGTCGATATTGTCCCACGTCCATTGGCTTGGTAACGCATCAGGGAAACGCCAACGTCTGGCAAGCGACCAAATCGGTAGCAAAGCCAGAGCCACAAAGGCATTCAGTAAGGCGAGTAAACCTAAAACAACACCCAATCGAAGTAGGCTGTCGGTTAATCCAAAACGCTTACCATTGCTGCGTTCGGCTCGGGTTAGCTTGCTAAACAACAAATGCGCCAGCTCCCAGCCTGCTAAGACAACAACAATTACCAACATAAGAGAAATTGCGCCAGCGCTTGCCATTAAGCGCATGGATAAATCGGGATCATTGAACCAGCGCAATAAAGTCACCGCCAGTGTTGACGGTGTGTTGGGGCCAATCACCAAAGCCAAATCCACCACAGTTAAACTAAAGGCAACGACGATAAAAATGGGCAAACGAATAATCGGATACAGCTGAGGAATTAACACCTTGCGCCACAAGGTAAAACGGCTGTAACCGAGGGCTTGGCCGACTTGCAAGCTTTCTCGCGCCTTGATGCTTTTCATGGTGGCGAGCATAACAAACAACAGATAGGGCATTTCTTTTATCACAAGGGCGAGAATCAGTGAAACGCCATAAGGATCTTGTACGGTAATCCAATTGGGTGGTCGATCAAATCCCGTTAGCCAAGGACTGAACAAGCGTACTAACCAACCGGACGGACTCAATAAAAACAACAAGCCGATGGCCATCGCCGCGTGGGGAATCGCCAGAATCGGCGATAACGCCGCTTCGACTTTACGGAAAAACGGACGCTGATAACCCCAAGCCAACAGAGATAGCGCCAACCAAAGTGCCAGCAAAGGCGCGCCAATACCGGTTATTAAGGTGAGTTTTAAACTGGCGTAAAATTCCCCTTGGGAAAATAAATTACGCCAAGGTGCCAAGGAAATATGGTATTCGCCAAGCGGCGGGAAATACTGAAAAGCAGGAAGCAAGGTGCCGACCAAGCCAATGGCAATAGGAAAGATTAGCAACAGGGTGATAATCCCTGTGATCCATTTAGCGTGTTTTAACGGCATCTTGCTTCTTATTCAGATAATTATAGAGATTCGTATAAAATTTGTGTCGTCTACATAAGGTTATTTTTAACGACCATAAGAGATTGATTCCCGCCTTCGAGGTTGTCGCTAAAGGTAGTGAGCGAGTTTTGTAGAACTGTATTAAGTCCTAAAACCCCCCTAGCCCTCCCCTTCAAAGACACAAGGGGAGGGAATTAAACCAGCCTGCTCCTCCCCCTGCTAAGGGGGAGGCTGGGAGGGGGTTTTGCGATAGTCTCCTTCGCGAGAATGACAGTGTACCCTCAAACCTTATTGCGCGTAACGCTTACGCCACTCACTTTCCAACGCTCCCACCCAGCTGCTGTGTGGTTCTGGTAACGTTTGACCCAGCTCTTCAATGCTCAATGTGGCGATACCACGTGGTAAGGCGTCGAACTTGGCTTGCTCAGCAGCGGGTAGTTTTGCGTAAGATAAAACACTTAAATCGCCCCAAATAGTTGGCGTTTGTTTTTTGATTTGAGCTTCTGGCGACAGCATGAAGTTCGCGACGACTTGTGCACCCGCTTTCGCGCCACTGTTATATGGAATTGCTAGAAAGTGTGTATTTCCAATGGTTCCGCCAGTGAAGACGTAAGAACGAACAGTATCGGGTAAGTTGCCTTTATCGATTTGTACTGATGCAGAGGAAATATCAAAGTTCAGGGCAATGTCGATCTCTTGGTCATCAAGCAAACGCACCATTTCTTCAGAACTGGATGGGAACGTTTGGCCGTTGCGCCATGCGACTTGGTGCAGTTGATCGAGATACGCCCATAATGGCGCAGTGATTTTTTCGAAATCCACACTGTCAGCTGGCTGAGAAAGTGCTTTGCGGTAAGGCGTTAATTCGTATAAGGCTTGTTTCAAAAAGGTCGAACCAAGGAACTGCGGTGGCTCAGGGTAGGTGACTCGTCCCGGATGCGCTTTGGCATAAGTGAGTAAATCGGCAATGGATTTAGGTGGATTACTCAAAGTTGCTGTGTCATGCATAAAGATGACTTGTGCCATGCCCCAAGGGGACTCCATGCCATCGACAGGCGTGCCGAAATCTTGGGTTAAACTCTGGCGAGCATTCTCGTCCACGTAAGTCATGTAGTTTGGTAGTGATTGGCTGAAAGGGCCGAATAGTAGATTGTTGTCTTTCATGGCACGAAAGTTTTCGCCATTTAGCCAAATAAGATCGATTGAACCATTGCTGTTTTTACCTGCGGCTTTTTCGGCCAATACTCGGTTTACCGCGTCGGACGTGTCGGTCAGTTTCACTTGTTTAAGCGTCACATCGTATTCTGCTTTAATGCGATCTGCCGCCCACTGAATATAATCGTTAATGTTGTCGGCTCCGCCCCAAGCGTTGAAATACACGGTTTGGCCTTTGGCTTGTTGGAGCGTGTCTTGCCAGCTTTGCTGACTTGCGTTGGTTTGAGTTGAAGTGGCTAGTGTAGGCAAGCTTGATAAGGCTAGGGTGGCAGCGATGGAAGCCGCGACAAACGATTTTCTCATTCCTTTCTCCTGATGTTCTTTAGTTGTTTTAATCTTTACGAGTTCTTAGACGTAAATAGATCGTTGTTTCTTACAGCTTTTATTTAAGGAATTGGTTTTTATTAAAAATGGGTTTTAGCGTACCATGTTGCAGGCTCAATTTGGGCGAATGTTTCACGGCTTTTTTGCGAGGTGTTATGTCTTATCAAATCTACTCTCATGTATTACCGAGCGCGACACCGGGCACCCAGCGTATTTTAAAAGCGCATCATTTCGGCGAAGCGGGCGCGCGTCCTAAAGTCTATTTTCAGGCGGGATTGCATGCCGATGAATGGCCAGGTTTTTTGGTGCTTAACACCTTGCTAAGACAGCTAAAAAAAGCCGACGATGCAGGTTTGATTCAAGGTGAAATTGTCATTGTGCCTGTGGCGAACCCGATTGGTTTGGCGCAGAACTTTCATGGTTATATTCCGGGGCGTTTTGCGTTCTCTGATGGCGGCGGTAATTTTAATCGCAACTGGCCACAGTTGGGCGCGAAAGTTGAAAAACGTATCAAGGGTGATGTGACCGGCGACATTGAAAGTAATATTGATTTAGTTCGCCAAGCCATTCACGAAGAATTGGCCTTGTTACCTGAAACCACGGAACTGCAAGGCATGAAGAAAACCTTGTTGGCTTTGTCTATGGATGCGGATGAAATTATCGATCTGCATTGTTCTGGCGAAGCTAGTATGCACGCCTACGTGGCGCAAGAATTTGAAGGCCACTTTAAGCCATTATTGGCGCTATTGGGCGCGAAAGTTGGCTTGTCTGAATTAGAAACTGGCGCTGCTTCGTTTGATGAAACCAATGTCAGCGTGTGGCGTGATTTAAAAGCCCATTATGCCCATTTGATTCCTTGGGGAAGCCGCTCTTTAACGGTAGAATTACGCGGCGAAAATGACATCTCCAATGAGTTTGCCGAGCAAGATGCA
Organism: Marinomonas sp. UCMA 3892; assembly: GCF_012726345.1. Classification (GTDB taxonomy): domain Bacteria; phylum Pseudomonadota; class Gammaproteobacteria; order Pseudomonadales; family Marinomonadaceae; genus Marinomonas. The sequence goes on from NZ_PTXN01000008.1 coordinate 193,237, forward strand.
CAAGCTTTATTTGATTATCTTGTGCTGCGAGAAGTGATTGCTGGTAAGTCACCAGCGATTGATGACAGCGACGTTGAATATTATCCACTGGATGCCATGGATTTAGTAAAAGCGCCGTGTGCTGGCATTGTTTGTTACCACAAAGCCATTGGTGAAGAAGTGGAAGCGGGCGAGGTGATTGGCGAAGTGGTAAACCTGATGGACGATGATGTGGAAACCTCTAGTTATCCTCTGGTGGCGCGAACCAATGGCGTATTTTTCGCCCGCGTACAGCGTCGTTTGGTGGTATGTGGTGAATCCATCGCCAAGATCGCCGGCAGAGAACACCTCGCGTTTCGTGAGATCGGCAAGCTGTTTGAAGACTAGAAAAATTGACCACTTAAAAGTCGGCAATTAGTAATTGAAGATCCAATCGTATAAATACTAGGCAAAATTATTTTGACACAAGTACAGCCCAATACTGAGGTGACCACCTCGTTAACCGATGAGCAAATGCTTGTTGTAAATCATGATCTCATGTCGCCTGCGAAAGTTATCGCCGTGGCGGGTGCGGGCAAAACCACTACCTTAATTTCTCGTATCGAGCATTTATTGGCTCAGGGTGTGGACCCTTCCCACATTGGCGTGTTTATGTTCAATAAAAGCGCGCAGGAAGAATTCTCTGAGCGTTTGAGCAAGCGACTCATGACCGTTGGGCATTTCCGTTCCCCCAGTGTGATGACTTTTCATGCCTTTGGGATGAAGTTTTGTCGCCGCTTAGAGCAGCAAGGTTGGTTGTCTGCCGCTAAGTTAATTACCGATGATTTTAGCCTCGTGAAGATGTTACGCGAGGCTTTACAGCGTCTGGTTCGTAGTGGTGAGAAAATCGCTATTTTGGATGAGAAAGATTGGCTGGAAGACGTGCTGTTATTTGTCGATCAGGTCAAAGCGTCTGACCAGCCAGCACAGATCGTTTTTGAAGCCTTGGGCTGGTCTAACGAACGCAAATTTTTCCCCGCGTTATACGGTGAATTAGAAAAGCTTCGCAAACGTAATAACATTCGTTTTTTTGCCGATTTACTCAGCGATCCTTATGAATTAATCAGTGAATTAGACGAAGCTGAACGCGTGAGAGTGCGTGGCTTAGTGCCTGATTTCCGTTATTTGTTAATTGACGAATTTCAGGATATTAACCCCTGCCAATACGAGCTGCTAAAGCTGCTTTATCCTGCTCCTTGCCAATGGATGATTGTGGGTGATGTACAGCAGTGTATTTATGAATGGCGCGGTGCCAGTCCAGACATCATGGCGACGCAATTTGACCAAGACTTTGCCAATGTGGCGACTTACCCATTGAGCACCAGTTTTCGCTTCGGCCACGCGGTCGGTTTAATGGCGTCGAGCGTGATCAGCGAAAACGACCCTGATGCCTTGGTGATTGGCGCTGGCGAACGCACCAGAGTGTCTTTTGCACGAGCACCGAAGACAGGCAAAGCCTTGCTGGGCGAATTGAAAGCTTGGGTGGAAGAGGGCCGCGCGCTAAGCGATACCGCAGTGTTGGTGCGTTTGTACAGCGACATGGTGCCAGTGCAGCTAGCCTTGATGCACAAAGGTGTGCCGTATCAATTGCACGGTGATTCGCCGCTATTAGAAAATCGTCAGATTCGCATGCTGATGGCGTATTTGGCGGTGATTGCTGGTGGTTTGGAAACTAGCAGTACGTTTTTCCATCCCGACGATATCGAATACTTGCTGATGATTCCGAGCCTTGGTGCTTCGATGGCTCAGCGTAAAACCTTGATCCAACAAGCCAAACAATCGCCGCATTTGTTGCCTCAGATTATTGAGTCTGTTGCGGATGCGACGGATGGCTGGCGCGCGAAAAAACTCTATGAGCGTGCTGACTGGTTGCGCAGCTTAAGTATTTATCGCACCGATCCGGCGCAAGGCTTGGCGCATACTTTGGAGAAGTTAGGCATTTATCGCTACTTCGAAAGCACCAGCAGTAAAGATATTCAGACCCAAGAGAAAATAGCTACTTGTGATGCCTTTATGGCCTATGTACGTGGTGTTGGCGGTGATGCAAAATCGATTTTAGAACAACTCGCCACCTTGAATGAAAAACAAACTGACGATGTTCACGGAGTGCATCTGATGACGATTCACAAGTCGAAAGGCTTAGAGTTCGATCAGGTGTTATTGTCTGGCTTACAAGAAGGGCGCTTTCCTTATTATGATGAGGATCTAAGCGCCATTGATAAGCAAGCTGCCAGTGATTTGGCATCCGAACGCCGTTTGTTTTATGTGGCGATTACCCGCGCGAAACAGAAACTCGTGCTCTTGGAAACGCCGAGTGCAGACGAGCATAAACGCATGAAGCAGGGTGATATTCCCCGCGCAGCACTGAAAAGCTTGTCTTTGTCGCGTTTTGTCTTTGAAGCGCAGCCTTATGCAGTGAGTCGTATTTGCGAAGCCTGGTATGTCGAAAATGTTGGCACGCCAATTGATACGGAAAAAGGTTCGGTCTTTCAGCGTTATTTGAACGCGGTCGATCCTTCTCCGTCGCTGACCTTTCGTCATCGGGTTGAAGGTAAAAGTCTCTTACAGCCCGGCGACAAAGTACGCCACGATCAGTTCGGTCAGGGTGTTGTCGTGCGACAAGAACGAGACGAAAAACAAATGATTTTTGTGGATTTTGGCGAAGTGGGTCTAAAACGCTTTAATCCCAAGCACACACAACTTATAAAACTGTCTTCCCGAGCCTAAGGAACGCGTAATGTCCATTCCATTGATTGATTTATCTAAACTGATTCACGAGAGCGAGTCTGTCCGCCAAACTGAAATAAACGCCCTAGACAAGGCGTGCCGAGAGATTGGATTCTTCTACCTAACCAACACAGGTATTCCGAAAGAATTGATGGCAGCACTGATGCGTGAAGCTAAACGATTCTTTAATCAGCCGCAAGATGTGAAAAATGCCATTGATATTAAAGACAGTATCAATCACCGTGGTTACGGCAATATTGGTGAAGAACAGTTGGACGAAATTGGCCATGCGGATTGGAAAGAAACCTTCGATATGGCATTGGATTTTCCTAAGGACCATCCGTTGGCGCTTAAGTATCCGACGGCTTATGGCCCTAACCAGAATCCAAGCGATCCGACTACGCTGGAAGTGTTGCAAGAATACTATGTGCAAGCTTTTCAAGTAGCACAAAAACTTCTAACTGCCATGGCGCAAGCGCTGTCTTTGGAAGACGATTTCTTTATTCGCGGCTTTAAAGATCACGTTACCGTGTTGCGTATGATTCATTATCCGCCACGTCCAGCTAACGACCATGATAATGGCGCGGGTGCGCACACGGATTACGGCTGTGTCACCTTGTTGTTGCAAGATCAGATTGGTGGTTTGCAAGTGAAAAATCGCAAAGGCGAATGGGTCGATGCAACGCCAATCGATGACGCGTTAGTGGTAAATATTGGTGACTTGATGCAGCGTTGGACCAACGACGAATATGTTTCTACTGCACACCGTGTGCGTGCTTCGTTGCCAGACGTGCATCGCTATTCTTTCCCATTCTTTGTGGAGCCAGATTACGAAACCAATGTTGAGTGCGTGCCGAGTTGTGCTACAGCTGACAAACCTGCGAAATACGATGCTATTTTAAGCGGCGACTGGATTCAGTCGCGATTTGATGCGACTTACGCGTATCGAGAAAAAGAGAGCGCATAAAAGAAGGGTGCATAAATAGTATCGCAACAAAAAACCTCATATTGATCCAAGGTGAGGTTTTTTATTGCTAAGTAAAAAGCTTTATCGCTAAGTAAAAATCTATCTAGGTCGATTTACTGAGCGAGGTAACCACCGTCTACAGGATAATACGATGCAGTAACAAAAGACGCCGCATCACTGGCTAACCAAGCCACAAGGTGAGCGACTTCTTCTGGTTTGCCAAGGCGCTTCAGTGCGTGTTTTTGAGCAAGCATATCTAGTGTCTCGGCATCTAAATGTTCATCGACCAAAGGCGTATGAATAAAGCCAGGGCCTACGGCATTTACACGAATATTGTCCTCTGCATGCTCGACTGCAGCGGCTTTGGACATACCTACAACGCCGTGTTTTGCGCTGACGTAAGCGGGGGAGCTCGGGAATGCAACTTGGCCAAGGATGGATGCCATGTTGATAATGCTACCAGAACCATTTTTACGCATGGCAGCAATGGCTTCGCGTTGGCAATAAAAAACACCGTTGAAGTTAACATCAATCACTTTTAACCAATCTTCTGTGGTGTAATCGCCAGATTTGCAAGCGGGGCCGCCAATGCCTGCGTTGTTGACCGCTATGTCTAGACTGCCAAGTTGCTTCACGGTTTCAGCCATAGCGGCTTTGACCGATTCTGGATCGCTTACATCGACTTTAATGGTGATGCATTTCACATTGTATTTACTGATAGATTGTTTAGCTTTTTCTAATGCTTCTTCATGAAGATCCCAAATGGCGACATCGGCACCTGAATAGGCCAGTAGCTCTACACAGGCTAAACCAATCCCTGATGCGCCGCCTGTTACCATGGCCTTTTTGTTGTCTAATTGGTAGTTGATCATGTTAGCTCCTTTTAATTGAATCAATGCAATTGAATAACTCACCCCTGAAGGGTAACAGTCAAACGGTTAAGTTGCATGATGTAGGTCAAAGGAAGTGGGAAGATAAAGTAGCAATAATATAAAAGATAAATTATTTATCAAAAAAGAAGGGCGAAAATGACCGCTAGGCGGTCATTTTTAATAATTCAGACAAAGGTTGGATTTGGTAATTTTGACCTTTGATTCTGGCAATGTGCCCTGCTGGCACTTGAGTCCAGCTGTCGCTGCAATGGTCGAGAGGTTCTGAGCCAATCACAATGTGCTTGGCGAATTGCTTGCAGTATAGGCTTGGTGCCAGTTCATCACTGGAAAAGCGAATCGCGGTGATTTCTTCTCCGTCTGAAAAAACCGCCGTGAAGCGCAATGGATCTTTGATGTTCTTCTGTTTCATCATGTCGAGAATTTGCGATAAAGTTATCTCAATCGCGTATTCTGGATTCGTTTCTAAACCATTGGCGATCATCAATAGGAAAATAACTTCTGAATCAGTTGCGCCATGACGGTGGCTATAAAGATGCTCTGGAATCAAGCGATCTAACTGCCAGCGTAAAGACTCATAACCGCCAATTTGTCCGTTGTGCATGAATAACCAATTCTTGTAACTGAATGGGTGGCAGTTCGAACGGTTGGTTTCTGTGCCCGTAGAGGAGCGAACATGGGCGAAGAATAGCCCACTTTTAATGTGTCTCGCTAAACTCTTTAAATTGCTGTCACTCCAAGCTGGCAAGACTTCATGATAAAGCCCTGGTTCTTCGCGTTCATCGTACCAGCCAAGACCAAAACCATCGGCATTCACGGTGACTTCGGATTTTCTGGCGCTTAAGCTTTGATGAATTAAAGAATGCTCTTGTTTAAAAAGCAATGACTCAAGGTAAACAGGATCGCCTTGGTACGCCATCCAACGACACATGATTTTCTCCTAGGAATGAAAATAAAGGGAAGTAACTTCGTTACTTCCCTAGAGATCTTAATTTGCTGTAGTTCTATACTTTGAAGTAGCTGATTTTTGCCGACAATTGTGTGGCTAATGAAGCCAGCTGTCCAGCTGAGTTACTAATAGAATGTATAGATTTAGTGGTGCGTGATGCAATCTCGGTAATATTTTCGACATTGCGGCTTACTTCGGCCGTTACTGATGCTTGCTCTTCTGCTGTCGCTGAAATTCTATCGTTCATATCGCGAATTTTAGACACGGATTGATTAATATGTCGAAGCGAATCTTCCTCGTGTTTAACTTGATTTACGGCATCAGTGGAGCGCTGATGGCTCGATGTCATGGCTTTTACTGCAGAGCTTGTACCACTTTGCAATAGGGCAATCATTTTCTCAATTTCTTGTGTGGCATTTTGCGTGTTTTGTGCAAGATGACGCACTTCATCCGCTACCACCGCAAAGCCACGACCTTGTTCACCCGCCCGTGCGGCTTCAATCGCCGCATTTAGGGCGAGGAGATTGGTTTGTTCGGCAATGCCAAGGATAGTATTTAGAATGCCGCTGATTTCCTTGGTGTTAGATTCTAACTCATTAATAGTAGCTGCTGAGCTAGCAATTTCTTCGGCCAATTGTTGAATGCTGTTTATGGTAGACACAACAATCGCGGCGCCTTCGTTGGCTGCTGTTTCAGCATTATGCGCCGCTTGGCTTGCATCTGTTGTGGATTCAGAAACATGCACTGCCGTGGCTTGAATTTCTTGTATCGCTTGAGATATGAAGTTGGTTTCTTGTTGTTGGCGATCGACCATTTCAGAGGATTCGTCGGTAATACGGTTAAGGTCATTAGCTGCATTGGTCAACATGGAGCTGGACTCAGCCACATCATGCAAAATGCTACTAAGCTGAATGACTAGTTTGTCCATTGCTGTTTCCAGCATGCCGATTTCGTCTTTGCGTGTGCTGGCAATTTTAGATTGAACCAAATCACCTGAGGCAATTTCTTCTGCGCGTCGAACAGCTTTAATAAGCGGTCTACAAATGCCGTTAACAATGATGATACTGACAGTGATACCAATCACAATGAGTACTGCAGCAAATAAACCACTGGCATAAATGGTTTGATCAAGTTTGCTGTTTTGGTTGTCTGCAACGGCGCTACTGTATTCATTAATGGAGGTTATAATTTCCTCCATTTGTTTGTTCACCGTAATCAAGCTTTCGTCAGCAGCACGTCGAGATTTATTCGCTTTCATGGTGTTGAGCTTGACCCACCAGCTGTAGGTTTCTGTGCTGGCTTCTAAGAAGATAGCTTGTTGCTCTTCTAGTGCTTTAATCTGTTCTAGTAAGCCGTCTAATCCATCGTGTACTGGCATGGTTGCAAGAATGCTTTTTACATTTTCGATACTGGTTACCAACTCACCAGTGTAAGTTTTGAATTTTTCTGCTGATTCTGCAATTTGCTCAGTGCCATACCCACCAATTGTTTTAGCAATAGATACTTGGAAGTAACCGCGTTCAAATTCAACAGATTGTTGTAGTAAAAGCTGACGACTTTTTTCTAAGTTCTTAACTAGTTGGAGGCTTTGCGTGGAAAGACTTTGTAATTCTGAAGACACGGATTTACTGGTAAGTGCAGAACTAACGCTCATACCAACAATAACCAGCGAAAAGAGTGCAATAAGTGAAAGTATTTTAGTGCGTACGGACAGATTTAACATAGTTAACCCAATGAATTAAGAGTGTTGGTCGATATCTCTTATCCAGCAATACTTATGCCAATCAAGTTTCATTCCCTCGCACGAAGGGCGTTGACTTGTTATCCTTCCTGAACTTGTACTTTATTTGATCTAAAGTTTGGCAAAATATTTGCTAGCTTCGAGAGTGAATAAAAAATTTGCTTTTTTACCGTTCAGATTCAATTGCATAATTCTTGTGGAATGTGCAAAAAAAACTGACAAGACCTAAGGTAACTCGAAAGGGAGAGAGAAGCATAGTGGTTTTTTGCCAAAATGCTCCATTTTTGTGCGTTTTTTGTAACTTACTTGGTTGTAGATGGTGCAGAGCTGATAACAACGTCGTTTCCGTCAACCGTAAAAAAGAAGCAGTCGCGTCGATTGGTATGGCAAGCAGGGCCTTGTTGATTCACTTTGACCAGAATCGCGTCGCCATCACAGTCGAATGACATAGATACCAATGTTTGGCGGTGACCAGAACTTTCGCCTTTACGCCAGTAGGTTTGGCGTGAGCGAGACCAATAACATACTTGACCTGTTTCTAGGGTTTCACGAATGGATTTTTCATTCATGTACGCCAACATTAATACTTCACCAGTATCATGTTGTTGCGCGATGGCCGCGACTAAGCCATGCTCGTCTGTTTTCAGATTCGCTAATACTGTGTCTAGCGATAGCTTTTCGCCTTTGGCGAGGTTTTCGTATTCTTTTAAGCTCATATTCTTGCCTTTATTTTTTCTGAGATTGCGCCTTTACCAATGCCTTCAAAGCCGTGTGCTTCAATGTGCACACCTAGATTCTCTTCTGCTAATACATCAGCAATGTGGGCAGAAAGGGACTCAACCGTGGTATCGCAATCCAGCATGTAGACTTGATTGCTGTCGATTTTTAGCTCAAACAAACCTTGCTGGCTGGTGTAGCTAAAGCAGTGATAATTTACACCGTTTTCAGTCACTTGGCTTATCAAGTCTTCTTGGGTACCTAAATAGATGTCTTCCCAACGCTTTGCCCAATCGTGTTCCAATGCGGCATTTCGTGCGCCATCTGTGTAAATCTCAACCGTAGAGCGATGACCATGAGCAATTCGTTGGCAATTACCTGCATGCTTCTTTAAGCCATGGCTGTATTGGTATTGCGCGCCAGTAATTTGCTCTGGTGAAAAACGCACGCTAACGGCTTCTAATTCCGCTGGCAGCAGATTAAGAATTTGCGACTCAACCCATTTAGCAACCGCTTCTGGCGTGACTTCTGTCATTGGCAATACGCAAATGGCTTGGGTCGGCGCGTCGCACTGAAATACACGTTTGTCGTCAGCTGTGGCTTTACTGTGATCAAAGTGAAAAGACACGCGATCATCAGCTAATGGAGTCATAGTTGATCCGCTGTGCTCAGCAGGAATCGCCAGCATGTGATCGATATTTTCATCCAGCCATTTCTTGATTTGTTTTTTAACGATACTGAAATCACAAATCATGCTTTCATCGTTTAACTTGCCTGTCAGCACAATGTCTGTCTGCCAGCTTTCACCCAACAAACCACGTGTGGCATCAAAGTAGGAAAAATCCACGTGGGTCAGGTTTTTTACAAATAGCTTCAACTCGCTACTCCTATGATTCTTAATGGCGCGTATCTTACCGTAAATAGAAGCAGCGTTATAGCTTGATACTAAGAAGCAATAGAGTAGATATGGAGTAGAAAAGGGGGATGATTAGCGGCAATTTATAAGTATTTGAAAATACATAAGAAAGGCGGTTGATATTTCGATTTGGCTGCGTATAATTGCGCCCCAAGGTCAACAGGCCTCCTTTATGGTGTCTCTGCTGGTCCCCTCGCAACGATAAACCGTTAATCTGGTCAGGTCCGGAAGGAAGCAGCCACAGCGGTGGACTTGTGTGCCGAGGTGCGGCTGGTAGAGATGCCACCTTAATCTCCCCCAATATTGATTGAATCATAAGTTGACAAATTTGCAGTTTGCTGTGACAAATTTGCACTTTACCTTGACATAGCCTATTTTTAAGTTGTTATTTTGTTACAACTTACAGGATTGAGCTATGTATAATCGTAACCTTCGTAAGCCAAGCCCCAATAAAAATATCTTTAAGTTTGCTAGCAAAAAAAATCATCACATTATTTTGTGTGAAAGTGCATTAGAATTTGACGCATGCTTTCATTTAGAGTTTTCCCCATTAATAGTTACGTTTGAATCTCAGCCTATCGGCATAGAGTATCAAGCAGATAATAAAGTTCGCCGTTATACACCGGACTTCAAGATCGTGAAGGATACAGGTGAGGTTGAATACATTGAGATAAAACCTATGAATAAGAGTCATTAATAAATTTCATAAATAAGTAAAGTGCTGGGAGCTACTTGAAAAAATACCTTAATCCAAGCGCTCCCTAGTAAATTTTGAAACTTGCCAGGGTTTAGTTTTCACTTCAGAAGTTCAAGAGAAATATTACATGTAGGCAATGGGCTTTTGAAAATATGCTTGGTGCTTTTTGGGGGGAAAAATTTTCTATTTTTTGCGAAATCCTTAATTACTTTAGGTGTGACCAGCATTGATGAATGGGTACTGATCAACTCAACTTCACTGTAATCTAGCAAGATGCAAGGAATACGTTTTAGGTTTAGTCTTTGAGCTGCTGCTCTTCGGTGATGGCCGTCCATAATCGCAAAACTGTCTCTATCTATCGTTACTGGTACCCGCCATAGCTTTTCCATTTCTATTTTATTGGCCAGCCAGTCTACACGATAATCATAAACTTCCTCGTTAGGTAGTATTAGATTTAAATCAACAAAAGTAACAGGTTTTGCACCCAGCATGGTCGACGTTCGCTCGGAAATGTCTGATAAAAAACTCTTATCCAGCATTGTTAATGTGTCGTGGAAAATGTCTGAGAATTGTTTTGCGTGCAACATTGTTAATACTCCTTAGGAAATGTTAATTGATTATTTTGAATATAAATCCGTTCTGGGTGCGGATGGCTTAAAAAATCATGATGAGATATGTGCCAACCGTAGGCGCCAGCATGCTCAAATAGGACTAGATCACCAACCCTTACTTGCTCAACATGAACTTGTTTGCCTAATACATCTTTTGGAGTACATAACTCTCCACATAATGTGATGTTTTCTTGATTGAAACCTGGGCGAGAGCAGGGCCAGTTCCATTGCTCTTTCGGCACAATTTTGAAGGGGTGATTATGCTGCCAAGAAGAAGGTAGTCTAAAATGATGGCTGCCCCCCCTAAGAATGGCAAAGTTCTCGCCATGATTAGTTTTAAGATCAGTCACCTCGGCGACATAACAACCAATGGGGGCTGTAACGAATCGCCCACACTCCATCGCCAGCTTGAACTCGATGCCAGATTGCTCAAAAATCAGCGTTAGTCCATCGCAGTAGAGCTCCCAATCAAACTGAGAGCCATGAGGTTCATAATTAAATCCAATTCCACCACCGACATTAATAAGTTCTATTTCGAAGCCAAATGCTCGCTGCCACATTTGAGCGAGCTCAATGTAGTTTTGAATCAGGAGAAGATGGCTTTTAGCATCTAAGTTGTTGGATAGGGCATGGAAGTGAAAGCCGACACAGCTGATGTTCGAATAATTCCCTAGAGACTTAAGAATACTTTCGATCTGATGTTGGTCAACTCCGAACTGGGTCGGTTTGCCAGCCATCTGTAACGTCGCATTTGGCAAGCTGAAATAAGGGTTTATGCGAAGCAAAACCTTTACAGGTTTTCCAGCGTCTTTTGCCAGTGTATTTAAGCGGATGAGTTGAAGCTCACTTTCAATGTGATAGAGCTCCACGTTTGACTCTAGCGCTCCCTGTAACTCAACTGAAGTTTTTCCTGGTCCACCGAATGCAATCGGCTTATCAGGTGTTGCCTGTCTGACCTTATTTATCTCCCCTAAGGAAGCTACTTCAAAACCATAGACATAGGGCGCTAAGGTTCTAAGTACGGGCTTGTCAGAGTTGGCTTTGATCGCATAGTAGAAATTTACCTGTTCAGGCAATTCTCGCGTAATCCATTGAATTCGCTCTGATAAGTAGTCTAAATCGTAATAGTAAGCACATATCGGCTCATTCTGATCATCAATGTACTGTTTCAGGGGCGTTAGAGAAAATGGGGTTGTCATACTATCTCCTTATGGGCCAAAAGGTGAGCTTGATGCGCGCGTCGCATAATGCCTCTGTCATCACCAATGACGAATAGTGAAACCGATTGTTTACGCCAGCGTTGCATATCGTCGATATGACGGGGCAAAGCGCAAAAGGCTTTACCAGCAGAGTGAGCCGCTGCACAAATCTGCTCAAGAGCCTGTTGAACTTTAACGTGGCTTGTCTGCCACGATAAGCCCATGGATTGAGATAGATCGGCAGCCCCTTCGAGAATTACGTCTATACCATCGACCTTTGCAATGGACTCCACATTGCTAAGTCCTTCCAAGCTTTCGATCATGACGACAACTAGAGTGTTTTCCATAGCTTTGTGGATGGCATCATTTAAGCCATCCATGCCATAGCGGCTGGTCCGAGTAGAATTGAGTCCTCTATGTCCTAGTGGGGCATAGTGGCATAACCCAACGGCATTTCGAGCCTGATTAGTGTGGTCAACTCTGGCAAATACCATACCCGCCACCCCAGCATCTAATAAAGGTACGACTAAGTGGGAGGTGTTAGGTGGAACTCGTACCAGTACTTCTAGCTGGCTAGCTCGGGCAGCCAGTACCATTGTTTCAATCTGCTCGCAGCTGATGAGCGTATGCTCCAAGTCAATTATTACAAAGTCATATCCAGCGGCAGCCATCTGCTCAAGAGCAACTGCAGATGGAATGGAGCAAAACACACCGAAGCATTCTTCCCTATTTAGAATTCGAGATTTGAGTGATGTCTTGAGCATTTTAGCGCGCTCCACTCAATGGGTTAGCCACTGACATCACACGTAGCCTAATTTCCGGCAGAAAGCGGCGGCTCGCTAGCTGTTCAACATCAATTTGAGCTGCAAAGAAGTCAAACAGCTTGAAGCGGTCGGCAATATTAGGATTGTTAGACTGGTACTGCTCGATCACAGTTCGTGTCAGCTGCCAAAATTTCTCCTCATCGAAGCCGTAATGTAGATGAATGAACCAAGAAAGCTCAGCCAAGTTAACGAAGCATAGGGCGTCTTGGGTGAAATCCCGTAACTCACTAGCACTATTTGTTTCTAAAAACGAGTTGGGGTTTACTGCTGCATGCGCGGTTGGAGCATCAGTGAGCTCTGGCAGGGTAACGGAATTCCCCATAAGCTCCCGGCTATAGCGGACACCGTCATGGAAATCTTTTAGCGCAACCTTGATTGGCATGCCATCTTGGTGGATTAAAAGCATATTTTGAGCATGAGATTCTAGGGCTGTCCCGTACTGCCATAGTAAATGCATTACCGGTAAGTAGACTCGTTCAATGAGCTTTTGAATCCAGTTTTCTATTCCGTGCTGATTGATCCATGGATCGATTACGGGTCGTTTATCTAAATCAAGTTGCATGAGTATTGTCACAGGGCACGCTGATTGGTCCTCTTTTAGGTACGGATAGACACTTTCACGCCAGATGCATGCCAGTGCGCCATATTGAGCAGGGATTTGAAGAGAGGGGGAAACCGACAGGCCGGCGATTTCACGTAAGATAATAGGTTTGTGCGCTTCGGGTAGAACTACATCATCTTGTACCAACTGCCATAGCCAGTCGCTTATCGGAGCTGCATTTTGCACAGTATGTGGCGCGAGAACGCGTGATGTTGAAGTATTTATAAGACTCATCGCCAATTTAACTGATGGTGCCCATAGGTTACTTACATTGGATAAAGTTCGAATCGACTGTTGTGGTAAATAATCAGGCCCCTTTACATTAAGCTTAATCATTTGGGCTTTTACGATCTGGTCTTGGTAAAAAACGCGGATGACTTTTTCCCATTGCCATGGATGAACAGGAAGCAAGGCCACTTTATGGAATGTTTTACCCGCTTCGGCAATCTGTGTCTTAATTGACTTAATTTCTGAGCTGGAAAACTGCTGACGATAAATAGTTTCCCAATTGTATGACTCACTGGTTTTTGTCTGAATCAGTGATTGGTCAACTGCGATCCAGACAACCGGATACCCTGATGAAAGTTCAGGTCCAAAGCGTTCATTCTCTATTAAGTCAAAGCCGATCCGAGATTTAAAACTTGGATGATACAAATGGCCGTTATTGGCGCGTGCTTCTTGCTCAAAATAAGTCATCTCTCGTAAAGGGATAGCAGGAAGAGATTGCAATGCCTGAGCGTGCTTTACTAGGGTTTGAATAAGCTCTTGCTGAAATTGGGTCCAGTGTTCTGGCTCCACCTCAATTACTTGAGCAAGATCTAGCATAACTTGATTAAGAGAAGGGGCATTAGATTGATCTGATTCCTGTCTTCTCAGCGTTCCAGGTTGTAAGCGGATTCGACCAAAGCTGAAGCTAATACGAGCGTTACACTGGTAGCTTAATTCCTTAGTGACAGGAATATGTAGGCTATCGTTTACCTGTTGGTAGGAGAGGGCACGTTCAAATAGCAATGCCTCAAACAGCTGATCAATGACTCTTTGTTCTGCTTGCTGATACGGTACAGTCATCTCTGTTTTATTTAGTGGAGTAAGACCGCAGTAGTGATAGCGACAAAGTGGGTTCAAGATTCCAACCCATACAGGTTTTTCACCGCTCTTCTGGAAGGTACTGAGCATGTTGGCTTTCGCTGGCAACTCGCGTGTCTGCAGAAGTTGCTGCACATAGCTTTTCCCTTGTTCAGACTTATTGGCATCGAACAGGGTTTGTCCTGTTATGCGCCATAAGTCGTCTTCGGTTGTCGGACAAAACCTAGCAATCGCACCGATTAGATGAGCAAGATGATTTACTACCAGATAGTATTTAAAACGGAACCAAGCTTCGTCAGTAGAATACCAAACGGAGCTATCATGTTTGACTTCAGGACAACGCGTTCCTAACACAGAGTCTTTGACGACGCTGACACCTTCCATGTCACGTACTACCAGTTGGATGGGGATACCATTCTCAAATCTCATCAAACTATTTTGAAGATGAGCTTCAAGACTGATCCCCGTTTTAGCAAAGAGCTCCAGCGCAGGCAGGAGTGATACCTTGATATACTGCGCCCACCAATCGCAGATAAAGTCTTTTGTCACGGATGTATTTGCAACCTGAGCAGCCTGATTAATGTAATGCAGCAAAGGCAATTCACCTGTTTCAAGATTTTCTTCAACAAGACTGCCCAAAATCCGTGTTTTTGCCAGAGCGCTAGCTTCCAAGCCCGCTCGATAAACGATGCCAAATGATGCCTCTAACTCAGGAATCTTAAGTGTCTGAGCGGCCAATTCTGGTAATAAACGAAGGTTTTCCTGAGATTCATCAGGGCCGATTTTGTTGAGTAATCGACTGGCATCAATAGCCCTAATTATCTGCTCAGTTGGATTGTTGCGGATAAAGTTGGTGATTCGAACATCTAGGGACAGTTTTAGAAACAGTCCGGTTTCGGGCATCCATACAGTGCGTACGGATGACGTAGGCCAAACCACTTGGCCTATTGGTCCAAGTGAAATAATAGCTTGACCGTCAAGCTTCCTACGAATCTCGTCGTTATCGAACAGGAAGTTTGCCTGCCAAGGGTGGCAGGGCAGAAGTTCATATTGATTAGATTTCGTCCCCAATAGTTGCTCTGCTTCATATTGTGCCTTTGGATCAATTAACTTGGATACGTCATGACCACTGGCATATGTCTGAAGTAATTCTGGCGCTACGGCGAAGTAGTGTAGTTTGAATGACGCCCCTAATTCAGGGCTATAACGTCGAATATCGTCTTCGCTAAAACCGATGTTGGCTTTTGATGTGACATGAAATGGATGGCCTAGCAGCATACCTTGTTCAGAGGTGATGAAATTTTTGACGAGATGTAACGAATCTATTGGGCCACTTCGTTCATTCATGAAGAAACGGGATCGCTCTACGCTATTGCACATGTGTTCATAGAGTGTGGCTGCGGCCTCATGTTGTGCATCAAGTGGCTCCGCTTCAAAAGCCAACTGCTGACTAATCAATTTCAGCAACGGCTGTATCTCGGTTAAACGCTCTACATGGAATCCTTTTGCAGACTCTAGTACGAACTGCTCACCATACTGGTGGTAGCCAGTTAGGGATAAATGTATGATGCTGCCGTATAAGATGGTATCCGATGAAGTAAAAGGATAAGCAAAGCAAATCGAAGCTTCTGTAGGATCCAGCATGTCGAAAAGTGGATTGTTGGTATGTGGAATCTCAAGCTTACTTATCTCCACACCAGTCTCACGAAAATAGGTATTGAGATATTGTTCGTAAAGCTTGTTTAGCCAACGTGAGTTTTGGGTTGACGTCATAGTCTGATTGCCTTTTGGTTGGTGGTGTTTTTGTTAGGAATGAGAAAGAGTGCAGCCGCAGCAAAAAAAGCAGCACTGATGGCTATGGCCCCCGAAGCTTGAAAAAACGAATAGCCTCCCGCTGCGGCTAGTGGACCAATTAACTGCCCGAGAACCAGTGCGCTTTTAGCGGTGCCTATTGCTTGTCCTTGCTGACTTGAGCCTGCTTGTTTGCCAATGCTGTACATGACCGCGGGGATCAATGCGGCAAAAAAGAATCCTTGAATGATTCGTAGTAGTGCGATAAGCCATAGGCTATTTACCCAGAGCAGCGCCAGAACCGTTGCGCCACATCCCGCAGCTGCGGTGATAAAGCTTCCGACAGCATCACCTTGATCATTGCGTTTTCCCCAGTAGGCTCCGGCTACAAAAGTGGCTGCCCAAGCGATAGCGTGCAGAACTCCTGTCGCGGTTGCGGGGGGAGCTAAGGTTTGCTCAAGGTCATTGATATAAAGGGCAAAGCAGGTCACTAGTGCAAAGGCTCCGCCTTGGGCGAAGGCGCCAGCACCAAGCCAAGAGAGTGTTGGCCAATTTAAATACCATCCCTTAGCGAGAGCGGTGCCGCTTTGCTCTATGAGTGAAGAGGAGGAAGCCCCTTGAAGTAATAACGTTGCGGTAATTAGAGCGATACATGTCATACCCGCTGTTAAATTCAATAGGAGTTTCATTCCCCATTGGTCCATAAACAGCCCTCCAACAAGGGGACCGCTTAGGCAGGCTGCGGCAATTGCGCTCTGGAGTTTTGCTAATGTGACCCCTCTGGATATACCATCGACAGGAGAGGCTGACTCCACGATATGACTGGTGTATGCCGTTATTGCAACGGATACGCCACATAAACCAAGCAATATTCGGGAAAAAAGAAATAGCGCGATCGTTTCGGAAATAGACATCAGAACCAGTGAAAGACAGAAGCCTGAAAGTGCTATCGTTAAGAGGTTCTTGTATCCCCAGCGATCTGCTAGTCGTCCAATAAATGGCGCGGTTAGCATACTGCCTACTGCTGGGGCGGCTAACGCGATGCTTGCCCAAATTGCCAAGTTGCCTGCATGTGCCGTCAGCTTTTCCAAGTACAACGGCATGACGGGAATCAGAACCATCAAGCCAAACGTGGCTAGAAACTGACAGCACAGAAGAAGATGAAGAGCTCTGGCATTAGCTTTCATTGGAAAATGTACTTTCGGATAGTTCGGTTACTTCAACATAGTGTAATGGATTAAGGATCTCTCCCATTGCACTAGGCATTCCTGAAGTGGCCTGCTGTTGATGTAATAGTGGGGTAAGCAGTTGTTTGAATGGCCAAACCTTTGAGTCAAGTAAGGTTTCACAAAGGGTAGCGGCTAATTGCATATCACGTAGGCTATTCGCAAAGTCTTCAAGACAAATCCGGATCCAACGCCAAAAGTCAGCTTCATTGTGATCGCAGTGTCGAAGTGCTGCTAAAGCGATAGGATATAAGTTCACTTGTATACCGAGCGTTACGAAGTACCCTAAAAGCTGCTGATCGGACTCTAGTACTAGCGAGTTTGACGTCGACCAGTCGATCTTGTAGTCAGGTATAGGCAAGCCGCTTTTCTTGAGACGATCTGTGCAGATTCTAAGGGTGTCGTGGTCTCGGAGAATAAAGCCGCTTAGTTCGCCATCTTGATACTGTGCGATAACGTTTTGTCCATGGCATTCAGGCATTACCCCGTAGCTCCATAATGTCAGGAATGTATCAATAAATAGTGACGACAATTTTTTAACGGCTTGCCAGGGATCAGTCTGTTCGCCCAACAGTTTCTGAAATACAGAAATTTGTGAGAAGGCCAGCGACGATAAAGTGATTTGCTGGCTTGACTGGTCATTTGCCTGGGTGGGTAAATAGCGCAGTTGGCAGCCGAATAATCCTTTGTTTTTAATTAGATCTTGACCAGATACTTCATGGGTGTCTTTGACTACCCACCAACGATTTTCATCGCACAGGGTTAATACCTCTGCGAGATCGGGTTGCTGGACTAAAATCATTTCTAGCAACCGGCAGGCTTCATCACCATTGATCAAGTAGCGAGGTGGCATTGATCGGACAGCACCCAATGTTCGAGCATTAGTGGAGAGCTTTAAGTGGAGATTTCTGTCTTGTAAGCTGATGAGTGTGCGTAACGAAGATGTAGGCACACCAGCTAGAGACGTGAATGAAAGATTAATGCCTTCAACACCACTGTCATCAGATAAAAGCTCACGATGCTGGGTAGGTAACATCGGCAGAGTGATATAATTTGGAGCTAACTTCGCCATTTTGTTTTTAAGCTGGGCGAGTTCCTTGTCTTTAAGGAGAAGGTCAGCAGGCTGTGAAGCTTGCTTAGTTATTAGTTGACTAGGATGGAAAGCCCACCAATGTAGGTTGAATGAAGTTGAAACTAACGAAGCTAGTGCACCCTTTGCATGTGCAAAAGGATGGAATGGGCGATCCGCAGCTAAAGCTATCCTTTCGCTGGTAATCAAAGTGTCACGTCCCTGATCCTCAAGGGATTGCAGCAGTGTTGGTAGAGAGTCGATCAAATCGAAACTCTCATGCCACCATTGAATGACTTCAGCATGGTTCGACTTTGGCCACCATGATGCTTGAACCAAGTAAAGGATGACTTGCCTAAGGTCTATCAATTTACGGGAATGGTTAGCTTTATCGGACAGGTGAACTATGTTGTCCAGCACTCGATATGGCCTTAGTCCTTGCTGTCGATCACAGGTTAGTTCTAGTGAGATTGAATCGTTCAGTGCAATAGACATTAAGGGCTCAGAAAATCTTAGTTGACTATGAAAATCGTTGAAATTTTCCATATAGAGAGCATCAATCAGTTTTTGAAGTTGATCGGCGTAAAGCTGGTGCAACATAGTTATTTCTCCTAGAACAGCGCTAATTCAGTACCGGCATTCTTGCTCTCAGCAGCTTGGTAAAACCAGCGAGCGCAAACGATGTCGTCGATCGCCATCCCCATCGGGTTGAGGAGGATTATTTCATCGTCAGTTTCGCGGCCCCTGATGTTACCTAAGATGATTTCACCTAGCTCAGCATGTAGTTGTTCTCGGCTAAATAACCCATCTTCAACTAGCAGATTGATCACTTTTTTTTCTCGATTCGATTGGTCCCAATCGTCGACCACTACTTTGTCAGCTTTCAGAAAGACATCACGCTCAATATCCATGATCGAGATGTTGGAAACGAAACAACCTTTCTTAAGCCACTCGAATGGGATGTATGGTTTTTCTGAGACAGTACATGTCACCAATACATCGGCCTGCTCAATGGCAGACTGTGCCGATTCGTGGATTGAAAACTTGGTAGCTGGGAAGTCTGTAGCGAACTGGGAAATTAACTTGTCTGCAGCGGACATATTTACATCAAAAAGATGTATCGTTTTGATTTGAGAGAACTGCTCAAGAAGGGTTTTAACTTGCATCTGTCCAATAGGGCCACAGCCAATGATTGAGATATCAGCGAAGTTTTTCTTGGCGAGATATTTTGTTGCTACCCCAGTGATTGCCGCTGTACGCATGGAACTGATTAAGCTTGCTTCCATTACTGCTACTGGATAATTGGTTTGAGCATCATTCAGAATGATAAGAGCGCTGGCACGAGGAAGGTTGAATTTAGTAGGATTGTGTTGACGCGATCCGATCCATTTAATACCTGCAATAGGATTATCGCCACCTAGATAGCAAGGCATTGCAATAATGCGATCGGCAATATGATCAGCGCTTTGCCAACGTAGATAAGGCTTAAGCGGTTGAACGAAATTTCCATCCGCATGCAGTTTCAATCCTTCTTCGATCGCTTCAATAAAAGCATTACTATGATTGGCGCCTAGTTCTCGAAGGTCTGACTGACTGAGATAACGAAGTGTAGCTGCTTGAGTCATGATGAATCTCCTTATTATTCAATTGGGTCTTTTTGCTGGATGTTTTCTTGTTTATTGAAATGGCGTTCACGTACCATCTTGAACCATGAGTCGTCATATACGAGATCTAGATAGCGGTCTCCGCGATCGGGTAGTAGTGTTAAAACACATTTACCAGCTGGAATATTAGGAAGAATTTTTTCGATTGCAGAAATTACTGAACCGCTTGAGCCACCAGCAAAAATTCCTTCTTCAGCGATCAAACGACGGCAGCCTAATGCTGATTCAAAATCGTCGACATAAACCACTTGATCTACTTCATTTATTGAGAGAAGTTCAGGAACGCGGCTAGCGCCGATACCTGGAATTTCTCGAGGCTCAGACTTACCTCCAAATAAGACTGAACCAATAATATCGACCGCAATTACCTTCATATCAGGGAATGCTTCTTTAAGGCGTCGGGATACCCCCATTAGCGTCCCTGACGTGCTTGCTCCGATAACCAGATAATCAATTTTTTGATCGATTTGATTTAGAATTTCGCTGCCTTCCCCATAGTAATGACTGCGCCAGTTATCTGGGTTTGCGTATTGGTTGATCCAAACCGCTTTCCTGATTGATTTGAGGAGTTGTTTAACTGTATTAATTCGAGTCAATAGGTAGCCATCATTCTCATCTTTTTCAGAAACGATCACGATGTTTGCATCAAAAAGTTTTAGAATTTTGAGGTTGGTTGGCGAAATTTTAGGATCGACAACCGCAGTGAAGTTGAGGCCTTTCATCTTGCATATCATTGCAAGCGCTATAGCTAGGTTGCCTGATGAGCTTTCAATGATATGACTGTCATGTTTGATGGTGCCTGTTTGAACTCCTGCGTCTAGCATATACATTGCAGGTCGATCCTTGATGCTCCCACCAGGGTTCATTAGCTCCAATTTAGCTAAGACAGTCACATCACTATCTGAAAATACCTTTGAAAGTCGAACTAATGGAGTGTTTCCGATGCAGCTTGCCATATTTTCTTTGATCATTTTTTCTCACCTTATCCATGTTGTGATCATTGAATATTAATGAAGATGATAATGATTATCAATAGTTTTTAGTTGTAAGGTTATAAGTTTTATATGTTTGCCTAGGGCTAGAGAGGTTTGGCACTGACGCCTAGGTGCGAAGTTACAGCGACTTTAATGGGCTGTAACAACGCAGCAGCGGAAGGTTTGGAGGAAGTTATCTGAGTTAGACTGTTTCTAATTTTGTAACGGATCTTAGCATACCATGGCGGTTTGCTAAGGGAATTAACAGCGGACAGGAAGCCTGCGGGTGTGGCAGGATGTCACAGCTTAAATCAAATATATCTTCGATCAGCGCTGGTGTTACCGTTTCAGTTGGTGAGCCTTGCGCCATGATTTTACCTTTTTTCATATAAATCAGGTGATCGGCAAACTCAAAGGCTTGGTTTAGGTCATGGAGAACCAGTACGAGCGTTTTCCCATGGTCTAGATTGAGCTGCCGAATGAGATTGAGTAGGTCATACTGATGGCTCAAATCTAGATAGCTCGTGGGTTCATCTAGCATGAGAATATCGGTTTCTTGGGCCAAAACCATGGCCAACCAAGCTCGTTGTCTCTGTCCTCCTGACAATGCCCCGATAGAACGCTTTGCTAGATCTTGAATCTTGGTTTGTTTAAGAGCTTCTGCCACGGCAGTTCGATCTTTGGTAGAAGGGGGGAGTAATGCTCGTCGGTGAGGATAGCGCCCCATCATAACTAATTCTTCAACCGTAAGCGTGTCCGGTGCTGTTGGGTGTTGAGGCAAAAAGGCAAGCCGTCTAGCCATTTGCCGAGCGGAAGTTGCAGATTGTTGCCAGTCTCCTATCCAAACTTGCCCTCCCTGCAAGGGGTGTAAACCTGCTAAGGATTTCAGTAAGGTCGACTTCCCGCAGCCGTTAGCTCCCAATAAAACGGTAATGCACCCAGCAGGAATGGTAAACAGGGCTTCTTCTATCAGCGGAGTCCCGCGATATCCTACTTTTAAGTCTGTAGCTCGAATCGTATGATTATTCATGAAGTCATTATCCGCGAATACGTTGCTGCCAAAGTAGCAGTAGAATAAATACCGGTACGCCTAACATCGCCAGCATTAACCCTGCAGGTAACTGTACTGGAGCGAATAGGCTGCGCCCCAATAGGTCAGCTAGCATCGTTAAGAGCGCACCGTATATCAGAACCGGGAGGGCCAGCCTTTCTGGATGAGGAGGATGCAGTAATCGGGCGAGATGTGGAGCTAGTAAGCCGACGAAGCCAAGTGTGCCGGACGCAGCCACTGCCACAGCACCAAGAGCACAGGCCATCAACAAGCACAGGCCTTCTATCGCCCCTGTTCGCGCCCCAAGCATTCTAGAACTGAGTGGATCAAGTAGTAAAGGACCAAGCCTTTGACAGAGTAGCCAAGAGGCAGGAAGCAGAACTGACGACCAAACAAGTGTGCTAACCAAGGTGCTGTGATTGGTAGAAGCAAAGCTTCCTGAGAGCCAAGTCATAACCATCGCCAATTGTTGTGTTTCTGACAGAATCAATAGGCAACCGATGAGTGCACCTAGTAAACTACT
This sequence comes from Marinomonas sp. UCMA 3892, assembly GCF_012726345.1. GTDB lineage: Bacteria > Pseudomonadota > Gammaproteobacteria > Pseudomonadales > Marinomonadaceae > Marinomonas. The sequence goes on from NZ_PTXN01000008.1 coordinate 215,478, forward strand.
GAGGCCGACCCCCATCAGGATTAACGCAATAGGGGGGGTCCCACGACACAATCGCCATAGCGCAATCACACTTGTTAGGCCGCCAGCGACTCCCAGTAGCGGCAGCCATTGAGGTGGCATTTCTGGCATGATGAGGATACCCAGTACGACCGCGAGCGCTGCGCCCTGATTCACGCCAATAATACTGGGATCTGCGAGCCGATTGCCGGAAAGTGTTTGCAGTAACAGGCCAGCCATACCTAATCCTGCTCCGACTAGAGCTGCCACGATCACTCTTGGTAGTCGTAATTCGGTGATAATCTGCATCATCAGTTGTCGCTGCTGTTGCTCCATAAAGAGCGGCAATGTATCGATGCTACCGTTTAGCATACAGAGTGCGAGTATTGGTAGTAATAAGCCTAGGCAGAATGTCGGTGTGAGTCGTATGCTCATTGGTTTCGATATCTCCTTTTTACTAACCACATAAACCAAGGCACTCCGAGTATCGCAAGTGCTACGCCTGGCGGGATTCGGTCATCACTGTCTAACAGAAATACGGCGAAATCCGCTAACGGTAGTAGCAAAGCGCCCAGAAGTGTACTTCCCAGAAGCTGATCAAGTATCCGTTCGCCAATCCAAAGGCGTGCAAGATGCGGCACGATTAGACCAATAAACAGAATAGGGCCACTAACGGCTACTGACGTCGCGGTTAATATCAGAATAATGGCGCTGACCATGATTAAGATCGTGCGTGGATTGGCACCTAGACCACGTGCGGTATCGTGACCGGATTCCAGTAGCTGTAATGATCGAGTTGAAAATACAGCAAGTATCAGTCCGGTTAATACAAGAGCCGCTAAAGGGCCAATCTGGCTTCTTTCAATCAAGGATAAAGAGCCTGCTAGCCAAAAACGGATGGCATCGAGTGCGTGTTGATCGAGTATGAGGGCAACGGTGGTCAAAGCGCCAAACAGTGTGCTGAGTAAAGCGCCAAACAATAATAGGTTTTCCGCTGCAATCGCTCCGGTTGTAATCCTTACCACGCCGAATACTAAGACCATTGCCAAGAATGCCCCACTTAATGCCGCGATAAAGGCATACAGAGGTAGGAATGGCAAAGGGGAAATGATTAGGCAGACTAACCCTAACGCTGCCCCCTGATTAAGGCCAAGTAACCCAGGGCTTGCTAGCGGATTGGCCGTCATTCGCTGTAGTAGACAGCCAGCACAGCCAAGTGCTGCGCCCACCAGCAACCCAGCGAATAGCCTAGGAAGGCGTAGCTCGGTCAGCACCAAATAATCCATATCGCTTATGCTCGTTGTATCACCACGCAGCAAACTTAATAGGGACATAGCGCTGTAACCGTGTTCCCCAGCGAGCAATATAGCGGGAGGTAACGTAAGAAGAGCGATCAGCAGGAAGAATAGGCTGCGCTCAGTTGATAGGATAGTCATGAATAATCTGCTCCAAATCATCTAGAATATGCTCAACAGCAAGAGGGCCTATGCCTAGCATCCAGTAGCTGTCATCTATCTTGTAGAGATGCCCTTCTAGTCGCGACCAGAAGGGCGTTCGCTGCCATCGACGCGCCAATGATCCCTGCTTAGGGGAATATTCACTTAGCAGCACTATATCACCGTCTAGTAAATCGATCTGTTCCGGCGAGCGTAGTCGTCGAGCGAAGCCGGGACCAGACTGCGAGCTAGGGCGCTGTAAGCCACAGCGCGCCATAACCGAACCGATGAACGAGTCGGGCAGGTAGAGCCTAATGTGGGTTTGTAGTGATCGTACGATCGATAATTCGGGACGCCCCTTTATTTCGTATTCCGCTAGTATTTGTTGGCAGTGGTGGTCGATTTTATTGAGTAACGCCTCGGCAGTATTTTCTCGGTTTAATGCTTTAGCAAAGAGGCGCACATTATCGGCCCATGTCGCCCCCACTTTATCGGTAAATACCGTAGGCGCGATGGATGATAGCAACGGGTAGAGTCTGCCATGGCGCAGCCGACTGCCAAGAATAAGGTCTGGCTTTAATGTCATGAGTCGTTCTAGATCTGGCTCTTGTACCACGCCTAGGGAAATAAGCTCGATGCCTTCTAGAGGTAGATAGTCTGGAAAATTGCCAACTTGATAAGGGGTGGTCGCAGCGATTGGCGTCACCCCCAGGGCCAGGGCAATATCGAGCTCTCCAGTGTCTAATACCACCACTCGCATGGGGTTTGGGCTAACGCAACTGCTTCCCAGTGAATGACTCACTGGGAAGCAGTTGCTAAGTACTGTGTCAGCCGAATACAGGCAAGTCGACAGCATTAGAGAGAGGGCTAAGATGATGGTTGTTCTTACCATTGGTATTGATAACTGGCTTTTACAGTAGTACCTGATGCAGAGACATGGCTTTGGTTGTTGCCATTGCGAAGCAACTGGCCATATACCGTGTAGTAATCTTCGTTGAACAGATTCTCAATACCTAAACTAAGCGTGTGTGCTGCCACATGATAGCGAGCGCTGTAATCAACTGTCGTGTAAGCATCAACTTTATTGCTGCCAAAGCCAATTTTATCTTCAAAGGCGTCATCACGAGCACCGCTGTAGTTCACCTGCAGGCGATGGAACCATTGATTGTTCGGTGAGTACTCTGTGTAGGCGTGCACTTGGAGTGGCGCAATACGGTAGCCGTTCAGAGCTTTCCAACGACCAGCGCTTTCGTCATAACGCTTACCTTCCGTCCACGTTAACAAGCCTCCCAATTTCCAGTTGTCATCAAGCTGATGGTCCATTGTCAGCTCAAGTCCATAGATACGCTCTTCAGAGCGAGGCAGTGCCAGCGAAAGATTCTGAATCGTGGTCTGCCCTAAATCTGATGTGCTGTAGAATACGGCAATGCTAGTCTGCGTATCCCCCCAATCATTGCGCATCCCAATTTCGAAATTGTCCGTTTTAATGGGCTTTAACTCGGAGTTTGTGATGTCGAAACCATTAGCTGCATAACGGAGTTGCAGGCCTATGTCTGGGAGTTCAAAACCTTGGGAAAAATTTCCGTATAATTCTGTGGAGTCATTTATAAAGTAAATCAGGCCAGTGTTAAACAAGAAATCATCGTAACTAACATCACCACCATGAATAGTGTTGCCCTGACCAAGGGTCGTGAAATCATTAAATGAAGCTGAGACATACTCATAGCGAGCCCCTGTTTCCCAGCGTAAGTCATTTGTCAAATTGCTTTCAAACTGTGCGAACGCGCCGATATTGTCTTGTGTAATGGGCGGTACAAAGACTCGGTCCCCAGTGTCGATAAAGACCGTTCCGTTGCTATTATCATAAGCTGTGCCATCAAAAGTCGTCACAGGCATTTCTGATTTTTCCCGATTCATATCTAGACCCCAGCGCAAACGGCTCGCCTTAGTAAGGTCTGTATTAAATGTTAAACGGCTCCCCATACTTTCACTGTTTAGGTAGCTCTGGGCTAAGGAATTCCATGTACTGATAGTCCGTCCATCAAAAGGTGTGAAACGAGCGTGATAATCCCGGTAATAAACTTGAGCATCAAGGCTACCTAGCTGAGTCTTATCCATTTCCCATGCTAAATTTAATAAGGTGTTGCGGGTGCGGTTTTGCTTGTCTAGCTGTAAGCCTGGAATCGCCTGAGCTTTAACACTCCCTGCAGGTAGGGCTGCGACCGAAGGGGCGGAAGCATAATCTGAATCTTGCTCCGCGTCAAAGTGATTCGCTGACAGAGTAAAGGTGCCTTTTTTTGTAAACCAGCGTGCTTTACCGGCTAAACTCAAGCTATTCGTATCGGACATGTCACCTTGGCTAGGTTCAGGAGCGATGCGGTCTCCGTCAGCATCAAAGAAGGAGTTAGTGCTTTCCCATGCTAGGTTGAAGTTGTAGTCGAAATTTTCATCTCCATTGGCAACATACTGCTCTCCTCGATAACTGAGACCGTCACTATCTAGTTCGGAAAGGGCGCTTTTTAGTCCAATAGTGCTGGTGGCTTTATGCTCATTCTGACGTGTTACTATGTTGACTACTCCGCCTGCCGCGCCGCTGCCGTAAACAGCGCTACCGCCGCGTAAGACTTCGATTCGTTCGATATTAGCAACATCGATGTTCATCAAATCACGACTGACGTTTCGATTGGTATTTTGAGGAATGCCGTCGATCAGCACTAGAAGATTTCGACCACGAATGCTTTGATTATAGTTAGTTAAAGTCTTGCTAGCAGGCGCCATTCCAGGAACTGTTTTGGCAAGAATCTCGCCTAGGTTACTGGCGGTCTGATACTGATTTTCTATCTGCTGGCGGTCAATCACTGTAACAGAGTGGGCGAGTTCTTTGACTTCCATGCCCTGGCGAGTGGCAGTAACTTTTACTGCCTCCAGCTCTACAGAGGTACTGATATCTTGTGCAATTGAAGCGATCGAGAATGGGGTGGTGGTCGCCAAAAGAAGTAGGGATGTCAGATTTATATTCGGTTTCATGGGTGCTCAACTTCCATATAAAATATTAAAGTTAATGATAATAATCGTTATCGTTTGCTTTTTCAATAATTTTCCTAAATTTACACAGATTACTGAAAGAGAATTTGATATATAGATAGATTCCCATTTTTAATAGGTACAGGTTTGGCGGACACTAAATGTTATTATTTGTTCGGCCAAGGAGAAAGTTATAAGACATCTCGTTTACAAGAAAGCGCACATGTCGTTGCACGAGTGCCAAAAGATATTTAAGAGATTATTATGATATCTGGTGCTTCAATATCTCGTTTTTATTTACGTCGCCTTAGATAAGATAAAGCAAGAAGTAGAGCGCACATCATCGTGTAAAAATGGCAGATGTACTGCTATTCAAGGAGAAGCTTTCTAGTGCCAAGGGATCAAGAGAAGAGACTCTTAGTTTAATTACTAACTTTGAACAAGAGTCAGATTCGATGTAAGGGAACTATAAAGATCCGGAGATCACAGTCGAAGATTTGCTAATAAAGCTTGATCGTTCAGTGCCAAGTTTTACACATTTAGTAAGAGGGTCATGACTTAAGAGCTTGCTTGTCTTGTTTTTAAAGTACCAGCTTCAGGTGATTTTTTTTGTGTTTCAGACGCCACCAATAAAACAGTTGTAGAAACAATAAAACCGCCAGTTGGACGGTTTTATTGTTTTAGCGCTTGGGCTAAGTGATCAGCCTTGGCTTACGAACTTCATTGAGATGGAGTTAACGCAATGGCGGATGTTGTTTTCTGTGAGTCTTTCTCCTTCAAATACGTGGCCTAGGTGGCCTTCGCAGTTTGCGCAGACGATTTCTATGCGGCGGCCATCGGCATCTGGTACGCGTTTTACAGCATTGGGGATTTCGTCGTCAAAACTTGGCCAGCCGCAGTGAGAAATGAATTTGTGTTCTGAGGTGTAAAGCGGCGCTTCGCATTGGCGACAAACATACAGGCCGCCTTCCATTGTGTCGGTGTATTCGCCAGTAAATGGACGTTCGGTGCCTTTATCAAGGATTACACTAGCTTCTACAGGTGTAAGCTTGTTGTATGGTTTACTCATAAGACTTGTTCTCCTGTCACTATGATGGACGTTATTGGTATAAATTATGGCATGCCTTATCGCTGTAGACTAAGACAATAAATTGCACGGCGAGTTCGAGTTTTTGTGGGCGTTAGTTTTTAGTAGGGAGTGGGCATAAAAAAGCCCATCTTAAAGTGAACTGACCCCCAATAGTTGGACATTCCAATTACTGGGGGTCTTTTTATGTCCAAATATCACAGAGCATTCAAACTCTATTTAGCAAAGTTATCTCAGCACCAAAGCTCAAGAATGATTGCGCGTCAATTCGGTGTTGACTCGAGACAAGTTCGTTACTGGTCTCAAGTGTATCGTATTCATGGTGAAAGCAGTTTTTTACACAAACAAATGTCATATACCCAATCCTTTAAGCTTAAAGCACTTAAAACGATGCATATGAATGAGTGGTCTTTAACCTATACAAGTGCCTACTTCGATTTATCATCTTCAGGCATATTATTTCAATGGCAAAAACTCTATGCTTGCGAAGGTATATCTCGACTCAAACCACAGAAAAAAGGTAGACCTCGTATGGCCACTCACTCTTCTAAAACTAAGCCTGCTGAACAGATGACAGAAAAAGAGCTAAGAGAAGAGCTTGAATATCTTCGTGCTGAGAATGCTGTACTAAAAAAGTTGAAAGCCTTGGCTCAGGCCAAACAGGAACAAGCAAAGAAAAAGCGTTAATCGTTACTGAGCTCAAGGCAAAGCACCCGTTACAATGGCTCCTGAAAGCGACTGGGCTGGCTCGAAGTGTCTATTATTATCATCGAGCTTCTGTGACGCTACTGGATCCGGACCAGGACCTGAAACAAAAGATTTACGATATATTCCATGCTCATAAGGGGCGATATGGATATCGTAGGATTACCTATGCTCTAAGAAATGATGGAATCCAAGTGAACCACAAGCGTGTTCAACGACTGATGATTGAGCAAGGGCTGAAATCTAAGGTGCGACCTAAGCGCTATAAATCCTATCGTGGCCTTGTTGGGAAAGTGGCTCCAGACCTACTTGAAAGAAAGTTCCATGCAGAGAAGCCCAACCAAAAGTGGGTGACAGACGTGACCGAGTTTAAAGTCGACAACCAGAAAGTTTATCTCTCGCCAGTGATCGACTTATTCAATCAGGAAGTAGTGAGTTATGAAGTGAGGAAGTCAGTCGCGTTACCATTGGTCACAGACATGTTGAAGAGCGCGATTAGCAAGCTGAGTAAGAACGAGAGGCCGATTATCCACTCAGATCAAGGTTGGCAATATCAGAACCAAGCGTATCAGGCACAGATTAGGGCTCAAGGGCTATCTCAAAGTATGTCTAGAAAAGGAAACTGCTTAGACAATGCTGTCGCTGAGAACTTCTTCGGTATTTTAAAGACAGAGATGTACCACAATGAAAAGTTTAGAAATGCAGATGAACTGATTGAAGCAATCAGAGAATACATCGAGTATTACAACAACGATCGAATTAAGCAGAAACTAAAAGGCCTGAGTCCGATAGCGTATCGAAATCAGGCCTTGAAAGCCGCTTAGAATAGAGTCCAACTTTATGGGGTCAGTTCAAAGACGGGCTTTTTTGTGTACGGATACGCCATTATCAATGTATAGCGTCGAACTTTGGACTTGAGTTTAAGGTTATTCCATTAAACCAAGGCGCTTTTCTTCGGCTTCACGTAAGAAACGGAAAAGCTTTTTACGGTTTGTGGTATTTCCTTCTTGTGACACTTCTTTCTGAGATTGGCGAATAAGCTGTCTAAGTAGTTGAATGTCTTCAATCTGTGGGTTTTCTGCTAAGTATTCAGACAGTACTTCTTTGCTGTTCTCGCCAATTAGCATGTCGCGTTTAATCTCAAGCTGATGAAATAGCTTGTTGTAAGCAGCAGAAGTGGAATCGAAAAGCGCTACACGGTGCGCTATGGCTTCATGGTCTTCTGTGCGCATTACCTTGCCGATGTATTGCAAGTGTCTTCTCATGGCTTCATGTTGCTTTATGCGGCCAGCTTCAACGAATGCTTCGCGTAGAGTGTCAGACATTTCCACTTTTTTAAGCTGATTTTTGCTTAAGCCTAGTAGTTTTTTTCCAAGATCTTGCAGGGCTTCCATTTCACGCTTGATCTGGGTTTTGCTCTTAGGGATTTCTTCGTCGTTGTTTTCAAATTGATCAAAGTCTGTCATGGGAACCTATATTAGAAAAATAGTAGCGAGACCAAGGAAGGATAGAAATCCAACCACGTCGGTCACGGTAGTCAAAATTACGCTGCCTGCTAGGGCAGGGTCGATGCCAATTTTTTTTAGTAGAATTGGCAGAAGTGTACCAGTGGCTGCTGCAAATAGCAGATTTATTATGATGGCGCCCGCAATGATATAGGCAATCTTGATGTTGTCAAACCAAAGTGCGGTGAGTGCAGCGATAACCGTTGCCCAAAGGAGGCCATTTATGAGTCCAACAATGAGCTCTCTATTAAGTAGCCAGCGAGTATTGGTAGAGCCTATCTGATTTAGTGCGATACCACGAATGACCAGTGTGAGCACTTGAGAGCCTGCAATGCCGCCCATGCTAGCAACAATCGGCATGAGTATGGCTAATGCAACAACCTGGTCTAGTGTCTCTTGGAATAAGCCAATAACGTAAGACGCTGTAAAGGCGGTTATTAGGTTTATGCCAAGCCAAACTGCACGTCGCTTGGTGGTTTTCATGATAGGCGCGAAGGTATCTTCGTCATCATCAAGACCCGCCATGCTTAACATGGAGTGTTCGGCTTCGTCACGGATAACGTCTACAACGTCATCGATGGTGATGCGGCCAAGTAGTTTTTTAGTTTTGCTGTCAATAACGGGAGCGGATACTAGGTCCATTTTTTCAAAAAGCTGCGCGACTTCGCTGGCAGGCGTTTCTGCGTCAATGACGGTGAATTCTGTTTCCATGATATCGCGCACTGTTGCGCTAATATCTGATACCAGTAGTTTGGTAAGTGGAAGTATTCCTAAAAGGCGATCTGAACGGCTGACAACAAGTAAGTTGTCTGTCATGTCTGGTAGTGTTGAGTGCCTGCGTAAATAGCGAAACACCAGATCGACGGTAATATTTGGACGTATGGTGATGGTGTCCGTATTCATCAAGCCGCCGGCAGAATCTTCCGAGTAGCTTAATAGTGCTTCAACTCTTGTTCTGTCTTGCGTGGACATTGACGCAAGAACTTCTTTTACGACCTTTTCTGGTAGGTGTTGTAGTAAGTCGGCTAGGTCATCGCTTTCAAAATGTTCGGATACGGCGATAAGTCGCTCTGTATCCATGTTTTTCATGAATTGTACGCCAATATCTTCGCTTAGATATTGAAGTACTTCGCCTTCATTCTTGGCTTCTATTAACTCCCAAAGAAGCTTACGCTCTTTGGGAGGAGAAGACTCTAATAGACGAGCAACATCCTGTGCGGGCAAAGCGCCGTTAAGTAAATAACGGATTTGCATGGTGGTACCGGATTCGAGCGATTCGGTGACCGTTTGGAGGTGATTTAGAGTGTTTTGCTCTGACATATAAGTCTTACTCGTCTTCACCAAAACGATTATTTATTAATTCTATTACCGCTTTTATTGCATCTAACTCGTCTTCACCATTGGTTTTGATGCGAATTTCTGTGCCTTTGCCGGCAGCAAGCATCATCATCGCCATGATGCTTTTTCCGTCAACATTTCGGCTATCTTTTTCTATGGTGATATCGCAAGAAAAGCGAGTGGTTGTTTCAACCAATTTGCCAGCAGCGCGAGCATGCAAGCCAAGTTTATTTATGATCGTGACGGACTCTTCCTGCATGCTTTTTTCCTATATTAGTGATTCAAATATATTGAATAGTTCTTCATTGGTCTGTGCTGTGCGCAATTTGTCCAGTGCTTCTGGAGATTGAGCAAGTTCTGCTATTTGAGCTAGTGTTGCAAGGTGTTGATCGCACTCATGAGGTGGAACAATTAATGCAAATATTAAGTCTACCGCTCTTTTATCGATGGAATCGAAATCAATCGGAGTTTGCAATGACATAACGACAATAGCGGTATGGTTTGCAGATTCTAGGCGACAGTGTGGAATAGCTATGCCGTTGCCTATGCCTGTACTTCCTAGCTTTTCACGACCTAGTAGTGCGTCATAGACAGCTTCGTTGTCACAATGTAGTCGATTGGAAGCAACTTCAGCAATGCTTTCAAGTACTCGTTTTTTACTAACAATATCTTGTTTTGCGAGAACGAGTTCCGCTTTTAATAATGATTTCAAGGACATGATAAAATGGTTTCCGTTTAGATCAGTCGTTTTCGTTCATTGGAAGGAGGGATGTTCATCGCCTCTCGATATTTGGCTACAGTGCGTCGAGCAACCTGTATGCCTTGGTCTGCTAAAATAGCAGCTAGCTTGTTATCGCTTAACGGTTTTTTCGCCGGTTCATCCGATACAAGCTTTTTAATCATAGCTCGTATTGCGGTAGAAGAACATTCTCCGCCAGAGGCGGTGTTTACATGGCTGGAGAAAAAGTATTTCAGCTCAAAGATGCCTTTTGGTGTGTGCATGTATTTCTGAGTTGTTACCCTGGAAATAGTTGACTCATGCATGCCTACTTCTTCAGCAACGTCGTGAAGAACCATGGGTTTCATGGCTTCTTCGCCTAGTTCGAAGAAATCAATTTGTCGACTTACAATGCAGCTTGCCACTTTTAATAAAGTTTCGTTGCGGCTCTGTAGGCTCTTCATGAACCATTTTGCTTCTTGAAGAGATGTTTTTATGTAAGTCACATCTTCTGCTGTTGCTGCTGCAGTGCTAGCCATCGCTGAGTAAGTCTCATTGATTTTGATGGGTGGCAAAGCGTCATTATTTAGTTCCACTTGCCATACGTCATGGCGTTTTTTCACTGTGACATCAGGAATAACGTAGTCCGTGTCGTCAGCGTCAATAACTGAGCCTGGGCGTGGGTTGAGCTGTTGAATCAAATTGACGACTTCTTTTAGCGCTTCGTCTTTGAGTTTTGTCTTACGGCTCAACTGAGCAAAATCTCGATTACCTAGTAATGGTAGGTAATGATCAATAAGATTGTATGTGCTCTTATACAGCGGGTGGCTTTGGAATGCTTCTAGTTGCACAAGAAGGCAGTCGCGTAGGTCAATTGAGCATACGCCTACCGGGTCAAAGCGCTGCAATCTATGCTGCACTGCAATGACTTCTTCAATATCTAGATCTTCTAATTCAGTGCCGAGAGATTCCCAGATGTCATCGGGAGAAATGCTTAAATAGCCATCAGGTTGAACGCATTCAATGATGGCGTAAGCGATTTCAATGTCGCGATCTGACATGTGGGTTAAATTTAATTGCCATATAAGATGGTCTTGGATGCTTTCTGCTGGTGCGTTACGGCTTTCGAAGTCGCTATCGCCTTCGTAGCTGTTGTGATCGCTGACAGCTGCAGAACTTTGATAGGTATCATCCCAGTTACTATCTATGGATAGTTCTTCAGGGATGCTTTCTGTCCACTCAGATTCTACGCGTGGTTCTTCGCTATTATTGTCGACTGTTGTATCGGCAGCGCTTTTTGATTCTATGCTTGCAGGGATGTCGTGATGAATTTGTTCGTCGTCGTCGAGCTCAAGCAATGGGTTCGATTCAAGAAACTCATGAATTTCTTGTTTTAAATCCAACGTAGAAAGCTGCAGCAAGCGAATAGCCTGTTGCAGTTGTGGCGTCATCGTCAGCTGTTGACCAAGCTTTAATTGTAAAGACTGCTTCATAGAGCAACTCTTTCTTCTATTTGAATGAATTGGAACGAGTTATGCATACTACTCCCTTTCTACAGCAATGATAAGGGGTTACAGACGGAAGTCGTCGCCTAAATAGACCTTTTTTACTTGTTCATTGTTGATGACGGTACTGGCATCGCCAGATGCAATGATGTAGCCATTACCAACAATGTAAGCTTTATCACAAATGTCTAGTGTTTCTCTGACATTGTGATCGGTAATTAAGACACCGATTCCACTTTCTTGGAGATGTTTGATTATGTGTTTTATGTCACCAACTGAGATAGGGTCTACGCCAGCAAAGGGTTCATCAAGTAGGATGAATTTTGGGTTCATGGCAACCGCTCTCGCTATTTCAACCCGGCGCCTTTCTCCTCCTGATAGTGCCATTCCTAGGTTGGTGCGAATATGGGTGATATGAAACTCTTCTAAGAGTTCTTCTAGCCTTTCTTGTTGCTGTGCTTTTGTTAGCTTTTTGCGGGTTTCTAAAATGGCTAGGATATTATCTTCTACAGACATTTTCCTAAAAATAGATGCCTCTTGAGGGAGGTAGCCAATGCCTTTTTGAGCACGAGTATGCATGGCGTCATGAGTGATGTCTTGGCCGTCAATAAATATGCCGCCAGCGTCGTTTGCTACCATGCCAACTATCATATAAAAACAGGTGGTCTTACCCGCGCCATTAGGGCCAAGCAGGCCAACGGCTTGGCCAGACTCAACGGAAATAGATACATCCTTTACGACTTGGCGTTTTTTGTAGCTCTTCGCAAGGTGTTTTGCTTCTAGTAGTGCCATCTATTTTTTATTCTCAGGTGCTTGTTTATCTTTTGGCGCTTGTGGTTGTAAGGTCATTGATACGCGCCCTGAATCTTTTTTCTCAGCACTGAATGTGCCGTCATCAATCATATAGAGGATGTAGTCTGCGGTGATGGAGTTCTGCATTCTACTTAGGTAGCCATCACCAATGATTTCTAATTTTGATTCACTGGTTAAATAATGTATTTCATTGCCTTTACTGATAACAATGTTGCCGCTCCAATCTATTTGCTGACTGAATTTCGCAGGTTTTCCTGTGGCTTCTAGGCTGCTAAATTTTCGGGTCTTAGCGTCTGTTGTTACTTTTAGGTATTGGGCCTGAATTTCAATGGTGCCTTGCTTAACAAATACATTGCCCTTGTATATTGCTTCGCCTGAATTTTGGTCGAATGATGCCTCATCAGCTTGTATTTCTAATGGTTTGGTTGTGTCTTCAGGCAGTGCGTATGCGTATTGGCCGATTAAGGCTGAAGTAAGCAACACGCTGACGTTAATGAATCGTTTCATATTTTCCTCGTACAGATCCTGTCATCACGACTTCTTCTGAATTTATATATGTTGTAATAGTTCCAGCAGAAGTCTCTCCTTGAGTGGAGATAAGTGTTGCATTTCCATAGCTGGTTAGTGATTGATCTTTATCTAAATAATGTATGTTATCTGCACTTAGCTTTATATCTTCTGATTGAAGGTATTTTTTAGTCGCTCTGGCATTTTCGGTTAATAGAATATCATTACTTCCGTCTTCAATAACCCCTTTATCTGCTTTTGCGCTCCAATGACCTGATTTTGAATAGCGCTCGACGTGAGGGGTTTCTAAGAGTGTTCTTGATTTTGCTATGTAGTGCAGTGTTTGTTCTGCATCCAGTGTTTCGATCAGAAGCCCGTCAGCATCAAACTCTTTAACTTTTACCTTGGTGATAAAGTAGTCTGGAGAGCTGCTTAATGAGTCTGTTTGAACAAGGTTTTGTATAGGTGTTGCCCCATACCACCCTAAAGAGGCTACTACTATTAAAGTAGCCCCAATGATTAAAAGGCTTTTGGGTTTTGTTAGTGTTTTTAACGAAAGCATTACACCGAACCGTTTGAGCTAATAATAAATAAATAAACGCCATAAGAAGCAATAAGCGGTAAGCCTACCCATCTAGGGATGCTGTTGTTTTTCGTTTTCTTGAAAATGAAAATGGCAAGAGCGAGAGCAACTGTTAGGCCTAAGACCCAAGGGAAATCTCTGCTTATTACGCTTTGATCTACCAGCCCTGGAGCAAGAAGAGCCGGTAGTGGTAATACGGTGGCCAAGTTGAAGATGTTTGATCCTAATATATTGCCAATTGCTATATCGTGATGGCCTTTTCTTACGCTGCTCACGGAAGCGGCTAGTTCGGGTAAACTGGTGCCTACCGCAACAATAGTGAGGCCTATTACTAATTCGCTAACGCCTAGGGCCGTCGCAATACCGATTGCTCCCCATACCAGCAATTTAGAGCTTCCTATCAATACAGCTAATCCGATTAGTGCAATGATGAGGGATTTGCTGACAGAGGAACCATCGTCTTCTGGTAAGCCTTCTTTTAAATCTTTTTCTAAATCTTTACTGCCTCTTAGCAATATTGTCAGGATAATAATAAAAGCAGCGATAAGAATTACGCCATCCCATACACCAAGGGTCTGATCGTACAGTAAAAAGCCTGCTAGCAGAGTGATAGCTAATACAAGTGGAACTTCTTTGGTGGACAGTCCGGAGGCAATTGGAATTGCCGAGAATAGTAATGTGATGCCGAAGACAAGTGCGATGTTAGCGATGTTAGAGCCAAGTACGTTTCCTACTGCAATCTCAGGGGCGTTATCAAGTGCAGCAATGGCTGAAACGACCATTTCTGGTGCAGATGTGCCAAAGGCAACTAATGTAATCCCTATTATCATCGGATTTACATTTAGTTTCTCTGCTACAAGTGCAGAGTGTTCTATGAATTTGTCGGAACTCATTACGAGCAAAATTAACCCTACAATTAGGGCGATGGAAAACAACAGCATGGTATTGATATTACTCAAAGATACAGGGAGTACCATTTAATGAGGTTTGGCGTTGAAATTCAAGGCTTGATCTTATAAACAAAGTGGATTTGGCTGCGTCATGATTTTATTTGTTGGGGGGCGATGTTAGTATCTGGCGATATTTGATAGGGATTAAAAAGGTGTGTCAGTGGTAGATGCTTATATAAAAGTCCAAAATGTTAGTTTTTCAAGGGGAGATCGTTCTATTTATGAGAGCGTATCACTTACTATTCCAAGAGGTAAGATTACTGCGGTGATGGGACCTAGTGGAACGGGGAAGACGACATTGCTGCGTTTAATTGCGGCGCAACTCGCACCAAACTCAGGCACTATTTTAGTAGATGGTCAAAATGTACACGCTTTGTCCCGCTCTGAGCTTTATAAGGTGCGCAAAAAAATGGGTATGCTTTTTCAGAGTGGTGCTTTGTTTAGTGATATGACTGTCGCTGAGAATATTGCTTTTCCAATGGAGGAACATACTAAGCTGGATGCGAAAACAATAGCGGGTATTGTTGCGGATAAGCTTTACAGCGTTGGTTTGCGTGGTGCGGCTAGTCTAATGCCGTCGGAATTGTCTGGAGGGATGGCTAGACGTGTGGCGTTAGCACGTGCCATCGCTTTGGATCCAGAGTTGGTAATGTACGATGAGCCATTCACTGGGCAAGATCCAATTTCTAAAGGGGTTTTGGTGAAGTTGATACGTCAGCTTAATGATTCAGCAAATATGACGTCTGTTCTCGTGTCTCATGATGTAGAGGAGTCTCTTTCTATTGCCGATCATGTGTGTATCTTAGCTGGTGGGCGAGTGATTGCTGAGGGTTCAGCCGACGAAATTCGCGCGTCTAATGACCCTGAGGTAAAACAGTTTTTGAATGGTGAGCCTGATGGTCCTGTTCCTTTCCATTATCCAGAAGAAAGTATCTCTAGTAGGGCGACATTATGAAAAGCATTGAATTGTTGGGAGCGTCGCTACTGGATTGGCTTGAAGCGGTCGGTCGAGCTGGGATATTTTTGGTACAAAGTATTTTTAGGTTGCCTGTCCGGTTTAAAGAGTCTGTCAATTTATTAGTGAAACAGCTTTATTCTGTTGGGGTATTGTCTCTCGTTATTATTATTGTCTCGGGTGCTTTTATTGGCATGGTGCTGTCGCTTCAGGGTTACAGTATTTTGGCCAAGTTTGGCTCAGAAGAGGCGGTTGGGCAGCTGCTGGCGCTTTCTTTGTTGAGAGAGTTATCGCCAGTGGTGACGGCGCTTTTGTTTGCTGGTCGTGCTGGCTCATCTTTGACTGCCGAAATTGGTTTGATGAAAGCAACGGAGCAATTATCTAGCTTTGAGATGATGGGGGTTGATCCTCTAAGGCGAGTGATTGCGCCACGCTTTATTGCTGGTGTTATCTGTTTGCCTATCTTGAGTTTGATTTTTTCTGCATCGGGTA
This sequence comes from Marinomonas sp. UCMA 3892, assembly GCF_012726345.1. Classification (GTDB taxonomy): domain Bacteria; phylum Pseudomonadota; class Gammaproteobacteria; order Pseudomonadales; family Marinomonadaceae; genus Marinomonas. The sequence goes on from NZ_PTXN01000008.1 coordinate 231,093, forward strand.
TTCTTGGCGGGCATCTTGTCTCTGTTCAATGGTTAGGTGTGTATGATGGCGCTTTTTGGTCATCAATGCAGCAGTCTGTGTATTTTGATACTGATATTATGAATGGCCTTATTAAGGCGTTATGTTTTTCAGTTGTTGTTACATGGATCGCTGTTTATCAAGGTTATGAGTGTGTCCCCACTTCTGAAGGGATTGGTAAAGCAACCACTCGTACAGTGGTTTTAGGTTCATTGGCTATTTTGGCTTTAGATTTTATATTAACCGCCGCTATGTTTGGGGATTTTTAGCATGAGAAGTAAGCGTTCAGAATTGTTGGTAGGGTGTTTTATTATATTGGGCGTTGTTGCTCTTGTTTATTTGGCTGTTCAAGTGAGTGGGCTTGCCTTCTCTAGCAAGAAAGACACGTATCAGGTTGTTGCTAGGTTTGATGATATTGCAGGGCTCACAAATCGGGCCAAAGTCTCTATTGCTGGTGTGGCTGTTGGTAATGTTGAGTCAATTACGTTTGATAAAAAGTTGTATATGGCTTTGGTGACAATGAATATTGATTCTGATGTTAATAATATTCCTACAGACAGTTCTATTGCAGTGTTAACGAGCGGTTTGTTGGGTGAGAAGTACTTAGGTATTTCTATTGGGGCTGATGATGAAATGCTTAAAGATGGCAGTGAAATTTTTGATACCCAATCCGCCCTGGTTTTAGAAACTTTGATCAGTCAGTTCTTGTTCAAAGGCGGCGATTCGGAGAAGTAATATATGTCTAAGATTTTATCTGGTGTTATTTTTATTTTTTCCTTGCTTGGGTCAAGTTTAACGTGGTCTGACGTTGAAGGTGCAAGGGATAAGGTTATTAAGGTGGTTGACGCTTTTCGCACAGATATCGTTGCTGATAAAGCGGTATTGTCTAAAGATCCGGTTTTATTAGAGAAACGGGTTGATAATATTTTGGCTAATGTGGTCGATTTTGATGATTTTTCCAAAAAAGTGATGGGGAAGTATTATCGAAGAGCATCACCTGAACAACGTATTCGTTTTGCTAGTGTTACTAAAGACACCTTATTGAAAACATATGGCACCTCCTTGCTTGAGCTGGATGCTGATCGAATTAATGTTTTACCTCTAGGGCCTCAAGGCAGGGGGAAAGAAACTAAAGTTGACGTTGATTTTCAGATGGAATCTGGTGGCATGTTAAATATTAGCTTCTTCATGGAGGAGTCTAAAAAAGGTGTGTGGATGTTGAGTAATGTTGTGATTAACAACATTAACTTTGGCTTAACATTTCGGAAGCAGTTTGGTGTCATGATGGAGCAGAATAAAAATGACATTGAGTTGGCTATTTCTGCTTGGAAAGAGTCTTTAGCGAAAAAGTCTTAATTCGATAAATCTAGCTTTTATTGTGAATAATAAAATCCGAACTCATTAAATGGGTTCGGATTTTTTTGTTTTTGGCTGGAGGCATTGTCAGTCTTGAATAAAATCTTAGAAAACAAGTGGTTTTTTATTCAGAGTTAGGCTTAGAGGTGTTAAGTAGTTGGCTGTACTCATGTAGAATAGAGGAATCGAGCATATTTTATATATTGGAGCGACTGTGAACGCAGGTGAAGTTAAAGCACTTTTGGAATCCTCTATCCGCAACTGTGAAGTGGTTGCAGAGGGAGAAGGTTGTAATTTTCAAGTAGTTGTAGTGACAAGTGAGTTTGAGGGGCTGTCAACAGTTAAGAGGCAGCAGCTTGTGTATTCGCATCTTCAGGAAGCTATCTCCAGTGGCGCTATTCATGCCGTTACAATGAAAACCTATACGCCAGAACAAATAAGCAAGCTATAAAAGCTATTATAAGAGATTAAAAATATGGATAAGCTTCTGATTACCGGTGGTACTCGGCTTAATGGTGTTGTTCGTGCTTCTGGTGCGAAAAATGCTGCGTTGCCAATTTTAGCGGCAACCTTGTTAACAAAAGAATTGATTACAATTAAAAACCTTCCTCATTTACACGATATTACCACCATGCTTGAGCTGCTTGGCTCTATGGGATGTGGTGTTGTTGTTGACGAAAAAATGAGTGTTCAGCTGGATGTTTCGACTCTTAACAATTGTGAAGCGCCGTACGACCTTGTTAAAACAATGCGCGCTTCTATTTTGGTTCTTGGACCATTAGTCAGTCATTTTGGTAAGGCGGTAGTATCGCTTCCAGGTGGTTGTGCTATTGGTAGTCGACCAGTGGATTTGCATTTGCGTGGTTTAGAGGCTATGGGTGCAACAATCGCTGTAGAAGGCGGCGATATCGTAGCAAGCGTTGATGGTCGTCTTAAAGGTGCTCGTATCTTTTTTGATAAAGTGACAGTAACGGGAACTGAAAACCTGTTGATGGCGGCTACGTTAGCAGATGGGCAAACTATTTTAGAAAACGCTGCTCGTGAACCTGAAGTGGTTGATTTGGCTGAATGTCTAATTGCAATGGGCGCTAGAATTAAGGGGCATGGTACAGATACCATTACCATTGATGGTGTAGAGGCTTTGCATGGCACTAGTTATCCGGTGATGCCAGATCGTATTGAAACAGGTACCTTCTTGGTTGCTGCTGCTATTACGGGTGGCAAAGTGCGTGTTATTGATACCAATGTTAAGTCGCTTGAGGCTGTTCTTTCTAAATTGGAAGAGGCTGGCGCAAAAGTGACTTGTGGTGATGATTGGATTGAAGTGGATATGGAAGGACGTCGTCCAAATGCTGTAAACATCAGTACTGCGCCGTACCCTGCGTTTCCAACAGATATGCAAGCACAGTTTGTTGCCTTGAATTCAATTGCAAACGGCGTAGGTCGAGTTATTGAAAATATCTTTGAAAATCGCTTCATGCATGTGGACGAAATGCTTCGCATGGGAGCTGATATTGAAGTAAACGGTAACACTGCAATCGTTCGTGGTTGTGATCGTTTGAAAGGTGCGCCAGTTATGGCGACGGATTTGCGAGCTTCTGCAAGTTTGGTGCTTTCTGCTTTAGTGGCAGAGGGTGATACAAAGATTGATCGTATCTATCATATTGACCGTGGCTATGAGTGTATTGAAGAGAAATTCGGTTCATTGGGTGCGAAAATTTCACGGGTTTTAAATTAATATGAGCAAAACGTTGACGATTGCGCTGTCGAAAGGGCGCATTCTTGGTGAAACTTTACCGCTTTTAGAAAAAGCGAATATTGTTCCAGTTGAAGATATTAGTAAAAGCCGAAAGTTAATATTCGATACCAATCATGAGCATATCAAGCTAGTTATTTTGCGTGCGACTGACGTACCAACTTATGTTGATCATGGTGTAGCTGACTTCGGTGTGGCTGGTAAAGATGTGTTGATGGAAGCATCAACAAAAAATCTTTATGAATTGCTGGATCTTAAAATAGCGAAATGTCGTTTGATGACGGCAGGTGTTGTTGGTCAGCCGTTGCCAAATAGGCGTTTGAAGGTTGCTTCGAAGTTCATCAAAACGGCGAAGGCGTATTTTGCTGAGCAAGGTATTCAGGCTGATGTCATTAAGCTATATGGTGCGATGGAATTGGCGCCTATTATGGGCTTAGCTGATCTTATTGTGGATATCGTTGATACAGGCAATACACTAAAAGCAAATGGTCTTGAGGCTCGTGAATTGATCGCGCCAATCAGTACGCGTTTGGTGGTCAATAAAGCGGCTTATAAAACGAAGTATTCTGAAATCGAGCCTATCTTAGAAATGATAAGGCGTGCGGTTGAAGATAACGAGGGCAAATAATTGAACCTGAATATTCGAGAATTCTCTTCTAGCTCTGCTGGTTTTCACTCTGAACTAGAGTCTTTGCTTGCGTGGGACTCAGTGTCTGATGCGGGCGTACAAAAGGCAGTGGCCGATATTGTTGAACAAGTTCGCCTTAATGGCGATGATGCGGTCATTGAATACACCAATCGTTTTGATCGTCGCGAAGTTGTTTCTTCTACCGAGCTTGAAATCTCACGTGAAGAGTTGGCTCTCGCAAAAGATCGAGTCAGTGCCGAGTTGGTGGCTAGCTTGGAAGCGGCTGCAAAGCGCGTCCATGATTATCATGAGCGTCAAAAACAGCCATCTTGGCAGTACCAAGAAGATAGCGGTACCGTGCTTGGTCAAAAAGTAACGCCTTTAGATCGTGTTGGTGTTTATGTGCCAGGTGGTAAAGCGGCTTATCCTTCTTCTGTGTTGATGAATGTTATGCCTGCTAAAGTAGCGGGTGTTGGCGAAATTATCATGGTTGTTCCAACGCCAGATGGGTTGGTGAACGATATCGTTTTGGCGGCGGCGTATATTGCTGGTGTGGATCGTGTATTCACTATTGGTGGTGCGCAGGCTGTTGCGGCTTTGGCGTATGGTACTGAAACTATTCCCAAGGTTGATAAGATTGTTGGCCCAGGTAATATTTATGTGGCTACAGCTAAGAAGATGGTGTTTGGTGTTGTCGGTATCGACATGATTGCCGGACCTTCTGAAATTCTTGTTGTGTGCGATGGTAAGACAGACCCTGATTGGATTGCTATGGATCTATTTTCTCAAGCAGAACATGATGAAGATGCTCAATCTATTTTAATTTCTCCTGACTTAGCTTTCATCAAAGATGTAAAGGCTTCTATGGAACGTTTGATTGAAACGCAAAGTCGCAAAGATATTATTAAGGCTTCTCTGGAAGGTCGTGGTGCCTTCATTCATGTTGAAAATATGGATGAAGCTATGGATATTGCGAACATAGTAGCTGCTGAGCACCTTGAGTTATCTATTGATGAACCTGAGAAATGGGTGGAAAAAATCCGTCATGCTGGTGCTATCTTTATGGGTCGTCATACGCCAGAAGCATTGGGTGATTATTGTGCGGGACCGAATCACGTATTACCAACGTCTGGTACGGCAAGATTCTCATCCCCTTTGGGAGTTTATGATTTCCAAAAACGTAGCTCGCTAATTTACTGTTCGCCTGAAGGGGCAAGTGAGTTGGCTAAAATAGCTTCTCCTTTGGCTCGTGGAGAGTCTCTAGAGGCGCATGCTATGTCGGCGGAATATCGTATTCTGAAGGGTTCTTAATGGCAAGTAACTCATCGCATCCGGCTGCTCTTTATAAACTAAGAAAGGTAACGCGCATTTCTGCGATTGTTATCTTGTTTTTAGTGGTTGTTGGCTTTTTTATGCCTGCTGATTATCGGGTGGAGCGTAGTGTGATTATTAATGCTCCTCGTGATGTGGTTTACCAAGATATGCTTCAAGGAAGTGGTTTGCCAGATTGGATGTTTGTTCAGGATGGTAAAGTGGCTTCATTTGAAGGTGTTTTGGGGGAAGGTGATTCTGTTGCTTTGTTTTACAATAAAGCAGCCGAGCAGGGTGTTTTATCTGTGGTTGAGTCATCTGAAGATGTTGTGCGTTTTGACGTGCGTCCTAAACCAAAGGTGAATTTAGTTCATAATCAAATCGACTTGCAAGAAACCAAAGGCGGTACTTTGGTTAAATGGACGATCGAAGGTAGCCTTAATGCAGGTCTGTTGAGTCCATATCTTGCTATGTTTGCTAACAATATTGCGGGTAGTAATTTTGAGCGCAGCTTGCAAAAGTTGAAAGAACAGGTTGAGCTTCAGCATTAGCGCTTATGTTATGTTAATAGGTGATACGTTGCATCGTGGGTTGTTTTTCTAGCATGATATTAGTCTGATAGGATTGCTGCCCGCGAAGGCCAACCAGCGAGATGCGTGTTCCAGGTTTTAGTGATGCTATTAAGTGTCTTATCTGGAATGGGTCTTCGCTCGGCGTGTTGTTAATTTCAAGTATTATATCTCCAACTTCTATTCCAGCTTTTTCAGCAGGGCTTTCTTTAGTTATGTCGCTTACTAATAGTCCGTGATTTGTTGGTAAGAGTAAGTTATCTGCCAGAGACTGAGTTATTTTTTGAGCGTCCATTCCTAAGTATCCTCTTATTACTTCCCCTTGTTTTATGATATCTGTCATAACATTGAGAGCGTCGTCAATGGGGGTGGCAAAGCCAATTCCTTGTGAGCCGCCAGTACTTGAATAAATGGCGGAGCTAATGCCAATGAGTTCACCTCGTAGATTGACTAACGCGCCGCCTGAATTACCTGGGTTTATGGCTGCATCGGTCTGTAGAAAATTTTCATAGGTATTAAGGCCTATGCTGTTTCGGCCTTTGGCGCTAATAATGCCGGCTGTTACTGTCTGCCCGATTCCAAACGGGTTGCCTATTGCGAGGATCTTGTCTCCAACAGACACTTTGTCACTGTTGCCCATTTTAATGTTGGGAAGATTGGGTAGGTCTATTTTTAAGATTGCTAGGTCGGTGGATGGATCTGAACCAATGAGCTTTGCTTCAACACGTCTATCGTCATGAAGGGCGATAACAATGCTTTGAGCATTTTGAATAACGTGATGATTGGTTAGGATAAAACCATCTTTTGTTGCTATGACGCCAGAGCCTAGGTTTATGCTGTGCTTTGCTGTGCTTGAATCATTTAGGCCTTTTTGTTGTATGACTTGAGTGTAGATGTTAACAACGGATGGCGTGGCTATTTTTACTGATGTTGAATAGCTGGAGTCGGCAATCTTTTGTTTCTCCTGTATGAGTAATACAGCTAGGCCTATACAAGTGCCAGCCAGAATGGAGATAATGATGGGGGGCCAGTAGTTTTTTTGATTCATAAATATAAGGAGTTGTTTTGCTACGCAGTGAATTTGAGTTATTGCTTAATAAGACATTAAGTCCAAGTCGCTTCAAAGATTATGCGCCCAATGGGTTGCAGGTGGAAGGAAAAAAAGAGATTAACCGCGTGGTTACGGGCGTAACGGCTAGTCAGGCATTAATCGACGCTGCTATTGAGTATAAAGCGGATGCTATTTTCGTTCATCATGGTTATTTTTGGAAGAGCGAAGATCCCAGAATTATTGGTATGAAATATCGTAGAATTGCGTCTTTGATTAAAAATGATATCAATTTATATGGCTATCATTTGCCATTGGATGCGCATCCTACGCTAGGCAATAATGCTGGCTTGGCTGATGCTATTGGGCTTTTAAATCGGTCTGGCTTGCAGTCAGGTGTGCCCATCGAAGAGTTTATCGGCGTTGTTGGTGAATTAAATGAGCCTGTCTCGTCCGATGTATTCCGACGAATCGTCGAATCTGCGGTTGGTCGAAGCGTATTGTTTGAGTGCGTTAATGATCGCCCAATTCGTCGGGTAGCGTTGTGTACCGGTGGTGCGCAAGGTTATATAGAACAGGCTGTCGCTGTTGGCGCGGATGTGTTTATCACTGGTGAGGTTTCTGAGCAGACAATTCATATTGCGCGTGAAATGGATATTCATTTTATTGCGGCAGGACATCATGCAACAGAACGTTTTGGAGCGCAGTCTATGGCTGCCTATCTATCTAGTGAGTGTGGTTTGGAAGCAGTCTTTATTGATGTAGATAATCCAGCTTAGTGGGATGTTGAACAGATGAAAAAAACGGGCTTTTTGAAGCCCGTTTTTTGTTGGTATATTTTTTGTTAAATAGTGCGCTTTGGTTCAAGGTCTATATTTCTATCATCAAGACCGAATGATTCACTCAATGTGCCTGGTTCTTTATCATTTTTTAGTGCGTAGTCTCTTGGTGGTTCGAAAGAAGCAGGCTCAATAGTATCGGTATTGTTTGAAGTGGCTGTGCTTCTTTCAATTTTTATGTTGCTTAATTGAGTTGCGTTATCTGCAAGAGTGTTTCTTAGGTCTGCTAAGCGTTTTTCTGCGGACATTAAGTGTTCATTACTGTCAGTGAAGAAGTTGTCGATAATAACTTGCTTGCTGTCTAATTCTTGCTGTAGTGACTTCATCGTAATGATGTTTGAGCTTGAATCAGCTTTTTTGCTGTTATTTTTTGCACTGTAGCTTTTAAGAGCAAGTGTAGCGACACAGCCAATAATGATGCCGGTAATAAAGATAATGATGTTGAATTCTTCTAAGTTCATGACTTTCTCCAAAAAACAGATAATCCATTATAGCGAAACACCCCCTACGATAACAGCTTGATAGGTGTTGTTTAAGATGCAATTTGTTAGAATAGGCATAATTTACTAATCGAACGAAAGAGCGGCGATGACACCCATTACACGTTACAAGCAAGATTTGACTAGAACAGACTTTAATTATGATCCAGCTCAAGAAGAAGCAGTGGAAGCGCTTCAGGATTTATTTGACCGTTTGATTGCGAACCAAGCAGATAAATCCACCAATGGTTTCTTGGGGCGCTTCTTGAAAAAGAAAGCTCCGACTGTTGAGCAGGGATTGTATTTTTGGGGTGGAGTAGGTCGAGGTAAGACCTATTTAATGGATACTTTTTTTGATTGTTTACCAACAGAAAAGAAAATGCGCCTCCATTTTCATCGCTTTATGCAAATGGTTCACCAAGAACTTCGTAAGCTGCATGACGTTAAAAATCCACTGGAAATTGTTGGTAAGGAGATTTCGTCTAAAGCAAAGGTGCTGTGTTTTGATGAGTTTTTTGTGACGGACATCACTGATGCTATGATTTTGGCCGGCTTACTTGAGGTGTTGTTTGAAAACGGCACGACTTTAGTGGCGACCTCCAACATTGAGCCAGACGGCTTGTATAAAAACGGTTTGCAGCGTGCGCGTTTCTTGCCAGCGATTGATTTGGTGAAAAAATACACCAAAGTAATGAATGTTGATGGTGGCGTGGATTATCGCTTAAGAACGCTTAAACAGGCCAAGCTTTACCATTACCCACTTAGCAAAGAAGCGGATGACGAGTTAAATAATCGTTTTATGAGTTTGATCTCTGATGCTTCGCATGTTGTAGAGGGCGGGGCGGTAGAAATAGAAGGTCGAAACATTCCGCTATTAAGAAGTTGCGAGGGGATGGCTTGGTTTGATATTAAAGCTTTGTGTGATGGTCCAAGAAGTCAAATTGATTATATTGAAATTGCCCGTCTTTACAGCACAGTCATCATTTCAAATTTGCCACAAATGGATGCTTCGCGAGACGATTTAGCGCGCCGCTTTATTAACCTTGTGGATGAATTTTACGATCGCCACGTCAAGGTGATTTTTTCGGCAGAAGTGGCTATTCCGGAAATTTATAAAGGTACACGTTTAGCCTTTGAATACGATCGTACAGTAAGTCGATTGTTAGAAATGCAATCAGAAGAGTATTTGTCTTTAGAGCACCGCCCTTAATTCGAATACGGCTTTCAAAATTGATTTTCTTGATATATAATTCGCTCGCCTTTTTAAAGGTAAGTGTACGTTGATCAAGTGGTTTACTACTTGGCCAACCAATAATAATAGGTATAGCGTGTCATTGAGCACGCGTATTGAAAGGGTTTTTTGATGAAAACTTTTACAGCTAAACCTGCTGAAGTTCGCCGCGACTGGTTCGTGGTTGATGCTGAAGGCAAAACTCTAGGCCGCTTGGCTACTGAAATTGCTCGCCGTCTACGTGGCAAGCATAAAGCGGAATACACTCCACACGTTGATACAGGCGATTACATCGTTGTTATTAACGCTGAGAAAATTCACGTTACTGGTAACAAAGCAGCTGCTAAACAATACTACCGCCATACTGGTTACCCAGGCGGCTTGCGTTCTATGAATTTCGAGAAGTTGATTGATCACGCTCCTGAGCGCGTTCTTGAAATCGCCGTAAAAGGTATGTTGCCAAAAGGTCCATTGGGCCGTGCAATGCACAAGAAAATGAAAGTGTACGCTGGTACTGAGCATCCACATGCTGCTCAACAGCCTCAAGCCCTTAACATTTAATACGGAAGATCATTATGTCAGCTACTCAATACTACGGTACAGGTCGTCGCAAAACGTCTACCGCTCGTGTTTTCCTAAAAGCCGGTTCTGGTAACCTAGTTATCAATAACCGTTCAATTGATCAGTACTTCGGTCGTGAAACTGCTCGCATGGTTGTTCGTCAGCCTCTTGAGTTGGTTGATGCAACTGAGAAGTTTGATGTTTACATCACTGTTAAAGGTGGTGGTATTTCTGGTCAAGCTGGTGCGATCCGTCATGGTATCACTCGTGCATTGATGCAATACGATGAGACTCTACGTCGTACTCTACGTTCTGCTGGATTCGTTACACGCGACTCTCGTGAAGTTGAACGTAAGAAAGTTGGTCTACGCAAAGCTCGTCGTCGTCCTCAGTTCTCTAAGCGTTAATATTCGCTTTGGAATTATTATTAAAACGCTTGGTGTTTTCGCCAAGCGTTTTTTTTGCTTGAAATAAAGTTAACTTTAGAATTCTTGCAACAAAATGATTTTTCTAAGAAAAATTGTTTGAAAATAATGCTAGAATAGCCGAGCTTTGAAATTCATGGTTTCATAAGTGTGTTTTAATTTGCCGCGTGTTGCTTGATAGCTAGGTTGAGGATGGTTCTCTACATAGAGCTCAGTGCTCAATTAAAGCCTTGTTTTATAAAAAAGGTGCGTGAGTAAAAATTCCATGAAAGATTTTCTGTGATGGCGAGATAGTGTAATATTTTTGTTACTTCGTCACCATATTATAGTTTGTTCCCTCCTTTGAAGGGGACGTAGATGTTTTCAATATAGGGGTTAGACATGGGTGTTATTGCAAAGCGCTCCTCAATGACGTTCTTTTCTGATGGAGAGGATCATTATAGCCATCGAGTTCGTATTGTATTGGCTGAGAAAGCCGTCACAGTGGACATCATAGATGTAGACCCGTTTAACAAGCCAGACGAGTTGGCGGATGTTAATCCATACAATGAGCTACCAGCTTTAGTCGATCGTGATTTGGTTCTTTATGAGCCAAATGTCATGATGGAATACTTGGATGAACGTTTTCCACATCCTCCGTTGCTGCCTGTATATCCTGTTGCTCGTGCTGAAAGTCGCTTGTTTATGTATCGTATTCAGCGCGATTGGGCAAAGCTAGTTGATTTGATTCTTACTAGTAAGGACAAAGAAGCTGTTGCTAAAGCACAAAAAGAATTGCGTGAAGGTTTGTTGAACGTTACTCCAATTTTTGAAGAAAAACCTTATTTCATGAGTGATGAGTTCACTATCGTGGATTGCTGTTTGGCTCCAATCTTGTGGCGTTTGCCTGTATTAGGGGTGGAAATTCCTAAAGACCAAGCAAGAGCGCTATACAAGTATATGGATTTGGTTTTTTCTCGTGAGTCTTTCCAAGAAAGTCTTTCTGAAGCTGAACAAGAAATGCGTTTAGACTGATCTGAGTTATGTCTCGGTTTGGTTGAGTTGTAAAAAGAGGAGCTTATGGCTCCTTTTTTTTAACAAATATTTATTGGGTGGGAGACAATATGTTACCGAAAAGATCTTATTTATTAAATGCCGCTTATTCATGGGTTGCGGATAATGATATGACACCTTACCTATTGGTAGATGCGAATCAAAAAGATGTCGTAGTGCCTACTGAATTCGTTAAAGATGGTCAGATCGTGCTAAATGTCAGTATGACTGCGGTACGACATTTGATTATGGATAAAGACGCAGTTTCGTTTGAGGCGCGTTTTAGCGGTAAGCCGATGCAGGTTTATGTACCTATGTGCGCTGCTCTTGCCTTATATGCGAAGGAAAATGGTGATGGTTTTGTTTTTCCAGACGAGGAGTTTTTTGATGAACCAACTCCAACCCCGCCAGAGCCTAAGAAAGGTTTCCAACTTAAAGTTGTGAAATAAAGAATGGATGATTACTTTTAGGTCATTAAAAAATAGCCGCTTTTAGAGCGGCTATTTTTTTGATCTATACCTGATAAGAGCGTGTTTAATCTTCGTAGCCGAATAATTGGCGTTCGAGTAGGTCTACTAATATATGAATGACGCTAAGTTGGCATTCGTGCACTCTGGCTGTACCTAGAAGGTTGATTTTTATCTCCGTATCATCCTGAGAGGTCAGTGACGAGACGTTTTTGGCTTCTGGGCTGGTTAACGCGACTATACTCATTTTGCGTTCATGGGCCGCTTGAATGGCTTGAATGATAGGGGAGGTGTTGCCTCTGTTTGCAATAACAAACAAAATGTCACCCTGATTACCAAGTGCTGTAATTTGCTTGGAGAAGACGTCATGGTAGCTATCGTTGTGAGTGATGGCCAAAAGGGCTGAGCCTTCACCGCTTAGGTTGATCGCTGGTAGGCCAGGGCGCTCTCTGTCCATTCGATCTAGCATTAGGGTGCTGAAGTATTGAGCTAGATGGGAACCTGTACTGTTGCCAATGCAAATAACTTTCCCGCCAGAAGCAATGCTTGAAAAAATCACTTTTGCAGCATGTTCAATATAAGGAGGTAAACTTTCCAGAGCTTGTTGTTGTGCTTCAAAACTCTGGGCAAATTGTGTGTAGATTGCTTCTTGAAAATCCATAGTGATTAAAATACTGCTTTAAGCCAAGTTAAATGTTGAGAGTCTATTTTTTCGTCAAATAGTATCGCATCGAAGCGACTTGAGTTGTTTACTTTATTATTCTTTTGCAGCCATAAAGCCGCGCTGTTACGTACTTTTTTAAGCTTTGATTGTCCAAGGCTTTCAGCGGCATTGCCATGAGTGTTGTTAGCTCGAAAGCGAACCTCTACAAAAACATAGGTGTTTTGATCTAAAAAAATTAAATCAATTTCTCCGATACGGCAGAAGAAGTTTCGCTCTACAAATCGAAGCCCTTGCTTCCGCAAAAAGGCTTCGGCAGCTTGCTCTGCTTTGTCGCCGTTATTTTTCGGTGCCTTCTTTCTGTTTAAAAAACTGGTAACTGGTCGCATATACCAAATTTCCTTTTCGGTAAGTCATGATCTCAGGTCTTTTATGAAATATGCCATTCTCATCCATGGTGATAATGCCGGTATTTGCAGAAATTTTAGTGCTCGGAAGTAGGGTGAATAGTTGGTATTTGCTTGCTAGTAAATACGAGTCAGCACCTAAGGCTTGTAGTCTGCGCAAAATGTTTGAGTTTTGATTTTTAGGCAAAGCATCTAACGATGTATTGTTTGGTGTAAGAGCAGGAGCTTCTGTGAACAGTATGCGCTCAATATCTTCAGGTTTGGTTGACCTTTCAGGGGCGCTGTCATTTAGAGTACTGCTAGCAAGCATTGGTATCTTGTCAGCGAAGTAAAAATCTAAAAGAGGCCTGATTTGTTTAGCGTCATTGAGTTTGCCAATGTAATAGACGTAATCTAGGTCTTCGCGAGATCTTGCGATGCTATCTACACTTGTGCCGATCCATTTTTCAACTGATCTTTTGCGGGCATAACTCTCATTAATCAAAAGCAATTTCTGAATCGCATCTTGTCTGCCTTTTGGTGTGTTGGCATAAGACTGATTCGAAGTGATAGTGATATTATCTTTCGCTGCTGCGGCACGGAACTCATCACTTTGTTTGAGTGCCCATGTGTCCTGAGTGCTCAGGATCGCCGCTCTCGTTGCGCCCTCTTGCTTAGCGAACGTGATCAGCTCATGTATTTCATCTTCTGCGTTTAAGGAGAAGTGATAAAGATTTTTTGGGTGTTGATTGATGTCCAGCTGATTTAGCGCGATCACTGGGTAAGGTAGGTCTAAGCGACTGACCTGAGCAACATTGTTTTTTTGTAATGGGCCAATAATGACATCGGGTTGTTGTGCATTTGCGGCGGCAAGTGCTTCACTAATGTTTGAGTAGTCATCAATATTAACAATACTAACTTGTGGTCTAGCTTCTTTTTGGTTGTAAAAAGAGGCAAAAAAGCCATCTACAATAGCTTGAGATGCACGTTCTAATTTGCCGCTCATTGGTAACATCAAGACGATTTTCTTCGGTGCCATCTGTTCAACCGATGACATAATCTCGAAATCTTGCGGTGGCGAGAGTGCTGCGGGGTGACTTGGGTTTTCAATCTGCCAATTTTTGAACATCTTAAGTTGCTGTTCGATAGACAGCGATTGATCTCTTAAAATGCTGCTGATAGTCAGCCAGCCATTCAGTAAGGGATTTTGCAGTTGGTATAATTCATCAATTTCATTTTGCGTTAAATTTTGAATAGCCAACCACAATTTTGCTTGGTTTTCTTCTCCTTCATAAAGAGGAAGGTTGTAGGCCAAATCCATTCGTAGATTTACGACTTCAAGCCAATTGCCAAAGTATTCAAGAATCGACGCTTTTGTTTCTTTCAATCGATTCTGATTGTCAGGATGGCTTGCTGCAGGCAGTTTGTCGGCTTTTTCGAGGTAAGCTAAAGCGTCGGTGGAATTATCCAAATTTGAAGAGGCTAAAGCGGCAAGTAAATAGGCTTCAAATTGAATTGACGATGTTGTAGCTAACACCTTACTTTCTAATGCATCAATGGTTTGTTGATACTCGCCTTGTGCATAGAAGTTTTTTGCTGCGTTGTAGGCATCCGCTAACTCCTTTGAAACATCCGATGTTTTAATTGGATGGTAGATGCTAGGTGGCAAGGTTCTTTCTTGCGAGCTGCTACTGGCGTTTTGTACCCGGTTTTGAGACTGATCCATATTTAAATTCATGGAATTACAGGCGCTTAGCAGAAAAGAGCAAAGAGTTAATGATATGATGCGGTAATTAATTAGGCTCATAAGCTTACAAAATGACAAATAAAAGAGGTCACATGGTACCACATAGTTCTGATGATGCGAGAGGGTCGCTATACATAGTTGCCACCCCAATTGGTAATCTAGATGATTTCAGTAAAAGAGCCGAACAAACTTTACGTGATGTAGACTATATTGCAGCGGAAGACACGCGACACACTCGACGTTTACTTAATCATTTTGCCATTGAAGCCAAACTTTTTTCCATTCACGACCATAATGAAAAAGACAAAGCAGACTATGTCGCGAGCTTATTGGACGAAGGGAAGAATGTTGCTTTAGTGTCTGATGCTGGAACGCCGCTAATTTCTGACCCTGGCTATCATGTTGTGCATGCATTGCGAGAAAAAGGCCATAAAGTTTTGCCGATTCCAGGGGCTTGTGCATTGATTGCTGCTTTGTGTGCCTCTGGTTTACCAACGGATCAATTCTTTTTTGCTGGGTTTGTACCTGCAAAATCCAAAGGGCGTTGCGATTTGTTTGAGTCATGGAAAAAGCAAACGGGCACAGTGGTATTTTACGAATCCACACACCGTGTTTATGATTCGATTACAGACGTGCAAAAAGTCTATGGTGAAGATGCGCAATTGGTATTGGCTCGTGAAGTAACGAAAACATTCGAGACTTTCTTATCTGGTACGGCATCTGAAATTCTTGCCAAGTTCGATGCGGATGCCAATCAATTGCGTGGTGAATTCGTCGTTATGCTGAGTTTTACCCAAGAAAGTGGTAACGAAGCAGAATTAGAAGCCAAGCGTATTTTGACTATATTGCTAGAAGACTTACCAGTTAAGCAAGCGGCAGCTATGGCAGCTAAATTAACCGGTGAGAAGAAAAACTACCTTTATAAAATGGCGCTTGAAATGCAAGGGGAATAGGTTTTGCCTCTTGTCTCTGATAAACACCCATATAAAAGGTGGGTGTTTACATTCCGATAAGACTGAGTATACTCAGCCCTACTTGTCGGAGTGCCATTTGGCTGAGATCGCATAATTAAATGCGGGATCCGCAGAACCTGATCGGGCTAATACCCGCGTAGGAAACAAGAAAGTATCTATTTTTCTTTTCTGCATCGAATGAACTCCTGATTTTTATAGAATCGATGCAGCCATATCCTCTAAAGCATCTTTGCTACTAAAATTCAGGGTTCACGTTTTGCAATTAACGCCAGTAGTGCGTTTGCTTGTAAAACAGCACCCCAGACAAGCAATTCTCCATTTTAAAAATAAGGGAAGTGCTCATGTCGACTATTAATGAATTGAACAGCCAATCTAATCAACAAGAAATAAACCACCCCCAAAAAAAGCCTAATAAAAAGTCCCGTGAAGAATCACGACAAGCCGCGAAATCTTTTATCGAGTCGTTGCAAGCCAAACCTTTCCCTGCGTCCGAGCGAATCTATTTAACCGGTTCAGACGATTCGATTCGTGTACCTATGCGCAAAATTAATCTGACTGATACGCCGATTGGTTCAGATCCAGACAATCTTACTTTCGAACCCAACGAAGCTATTTACGTATACGATTGCTCAGGCCCTTATGCCGACCCGCAAGAAAACATTGATGTTTACCGTGGTTTGGCTCCAATGCGCGCGACATGGATTGAAAAACGTGATGACACCGAAATATTACCAAGTGTGTCTTCATCGTTTGCTAAGTCACGTCTAGAAAATGCGGCACTGGATGAGTTGCGTTTTAAAGAACTGCCTAAAGTACGTAAAGCTCGCCAAGGTAAACGTGTTACGCAAATGCATTACGCTCGCCAAGGGATTATCACGCCAGAGATGGAATACATTGCTTTGCGTGAAAATCAGAATATTGACGCCATTAAGAGCGAGCTGTTATTGAAGCAGCATCCGGGGCAAAGCTTTGGTGCGAACTTGCAGGCGCGTATCACTCCAGAGTTTGTTCGAGATGAAGTGGCAAGAGGGCGCGCTATTATTCCTAACAACATCAATCATCCAGAATCCGAGCCAATGATTATTGGTCGAAACTTCTTGGTGAAAGTAAACGCTAATATTGGTAACTCTGCGGTGACCTCTTCTATTGAAGAAGAAGTAGAAAAACTGGTTTGGTCTACACGTTGGGGTGCCGACACCGTAATGGATTTGTCGACGGGTAAAAACATTCATGAAACTCGTGAATGGATTTTACGAAACTCTCCTGTGCCAATCGGTACTGTACCAATTTATCAAGCCTTGGAAAAAGTCGATGGTGTCGCTGAGGATCTAAACTGGGAAGTATTTCGCGATACCTTGATTGAACAGGCGGAGCAGGGTGTAGATTACTTCACCATTCACGCGGGTGTTTTGTTGCGCTATGTTCCTATGACGGCTAAGCGTCTTACAGGCATCGTGTCTCGTGGTGGTTCCATCATGGCGAAATGGTGTTTAGCACATCACAAGGAAAGCTTCTTGTATGAGCGGTTCCGTGAAATTTGTGAGCTTTGTGCGGAATACGATGTGGCTTTGTCGCTTGGAGATGGCTTGCGTCCTGGTTCTATCATGGATGCTAATGACGAAGCACAAATGTCTGAACTTCGCACCTTGGGCGAGCTGACGAAAATTGCTTGGGAATACGATGTGCAAGTAATGATCGAAGGTCCTGGGCACGTGCCGATGCAACTGATCGAAGAGAACATGACTGAACAGCTTAAGCATTGCCACGAAGCGCCGTTTTATACATTGGGACCATTAACTCAAGACATCGCACCAGGTTACGATCACATTACCTCTGGCATTGGGGCTGCACAAATTGGTTGGTATGGTTGTGCCATGTTGTGTTACGTGACGCCAAAAGAGCATCTCGGTTTGCCTAACAAGGAAGACGTTAAACAAGGTTTGATCACTTATAAAATCGCTGCCCACGCGGCGGATTTGGCAAAAGGTCATCCGGGAGCGCAAATTCGCGATAATGCGTTATCAAAAGCCCGTTTTGAATTCCGTTGGGAAGATCAATTCAACTTGTCATTAGACCCTGAAACGGCTCGTTCTTACCATGATGAAACCTTGCCCCAAGCCTCAGGAAAAGTGGCACATTTCTGTTCTATGTGCGGGCCTAAGTTTTGTTCAATGAAGATCACTCAAGAAGTGCGCGACTATGCGAAAGGACTGGAAGACGCGCAAGCCATTGACGTGAGTGCTTTAGAGGCAAGTGATGCACAAGCAGGTATGCAGCAAATGTCTGAGCAATTTCGTGAACTAGGTAGTGATGTTTATTTAACCACGGATAAGTTGACTACAGACAAACTTACAACCGATAAATCAAAAGAAAAATCGCTGTAGGTGAAAGGAGGATTTATGTCTATAAAACCTCCTGTTGTCTGGTGCGTGGGTGGGTCGGATTCGTCCGCCCATGCAGGACTTCAAGCGGATTTGCGTACAGGGCAGGATTTACGCTGTCATGTGCAAACCATTGTCACTTGCATCACAGCGCAAAACTCCAAAGAAGTGCGCTCTGTTGAACCAGTTTCTCTGGCTATGTTTGATGAGCAATGGCAAACCTTGCTCGACGACGTACCACCAGATGCTATTAAAGTGAGCTTGCTACCATCTATTGAGATAGCAAAAGCCTGCTCGATTTGGTTGAGACGGATTAAGGCGGACTTTCCTAATGTATTGGTCGTCTTTGATCCTGTTATGGCGGCTAGCAGCGAGTCTGGAAATCGGCTGCAGCAAGACTCAGTCGGAGCATCTTTATTAGGATCGTTGCTGCCTTATATCGATGTGATCACACCCAATTCGATAGAGTTTAAGCGGTTGACAGGTTTATCTGATCAGCAACCAGCGGTTGATATACAAAGTCAATTGGCCGTGTATTTATCGTCGTCAAAGTGTGCTTGGTTACTAAAAGCCGGGCACTCTGATTCAGAGCAAGCAACAGACTGGCTGTTGGATCAGGATTCTATTGTTGGTTTCGCATACAAAAGACTTTCCGTTCACAATACTCGAGGCACAGGTTGTACCTTGTCGACGGCACTGGCGAGCTTTATTGCTCATGGTTATGATCTTTTAGATGCCATGACGATGGCAAAGGCTTACATAACTGGCGCATTAAAAACTGGTGTGAAAATTGGTGAAGGGGCGGGGCCGCTAGGTCGCCCTGGTTGGCCGTTGCAAATTGAAAATCTACCGGCGATTGTCTCGCCGTATAAGCTGTCGACTGTCACGCAGGCGCCGATGCATCAATCTTTTGCCAAGATGGATCTCGATAAAATGGGCTTGTATCCAGTAGTGGATTCCATTGCTTGGTTGAAATTAGTACTCAAGCAAGGTGTGAAGCTTGCCCAGTTGCGTATCAAAGACCCTGATGATGCCGATCTAGCAAGTAAAATTCAGCAGGCTATTGCCTTGGGCAAGGAGTATGAAGCTCAAGTATTTATCAATGATTATTGGCAAGAGGCGATTCGCTTCGGCGCCTATGGTGTGCATCTTGGTCAGGAAGATTTAGATGTGGCAGATTTAGCGCAAATGCAAGCGGCTGGCTTGCGGCTTGGCATCAGTACTCACGGTTACTATGAAATTGCCCGCGCTCAATCTATTCAGCCAAGTTACATCGCGTTAGGGCATATCTTCCCCACGCAAACCAAAGATATGCCATCCCAACCGCAAGGTCTTAAACGACTTAGTCACTATGCCACCTTATTAAAAGGTGTGTATCCAACGGTGGCAATTGGTGGCATTAATGCCGAACGTCTTCCAGCTGTTGCTCAAACGGGTGTTGATAGTGTCGCCTTGGTGACAGCCATTACCAAAGCGGCTGAGCCAGAAGCCGCGACTCGATCACTTATTTGCTTGTTTGAAAAGCACTCGAATACTCAAAGAAATACAGGGGGCAAGTAATGAAAATTATGTTGAACGATGTGCCTCATGAATTTTCAGGGAAAACTCTCCAGGACTTGCTCATTCAATTAGACAAGAGCGAACAAGGCATTGCTATTGCGATAAATCAGCAAGTGGTACCAAAGAGTTTGTGGACTAGTACCAAGTTGAATGAGCAAAGTCAGGTGTTTATTTTTGAATCTATTGCTGGGGGTTAATATGTCGTCTTTATTTATTGCAGGACATGAATTTCATTCGAGACTTTTTACTGGTACAGGGAAATACGCTAGTGCCGACGCTATGATGGACTCGCTAACCGCTAGTGAAAGTGAGCTGGTGACCTTGTCATTACGTCGTATGGATTTAAAAAATCAAACGGATAACATTCTTAAGCCATTACAACAGCAGAGAATTAAGCTCTTGCCAAATACGTCTGGTGCTCGTACCGCAAAAGAAGCAGTTTTCGCCGCTGAACTAGCCAGAGAGGCATTGGAAACTAACTGGGTGAAGCTAGAAATTCATCCTGATCCGCGTTACTTGATGCCCGATGGTATGGAAACCTTGTTGGCTGCCGAAGAGTTGATCAAAAAAGGTTTTGTGGTCATGCCTTATGTCCATGCTGATCCTGTGCTTTGTAAACGATTAGAAGAAGTAGGGTGTCAGTGTGTGATGCCGCTTGGGTCGCCGATTGGATCGAATATGGGGTTGGCAAGTCGTCCATTTTTGGAAATTATTATCGAGCAAAGTACTGTGCCTGTGATTATTGATGCGGGTATTGGTGCGCCATCTGATGCAGCATTGGCGCTAGAAATAGGTGCTGACGCGGTATTGGTGAATACCGCTATGGCGGTTGCTAGACAGCCTGCAAAGATGGGTAAAGCCTTTCGTCTTGCAGTAGAAGCGGGGCGAATGGCGTATGAGTCCGGTTTGGGGGAAAGGCGAGTGCAGGCTCAAGCAACGAGTCCATTGACTGATTTTCTCGGGGCATTGTCATGATAGACGGAACCAGTAATAAAATTCGTTTGTTAGAACAAAGCCCAGCGTTAGAAGGGCAATTTAGTCATTTTGTGGAGAGTACAGATTGGCAAGCAGTGACGCAATCCCATCAAGAAAAAAACGAGCAAGATGTGTTGCGAGCCTTGAGTAAGGACAAGCTCGATGTCGATGATTTCGCTGCCTTGATCTCGCCAGCAGCAGAGCCTTATTTGTTGGAGATGGTAGCAAAAAGCGAACAGCTTACTTTACAGCGCTTTGGCAATACTTTGAGCTTATTTGCACCCTTGTATTTATCTAATACCTGTGCGAACGAATGCACCTACTGTGGTTTTTCTATGAGTAATGCAATCAGGCGTCTTACTCTGAATGAAACTCAGGTGGGAAAAGAAGTCGCGGCGATTAAAGGTAAGGGCTTTGATCATATCCTCTTGGTGACTGGGGAAACCAATAAGGTTTCCATGCCTTACTTTGAACGCATGATTCCCTTGATCAAGCCCCATTTCAGTCAGCTCTCTATGGAAGTACAGCCATTAGATGCAGATGAATACAAACAGCTGCAAGGTATCGGTTTGGACGGCGTGTTGGTTTATCAAGAAACCTATCGTCGCAAAACCTATCTTGAGCATCATTTGCGGGGTAACAAATCAAACTTTAACTATCGCCTTGATGCGCCGGACCGTATTGGGCAGGCTGGTATTCATAAGATTGGTTTGGGTGTGTTACTTGGCTTGGAAGATTGGCGCACGGATTCGGTGATGATGGCGCATCATCTACGGCACCTGCAAAAGCGCTATTGGCGAAGCCGCTTTAGTGTGGCGTTTCCACGGATTCGCCCTTGTGAAGGAGGGATCGTTCCGAAATCTGTTATCTCTGATCGGCAATTGGTTCAGCTTATTGCTGCTTGGCGCTTGTTTGATCGGGATTTAGAAATGAGCCTGTCTACTCGCGAATCACCTGAATTTCGCCATCATGCGGTGCGAATGGGGTTTACCACTATGAGTGCAGAATCCAAAACCCAGCCGGGTGGATACGCGGATGACTCTCAAGAGGCCCTTGAGCAATTCGAGATCAGCGACGAGCGACCTGTCGCTGAAATTATGGCGATGATTCGTGAACAGGGGCGCGAAGTGGTGTGGAAAGACTGGGATCCTGCACTTTCACATGTTTAAAAAGAGGATGAGCGTAAAGCCATTCAGCACCATTCCTAAGAATATGTTCAGACTTGCTAGGTTAATAGGGAAAATCTGCGAATGCGCATTTTCCCTTACGCTCTCATGACAAGTTGTGCATCTCGATTCACTCTCTTTGACACTGTTTGACAAATAAATGGACATAATAGATTTCATCCAAACAGGAAACAGAGCTTAAGGAGCCAACTATGTTTAATCGTAAAAAAGCAGGAATGATGGGTGTTATCGGTTTGAGTGCCGCGATTATAACCGGTGTAGCAGTAAGCGCTTATGCAGAAACCAAATCACCTCAAGGTGATGTCGTCAAAGGCCAAGCCACTCAGGAAGCTCCAATGAATGCAGTACCAAGTCATGAGCAACTTGCAAGTCGTATGGCTCAACAACTTGGTTTAGATGAAAAAACGCAGTCGAAAGTATCTGATCTTTTTGAAAAAGATGGCAAGGCAATTCGCAAAATTCAAGAGCAGCTACATAGCACACAAGTTGAGTTGAGCAGCTTGTCGCCAAGCGCCAAAAATTATATGGATAAGGTCGATGATCTTGCTGAAAAAAGTGGTGAATTAACCGAAGACCTTACTATTGCCTATGCAAAAAACCGAGCAGGCTTGTATGCCTTATTAACTCCGCAACAAATTGAAAAACTGGAAACGCCAGCACAACCACAGTCTTAATCTTTCAGTAAATCATTTCCCTTTTTACTGAAATCTATTGCTGATAATCCCCTTTATTAGTAATCCTGTACTGAGAGCCTTGCCCCAGCGGTAACACGCTGGGGCTTTTTTGTTTGTAGTTTGTAATGTAAAAAGGCCAAATTTATTAAAAATTTGGCCTTTTTCTGATTGCCTAAAGTGGCTATTAGTTGGCTATGGTATTGAACAATTCAAAATACGTCGGGAAGGTTTTTGATGTGCACCCCGGATCGTTGATGGTAACTGGTGTGTCTGAGAAGGCAACGAGCGAGAAGCACATAGCAATACGGTGGTCGTTATAGGTATCGATAGCCGCATGCTTTAGGTTCGCAACAGGGGTGACGGTAATGAAATCTTTGCCTTCAATGACGTCAGCGCCGAGTTTTTTTAGTTCGGTTGCCATAGCGTATAAACGATCTGTTTCTTTAACGCGCCAGTTGTAGATGTTGCGAATCGTTGTTGGGCCTTTGGCAAATAGAGCCGTTGTTGCTATGGTCATGGCCGCATCAGGAATGTGGTTCATGTCCATATCTATGCCATTAAGCTCGTTACGCTCCGCTTCTATCCAAGTCGGGCCGTAAGTGATTTTTACGCCCATTTGCGCTAATACATCAGCAAATTTCACGTCACCTTGTACGCTGTCTGTGCCTACGCCGTGGACTTTAATTTTTCCGCCAGCGATAGCAGCCGCTGCCAAGAAGTAAGACGCAGAAGAGGCATCGCCTTCTACCATTATTTCACCAGGGCTTTGGTAAGTTTGCTGACCTTTCACCACAAACGCTTGGTAATTCTGGTTTTCCACTTCCACACCAAATTGCTTCATGGCATGTAGCGTGATGTCGATATAAGGTTTAGAAACTAATTCACCGTCGACCTTAATGGTTAAATCGCTTTTTGCTAATGGCGCGCTCATCAAAATAGCGGTAAGGAACTGACTTGAAATGTTGCCTTTAATAGAAACTTCACCACCAGACAGGCCATTCGCTTTAATTCGAAGTGGTGGGTAATTTTTCTCACCTTCGTAAGTGATATGGACACCGAGCGCTTGTAGTGCATCGACTAGATCGCCAATAGGGCGTTCGTGCATACGAGGCTCGCCATGTAAGAGAAATTCACCTTTGCCCAAGCATAATGCCGCTGTTAATGGGCGCATTGCTGTGCCTGCATTACCAAGGAATAGATCACCAAAGTCGGCTTGAATCGGGCCGCCAAGTCCTTCTAATACACAGGTTGTGCCATTGTCTTCAAGTGAATAGCTTACGCCCAGTTTGGTTAGGCTTTCTAGCATGCGACGAATGTCATCGCTGTCTAGCAGGTTGGTGATTTTTGTTGTGCCTTTTGCTAGCGTTGCTAACAATAAAATACGGTTTGAAAGGCTTTTGGAGCCCGGAATCTGGATTTCTCCATTGGCTTTAGAAAGAGGGCCTAGCGTAATTGAATTCATTATTATGTCCATCACAGTGGTGTTTATTGTTTCGACTTTGCGGTTCGTTATGTGTCGCTGCGTGTGAATTATAAGTGTTCGATATTGGCCGTAATTTATTCGTTATAGTGTGTCCATTGTTAAGTGGTCGCGTCGCTCTTTCGTTAGAGGTCGGTCTTGAATGTGCAATAGTATACCTTCGATGATGTTTCCTGTCAGTTATGCCGATTCACTCAGTTTGCTGTTTTTTATAGAGAAGTCTCTTTAGAATGCTGGTAGATAAGATAATGAAGCAAAGGATAATTAACATGAGACATCAGTATCATCCACTCGGTTTTGAAGGTTCCCGTATAGCACAGGGGTTTTGGCGTTTGAACGAATGGAATTTGACATCTACAGAGGCATTGAGTTTTATCGAGGCCTGCTTAGATTTGGGGGTGACAACATTTGATCACGCGGATATTTATGGTGGTTATCAGTGTGAAGCTTTGTTTGGTGATGCGTTAAAACAAAAACCTGCTCTGCGGGATAAAATGGAAATTATTACCAAGTGTGGCATTTTGCTTCCTTCTGAAAATCGTCCTGATATTCAGGTACATCGTTATGAGTATAGTGCTGAGCATATTTTAGCAAGTGTTGATAAATCCTTAGCAAATTTGCAATGTGAGTATATAGACACTTTGTTATTACACAGACCAAGTCCGTTAATGGATGCGGATGAAGTGGCGCAAGCTTTCGATTTGCTCTTTACGCTGGGCAAAGTAAAGCATTTTGGTGTGTCTAATTTTACGACTCACCAATTTGATTTATTGCAATCTCGTCTAGATGCTCCCTTGATTATTAATCAAGTCGAATTATCTCCACTGGCGTTGCAGCACTTTGAAGATGGTACATTGGATCATGTGCAGCAGCATGCTGTAACACCAATGGCTTGGTCACCTTTTGCTGGTGGCGACTTGTTTTCTAGCTGTAATGAAAAATCTATTCGTGTTCAGGCTGTTTTGAAAGACCTCAGCGGTAAATATAATTGTTCGATGGATCAGCTTGTTGTTGCATGGTTGTTACGCCACCCAGCGGGTATTTGTCCTGTTATGGGGTCAGGAAAGATTAATCGATTAGTGTCGGCTGTGGAGGCTATTTCAATATCATTAAGTGATGATGATTGGTTTCAAATTTGGGTTTCATCCCAGGGTAAACCAGTGCCTTAGTGTTTGTTCTTCTTAATGTATTCTTAAGAAAGCCGCCTATGCGGCTTTTTTTGTTTCCATCGTATTGGCTTTGTTGTTATCGGTGTAGAAAGCGTGTCATTTCGTAAGCGGCTAAAGTATGTCGTGAAATTTTTAACTATACTCAAGCTAAATTAATTCATCTTGAGGTGTTTTGAATGAAGTCGTCTTTTTTAGCTGGAATCGTTTTTTCTGGAATGTTGGCTATCACTAACACGCAGGCAGAAACATTATCTTCCCCAACTGGGCCTGTCATTCTTACGGTTACGGGAAATATTACGAATACTAATAAAAATGGAAACGCGGCAGAGTTTGATCGCGCCATGTTAATGAATCTTGAGATACTAGATATAAAGACAATGACGCCTTGGAGTGAAGGTGTTGATCTTTATCGTGGTCCTTTATTGCGCTCTGTTATGGCGGCTGTTGGGGCTAAATCAGGCGAATTGTCTGTAACAGCTTTAAATGACTATAGTGCCAAAGTGCCAAAAAAAGATGGAGAGGATTATGACGTGATCCTTGCATTGGATTTGAATGGCAAGCCAATGAGTGTGAGAGATAAAGGGCCGTTGTTTTTACTTTACCCTTTTAGTGACCTACCAAGTTTAAATAATGAAGTTATTCATAATCGTTCTGTATGGCAAATTAAATCGATAAAGGTTGAGTGATAAATATCATGGGATTTCGTTTCTCTTCTATCGGAAAAGTGCTCGGAACAAAAAGGACATCGCCTTTTGCTGTATTGGCGGTTACTGCGCTCATATTTATGGGGGCAGCGATGTTGATCTTTACTGAATTAGTAGACCGTCAAAAGATAATGTTGTCTGCGGTCGAAGAGGATGCGTTATGGGCTGCTTATCAGCTAGATAGAGAAACGTTGAAGTTGAGAAATTCATTAAACTTACTGGAAGATGATTTTAGTGAATCAAGGCTCAATGATGCTCAGGTACGATTTGATATTCTTTATAGTCGTGTGAATGTTTTAGCAAAAGGACAATTAAGAGTTCTATTTGATAGATTGGACAATGCTGAAGAGTTAATGACAACTTTGCAAAGTGAAGTGACTGAAATTGATCAACTTTTATTTGTTGATAAGTCATTAATCGATGTGAAAAAACTTTTAGAAAAAAGCAACTTTCTGCTGAAAGAAACAGAAGGCGTGGTATTAAGTACATTAGCATCTAGGTCTAAGAATAAAGTACAACAAAGAAAAGACAGTTTGGGGCTGTTTCTCTATTTAGGCTCTTTGATTGCCTTATTAACAATCACTATGATGATCATAATTGCCATGCTGTTTAAGCAGCTTAAAGTAGCTAAAGAGTCCTTTGAAAGATCTCGCAAGTTGGCAGATGAACTGGAAAAGGCTGTTTTTTCCGCGGAGCAAGCTTTAAAAGTTAAATCAGAATTTTTAGCAACAATGAGCCATGAAATTCGTACGCCAATGAATGCTATTGTCGGCTTTAGTTATTTATTATTAGATGGTGATTTAGATAAAGATCATCGAGAAAAAGTACTTAAGATTCAGCAGTCTGCTGATGCTCTTCTTTTGATTGTTAATAGTGTTTTAGATTATTCAAAAATTGAATCAGGTAGAATAGATTTAGAAAATAGATCGTTTAGCTTAGATGAGGTGCTTGAATATGTTTATCAAACAGGTGAGAACCAAGCTCGATCAAAAAAACTAGATTTTATGATGGTTCGTGACTTTGATATTAATGATAATTTGATTGGTGATAAAACTAAATTTCAGCAGATTCTAGTTAATGTAGTTGGTAATGCAATTAAGTTTACCCATGCAGGTTTTGTTATGGTTAAAGTTTATCAATCAAGATCCGAAGAAATTATGATTGAGGTGCAGGATAGTGGTATTGGTATAGCCAATAATGTTGATGTATTTGAGGTATTTAAACAAG
The DNA here is from genome assembly GCF_012726345.1 of Marinomonas sp. UCMA 3892. Lineage (GTDB taxonomy): Bacteria > Pseudomonadota > Gammaproteobacteria > Pseudomonadales > Marinomonadaceae > Marinomonas. The sequence continues at coordinate 257,938 of NZ_PTXN01000008.1, forward strand.
CTGATAGCAGCACGACAAGATTATATGGTGGTACTGGCTTGGGGTTGAGTATTACACAAAAGTTAGTTGAGTTGCTTGGTGGTCACATTTCTTATAAAAGTGTATTAAATGAAGGCAGTGTTTTTACAATTAATCTTCCTTATTGCTCGGATTCGAAATCGACTTCACTGTATTTGGAAGATGTAACTATATTTGAAGAAGATCTTAGCATAGCTTCTTTGTTTAAAAAGCTGAATTTTGACCGTGTATCTAAGTTGAAACTATCGGATATGTCAGAAAATCACTCGATGATAATTGCCGGTCGTCATTGGTTGAATGATGAAGGTGTGGTTTCTGAACAACTCAGTGGTTTTGAAAAGCATATATTATTTTTAGATGGTCGCGCTTTGAATATCCCTGATTGTCATGTATCAGGACTTGTTACTCCTACTAATTTGCATAAAAAAATAGCTGACTTGAGTTTGGGTGAAGCCTACTCAAAAAAAGAGAAATCCATTGAGGCTGCTTTAGATAATAAAGGCTTCTTTAAAAGTAAAACTATATTGTTAGCTGAAGATAATAAAATCAATGCCAATATTGTTAAGGCTATTGTCGAAAAACTAGGGGTATCTGTTGATTGGGTTGAAAATGGTAAAGACGCTTGGGAATACTCCCTTCTTCGAGATTATGATTTGATTCTAATGGATATTAGGATGCCTATAATGGATGGTTATGAGGCTAGTGAAAAGATATTTGGCTCATTGAATAATAAAAAACCTCCCATTCTTTTTTTGACAGCTGACACTTTAGCTTTAAAGCAAGAGAATCTTGTGGATTTAGGTATTGATGATATTTTGTTTAAACCCTTAGATCCACATCTTCTGATTGAAAAGCTTGAGTTTTGGATGATGAAGTATGGATTTAATGGGTTGACTAAACAAGGAAATGACTCTTCTTCGCTGGCTAATAAAGATTTAATTTCTTTATGGTCTGATATCGAGCAATTAGAGTTGTTTTTAGAGAATGGTGATTCTGAGTCTGAAATTTTAGTTAAAAAAATAATCGATAAAGCTTCTGATTTTGAAGGTATAGATATTTTAAAGTCTGCCCTAGAAGATATTTCTTCTTATGATTATCAAGATGCTATAAGTAAAATTCAGGCGTTCAAGCGAGGCTTCGTATCATGAGTGTTCTAAAGGAGAGTGAATTGGCTACTACAAAGGAAATAACAAGCCGAATGGCTGCAAAAAACAAAAGAGTACTTATTGTTGATGATGTGCCTCGAAATATAGATTTATTAAAAAGTATATTGTCCGAAAAATATCATGTTCAAGTCGCAAAATGTGGACAACTGGCTTTGGATATAGTGAGTCGTTCTTTGCCTGATATCATTTTGCTAGACATCATGATGCCTGATATGAACGGATTTGAAGTGTGTGATCGGTTAAAAGCGAATCCTAAAACTCAAGATATTCCGGTTATCTTTTTAACGGCAGTGACAGATCCTGAGCACGAACAAAAGGGTTTCGCAGCTGGGTGTGTAGATTTTATTACCAAACCCATAACACCTCTTACGACATTGGCACGAGTTTCAGCGCATTTAAAGGCGGCTGAAGAAAACTTACGTAATAAAAAAATTATCGATGACAGAACAAGAGAACTCGATGAGGCGCTGGAGTCAGCTATTGGTATGCTTGGTGCGGTGAGTCAGCTTAATGACACCGATACTGGAGTGCATATGTGGAGAATGGCGGATTATTGTGCTGCTTTAGCCAGAGCGATAGGGTGGGAGGAATCACAGGTCGAATTGTTAAAACTTGCAGCTCCTATGCACGATACTGGTAAGGTCGGTATTCCACATAGTATTTTAAAATCGCCTAATAAGTTAACAGATGATGAATGGGTGATAATGCGTCAGCATACCGTTATTGGGCATGAAATTTTAATAAGGGGAGAGGCGCCATTATTTAAATTGGCAGCAGAGGTTGCATTAGGTCATCATGAAAGATGGGATGGTACGGGTTATCCTTCAGGGCTAATGGGTGAGGATATTCCACAATCTGCTCGTATTGTTGCTTTGGCCGATGTGTTTGATGCTCTAACTATGACTCGCCCCTATAAAAAGAGTTGGACAATAGAGGAGTCGTTTGAGCATATTCAGCAAGCGGCAAGCACACATTTTGATCCAGAGTTGGTGCGAACTTTCTTATCTATTGAAGATGAGCTGAGAAGCATTAAAGAAAAATGGGATGCTGTTGAGTAAGAATTGCTTAAGCAACAGCACAACATTTTTTGAATTTTTTTCCTGAACCGCATAGGCATGGGTCATTCCTGCCTATCTTCATGGCTTCAGAATTAATTAATGGTGTATTTTTCTTCACATCATGCTCGCCAGAAACATAGAACCATTGCCCTTTAATTTTTTTAAATAAAGAACGCTCACTTAAGCGGCCAATGTGTTTGCCTTCTTTGAAATGGGCAGAAAAAGACACCATGCCTGTTTTATCTTTTTCTAGACCATCTTGTGTTTCGTTAATTTCAAGTTTGATCCACTTGGTGTGTTCATTGCTGTCTTGGATATCTGCGCTGTCTTGTTCGGGTTCGTCTTTCAGTTGTTGCGTTGCAGCAATGTATTGAAAATTTCCAATAGCAAAAGCTGTATAGCGCGAACGCATTAGCGCTTCTGCTGTCGGAGCGCTACCTGGATTGTGATGGTACATGCCACAGCACATCTCATAAGGGCTTTCTGTTCCACATGGGCAAATCATTGGGACTGGCATAGATCTACTCCTCTCATCGCCAAATGCACTCCAAGGTGCGTATAATACCTTTTTATTTAACGGCTTACAGGAATTATTTGTGACTTCATCGGGCCCCACCTCATTTTTTTGGTTTGATTTTGAGACAACTGGAACGGACCCAGCGCGCGATCGTCCTATGCAGTTTGCTGGGATTAGAACGGACCTTGATTTTAATCCCATTGGCGAGCCTATCATGTTTTATTGCCGCCTAGCGGAAGACGTGCTACCACAACCAGAAGCGTGTTTACTGACAGGAATTAGCCCACAAGACGCTAACCGTGAAGGCTTGTGTGAAGCTGAATTTATGCAAGCAGTAGAGGCTGAGCTTTCGCAGCCTGGCACCTGTGCTTTAGGTTACAACACCATCCGCTTTGATGATGAGGTTGTTCGCTATGGTTTCTATCGAAACTTTATTGATCCTTATGCGAGAGAATGGCAGAACAATTGCTCTCGTTGGGACATGATTGATTTAGTGCGTATGACTTACGCTATGCGTCCAGAGGGTATTGTGTGGCCGAAGAACGAAGACGGCCAAATTTCTATGAAGCTGGAGGCACTCACGAAAGCCAATGGCATTGCTCATGAGCAAGCGCATGATGCCTTATCTGATGTTTATGGGACGATTGAGATAGCTAAGTTAATTCGTAGTAAGCAGCCTAAACTGTTTGCTTACTATTTCAAAATGCGCCAAAAACACGAATTGCAGCAATTTATTGATGTGGTGCGACTAAAGCCTTTTTTGCATATTTCTGGGATGTTTGGACAGGCAAAAAACTACGCGGCTTTTGTTGTGCCTATTGCACCACATCCAACGAACAAAAATGGTGTGATTGTTTTTGACCTTATGGCAGATGCTCAGCCTTTAATTGATTTGAGTGTGGAAGAGATTCGTCATCGAGTTTTTACTCGTCAAGAAGAGTTGGGGGATCTAGAGCGGCTGCCTTTAAAAGTGATTCACTACAATAAATCCCCTGCAGTTGCTCCGGCCACTTTTTTGAAAGATGCAGATGTTGTTAAGCGTTTGGCATTAGATGGTTCGGTTTGTCGTCATAATCTTGCCATCATTAAAGGGCATGCTGGTTTAGCGGCTAAGCTTAGTGATGTTTTTATGCAAGAAGATCGGCCAATACACAAGGATCCAGATGTCATGCTTTACTCTGGTGGTTTCTTCTCTCGGGAAGATAGGGTGCGGATGGAAAAAATTCGTTCAACACCAGCGAATCAATTGTCCGAGTTAGCCATGTCGTTTGATGATCGCCGACTACCTGAAATGTTAATGCGTTATATTGGTCGAAATTATCCTGATCAATTGAGTGAGCAGCAGCAATTTGAATGGGAAGAATATAGGCAAGTTCGTTTGCTTGAAAAAGACGGTGGGGGCTCTATCAATATGGAGCAGTATTTTGAACGATTGAATCTCATCGCTCAAACGCCAGACTTATCTCCTGCGAAACAAGTGATGCTCCAGGACTTGGCGGATTATGCGCAAAGTATTTATCCAATACCTTTATAAGGAATTAGTATGAGTGAACAGCATAAGGGCATCCATTGGTTAGTGGGTTTTGCTGCCTTTGTAATCATCATTGCAGCGTTAAAAGAAGCCTCTCAAATAGTGGTGCCTTTTATGCTGTCAGTTTTTATCGCCATTATTTGCGCGCCAGCAATGGCAAGCTTACGGCGCCGGAATGTTCCGACTTGGCTCTCAATTCTATTGGTCGTGTTAGTAATCCTGGTAGGGATTAGCTCAATAGCCGTGTTGGTTGGCGCTTCTTTAGATAATTTTTCTAATGAGTTGCCGACTTATAAAAAACGCTTTGGCGAAGAAATGTCCAGTCTGATACAGATGATTAATCGACTAGGGTTACATGTATCCTATGATCAAGTGAAGGGGTACATTGACCCTTCAGCTTTAATGCAGATGGTCGCGAATGCATTAAGAGGTCTTGGGAGCGCGCTAACCAATCTTGTTTTGGTTGTGATGATTGTTATTTTCATTTTATTTGAAGCCGTTGAACTACCTAAGAAACTGTCTTTAGCTTTTAGCGACGCCTCTAAGTCAATGGATAAATTTGATTCCTTTATCAAATCAGTAAATCGCTACTTGGTAATCAAAACCTTATTAAGCATGTTAACGGGGGTTTTGATTACTTTTTTCATGTGGGTATTGGGGGTAGATTTCCCAATACTATGGGGGGTATGCGCCTTTCTATTGAATTTTGTGCCTAACATTGGCTCTATTATTGCGGCGGTTCCCGCTGTTTTGCTAGCCTTTGTTCAGCTTGGTAGTTTGTCAGCGGGTTTGGTTGCGGGTGTGTTTCTAGTGGTGAACTTGATCGTTGGGAATGTTATCGAACCTCGCTACATGGGGCGTGGACTAGGGCTTTCTACCTTAGTTGTGTTTCTATCCTTGTTGTTATGGGGCTGGGTGTTTGGTCCTGTTGGTATGTTGTTATCAATTCCTTTAACTATCATTATGAAGTTGGCGTTTGAAGCAAATCCTAAAATGCATTGGTTGGCGGTGATGATTGACTCTAAGGTCGATGGCGATAACAAACATTAATAAATGATTGGCGCTACAAGGGCGCCAATCTTATTTTTAATATGGCCTAGCTTATTTTTGTTTTATTGTATATACTTCGCCATCAGTTTTTCCTCCGAGAATTTCTAGAGAATTTCATTAAGGCATGTAAATGATTACAGGCCTTATCCTCACCAAAAAAAGGTACTAATTTACATGTCTGACGCTGATACTCAGCCTACATTTGATTCGTTGGGTCTAATCGCCCCTGTTCTTAAAGCGGTTGCTGACCTAGGTTACGAGCAACCATCTGCTATCCAAGCGCAAAGTATTCCATATCTATTAGAAGGTCGAGACCTTTTGGGGCAAGCGCAGACGGGTACTGGTAAGACAGCAGCGTTCGCGCTACCGTTACTGTCTCGCATTGATGTTACAGATAAAACGACACAATTACTTGTACTGGCTCCAACCCGTGAACTTGCTATTCAGGTTTCTGAAGCATTTCAAAGTTATGCTCGTAATCTTCCAGATTTTCATGTTCTGCCAATTTACGGTGGCATGTCATACGACACTCAACTTCGCCAACTAAAACGCGGAGTTCAAGTAGTTGTTGGTACACCTGGTCGTGTTATGGATCACATTCGTCGTAAAACATTGAAACTAGATGGTATTAAAGCCCTAGTTCTTGATGAAGCGGATGAGATGTTACGTATGGGATTCATCGACGATGTCGAATGGATTCTTGAGCAAACACCACCAACTCGTCAAATCGCTTTGTTCTCTGCGACTATGCCTGCCGTGATTCGTCAGGTTGCTAATCGTCACTTGAACAATCCAAAAGAAGTTAAGATTGTTACTAAAACTTCTACGGCAATGACGATTACGCAAAAATACTGGCCTGTAAGTGGTCTACATAAGTTAGACGCTTTGACACGTATTCTTGAAATGAACGAACATGATGGCATGATCATCTTCGTTCGTACTAAGGCTGCAACTGTTGAGTTGGCTGAAAAGCTAACGGCTCGTGGTCACGCTTGTGAAGCCTTGAATGGTGATATCAGCCAGAATTTACGTGAACGCACAGTTGATCGTATTAAGAAAGGTCAAATTGACATTCTTGTTGCAACAGACGTTGTGGCACGTGGTTTGGACGTAGAACGTGTAAGTCACGTTGTTAACTATGATATCCCATACGATACTGAGTCTTATGTTCACCGTATCGGTCGTACTGGTCGTGCTGGTCGTTCAGGTACAGCAATTTTGTTCGTTGCTCATCGTGAGCGTCGTATGTTGCAAGCTATTGAGCGAGCAACTCGTCAGCCAATCGAAAGTATGACATTGCCAACTGCTTCAGATATTAATGCGCACCGTGTTAATCGCTTCAAGCAGAGCATTACGGACGCAATGGATAACGAAGACTTAGATTTCTTCCTAGAGCTTGTTCAAAGCTACCAGAAAGAAAATGAAGTTGATCCATTGAAAATGGCGGCTGCTTTGGCTCATATGGCTCAAGGCAAAACACCACTATTATTGTCTGAAATGGAAGTTCGTCAAGAACGTCGAGAGCGTCGTGAAGATCGCGATAGCCCTCGTGGTGAGCGCGGAGATCGCGGTGACCGTGGAGATCGTGCGCCTCGCGAACGTAAGGTTCGTCCGGTTACGGCAGAAGCTATGCCTTTAAAGGATGATCCTGATACGTCTATGACGCGTTATGTTGTTCAAGTTGGCTACAGCGACGGCGTTAAACCTGGCAACATCGTTGGTGCAATTGCTAATGAAGCTGATATTGAAAGCCGCTATATAGGCCATATCGAAATTTATGAAGATTTCGCTACAGTCGATTTGCCTTCTAACCTAAGTGCAGATGCATTAGGTAAATTGGGTAAAACACGTATTTGTGGTCAGCGTACTGACATTGCTAAGCTAGAGAATGCGGATGAGTTGAATAAGCGTGCTGCAGCACCTTCTACTCGTAAGCGTCCGGCTAGTGGTGATCGTCGCCCATCTAATGGTGGAGAGCGTCGTCGTCCAAGCGCTGGTGCCGGTGGTGGTCGTGACCGCGATGCAAATCGCAGTGGCGAACGTCGTCCAAGAGCACCACGTAAAAACGCTTAAGTAGAATTATGTAAATAAAAAAAACCGCCTAATCGCGGTTTTTTTTTGCTATAAATGAACGTTAATCTTTACTCTTATTGAAAAGGGGCAGCATGGATCAAGATAATAGAAGCAAAAGAATAAATATAACACCTCTTATCTTTTTGGGTGTTGGGTTATTTTTGATATTTATAGGGTTTGTTTTAACCCGATTGTACTTTTTGGGTGTCCACTCAGATTATTTTGTGGCTGAAACCTCAGATAATATATTGCTGGCTCTATTGCATGGTTTGCGATTTGATTTGGCAGCTATTGCATTATTAAACTCTGCACTCTTACTTTTCTTGTTTGTTTCAATCTGGTTTCGCGCCTTATTTAAGGCGAATATGGTGTTGGTCTTTGTCTATTTGCTTTTTGTAAGCGTATCGGCAATTGTTATTAATTTCATAGATACTGCTTATTTCCCATACACAGGTCGTCGTAGCGGTCTTGAAGTGCTTTCTATGGCCAATGATGTTGTATCTCAGTTACCTGAGTTGATTCTTGTCTATTGGTGGTATGTTGTCGGTAGTATTTTGATTTATTTTCTTTACGCCGCAATATTTTTTAAAGTAAGCAAGCGGCTTAAGCCGATTTTTATACCCAAATTTTGGGTTGTGATACTTTGTTTAGTGCTGACCATAATTTTTGTATTGGCTGGGCGAGGAGGATTCCAATCTAAGCCTATTAGAGCATTGAATGCATATAGTTATCCTTCTAGTGGGCTAGGGGCTCTTGTGTTAAACACGCCATTTTCGCTTTTAAAAGAGGATGCTGATCATTTAGAAAGGGTGGCTTATTTTTCTTCTGACAGTGATTTGTTAATGGCAATAGCTGATAAGAATAAATCGATCTCTACTGGTTCTGAGATTAAAGAACGTAATATTGTTATTTTGATTTTGGAGAGTTTTGGCTTGGAGTATTTAGGCCCTCCTTATGGTCTGAAATCATATGCACCGTTTTTAGAAGAACTGTCTAGGAAGGGGCGCTTTTTTCCAAATGGCATTGCTAATGGTCGCCGCTCTATTGAAGCTATTCCATCCGTTTTAGTAGGTGTCCCATCATTAATGTCTGAGGCCTTTATGCGATCGCCGTATCAGTCAAATGTGGTGCATGGCTTGGGAGAAATTGTAAAACCATACGGATATAGTACTGCTTTTTTTCATGGTGCGAAGAATGGCAGCATGTACTTTGACGATACAACATATCGATTTGGCTTTGATCGTTATTTCGGACTTAATGAATATCCTGATTCTTCTCAGTTTGATGGTCAGTGGGGGATTTTTGATGAGCCATTTCTTAAGTTTACGATAAATGAAATAGATAAAATGTCTAAGCCATTTATGGCGGGGATTTTCACTATTAGTTCTCATCCTCCGTATACTTTACCTGATCAGTATGTGGGTAAAATAAAAGAAGGTGAAATCCCAATGCATAGAGTTGTTCAATACTCAGATATGGCATTGAGACGTTTTTTTGAGGAGGCGGCCACTAAGGATTGGTATAAAGATACTTTGTTTGTGCTTACCGCCGATCATACATCAGATAATTTTGATCCCCGCTTTGCTTCATCTTTAGGTCGTCATCAGGTTCCTATTATTTTGTATCAGCCTAATCAAGAAATAGACAATGGTATTATCACCGATATGGCTCAGCAAATTGATATCCCTGCTACAGTTGTTGATTATTTGAACCTACCAGAGCAAGGGAAAATCTTGCCATTTGGTCGTTCGTTGTTGGAGCAGAATGCTCGTGCAGATGCAATCATCAAGGAAGACGATGCTTTTTGGTTATTATCACAAGGGAAATATGTGAAGTTGCCGATGACAGAGGGTGCAGTAGTTGAAACTGGTGAGCTACCAAAAACATTTACTAAGCCTGCGGATTTGGTGCAGCCAGTCAACCTAGAGAAATTAGAGCAGCGATTAAAAGCCTATATACAAATTTATACTAATGGGCTTATTGATAATTCGTTATACAGCTTTTCGTCTGAAAAAATACAGTAGGTAAATAATGAACGAAATTACTATTATCAAGCCAGATGATTGGCACTTACATTTTCGTGATCAGGATATGTTACTTGAGACGGTTGCAGCTACGGCACGTTGTTTTGAGCGTGCTGTGGTGATGCCAAATTTGGTGCCGCCAGTTACGACCGCTGAGTTAGCATTAAGTTACAAAGAGCGTATTTTAGCGGCTCGTCCTGCAGGTAGTACTTTTATGCCTGTGATGACTATTTATCTAACGGATAAGACCAGTGTTCAAGATATCCAAGATGCAAAAAAGGCGGGTGTGTTGGCGGCTAAAATGTACCCAGCGGGGGCGACAACTAACTCTGATTCGGGTGTAAATTCTCTAGAGTCACTCTATCCAGTTTTCGAAGCCCTGGCAGACAATGACATGTTGTTGTTGATTCATGGGGAAGTGACGCAGAAGCACATTGATATTTTTGATCGAGAAAAAGAATTTATTGACCAGCATATGGTGAACATTGTTGATCGAGTACCGAATCTGAAAGTGGTATTTGAGCATATTACTACAAAAGATGCTGTTGATTTTGTCTTGGCGGCCCGTGATGGTGTCGCGGCGACAATCACTCCCCAGCATTTGCTGTTGAATCGAAATGACATGTTGGATGGTGGTGTTCGCCCACATAATTATTGTTTGCCTGTACTAAAACGTAGTACTCATCAGCAAGCGTTGCGTGAAGTGGTGAAGTCTGGGTCGCCTAAGTTTTTCTTGGGGACGGATTCGGCTCCGCATGCAAAACACCGCAAAGAGTCAGATTGCGGTTGTGCGGGCTGTTACAGTGCCTGGTCAGCGCTTGAGTTATACACCCAAGTATTTGACGAGCTGGGTGCGCTTGACAAGCTAGAGGGCTTTGCAAGTCTTTACGGCGCTGACTTCTATGGTTTGCCTCGTAACACAGAAAAAGTGACCTTGGTTCGTGAGTCTTGGGAAGTGCCTAACAGCATAACTTTGCCGAACGGAGAGCCAATTGTGCCTTTCTTTGCTGGCAAACAAATATCTTGGAAATTGAAATAAAGTAACTTGGTTTGAAGCTAGGTGACTATATAAAACCGAATTCAGTAAATGGGTTCGGTTTTTTTATGTCAAAAATATGACGATAAAGATATGAGTGCTTTATAAATTAAGAAAAAGGGTGGTAATTTTGTAATTTGACTTAAGAGAGGGGTTAAGAAAGAAATAAGATGGTGCGGATGGAGAGACTCGAACTCTCACGCCGTGAAGCACTGGAACCTAAATCCAGCGTGTCTACCAATTCCACCACATCCGCATGTCGTGTTGACGGGCGAGATCTTACCGATATTTTCTACCGATGCAAGTGTTTTTTGATGAAGTTCTTATATTTATTTTTTTAGAATGATTTGCTGAATTTTCTAAGTGGAAACTGGGACATGTAAAGTGAAAAGTGGTCTAATATTATCACCCTAAATTGTTCTTTCAGCAGAGTTAAAATATGGAAAAGCATTCTGTTTCATTACTGTTAAACCCCCTTGATATAGCAACATTTTTTGTCTTTTTTGCTTGTTGGTGGGGGTATGCTTTTTATGCTCAATATAATTCTAAACGTCGCTCTTGTTTGGTAAGCGTATTACATCAATTTAGATTAGCTTGGATGTCACGACTACTTAGGCGCGATAACCGCATTGCGGATGCCTCTGTGATGGCGAACTTAGAAAGAAGTAGTTTGTTTTTTGCTTCGAGTAGCCTGTTGATTATTGCTGGCCTTTTTACCGCTTTTAATTACTCAGAAAAAGCGATTGGTATTTTATCGGATTTTTATCTTTTAGCTCCGATGAGCCAGCAAGAGTGGGAGTTGAAAATTATCGTTCTGGTGGTCATTTTTTCTTATGCGTTTTTCACTTTTACATGGTCTGTTAGGCAATATAACTTCTGCTCTGTATTAGTTGGCAGTGCGCCATTAGCCACAGAGCGAGGTATTGAAGACAGTGAGCGTGAATTGTATGCCATGCATATGGCGCAAATTTGTAGTTTAGCTGCAAATCAGTTTAACTACGGATTACGTGCTTTCTATTTTGCGATGGCATTTTGTGGTTGGTTCCTTGGTCCATATTTCTGCATGGCTGCAAGCCTAATGGTTGTAGCTGTGCTTTATCGTCGTGAATTCCGTTCTAAAACATTTAAAACTTTGAGTCGCGGACTCGTTATGAAATCTCATGCTTCCTAATTTCCCCAAACCTTTACCAGAAGGTGATAAACCTGTTAATCGTACGGTTAATGTTGATGACAGGCTTTATCAGTATTTGGTTGATGTCTCAGTTCGTGAAGACGATCTATTAAAAGCCTTGCGACGTGAAACTGCTCAGTATCATATGGCTCGTATGCAACTATCCCCAGAAGTAGGGCAGTTGTTGGCTTTGCTTGTTAAATTGCAAGCACCAAAGAAGCTTCTTGAAATTGGTGTATTCACTGGTTACAGCACGTTATCGATGGCCATGGCGATGCCAAAAGAAGCAAAATTAGTCGCGATCGAAAAAAAGCAAATGTGGCTGGATATTGCGACGCGCTATTTAGATCAAGCTGGTGTGATGGATCGTGTTACGACCTACTGTGATAAAGCCTTGCCTGTTATGGAGTCTTTGCTTGAGGAGCAGAGTGAGACATTTGATTTCGTCTTCATCGATGCCGATAAGCAAAACTTACTTTCGTATTATCAATTAGCTAAACAACTACTACGTCCAGGTGGTTGTTTGTTAATTGATAACACTCTGTGGTGGGGGAATGTCGCCGATGAGGCCTTCACGGATAAAGACACTAGAATTGTGCGTGAATTAAATAAAACCATCCATGCTGATAAGGGTGTTGAGTTGTCATTGATCCCGATTGGTGATGGCCTAACCGTAGTTCGAAAAATACCTAAAGCCTGATCGTAAAGTGATCAGATGGGGGGGAGCTCCCTCCAGAATAGCTCTAACTTGTTTATATCCTTAACTTTATTGTGACTTTTTGCTTCTTTTTGCGTGTTTGCCTCTTGAAATTGCTTCAAGAGGCTTTATCTATGAGACACAAGTGAAACGCAATACGCCTTTGGTTTTTGTCCGGAGGTTCATTCAAATAGGAGCAAGTTACAACATGGCAACTGATACTCAAAAAGAAACGTTAGGGTTTCAAACAGAAGTTAAACAACTACTTCATTTGATGATCCACTCTTTGTACTCCAACAAAGAGATCTTTCTACGAGAGCTTATTTCTAACGCATCCGATGCAGTAGATAAGCTTCGTTTTGAGTCTGTCGCTAACGCAGACCTTCTCGCTGAAGACCCAAATCTACGTGTTCGTATTGAATTTGATAAAGATACGAATACAGTTGTTATCGATGATAATGGCGTTGGTATGTCCCGTGAAGAGGCTATTACCAACCTTGGTACGATTGCAAAATCTGGAACTTCTGCTTTCTTGGAGCAATTAAGCGGCGATCAGAAAAAAGACAGCCAACTAATTGGACAGTTTGGTGTTGGTTTTTATTCTGCTTTTATTGTTGCTGACAAAGTAACGGTTGAAACTCGTCGTGCAGGTGTGGCAGCAGATCAAGCTGTTCGCTGGGTATCCGATGGTTCTGGCGAGTTTACTATTGAAAATATTGAGAAAGATTCCCGTGGTACTCGCATTATTTTACACTTAAAAGCGGGTGAAAAAGAATTCGCAGATAACTTCCGTCTTCGTCATTTGGTTACTAAATACTCTGACCATATTTCTATTCCTGTGGAAATGGAAAAACCGGTTTATCCTGAAATGGATGAAGAGGGCAATCCTAAACCAGTTGATGAAAACAAAGCGCCAGAATACGAAGCGGTCAACTCTGCAAAAGCACTTTGGACTCGTCCACGTAATGAAGTAACGGACGAAGAATACCAAGAATTTTACAAGCACATTTCTCATGATTACCAAGAGCCTTTGAAGTGGTCTCACAACAAAGTTGAAGGTAAGTTGGAATACTCAAGCTTACTGTATATTCCTTCTAAAGCACCTTACGATCTTTGGAATCGTGATATGCAGCGCGGCCTGAAACTATACGTTCAGCGTGTATTCATTATGGATGAAGCAGAAGCCTTCTTGCCGCCATACATGCGTTTCGTAAAAGGTGTGGTTGATTCTAACGATTTGTCTTTGAACGTATCTCGTGAAATTTTGCAAAACGATCACGCGGTTGACTCTATGCGCTCAGCATTGACGAAACGTGTATTGGATATGCTAGGCAAAATGGCGAAAAACGAGCCAGAAGATTACCAAAAATTCTGGGATGAGTTCGGTAATGTCATCAAAGAAGGCCCAGCTGATGACATGGGTAACAAAGATAAAATTGCAGGCTTGTTGCGCTTTAGCTCAACACATACAGATGCAGCGGCACAAACGGTGTCTTTGGCTGATTACATCGAGCGCATGCAAGAAGGTCAAGATAAGATCTACTACATTTACGCAGAGAGCCACAATACCGCGAAAAACAGCCCGCATTTAGAAATCTTACGCAAAAAAGGTTTTGAAGTATTGTTGTTGAGCGATCGTATCGACGAATGGATGATGTCTTCTCTACAAGAGTTTGAGGGCAAATCTTTCCAAGACGTCACTAAAGGCAAGTTAGATTTAGCTGATCAAGAAAACGAAGAAGAGAAGAAAGAGAAAGAAGAAAAGGCTGAGAAAATGAAGCCACTTCTTGATCGTATGAAAGCCGTGTTGAATGAGAAAGTTGCTGGTGTTAATTCAACTGATCGATTAACAAACTCTCCTGCGTGCTTAGTGGTTGGTGAATACGATATGGGTCTGCAGATGCGTCGTTTGCTTGAGCAAGCTGGTCAGAAGCTTCCTGAGTCTAAACCAACATTGGAAGTGAACCCAGATCACCCAATTGTTGCGAAAATGGATTCTGAAACAGATGAAGAGCGTTTTGCTGATATGGCTTGGTTGTTGTTTGAACAAGCAACTTTATCAGAAGGTGGTCAATTAGAAGACCCAGCGACCTTTGTCAGCCGCATGAATAAATTGATAGTTCAACTAAGTAAATAGAGTGATTTAAAAAAGTGATACCTAAGCCCATATTTGGTAACAAATATGGGCTTTTTTTATACATAACTGTTTAGTTACGCAGCGCAAACGATTTGATTCTTTAAATCAAATCGTTTAGCTTAATTAAGTGCTATGGAATAGCGCTTTTATAGTCAAAGGAGTGAATCATGTTTCAAATAAAATGTTTGGCCGTATGGCTATGCTTGCTTCCCTTATTTCTTTTTGCGCAACCTGATGTGCAATTGGCCAATGTGTTTTCCGAAGATGTTCATGTAAAAGAGTATCTTATTAGTGAAAAATACGATGGAATCCGTGCTATCTGGACGGGTGAGAAGTTAGTGACTCGTCAAGGAAATCCAATTTTTGCTCCAAAATGGTTCACTGACAAATTGCCACGAGTTTGGCTCGATGGAGAGCTTTGGTCTACGCATAATGATTTTTCTTTTATCATGTCGACTGTGAGGAAACAGACTCCAATAGATAGTGAATGGCGTAAGATTTACTACATGGTGTTTGATGCACCAGACAGAGAAAGAAACATGATCTTTGAAGAAAGGTATAAGCGTTATACTCGTTTGTTAACGATTCTAGATATCCCCCACGTTCGACCTGTAGAACAATTCTCTGTTCATAATAACGAGGCGCTTCACAGCATGTTAGCTGCGTATGTAAATAAAGGCGCAGAAGGCTTGATGCTGCATAGGAAGCTTGCCCGTTTTGAAAGGGGGCGTACCGATAACTTGCTCAAGTTGAAGCCTCACATGGAGGCCGATGCGCAAGTTATTGAGGTTCTGAATGGTTCAGGTAAATACGATGGCATGATGGGATCTGTTTTAGTGGAAATGCCATCTGGTATTCGCTTTAAAATAGGCAGTGGCTTTTCAGACGATGAGCGCAACACTCCTCCAAATATAGGTGATCATGTTATTTATAAATATCATGGGTTTACTGAGCGAGGTATTCCTAGGTTTGCAAGTTTTCTAAGATTGCGTGATACACGATATTAATTTTCATTTAAAGAGAGCGTGTTTTGGTTACGAGAATTTATTGTTTGCCTGGAACTATGTGTGATGAGCGTCTTTGGAGTTTGACACAGAACACGCTAGGTGAGTCGCTACTTTTGCAACATGTGCCAATACCTATGGAAGCGACAATCGATGCCATAGTAGATGCTCTGGCAGAGATATTGCCAGACAGTCCTATTAACTTACTTGGCTTTTCCATGGGAGGGTATTTGGTTTGTGCCTTTGCATTGAAATATCCAGAGCGTGTGAAGCGACTAATGGTTCTATCTAATACAGCAAGCGGCCTGCTAGCAACAGAACGCCAGCAACGTAAAGTTGCACTCAACTGGGTTCAGAAGCAAGGTTACAATGGTATACCAAAGAAAAAAGCCGCTTCTATGTTGGGACAGACTAACAAGGACAAAAGCGAGCTTGTTGATATTATTTTTGCAATGGATAAGACACTAGGGGAAGCGGTATTTATTCAGCAATTAAAGAGTAGTTTGGTTCGGCCAGATCTATTGTTAATGCTTGAAGAGGTCAAATTTCCACTGTGTTTTGCTGTAGGAAGTGAAGATCCTTTATTGTCGAGTGCAGTATTAGCAAAAATGAAAAGCTCAAAATGTTTTGATGTTAACACTATTGATAACTGCGGGCACATGTTGCCTTTAGAGCAGCCCGCCTTACTGGCGGATTTACTGAAAGAGTTTTATTTATAAAACTCTTTTCTATTCTAAAGTGCCGGACAAAATAAGCCGTGAAGAGTTTTTATTAGCTCTTTAACACGAGCGTCGCCAATGCTGTAAAAAATAGTTTGCGATTCCCGACGAGTATTAACCAGTCCATCTTTTCGCAACACAGCTAAGTGTTGAGATAAAGCAGATTGGCTTAAAGGAAGCTTCTCATTTAAAGCGGTGACGGACAATTCTTGATCAAGTATGTGGCATAAAATCATCAGACGGTTTTCGTTGCTCAGTGCTTTTAGAAATGTAGCCGCTTGAGATGATTGTTGCAGCATATCTTCCATTGTAAGTGTTTCGTTTTTCATGGTCTTTTCTCGTTTTTAATACGGCATATAACGTGCTGAGCTTTATGATAAAAACAAAACCATCCACATTGTCTGTGGATAAGACTGGGACTAGTGGTGTTGAGTAGCAGCTCTTATCAAGTAAGACGGTCATTATATGGGTTTGTATGATAATTGCACAATGACCGCCTAGATGACTTTTATTCGCTCAGATTGAAGCTAGTCCAAATTGGTGCGTGATCTGAAGGCTTTTCTAGAGCACGTAGATCATAATCCACATCGGAATTTTCCAAGTAGGGCATTAGTCCATTGGAAGCCATAATCACGTCAATTCTCAAACCACGTTTTGGTGTGTCTTCAAAGCCTTTTGAACGATAGTCAAACCAGCTAAAGCGATCATTTTTTGTAGGGTTAAGTTGGCGATAAGTATCCGTCAATCCCCAGTTTGCCAAAGTCGCAAACCATTCTCTTTCTTCTGGTAGGAAGCTGCATTTGCCTGTTTTTAACCAACGTTTTGCATTTGGCTCGCCAATACCGATGTCTAAATCGGTTGGAGAAATATTGATGTCGCCCATCACGATGATTTTTTCATCAGGAGAATGGGCGGCAAGGTATTCCATTAGGTCTGCATAAAACTTTCGTTTTGCAGGGAACTTGATTTCGTGGTCACGGCTTTCACCTTGAGGGAAGTAACCGTTCAATACTTTTACTGGACCTTGCGGTGTATCAAATGTGGCAATGATCATTCGGCGCTGAGCATCTTCTTCATCACCTGGAAAACCATATTCAATTTTTGTAGCTTCTTGCTTACTAAAAATGGCAACGCCGTAGTGTGATTTTTGTCCATAATAATAGGCGTGATAGCCAATAGATTCAGGGATCTCATGCGGAAAAGCGTCGTCGTGAACCTTAATTTCTTGTAAGCCGATTACATCCGGCGCGAGCTTTTCAACTAATGCTTCTATTTGATGTGGTCGAGCACGCAAACCATTGATATTAAAAGAGACAAATTTCATGTGAAGGATTCCATAGCGAATTTTCTTAATGATACCCAGTTGCGTTGGTGGCATAAAGGGATTTACGCATTCATTGCTATAGATAGATCTATCTCTTGATATATCAAGCCTGTTTGTATTTATAGTTCTATAAGTTAAAGGTGTTTGTATTCTTCAGAAAAAGGCGACCATGATCCCTTTTACTAAAAAGCTACCAGGAATTATACCTAACGTTGAGTAGGCAAAAAGGAAGCGTTGTTCCGAGTCTATTTTTCTAATTATTGCGAGTAAAAATAATATGGCAACTATGCTTAAGCTTAGTGCCATACCATAAAGGAATGAGCCACAGAAATGCGGTAAAGCTGCGAAGCCTAATGCAGCAATATTGATGTTCTGTAATTCTAGAGTCTCTTTATTGCTACGGAAAATAGCAGTTAGGGCAAGAATAATAGCGAGTCCATATAAAGCAATAACATAAGTAGGCCATTCATAGCTAAGTGGACCGTCTAGATGAAAAGTCGAGAAGCTGAAGTCGGTAAAAAAAGTCCATACTGTTTTTATAATGATACTGATAAAAAAAGCGACCAGAAAAAAAGCAAAAAGAGCAACAATCGCTCCACCGCCAGTTGGTCCCGCCTTAGATCCCTCTACGACTAAGATCGCCACACTCAATGCCGCACTTAGCTGTAACCAATGCCAATAATCGTCGGTAAAAAGAGGAATAGCGGTTAGTCCTGCCATGGCAATAATTAATTTATTACCGTCTTCTTTACGAAAGAAATAGAGCGCCATGATGACAACGTAAGTGAGGATGATGAAAACGAACATATCAATGACTTCCTTGTGGGACAATTCGCAGTAATTATTTTCGCAATAGTTATCGTATTATCTATTGCGCTTGATGATATCTTAGAGACTTAAAGCGTAACATTTTTTATTTAAAATACTTTCTTGTGAAAAGGACTTTTAGATGACGGATACAAAATCCATCGGAGCAATGAGCTATTTTCTGTCACCGGAAGCGAGACTTACCATTATTATACCAGTCATCCTCTACAATATTGCATTTTGGAGTCTTGGTGCCGGTGCTGCCCTATTGCTAACTGCTTGTTACTCTGGTTTTCTAGAATTGTTTTCTAAACAAGCTCAATCACTTTCCATTATTGCGCTTATCCTTATCTCTGGCTGTGCCCATTTTTTATATCTTAATGGTTTCACCTTCTTTGAAATTAAGCAGGAAAGTGTGTTTTTATCGGTTGGTGGATCTATCACTGTCATCATGGTTTTTAGTTTTTATTCGTTGATAGGGCGACCAGTCGTGCGAACGCAGGCTGAAAATGCGCTTCCATCTTTGAAGCTGTCTCCCTTTTATGGCACTGCAAAATATGATCGAGTTTGGCAAGAGGTCTCTTTGGCATGGATTCTTACCTATGGATTAAAAGGTGTTCTGGTTGTCATCTTGTCGAAAGATATGCCGCATTATAGCGATTTTGCTGTGTTTTTCGGTGCATGGCCGCTTACTTTGTTGTTAATTATTTTTAGTTACTACTGGCCTAGCTTTCGTTGGTCATCGCTGAAAACAGAGACAAAATAGCTAAAGTAGACAGTTTTGATTTTATTAAAGAGCGAGATTCTATTTTGGTTTCTGAATTAGGATGAATGTAAATTTAGCCTTGCTTAAATCTTGTCATTTTAATCTAGTATTTGTTTTATAGATCTTTGTTATTTGATCAGCCTTCTTCTAAGTGGATGAGACTGATAAACTGTTCTCATATTACATCGTGAATAATTTTGGAGACTCAGAATGTCTTATCAGTACGACTTATTTGTTATTGGCGCCGGTTCAGGTGGCGTTCGTGCTAGCCGTGTTGCGGCATCTAAAGGTTATAAAGTTGCTGTTGCCGAAGGCAGCGCATTAGGTGGAACTTGCGTTAACATTGGTTGCGTACCGAAGAAATTATTTGTTTATGGTTCTGAATATGGCCATGGATTTGACGAAGCGGCGGGCTTTGGTTGGTCTCATCAAGGTGTTGAATTCAATTGGTCGGTTTTGCGCGACAACAAAACCAAAGAAATTGAGCGTCTAAACGGCATTTACGGCAATTTGCTCGCTAATGCTGGCGTGGAACTCATTTCTGGTTATGCAAGCTTTGTTGATGAACATACCGTCATGGTGGATGGAAAAACCTACACCGCGGAACGTATCTTGATTGCTGTTGGTGCTAAGCCTTTTATCCCTGAATTCAAAGGCTGCGATTTAGTGGTTAGTTCTAACGAAATGTTCTTCCTAGACGAATTGCCTAAAAAAGCCCTTGTGGTGGGTGGTGGTTACATTGCTGTTGAGTTTGCTGGCATTCTAAATGGCTTGGGCGTTGAAACCAGCCTTGCTTATCGTGGTGATCAATTGCTGCGTGGCTTCGACCAAGATGTTCGTGATTTCGCTAGCGAAGAATATAAAAAGTCAGGTATCGATGTGCGTTTGAATACGGACGTAGAGAGTATTGAGCTTGCCGATACAACTAATCCAAATGGTGCTCGAACAGTGCATTTTAAAGATGGTCACTCGGAAGAATTTGGTCTTATTCTTTATGCAACCGGTCGCGTACCAAATGTTGCTTCGTTGGAGCTTGAAAAAGCGGGTGTTAAAACCAGCAAAAATGGTGCTGTAATTGTAGATAATAACTTTACAACTTCTGCGAAAAGCGTCTTTGCTCTTGGTGATGTAACCGATCGTATTCAGTTAACGCCAGTTGCTATTAAAGAAGCCATGGCGCTTATCGCTTATTGGTTCGATGGCAAAGAAGTGGACTTTGATTACGACAATATTCCAACCGCTGTCTTCAGCCAGCCAGCTATAGGTACAGTTGGTTTAACTGAACAAGAAGCAGAAAAACGTGGTCTAGACTTCCGCGTTTATCAAACGGATTTTCGTCCAATGAAGCACACATTAAGCGGCGGTACATCTCGTTCTTTGATGAAACTATTGGTAAACAATGCCGACGATAAAGTCATTGGTGCTCACATGGTGGGGGATTATTCTGGTGAGATTATTCAAGGCTTAGGTATTGCGATAAAAGCGGGCGCGACTAAAGCCGACTTCGACGATACTGTGGGTGTTCACCCAACCAGTGCGGAAGAGTTTGTTACTTTCTCAGCGGCGTCTTTAAAGAAAAAATAAGACGAAAATACAAGCCAGGCTTTACGTGCTAAACGGTATCAGCTCAGTTACTGAGTTTAATAAAGACGCCTCGGTAAATATTATCGGGGCGTCTTTTTTTGTTTTGGTTATCGCGTGTTTTTTTAACGTTGCTTGTCTTAATTCTGTTTATAGAGTGCAAGGGTAAATCGATTTTACATCCATGGTATTTTTGATACTGCCATCAGGCATCATCATATCTCCGTGAATATAACCGCCGCGACTGCGATAAATTGGCACCAATTCACGTTGACCTTGTTTCGCGGCAATAAGGCTGAGTAGGGCGAGCGGTTCGATATCGTCGAATCGGCAGTGAATATGTTTGTGGCTAGCCGTAAAAAGCTCTCGATTAGCACTGCGTTCAAATATGTTTTCTCCCAACTTTTCTGCAAGGGTTAAGTAGCTCGCGTTTTTAGTTGCTTGATACATTTCTAAGGTGGCAAATAGGAATAGAGGTTCGTCTGCCTTGGTTTGCAGATTGACGTTTGGTTCATCGCTATCCCAATTGCCAAGATCAAAATGTTTTGCCATAGCGCAGACGGTAGCCCAAATGATATTGCTCTGGTTCCCAACCGAACAGTTTTCTGTCCAGTTAGTGACGTAAGCAAGAAAAACATGAGAAGGAACAGGACGACGAATAATTTCTACGCCCTTTTTACCATAATAACCGTAACGAGGAATTTGTTGTCCTGTTAGGTCTTTGCCATCGGCGAACATGGGCTTGATTTCATTTGTATTGGCATCGTAGGCGTAATACGCCCAGGCCTCTAAGCCTTCCGTCGTCCAATCTAATAGCCGTTTACCATCCTTACCAAGCTCTCTTGCGAGTAGCGTTTGCGCTAGACCGCAGTCCCCATAAATTCCTTCTGGCCCATTAAGAGCCTCTTCATCCATTTTGAACAAGACCCAAGCTTCTTTCGCCACATCGCCGTATTCTGGGCCAAATTGTCGCTGCGCCCTGTCGCCCCAAAACGAGAAAGTGTATTGCGGATCATTTTCGTCTTCTGGCGCGTCGCCAGTTTTTAATGGGCGATTGTATTGGTAACAACCAAGCTTTGTGTCTGGATGGCGGCTGTTGACGTATTGACTCATTAAAAACTCTGCCCAAGAAAGGGCTTTTTCATCGTGATCTAGCTTATAGAGCATTCCTGCGCTGAACACGAGATCGTTGCCGATATTCACAAAAGACAAACCTTTCATTTCGCGTAGTGGCTCTAGGTGTTTATTCTGTGGTCTATCCCAAAAAGTCGCTTCATCGAATTCTAATCCATAGCTGCCGTGGCGAGACATTTCCATATTGTCCCAGTTTGTCACATGACAATTCCAAATAGCCTTGATCATTCGGCTGGTGGCGGTTGGATTGGTTTCATACATGAGTTCATAAAACGGGCAATGGTGTTTGAGTTCGTGCACCATATTCTTATTTTCTGGCCCTACGGTATTTAGCGTTTTCAAATCAAGAAAAGAGTGACCACCCCAACGAATAAGGCCACTAGAATCGGCATGATCAAAATGCCATTGGATCGCCTCTTGCGCGGCTTGTTTGTATTTTGGTTGATTGGTTAACGAGCTTAATCCACAAAAAAAGCGGAACAAATTTTGTTGGCTGGCAATATTGGACAGTTCCCATTCGGTGCCGTCGGTATTTTTCCATGTTACTGGCTTATTATTAAAAGTGTTGCAGCCATCAAAGAAAAGCGGTGTTCCGTGGTACGGGTCATGATAGTTTTGAAGAATGGTATTGGCGTAGTGGGTTAGGTAATCCAGCATATTTTGCATTGTATTTATCCGTGTTTTTATTCTTTCCCTCATCTTAAAGGAGATTTTTGTTTGTCACCAGAAATAATTAAAACATTGTTTCATTTAATTTTCTATGCCTGTTTAGCTTACTAGATTTGTTAGTTTTTATTAAGAATGATTTATTAATGCATACGTTTTCTCTATCGGCGTAGTCTTAATTTCGATTGCCACAATTGGTGCTCTTCTTTAGTGTTGCTAACATTCGCAACATGCCATTAAAAAAATACAAGAGACCAAAATGAACGAAGTACTCACGACGTTACAACCAACCGCAATTTGGCGTCATTTCCAAACATTATGTAATACACCGCGTCCGTCATATCACGAAGCAGCATTAAGAGAGCATCTAATTCAATGGGCGACGGATTTAGGCCATGAAACCTATGTTGACCCAGTGGGAAACCTGCTAATACGCAAAGCCGCCAGCAAAGGCATGGAAGACAGCGAAACCGTTGTCTTACAAGGCCATTTGGACATGGTGGCACAGAAGAATGCTGATATTGACCACGACTTCACCAGAGACCCGATTATCACGCAAGTGATCGATGGCTGGGTTCAAGCCACCGGAACAACGCTTGGTGCTGACAATGGCATTGGTGTGGCTGCTGCGATGGCGGTGTTGGAATCGACTGATTTAGCTCACGGGCCAATTGAAGCCTTGTTCACCATCGAAGAAGAAACCAGCTTACGTGGTGCATTGCAGCTTGAAGAGGGCATTCTAAAAGGTAAAATCCTACTAAATTTGGATTCGGAAGACCGTGGTGATGTGTACATCGGCTGTGCTGGTGGTATGGACATCAATGTGGCAAAACAATACCCCATCGTGGCAGCTGGCAGTGATAAAAAAGCCTTCAAAATAACTGTGTCGGGCTTACGTGGCGGACATTCAGGTTTGGATATTCACAAAGGCCGCGCCAGTGCGAACGTGCTTATTGTGCGCTTGTTAAACCTTCTTAAAGAGCGCTGTGACTTTGGTTTAAGCTCGTTTACTGGTGGAACA
The DNA here is from genome assembly GCF_012726345.1 of Marinomonas sp. UCMA 3892. GTDB lineage: Bacteria > Pseudomonadota > Gammaproteobacteria > Pseudomonadales > Marinomonadaceae > Marinomonas. Next base: position 281,438 of record NZ_PTXN01000008.1, read on the forward strand.
CTGCGCAACGCTATTTCTCGAGACGCCGTAGCGACGATTAATATAAGTGACAAAGACCAAGCCAAGTTATTTGCTTTTATCGAAGAGTTCGAAAAAGCCACTAAGGCCGAATTTATCACCACGGAAGCGAATTTGATGGTGACGTTAGAAACGGCTGAATTGGATACTGAACTGGTAGCAAACGACAAAGATGCCTTATTAAACGCCATGTTCTGTGCACCACACGGCGTTCATCGCATGAGTGCAGACTTGGAAGGTGTGACAGAAACCTCCTGTAACTTTGGCGTGATCAATCTACGCAATACGACTGACGGCAAGAAAGTCTTTGATGCCTGTTTGCTGGTACGTTCCCTTGTCGACTCCGCCGTGGAACATCTTGCTTACGTGGCAAAATCTGCCTTCTCATTAATTCAAGCTTACGTGAAACTCGAAAATGGCTACCCAGGCTGGCGCCCAGATCCAAATGCTGGCTTGCTAAAGCATTTCTTAACGGTTCATACCGACGTCATGGGTCACGAAGCCAATGTGAAAGTGATTCATGCTGGCCTTGAATGCGGAATCATCGGCGCGAAATACCCAGGCATGGAAATGGTGTCATTCGGCCCAAATATCCGCGGTGCCCATTCACCTACTGAACGCATGGAGATAGACTCCGTTGGGGATTTTTGGCGACTACTTGTCGCGCTATTGGAATCCGTTCCAAAGGCTTAATTTCCGTAGTTTTCCTCTCATTAGCATTGAGCTGCAAGGTTATTCCGCCCCGCTGGGCGGGTAACTTTTTGCAAGCGCCCAAAAAGTAACCAAAAATTCGCTTTAAGATCTTTAATGCCTGATTTCTTTCATAGGCGCATAATTGTTACCTACGCTCCTTGTATTGAAAGGCATAGATTGCTCTTGTTGGTAGAGATCCTCTTTCTGTTAATGACTATGAAACTCCATAAAGTCGCGCAATCAGGATTGCGTCGAACTGACTTCATTAGGAGATGCCTTTTTTCGTAGGGCCTGATGAGTGCCACTATTCTTAATTTTAAAAAAAGCGCTGTTTAAAGCGAAGCTTTCACTTGTAAGTCGTGGCTTTAGCCCGACAGCCAACCTCTAACATTTTCCAAGTATGGCTACCTGTATTAACTTACTATCTATTTTTCTAAAATCTAAATCATTACGTGTTTAGTTTCTTCAAATAAAACCATTGTGCCGGTTTTGTAGTGGCGGCGTGCCAGAAAGTCTCCTAGTATCAAGCAACGAAAAATTTAAAGTGTTGGAAAAAAGGTTGTAAATTAATTGAACAACGCTTTGCCTACAGAATAATCATAATTCTATAAGAAGGGATGAAAATGAATGAGTTGATAGATGAGGAGTTGTTCTCTCAAATTGAAGAGCATTTGAAATGTAGTGAGCAAAGTTGGTTACTAGGTGCAGGGATTAGCTTCGACGCTAAACTACCGCTCATGTACCCTTTAACAAACAAAGTTAAGAAAGATGTAGAAAGTAGTCACAAACAACTATTTGACGAAATTATCACTCCCTTATTTGAAGAGTTGCCTGAGAGCTGTCATGTAGAGCATGTTCTAAGTCATCTTGGTGATTATGCTGCTTTGGCTGACAGAAATAAGGATAAGAGAACTAAAATTAATGGTAGTGAAGTTGAGTTAGCCTGCCTTGAAGAAGTTCATAATATAATCTTAGAATCCATATCAAATGTGATTCGGTGTGGCTATTTAGAAGACAAAGACGGCAACACAATTGAAGAAGGTACTTTGTCTAAGCCAATAGTTGATATCACTGCTCATTTAGACTTTGTAGATACACTTTTTAACCATGCATCTGCTGGTGTTTTCGAGCGAAGAAAAGCCGTTAATATTTTTACAACCAATTACGACACCCTTTTAGAGGATGCCTTAGCTTTAAATAAAGTCCCATATTGGGACGGTTTTTCGGGAGGAGCTGTAGCTCATCGTATCCAGAGATATGGAGAGCCCGCACCACTATTTGGGCAGCGTGCGAACTTAATTAAGATGCATGGTTCGATAGATTGGTTTCTCTGTGACAAGGGGTATGTGTGGAGAGTGAGAGACAATGATCTATACCCAAAAGTAGATCGTCGAGTTCTAATTTATCCCCAAGCCACAAAGTACATTGCAACTCAGCAAGATCCTTTTTCAACTCAATTTGACTTATTCAGGAAATCACTCAATTCTACAAATAGTAATGTTCTCGCGGTATGTGGTTATAGTTTTGGCGATGATCACATTAATAATGAAGTTGAGTTTGCTTTATCTAAAGAAGATAACAAAACCGTATTGCTGGCTTTTTTAGAGTGTAAGGATGAAATACCGACTTGTTTAGAAAGGTGGCGTAGTTCAAATTTTGGCTCAAGAGTTATTATTGCTTCGATACATGGTTTATATGTCGGAAAGCAAGGGCCATTCAAAAGAACTAAAGACGATGATTATTGGTGGACATTTAAAGGTGTGACATCAGTACTAAAGAATGGATGCGAGGTTTAGTTATGTTTGCACCAGCTGATGAGCTAAAAATTGGGCAAGTTGTTGAGGTTTCAGGGACTAGTATTAAAGTTGAGATTTCTGACAAAATTTCAGAGCTCTCTAGAACGTTTAATGGTCGAGTTTATCCTATAGGCCAAATAGGCAGTATGGTTAAAATTCATTATGGGCGAAAAATAATTTTTGGTTTAGTAACAATGCTCCGAATGCGTTCTGAGGAGTTGATAGAATCAGGAATCCCTGTGAGCGCTGATTCGGATCAGCGAGTGATGGAAGTCCAGTTGCTTGCAGAAGGTAGCTGGAATAATTCTAGTTCTAAACTAGCTTTTAAGCGCGGTATTAAAACCTATCCACTTCCTCAACAAGGTGTATTCCTATTAACCAATGAAGAAATTTCTTTTGTCTACCGTTCTGCTGAAGGATCAAGAGATGAAACTGTAGATCCATTAGTGCCTTTTGCTGTTTACAGTGCATCTGAATCAACCCCTTGCAGAGCTAACATAAACAAAATGTTTGGAATGCATTGTGCTGTGCTTGGATCAACCGGATCAGGAAAATCTGGAACCGTAGCTGCTATTATTCATAGTGTTCTTTCCCATAAAAATAAAGAAAAAGAATTATCACCTCAGATTGTGGTAATCGACCCACATGGTGAATATGGTTCAGCTTTTAAGGCTAGGGCTGTTCGATATCGTGCTTACGATATTGTCGCTGGGGAAGATAATCAGGAAGAAATACAGCTACCTTACTGGTTGATGTCGAGTGATGAATTTACTAACTTGATCATTGGTAAGACTGAAGAAAGTGCTACGAGTCAAAATAACGTAGTTCAAAAAGCACTTGCTCATGCAAGGATGGTTGCTGCCGGAATTGTAAAACCTTGTCCAAGGCTATTTGATACAGATGCTTTAAGTCATCTAGAAAACTCAGATGATGCAGATTTTTTTGAGGGTAAAGATAACTCCGATATTCTGGAATTCGATCGAGACAAGCCAAGGCCATTTTGCTTGGATGAATTTGAGTGCCATATTAGATTTATTCAAGGCGGCCGATTTAAAAAGGGGACAAAAAATCTTGAAACACTACCTGCTACTGAATTGGCTAAATCTCGCATCCCATCAGTCTTAGATAAATTGAGAGTTCTCAGGAGAGATACTCGTCTTTCTTTCATGATGAAATCTTGGCAAGGTATTGATGAAGACATCAAATTGCATCAAGTGCTGAATCAATTTGTTGGTGCGCCTAAGCTGGAAGGCAAAGATATTAGAATAGTCGATATTTCTGGGCTGCCAAATGAAGTAGCGGGCCCTCTTACTGCGTTGATCGCTAGATTACTGTTTCAGTATAAAGTGTTTCAGACACAGGAAGAAAAAGAGAAAGACCCTATTTTACTGGTTTGTGAAGAAGCGCATAGGTATGTTCCAGATCACGGAGAAGCCCAGTATGCAGCAGCTCAAGGAGCAATAAGACGTATAGCAAGAGAAGGAAGAAAGTACGGAATAGGTCTAATGCTCGTTAGTCAGAGGCCTGCCGATGTTGATAGTACTGTAATATCTCAGTGTGGTACGTGGGTCGTATTAAGACTTACAAACTCAGCTGATCAGCAGCATGTCGCACGCTTTCTACCTGATGGATTATCTGGAATGGTGGGTGCGTTACCAATATTATCTCAACAGGAAGCAATATTTGTTGGTGAGGGTGCAGCACTGCCTTCTAGAATTAGAATTAGAGATTTAACAGAAGATCAACTACCGAAATCAAGTACGATTCCGTTTGCTAAAGGATGGGCTTGTGAGCGTTTAGATCTAGATAAATTAGAGGAAATCTCTAATAGGATGTGTAATTAACGTGTTCGTTACTACCCAATAAACTCATTTTTGTATACTTAACCCAAGGCAATGTTTCCAGCAAACATTGCCTTTTCTTTTTTAAAAATGCGTTTAAAGAAAGGGCGAGGGTGAGGCGTTAGAATATGCCATAATAGCCAAATCGAAGATGAGGTTAGATGATGGATTCACAGGCGCTGACGATAGAATTGGATGATGAGCAGTTTGAGGCGGTTTTGGGTGACAATTTGTTGTCATCGTTACTTTCTAAGGGTGCGGATGTTCGTTATGGTTGTCGCGCTGGGGCTTGTGGTGCGTGTCGTCTTTATGATGCGAGTAATTGTGAGTCGATTCTTTCCTGCCAAACGACGGTTTCTTCGGCTATGTCGTTAACTCGGCAAATGCCGGCTGAGTCTTCCTCTTTTACCGTTTTAAGCAGTACTTCCCTTGATGAGGTTTCTATTGAGTTGACTCTTTTAGGGCCAAGTGACGAATCCTTCGGTGATCGCGTTTTTGTGTCTTTTCCCTTTGAAAAATTATCTGATGAGCAAGCTCATTTTTATGAATGCATGGCATTGAATCCTGCCGGAGCGTCTTTAAAAGTCGTGTTGCATAAAGCGCAGTTATGCGACAAGGATTGGCTGCGTGCCTTAGCGCTTTCGTCTGATAATAAGGTGGATGTTCAATTATCAACGGGCGTTAGAAAAGGGCGCTTGTTGTTCGAAATGGACATTACCGATGCGCCTGTGGTGGTTATTTGCTCTCCTGAAAATGCGATTTTTGAATTTTACTGGCGTGAAGCTTTGTTGGATTACACACCAATGTTTCTTGGGCATTTTGCTTTGTATGCAAATAATGATCTGACGCTTAGTTTGGCGGATGATGCGCTTATGGGTTTTCTTCAAGAGGCGTTGGCGAATTCTGGCAGCACATCTCTACAACTTATTTATCATGGTCAAAATGTGTCTGCGAAGGATTGGAGTTTATTGCTGCGTCCTTTGCGGATTCATCCGAATCAGCTGCATTTTGTTCGGTAACTTGGCCTATTTATTTTTATGCATGTTTTTATATTCAACGGATTCTATAAATGAAAATTCTACACACCTCTGACTGGCATCTTGGTCAGCATTTTATGGGGAAATCTCGCCGCGATGAGCACAAAGCTTTCATTGACTGGCTATTGGCGCTGGTGGATAAAGAGTTTATCGATGCGGTGATCATTGCTGGCGATGTGTTCGATACTGGTTCGCCACCAAGTTATGCGCGGGAAATGTATCACCAATTAGTTTTGGACATGAAGGCGCGTCAATGTCAGTTGGTGATTGTCGCGGGTAATCATGATTCCGTTAGTATGCTAAATGAATCCAAGAGCTTGCTGACGTATCTGGATACGCAAGTGTCTAGTCAGGCGAACCTTGAGGATATCGAATCTCATGTTATTCCGCTTAAAGACAAAAAGGGCGAGGTTGCTGCTTGGGTGTGTGCTGTGCCGTATTTACGCCCAAAAGATGTAATGCAAAGTGTTGCTGGGCAGTCTGAGCAAGATAAGAAGCTTAGTTTATTGCAGATGATTGGTGATTTTTATCAGCGAGTTTATGAAGCAGCTTGTGAGAAAAACAAAGCACTGAAAACACCTGTGCCGATTATTGGTACCGGGCATTTGACCGCAGTGGGCGGACAAGTGAGCGAGTCGGTGCGTGATCTTTATGTGGGTACTTTGGAAGCTTTGCCTACGTCGGTGTTTCCGGCGTTTGATTACCTTGCTCTTGGGCATATTCACCGAGCTCAGCCGATTAGTAAAAGTGGTCGGTTCCGTTACAGTGGTTCGCCGATTCCACTGAGCTTTGATGAGCTGGGTCGTGATAAGACTTTGGTTATGTTCGATACCGATTTATTAGGTGAAGACACTTTTGTTGAAGACTTGTTTGCTGAGCCGACCGATCCTGTTCAATTAGTGACGATTCCTAATTTTCAGCCAATGGCGAGTTTGAAGGGCAACTTGAAGGAGGTCATTAAGCAGATTTCTGCGTTAGAGTTGGCGGAAGATAAAACGCTTTGGTTGGAAGTGACGGTCATTGCCGACGAGTATCTGAGCGATGTGCATAAGCGTTTGTTAGAAGTCATTGACGGTAAGCCAATTGAGTTACTGAGGGTTATGCGTCGCAGCGCGGTAGAGAAAAAGAACGAAGGTTTCGAGGCACGTAAAACATTGTCGGAATTAACTGTTGGTGATGTGTTTCAGCAGAGTCTTAAATCGAATTTAGAGCTGGATGAAGAAGAAAGCAAAATGTTGACTGAGTTGTTTCAAACTTGCCTAGTGGAATTGGAAGAGCATCAACAAGAAGGCGAGGAGAAGCAATCATGAAAATTTGCAAACTGCGCCTGAAGAATTTGAATTCCCTTAAAGGCGAATGGGAAATTGATTTTACCAAAGCGCCTTTTGATGACGCGGGTGTATTTGCCATTGTTGGGCCAACAGGCGCGGGTAAGTCGACGTTATTGGATGCGATCTGTTTGGCTTTGTACCATGAAACACCGCGTTTGAAAGTCTCACCGAGTCAGAATGATGTGATGACACGTCATACGTCTGAGTGTTTGGCGGAAGTGGAGTTTGAAATAAAAGGAAAAGGCTATCGCGCGTTTTGGGGGCAAAGACGCGCCCGAGGTCAAAGTGACGGCAAGCTACAGCCAATGACGTGCGAGTTATGCGAGCGTGATGGCACCATAATTACCACTAAGATAAACGAGAAGATCGATAAAATTGCTGAAATTACGGGGCTGGACTTTTCTCGTTTTACCAAGTCTATGCTGCTCGCTCAAGGCGGTTTTTCGGCCTTCTTGAATGCTTCTGCTAATGACAGAGCTGAGTTGCTAGAAGAGCTAACAGGCACGGAGATTTACGGTGATGTGTCTAAGTGGGTGTTTGATAAGCATAAGCAAGAAAAGCAATCTATTGCGGCGCTAGAAAGCTTCAATGAGCAGACTCAATTACTAACTAACGAGGCTTTTGCTGAATTAAAGCAAACCGAATCGAGTTTTGAAGCCAAAGAGAAAGCCAATGCACAGTCATTAAAGACGCATCGAACCGTACTTGAATGGCGCCGTACTGAGCAGAAATTGCATGAGCAAGTGGTTATCTATCAACAACAAGTCGATGAAGCGAATCAGGCGCTTGCTGATTTTGCACCTCAACAGCGGCAACTTGAACAGGCGCTGACTGCGCAAGTTTTACAGCCTGATTATGAAAAACAGCAAGGCTTAAAATCTCGTTTGGATCAGAATCAAGCTGATATTGCGCAATATACTGAAACGCAACAAGCACAGCTTAAACAAAGTCAAATTCTCACTGAGTCGGTTGAACAGGCAAAAGCGAACTTAGTCAATGCTCGTACTGAATTAGATGCGTTGAACAATAAGATTAATGATGAAATTCAGCCCATCTTGTCTCGCCAAGAAAGCATGAAGGCGCAACATCAAGACGTTGTGGCTCGATTAAAACAAGCCTCAGAAAAAGTTGAAAGTCAGCAGTCACAGTTAAAAACTGTAACAGATAAACAAACTGATATTGATAAAGCTTGCGAAGATAGCAAAGCTATTTTAAGTCGCTGGACGTCACCGGAGAAAATCGAAAATCAGTTGTCTAGTTGGCAACATCAAGCTCAAAGCATTGCCGCGAATACCCAAGCCGTTGCCGAGTTAGAAAGCAATATTGCCTCTACTACAAAATCCTATGATGTCGCTCGTTCGTCTTATGCGTCGAATCAAGCTAAGTTAGAGCAAGACCAAGCAGGTATGCTTGATCGCCAACAAGCGTTACAGAACACCCTTGATACTTTTATGCAGTTATCATCGCAACGCGATTATGCTGATTGGCAGAAAAGCTATCATCAGATTGAACGTGCTCAGTATAATGCTCAGTCCCTTTGGAAGCAGTTTCATCAATATCAAGAACAGCAATCGCAACTTGCAGAGCTAGACGCTATTCTGAATGCAATGACAAATGGTATTCAGCAACAGCAAAGCCAGTTGGAGCAACAAAGACAAGCTTACAAAGACAAATTCCGTCATCAAAAATCGGTTGAAAAACTGGCTGAGGCCGAACGTCATATTGTCGCGCTTACACAGCTGCGTAATGAACTTGGTGAGCAAGATGCTTGTCCGTTATGTGGCTCTGCGGAACATGATCTTGCTAATGCCTTATACCAAGCGGATTCTGGCAGTCAGGAAGAGTTTTCTCGCTTAGGCAAAGAGTTAGATAGCCTTAAGGGGCAAGGAATGCAGTTGGCGGCTGATTTGGAATCCATGCAGCGAGAATTAACCTCTGGACAAACTCGACGTCAGCAATTAACTGAAAGTCTGATTACGGCAGAAAATGAGCTGAAAGAATGGCTAGCATCACTTAATCACTATGTGAACAGCCAAGATGCCAGTTTTAATCTGTTTGATAAAGGGCAAGTGTCGAGTTTAGTGCAGCGTGTTAATCAAGACTGGAATGTTTTGCAAGAAATCGCTCCTAAGTTAGAAGCGCTTCAGCAATCTCGTCTGGTATTAGAAGCAGAATTGCAGAACCTGAATGTTCGACATCAAACAATGCAACAGCAAGTGACGAAAGATGAGTCGCAGTGCCAGTTGCTGTGGCAAGCGTTAGAAACGCATCAACAAAATTTAATAAGCAAGAAAGGCGAGCAAGAACAAATCATCGGGCATTTGCGCAATGAAATGCAACAAGCGGGGGTTCCTGAAAGTTACTTTGACTTGTCTTTGACAGAAGCATTGGTGCAGTTGCAGGACGCGATGACTCAATGGCGTGACAGCAAAACGGGTTACGATGCTCTGTTGCAACAGCGTGAGCAGCTTTCTTACGAATGCCAAGGTCTTCAAGCTGCGTTAAAAGAGAGTCAGCAATTGCAGGCTGAAACTCGTGACAAGGTCGTTGAATTTGATACGAGCTTAAAAGTCATTGCTGAACAGTTACATGAACTTTTAGGTGGCAAGAGTATTGGTGAACTTCGTCAAGAAATGCAATCTCAGAATGATCATGCTCATCAAATGTTAGATAAGGTCGAATCTGAGCGGCAGCAAGTTGCTCAGGCGTTGGCGTCTAGTAATGCTACGTTGGAAGCTCTTAATAAAACTCAACTCTCATTAGCGTCAGAATATGAGGCAGCGTTGTCCCATTGGCAAAAACGTTTAGCTGAGACGGGTTTTGAAAGTGAGGTGGTTTGGTTGCAAGCAAGTTTATCCACCGAGGAAGTTAGCCAACGTCAAGAGGTGCAGAAGAAGTTACAAGAAGCGGTTTCTCGATTACATACATTATTAAATCAATCTGAGGAATCCTTGCTTAAGCATACCGAAAGCAAGTTCAAGCTTGCTGTTTTTGGCGGTGCTGCTTTTGACGGCTCAGTCTTTGAAAAGTCTTCTCTTGAAGAGCTGGAAGAAAAATATGCAGAGCTTGATTTAGAGCGCCAAGCTCTGCATCGTCAATGGGGAGTGATAACACAACAGATTCAAGAAGAAGTTCAGCGAAGGGATCAGGTTGCCAAATCTAAAGAGGCTCTAGAGGCTCGTCGAGGCTCGTTTGTGCATCTGGAGCGCTTGAATCATTTGATTGGTTCAGCTGATGGGGCGAAGTTCCGCCGTTTTGCGCAAAGTCTCACATTGGATCATTTGGTGTACTTGGCCAATCAACACTTGGATATTTTGCATCGGCGTTATCAATTAATGCGTAACGAAGATGCTTTGTCATTGCTTGTTGTGGATACCTGGCAGGCGAATGCATCGCGTGATACGAAAACGCTGTCTGGTGGCGAGTCTTTCTTGGTGAGTCTAGCGCTTGCCTTGGCTTTGTCTGATTTGGTGTCTCATAAGACCAGTATCGATTCGTTATTCTTAGATGAAGGTTTCGGCACTTTGGATAGCGAGACGTTAGAGTCGGCCCTTGATGCTTTGGATAACTTGCATTCATCTGGTAAAACCATCGGTATTATTAGTCATATCAATGCTCTGAAAGAACGTATTCCGGTGCAAATTAAGTTAACAAAACAAAGTGGTTTGGGGGTGAGTCGTCTTTCTGCTGGATTTGCTGTGCATTCAACAGAAGAGTGAGATGTGAATCGGTATATTTACTGACTGTTATTGGTGCAAAAGTTTTCCCCAGATTTGTGGGAACAACTATGTAAGTAAGTTGTAAAATATTAATTAAATCAAATGCTTAATCTTACGTTCATTATTGCTCATTTTGCGTTATTCTTAGCACTACAAGAGAGCGGTATGGGCATTTATGTAAGTGTAAAGACATTGTAGTGGTGGCTTTCTTTAATCATTCAGCTTGATAGAATAGATTTTTAACGCTGATGATGAAAGTTCTGTGCGGCTTTTCAGTATTTAAGCTATTTAAAAAAGGACAGTTTGCATGACAGACTCAGGCTTCCGACTTAAAGGAAGTGTCGTTACAACGGTTTTATTAGAAATTCAAACCTTTTCATTAGATGACATTGTATTTCATTTAAAAGAGAAGATTGATCAGGTCCCGCATTTTTTTAATCAAGCGCCGATCATTATTGATATTTCGAAAATGAAGCGTGGTATCAGGTTAGAAGAATTCGAGGTGCTGATTCAATCGGTTAGCGCTCTTGGGCTTGGTGTAATTGGTTGGCGTTGCGATCCCGAGGCATTACCTGTTTGGAATGCTTCGGTAACTATTCCTCTATTGCCGGCAAGTAAAGCAAGACCAATTAATATCTCTCCTGCTGTGAAGGAAGAAACTAGCCCAGATGTGGTGGTGAAGACCGTGGTTGAAGAACGCTTAGTACCACAAGCTACCAAGGTGATTACTAAACCAATTCGTTCTGGTCAGCAAGTTTATGCAGAAGGCGACTTAATTATCCTTAATCAGGTTAGTGCTGGTGCTGAAGTGCTTGCTGATGGAAATATTCACGTTTACGGGGCATTACGTGGTCGTGCATTGGCTGGTGTAAAAGGTGATGCAGACGCGCGAATTTTTTGTAAAAGCATGGAGGCAGAACTGGTTTCCATTGCCGGTAATTTTATGTTGAGCGATGCGCTGCAAAATATCGTTTGGAAAGACAGCGCTCAAGTGTTATTAGTTGACGATAGCTTAGAAATCGTACCGCTTTAAGATTTATTATTCATTTAATTAGTTAGGTAGACTCAGTGTGAGTTTATCGGGGGATACAACATTGGCAAAGATTATAGTAGTCACCTCGGGCAAGGGTGGTGTCGGCAAGACAACATCCAGTGCTGCTATTGGGACTGGTATTGCGTTAAAAGGTCATAAAACGGTAATTATAGATTTCGATGTGGGTTTACGTAATCTAGACTTGATTATGGGTTGTGAGCGTCGAGTAGTTTATGACTTCGTGAATGTCATAAACAAAGAAGCGACTTTATCTCAGGCTTTAATCAAAGATAAACGTACAAAGGATTTGTTTATTTTGCCAGCGTCGCAAACCCGCGACAAAGATGCATTAACTATTGAAGGGGTTCAGGGGGTTCTTGAGGAGCTTGCTAAGGACTTTGAATACATTATCTGCGATTCGCCTGCAGGTATTGAGAAGGGCGCTCAGATGGCGCTATATTTTGCTGATGCAGCCATCGTTGTTACTAATCCTGAAGTGTCTTCTGTGCGTGACTCGGATCGTATTTTGGGTATTCTGCAAAGTAAGTCTAAACGTGCAGAAGATGGTAAAGAGCCAATCGAAGAACATCTTCTTCTAACACGGTACCACCCTGGCCGTGTTGCGTTAGGTGAAATGCTAAGTGTCTCTGATGTTGAGGATATTTTAGCAATTCCATTACTGGGTGTTATTCCTGAGTCAGAGGCTGTTTTGAAAGCTTCAAACCAAGGGACACCAGTTATTTTAGACACAGATTCTGAAGCCGGTCTTGCCTATATGGACGCTGTTGACCGATTGATGGGCGAGGAGCGTCCTTTGCGCTTCTTAGAGGTCCAGAAAAAAGGTTTTATCAAACGTTTGTTAGGAGGTTAGAGTGGGAATTTTTGACTATTTTAAAAGCAAAAGCGCGCCTAGCTCCGCTTCTGTTGCCAAGGATCGATTGCAGATTATTGTTGCTCATGAGCGTAGTAAACGCCATCAGCCAGATTATTTGCCACAGATGCAGCAAGAAATCATTGATGTGATTCGTAAGTATGTAAACATCGGCAATGAGGATGTGCAGATACAATTAGACAATACCGATGATTGTTCAATATTAGAGTTAAATGTGACCTTGCCAGAGCAGAATTAGTGCTTCGGTAAGTGGTCGGTAATAAATAAGAGAGCGCTCAATGAGACAATTGATATATGTCTTGTTTTGCGCTTTTTTTTGTGACGAATTATTGTTCGATTGTCGTCATTGTTTCACTCAGGTTTGCATGGGTGTATGATGCGAATCATTCTTTTTTGATTGTTAGAGTAGAATAATATGTTGCGTCTTTCTTTAGGTGTGATGGCTGTTTCTTTGTTTCTAGCTGCTTGCAGTGAGCCTAAGCAAGTTGTTTCGCAAGTTAAGCCGACTAGTTCCTCTCCTGAGCTTCCTGTTGCAATGACAGATCCTAAAGCGATGTTGGGCGCGCAGCTATTTTTTGATACGAATTTATCTAAAGAGCGTAACCAGTCTTGTGGGACCTGTCATGATATCGCAAACGGATTTGTAGACAAAAGACAAGATGCGTTGTTTGGTGCGGTTTCGTTGGGGAGTGATAGATTGTCCATGGGGAGCCGCAATACACCGACTGCCGCCTATGCTGCATTTGCTCCGGCTTTTCATCGTATGTCTAATGGTGAATATCGTGGCGGTCAGTTTCTAGATGGTCGTGCCTCTGGTTTAGCGCAACAAGCAGAAGGACCATTCTTAAATCCTTTAGAAATGGCCTTGCCAGACAGTGCAGCGGTTGTTAATAGGGTGAAAGAAAATGAGCGCTATCAAGGCTTGTTTGATTCTATTTATGGGCAGGATATTTTAAATGACTCGATAAAGGGGTATGCCGCAATTACAAATGCAATTGCGACGTTTGAAAAAACGGCTATGTTTATGCCTTTTGACTCTAGATATGATCGAGCTTTACGTGGCGAGATAAAATTGACGCCTCAAGAGGAACTTGGAAAAACCTTATTTTTCTCTCAGCAGTTTACCAACTGTAATGCTTGTCATCAGTTAAATACTTCGCCACTTAACCCTCAGGAAACTTTCAGTAATTACGAATATCGTAATATTGGTGTGCCGTCTAACCCTGACCTAATGGTACACAATGGTAATAAAAAAGATCTTGGATTATTGGATAATCCGTCCATAGATGATCCTAATCAAGCTGGTAAATTTAAAGTGCCGTCTTTGCGGAATGTGGCCGTAACAGGGCCATATATGCATAATGGTGTGTTTAAAGACCTTCGAGCCGTAGTGCTGTTTTATGATAAATATAATAATCCAAGGCGTACAATAAACCCTGAAACAGGTAAGCCTTGGGCTGAGCCTGAAGTGGCGGAAAATATTGACTTGGTGAATCTGCAAAAGGGTCCTGCCTTATCCGATCAAAGAGTAGATGCCATTGTTGCGTTTTTGAAGACATTGACGGACCAGCGCTATGAGTCATTGCTTGATAACTAGAGTTGTTGCTTATTAGATTGTTTTAGTTAGGTCCTTATTGTTTTCATTGATAAAACTAGCTACTAAGCCAAAAATTTATTACATTGACCCTTTGGTTATTTTTTGCATCTTGTATGTGTCGCTAGAATATGAAGGGTTAATATAATGAAATATGTTCCACTTGGCCGAACCGGCTTAGAAGTTTCTCGCGTATGTCTTGGTACCATGACTTGGGGTACTCAAAACAATCAAGCTGATGCTGATGTTCAAATTGAATACGCTTTAGCAAATGGTGTGAATTTCATCGACACTGCTGAAATGTATTCTGTACCGCCAACGCCTGAGTCTTATGGTAAAACAGAAACTATTATTGGTGATTGGCTTTCTCGCAATCCATCGCGTCGTGAAGAGTTTATTCTTGCTACTAAAATTGCCGGCCCAGGAATGGAGTACGTTCGTGATGGAAGCAATATTTCTGGTAAAACAGTGATTGAAGCCGTAGATGCTTCTTTAAAGCGTTTGCAGACAGATTATATTGATCTTTATCAGCTTCATTGGCCAAATCGTTCTACTCCTCATTTTGCGAAACATTTCCCTGGGGTTATTAGTTTTACCGATGTTGACCGCGATGAGCAGTCTGCTCAGATCTTAGATATCCTTCAAGGATTAGATGCTTGTATTAAAGCAGGTAAGATTCGCCACTTTGGTTTATCTGATGACACAACTTGGGGGATAAATGAGTTTATTCGTTTAAGTGATAAACATGGTTTGCCTCGAGTTGCGTCTATTCAAAATGAATTTAGCTTGTTGCACACAAAAGATTGGCCTTATTTGGTTGAAAATTGTGTGCATGAGGATGTGGCGTACTTGCCTTGGTCGCCTTTGGCTGCTGGTGCTTTAACAGGTAAATATCTTGGTGGTGCTCGTCCAGAGGGAAGTCGTTGGACCTATGCGCAGCGTAACGGTATTTTCCGAGATACACCTCTGGTTGAGAAAGCGGTTGCCGCTTACATGGAAGTGGCTAAGAAATATGGCTTTACTGCTGCTCAGCTTGCATTGGCGTGGTGTGATCAAGTTGACGGTGTTAGTTCAACTATCATTGGTGCAACGTCTCTTGAGCAGCTGAAAGAAGATATGGCTGCTTTTGATATGACACTGTCTGAAGAAGCTTTGAAGGATATCATGGTGGTCTTTAAAGAATATCCTGTTCCGTTTTAATGGGTGGATGATTGGTTTTGATATGAAATTTGAAAAGCGCTTCGGCGCTTTTTTTATGTCTTTAAAATTTTGCTGGGTAAAGGGGCAATAAAAAACCCGATGCACATTGTGCATCGGGTTTTTTTAGAGATTAGAAAACTAGAACTTAGTTCTTTTCTCTTTCTTTCTTCTCTTTAACGGCAGCGATAACAGTTTCAGCTACGTTAGAAGGACATGGCATGTAGTGAGAGAACTCCATAGAGAACTGACCACGACCTGAAGTCATTGTACGTAGAGTACTGATGTAACCAAACATCTCAGATAGAGGAACGTCTGCTTTGATGCGAACACCAGTCAAACCTTTCTCTTGGTCTTTGATCATGCCGCGACGACGGTTCAAGTCACCGATAACATCACCAACGTGGTCATCTGGAGTGAACACGTCAACTTTCATGATTGGTTCGATCAACTGTGGACCTGCTTTTGGAATTGACTGACGGAAAGCGCCTTTAGCAGCGATTTCGAAAGCAATTGCAGAAGAGTCAACTGCGTGGAATCCACCGTCGAACAATTCAACTTCGATGTCTAGAACAGGGAAGCCTGCTAGAACACCTTGGTTCATCATAGACTTGAAGCCTTTTTCTACAGCAGGGAAGAATTCTTTTGGTACGTTACCACCAACAACTGTAGATGTGAACTTGAAGCCAGAACCCACTTCACCAGGTTTGATGCGGTAGTCGATTTTACCGAACTGACCAGAACCACCAGATTGTTTCTTGTGAGTGTAAGTGTCTTCAACGCTCTTCGTGATAGTCTCACGGTAAGCTACTTGTGGCTGACCAACAATTAGATCAACGCCATAAGTACGTTTCAAAATGTCTACTTTGATGTCTAGGTGAAGTTCGCCCATGCCTTTAAGGATGGTTTCACCAGAATCAATGTCAGTTTCAACGCGGAAAGTTGGATCTTCTGCAACCATTTTACCAATTGCAATACCCATTTTTTCGTTGCCGCCTTTGTCTTTTGGCGTAACGGAGATGGAGATTACTGGCTCAGGGAAAACCATTGCTTCAAGAGTACAAGGGTGCTTAGGATCACAGATAGTATGACCAGTTTGTACGTTTTTCATACCAACGATTGCGATGATGTCACCAGCTTGTGCAGTGCTGATTTCATTACGGTCGTTTGCATGCATCTCAACCATGCGGCCAACGCGTTCAGTTTTACCTGTGAAGCTGTTAAGGATTGTATCGCCTTTGTTTAGTACGCCTGAGTAGATACGTACGAAAGTAAGAGCGCCAAAACGGTCGTCCATGATTTTAAATGCAAGAGCTTTAAGAGGCTCGTCAGCAGATACTATTGCTTTCTCGCCAGTTGGAACACCTTCCTCGTCTGTAAGATCTTGAGGATCTACTTCAGTTGGGCTTGGTAGGTAGTCAACAACAGCGTCAAGAAGAAGTTGCATGCCTTTGTTTTTAAAGGCAGAGCCGCAGTATGTTGGGAAGAAAGCAAGGTCACGAGTACCTTTACGGATACAGCGTTTTAGGTCTTCCATAGAAGGCTCTTCGCCATCCATGTAGGCCATCATTAAATCATCATCTTGCTCAACAGCAGTTTCTAATAGCTTTTCACGGTATTCTTCAACTTGGTCAACCATGTCAGCAGGAACATCTTCAATGCTGTAGTTTTCTGGTAAACCAGACTCATCCCAGATGTAAGCTTTACGAGTTAATAGATCTACAACACCTGAGAACTCATCTTCTGTACCAATAGGCAGAACCATGACTAGTGGCGTTGCACCTAGTACTTTTTTAACTTGTTCAGTTACGGTATAGAAGTTAGCGCCTAAGCGGTCCAATTTGTTTACGAAAATCAAACGTGCAACTTCAGAATCGTTCGCATAACGCCAGTTAGTTTCTGACTGTGGCTCTACACCGCCAGAACCACAGAATACACCGATACCGCCATCAAGAACTTTTAGTGAGCGATATACTTCTACTGTGAAGTCTACGTGTCCAGGTGTGTCGATAACGTTAAAGCGATGATCTTTCCAGAAACAACTTACAGCCGCAGACTGGATGGTAATACCACGTTCAGCTTCTTGTTCCATGAAGTCAGTAGTTGATTCACCTTCGTGAGTTTCACCTAACTTATGGATTCTACCAGTAAGTTTAAGAATACGTTCTGTAGTAGTAGTTTTGCCCGCGTCAACGTGAGCAAAAATACCTATGTTTCTGTATTTTGATAAGTCAGCCATTACATTACTCTAAATAAGTGAGGACGAAATTTGCGCGTTAGTATACAAGACTTTTTGCATTTGTAGTCAGGTATTTCGCGCTATTCTATTATATTTTATGTACTTAAAGAAAGAGGCAAGATAAAAGCATTTTATAAAAGTGGCAGAAGATCTTTTAATAAGGAGCAAAAACAGCGGAATTGCTCTAATCTCGTCGCAGACGATCTGATATGGCAATAGGGTTGGGGAAGTTTAAAATGACAATATAGGTTGATAGCGCAAAACTAAGAATAGCTGTGGCCTGTATGACATGGGAAGCTTCTTTACCAATTAGGCCTATGTTGGCTGCTAGATAAGCAATTAGCAGCGAAAACTCACTTATTTGCCCTAAGCGAAAGCCAACCTCCCAAGAAGTGCTTGCATCTTCTTTTATGCCTTTCAGTAGGTAGCGAAATACTACAGGTTTGATAAGCATTGAGCTAATGGCCAATATTAAGGCGGGCACGATGACGAGGCCTAGTAGATCAAGATTAAAGCTCGCACCAATACTAAAGAAAAACAAAATTAAGAAGAAATCTCTTAGTGGTTTTAGATGAGTAGCTATGTATTGAGAAATTGGGCTGGTTGCTAATGCGACGCCAGCTATGAAGGCCCCCATTTCTGCTGATAAACCTGCTATCTCAGCCAGTACGGCCATGGATAGACACCACCCAATAGAAACCAAGAAAATATACTCATGGAATCGGTCAAATCGAGTAATTAGCTTTAGCAAAATATATTTTACGAACAGGAAGGCGCAAGCGACAAGTAGCGGTAATTCAATTAGAGGTTTTATATAATGTATTGCGTCAATACTTTCGTTGCCGGAAATGCTATGCAGTACCAATAATACTGCGATTGCTATCATATCTTGTAATAGCAATAAACCGACTACAAGTTCTCCTGTATGTTTGTGATGTAAAACGGTAGTTGGAAGTAGTTTGATGCAAACAATTGTGCTGGAGAACATCATTGCAAGGCCAATGATTAAACTTTCTGTGTTGCTATAGCCGTAAAGTATGGCTACCCCATATCCTAAAGCTGCAAAAGCAGCGGAGCTAAGTAGGGCGATCCATGATGCTTTTTTGAGCATGTTTATTAAATGACTTGGCTGCATATCTAAGCCAAGTAGAAAGAGTAAGAAGATGATGCCAATATGGCTCATCTCGTCCATTAGTTTTGGTTCGTTAATAAGGGATAGTGCAGAGGGGCCAAATAAAACGCCAAGGGCAATGTAGGCGATAATCATAGGCTGTCTTGTGTATAAGGCTATGGAAGCAACGACTGCCGCTCCTGCAAATATTAAAAAGAAGGAGTGTACTATCGATGCTTCCATTAATTATCCTTTATAAAGATAAAACCTTATATAAAGCGCAGCTCTCTACATTACGACCAAGAGCCTGTGCTGCTTTTTTTGCGTTTTAACATAGGTAGGAGTATGCCAAGTAGTAAGCCACCAAAAAGGGTGGCTCCACCGATCATAAACCATTTTTGCTCAGTCGTATCTTGTAGTTTCTCTGCTTGAGCTATCGCTGTGCTTGCTTGCTGTTTGAGTGTAGCTATTTGATAACTAACATCTTCGTTTTGAGATACGATGGCTTGTGCCTTTTCTGATAGTTCAGCGGCATTTTGTAGTTGTTGTTTTAGTGATTCGTTCTCGCCCTGAAGTGCAGAGTTTACGCTATTTAGCTCTTGAATTTTTTGTTGGCTGATTTTTAGAGCATCGGCAATTTCGGTTCTGCTTTCGGTACTTTTATTTAACCGAGTCTGTAGAGTTTCCAGCTGATCTCTTGTTACCATATCTTCGCTAAGAAAATAATCCGCAACCCAGCCTTCATTGCCGCTTGGCGTACGAACTTTCGTATAGCCATCGTTTTGCTCTAAAACTACTAATGGCGTTCCACTTTTTAAGCCTCTTTCTACTGCTCTTGTGTTGTTATCTAGTCCCTCACGGATGGCAACAAATTGGATGTCGGAAATATATACTGTCGCAGAATGCGCAGTGGCAGAAAGTAGTGCGCCAATAATTAGGCTGGTAATGCGTATTTTAGACACGTCAAGTTCCTTTAACAATCAATCACTTTATGTGTTTAGTACGATAATGATGAGGCGTCCAATACGCAATAGAAAAGGCCATCGTAATGGCCTTTTCTTGTTAGTTTATTGAAAATGTTTTGTCTAGCGACGCAAGAATAGAGGTCTGGGGTCTGATACATCACCCTGATAAGCGATTGAGAATGGCTTATGTAGGTCAAGAGCTTTTTCTAAGTCCACTTCTTCGTTAAATTGGAAACTGTTAAATCCAACGCGTAAAAGGTAACCCAATTGGTCAGGGATAAAATTGCCAAGTGCTCTAATTTCACCTTGGTAATTTAATCTTTCTCTTAGAAGACGTGCATAGGAGAAGCCTCTGCCATCAGTAAATGCTGGAAAATTCACACCAATAACATCAAATTGACTCAAGTCCACGTCTTGTAAGAACTCAACGCCGTCACCAGCTTCCAGCCAAATTCCAGCTACTTTACCGATGCTTTCTTTTTCAGAAAGCCATTTTTGCGCAGCCACGATGCTGTCTGGCGTTGCTGCTTGTTCGGCATCTTGTAACCAATTGTAGTTGTTGTTGATTATTTCGCCGTTTTTAATTAGCTTTGGCATAAGCGGCCTCTTTAAATGGTGTGATGCCAACGCGGCGATAAGTGTCGATAAAACGTTCTTCTTCAGAGCGATTTTCTACATAAACATTCATCAGCTTTTGAATAACGCTGCTGATTTCTTCTTGAGCAAATGACGGACCAAGGATCTTGCCAATACTTGCATCGTGCCCTGAAGCGCCACCGATCGAAATTTGATAGAATTCTTCACCTTTCTTGTCTACACCTAGAATGCCAATATTTCCAACATGGTGGTGGCCACAAGCATTCATACAACCTGAAATATTCAAATCAATATTTCCCAAGTCATATAGGTAATCAAGGTCATTAAAAGTTTCTTGGATCTGTGCAGCAATCGGAATGGATTTCGCATTTGCTAAAGCACAGAAATCGCCGCCAGGGCAGCAGATCATATCAGTTAACAAGCCAAGTGTTGGTGTGGCAAAACCAGCTTCTTTTGCGGCTTCCCAAAGCTCTACTAATTGATCTTGACGAACATCTGCAAGTACTAGGTTTTGCTCATGGCTTACACGTAATTCACTGAAACTGAATTGATCGGCAAGATCCGCGGCTCTTTGCATTTGTTCAGCGGTTGCATCACCTGGTGCCTGACCTGCTTTTTTGAGTGTCAGTGTTACTATGCGGTAGCCTGCTTTTTTGTGTTCGAAAGTATTACGTTCAAACCAGCGTGCAAAGCCTGCGCTATCCGCAAGTTTGTTTGTTAGGCTAGCTGGGTTGTTTTCTAGTGTTTCATAGTTTGGTTCGCTAAAAAAGCCTTGAAGACGCTCGAATTCACTCATCGGAACAGTGCTTTCTTTGCCTCTTAGGTGTTGCCATTCGGCTTCTACACGACTACGGAATTCTTCGATGCCTAATGCTTTGACTAATATTTTAATGCGTGCTTTGTACTTATTGTCGCGGCGGCCCTGTTGGTTGTATACGCGAATAATGGCATCTAAATAGGTGAGTAGGTCCACGCGAGGAATGAACTCACTGATTGTAACACCAACCATTGGAGTGCGACCTAGACCGCCACCAACCATGACTTTAAAGCCAATCTCACCAGCATCATTTTTTCGGATTTGCAAACCAATGTCATGAACCTGTACGGCAGCACGATCAGCAGATTCAGTAGCGTTTACTGCAATCTTAAATTTACGAGGAAGGAATGCGAATTCAGGGTGGAAAGTAGACCACTGACGAATCAATTCACAGTATGGGCGTGGGTCAACGACTTCATCAGAGATAACGCCAGCGTATTGGTCTGTTGTTGTATTGCGTATACAGTTGCCACTGGTTTGAGTAGCGTGCATCTGTACTTCAGCAAGTTCTGCTAGAATATCAGGGACGTCTTCTATTTTTGGCCAATTTAATTGTAAATTCTGGCGGGTACTAAAGTGCCCGTATGATCGGTCATAACGGCAACTAATATCGGCTAATTTACGTAATTGAGTGCTAGAAAGCATTCCATATGGGATAGCAATGCGTAGCATTGGTGCGTAGCGCTGAACATAGAGGCCGTTTTGTAGGCGAAGTGGAAGAAATTCCTGCTCGCTTAATTCTTGATTTAGATAGCGGCGTGTTTGGTCGCGAAATTGTGCTACACGCTCTTCAACAAGCTGTTGGTCAATGGCGTCGTATTGATACATAGTGATATGAACCGTGGTTAATAAGTTTTAGTTGAAGCATGGTAGCAAATATCCTTTATTCTAAAAATGAATATTTACCTATATCTTTAGTGGTTTTCATAATAAGGCTTATTCGGAATCTCTTTGTAAGAAAAAGGTATATATAGAAAGAGGAAAAATACCCTACTTTTTTACTTGGTCTTTGGCTTTGCTCTTTATCTCCTGTAATATAACTCTCATTGATCGTTATGTAGATTTTGAAAGGGTTATTATGAATATTACAATTACCGATGGTGCCCAAGAATATCTTTCTTCTTTGCTGGAAAAACAAGGTGTAGAAGGTATTGCTGTGCGAATTTTTATCCAGCAACCGGGTACGCCTTATGCTGAAACCTGTCTTGCTTATTGTCGTCCAGATGAAGTGAATGAGACAGACGAAATCTTGAATTTGCCTAAGTTAAAAGTGTACATCGAAAAAAATTCTGTAAACTTTTTGGATGAAGCTTTTGTTGATTACGCTACTGAAAAAATGGGCGGTCAGTTAACTATTAAAGCGCCTAATGCCAAAATGCCAAAAGTAACGGCAGATAGTCCAATTGAAGATCAAATCAATTACGTACTTTATTCTGATATCAATCCAGGTTTAGCGGCTCATGGTGGCGAAGTAAGTTTGCTTGAAGTGATCGATGGTAAAGTGGCTGTATTGAAATTTGGTGGCGGCTGCCAGGGTTGTAGTGCGGTTGATCTGACTCTTAAAGAAGGTGTTGAGAAAACTTTGATGGAGAAGGTTCCGGGTCTTACCGCAGTGAAAGATTCAACGGATCATAGTGTGACAGACAACGCTTTTATGTAGGCTTATCCTGCAAAAGTATTTAATATCGAGTAGGGTGAGGCGTTGCCGCCTCATCCCTCTCACAGAACCGTACGTACGGACCTCGTATACGGCTCATGCAAACTTCCATTCAGTATAAACACTGAACACATACCCCGTTCTCACTTCTTCAAGATTCACCAAACCTTGCTCATCGAACCATTTGTTTGGCATCGCGTGGCTGGCTAATGGACTCGCTGCATTTCTCCAACTGGTCATCGAGATGTACTTAAACGGCGGCTTGTAGCCCAGTTGCTTGAGCCTTCGATGCAGCCGTTTAGGTTTCTTCCATAATTTTAGTTGAGCACTGCGAAGCCGTCTCCTTAACCATTGGGCGATTTTCTTGAATTCACCACTCGCATTGGCAATCCTGAAGTACTGTCTGAACCCTCTTAATAGCGGATTCAGCTGTTTGATCACATCACTCAACGGTTTACCGCCGTTTCGTTTCGTCATCTGCTTAAGCCGTTGTTTGAACAAGTCCAGTTTCTTGGTTTGGATTCGGGTATATCGACTTCCGATCTCCACGCCTAAAAACTTCACTCCCTCACGACTGTGCGTAAGGTGCGTCTTTTCTTCGTTCACTTTGAGCT